>JAMXLO010000088.1 GCA_024280945.1 Acetobacteraceae bacterium
GCGCCAGCCACGCGATCGACGTGCACGGCCTGGCCGCCGTCCCGGCCAGTGCGATCAGCTGGGTGTGACGACTGCCTCGCCTCCTCTGCGGTCCCTTCGTCGGGGCCGCGGAGGGGCGGTCGCTTTGCCCGAGTCACATTTTCATGGGCGGCGAGATGGCCGAAAACGGATGGGCAGATCGCCGACGTTTTTCGCACGACAGGCACCCGGACCACATGCACTAGCGGGATTGGTGAGGCCGAAAACGTTGTCCAGTTCGCAACCGGTCAGCAGCCTTGCGTCCGATGTGGGGCAGTTGCCGTAGAACTCGACCCTCCGGCGGCGGTCGGAATCGACCGCAGGGTGCCGTACTTCTCCCGCTGGGAGTCGCGTGAGACCGCCGTCAGGACAGCCACAAAATCTTGATGTCCATGACAGGATCGCCCCGACTAACAGAATTCCACCATCGTTCACCCGGCAGATGCGGAAACCGTTGACACGTTTCGGTATTCGGTCGACAAACCGAATTGCAATACTCTGATGACCGTGACTTGCCCTTGCCCGAATCCGCTGCATCGGTCCGTACGAGCCGAGCGACCTCGAGTTGTTCCACTTGGCTAGACCGAGGTAGCAAACTGTTTGGTGGCGGGCGGACCAGCATCTCCATAAGATGACCGGACAACTGTGAGGAAGCTGCTCAGTCAGCTGCGTGGTGCAAACCGCGAACAGCGCAAGGCGATGCTCTCGATCGGAGCCAGTTTCCTTACCCGTATTCCTGGCGCGGTCGGTGTCTTATGGTTCCTTCCCCTACTCCATCTCGGGCTCGGGACCGACGGGTATGTCGATCTGCTTTCATCATTGGCGCTGGCGACGGCGTGCTTGGGTCTGTCTGGTGGCTTCAATACTGTCGGGCGACGGGTAATCGGCGAGGCATATGCGGCGGGGAAACGCAGCGAGGAGGCGAACGGCTTTGCCAGCCTCATTGTGGCGCAACTACTTGTCCTCGGCGTCGCACTAACGTTCATCGCCGTCTACGGTTGGGTGTCCCACGCCCATCGTGCTGTGTTGATCGTCACGATGCTGTCGGCGTTCGGTGTATTCTTCAATCAGTTCAATGATGTCCGTGCAGCCTACAATGAACACTATGTTTCGGCTTCACTCCAGATTGTTCTGCAATCCCTGATTTATGCGATCGGCTTTCTCGTGCCAGCCACGCAGCACAGTGTGGTGCTCGGTGCAACCGTAATCCAGGGCGCATACTGGTTGACTAGCCTGGCTACATTCATCCTGTTGCTAAGGAAGCGACAGTACCTGGTTCGCGGTCGTCCCAGCATGTTAAAGTTGTTTCTGCGCCAAGGCTCGATGCTCGTGATGGCAGACGGCTTTCTGATGGCAACGCTGAGCCTCTCGGTCGTATGGTTGCAAGCCTCGGCTACTGCAACCATCTCGGCGTGGTTCGGTACCGTCGTGCGTTTGTTCCAGACTTTCCTCGTCCCCGTCGTCCTGTTGCTGTTTCCGTTGTCGGGCTATGTCCGTATTCTCTGGAACAGCAAATCTGCTGCCCAGCAACGGGCATTCATCAGGGCGACGTGTCTGCTGGGTATTGGCTACGGGTTAATCGTCGCCATTGCGCTCTTTGCCGCGTCCGAGTTCTATGTCGAACAATTGCTTCACTTGCCGACACCGAACCTGTCGAATGTCATTCCGATCTTTGCACTGTTCGGGGCCATCATCGCTTACAGCAGCTTTTCGTCAATCGCCTACGTTGTTCTTGATCGGCCTGCAAGAATCGCGATGTGGACGACCATCATGACGGTCGTGGCCGTGATACTCGGGGCTGTGTCAAGCCGTCTGGTCAATCCGCTGCAGGCCGTCAGTATTTATGCACTGACCGTGGCGTTGTCATTGACGATCATTCTGGTCTGCAGCTCAGGCTTGGTCAGGCGGTCTGGCTTGGTGACGGACCATGACATCGCGCCGTGTCGGTCAGGAAACAAGCCGCAATCAGCTGCCCGGAATTGAGAAACTGGTGGCAAAGAGCGCCGGCGGACACCAGCCCGCCCACGCGTTGCCAACCCGCGCAGCGACAGCGGGCGCGACGGCCAGGCCGCTGTCATCTTTTTCTCCTGCCGCACAGCTGGCGCGGTCGACCAGGAAATGCTGTGGCACCGTGTAGTCGGCCCGCTCCGGTGAGACCGCCTACTCTTCAATCGTTTCCCCGAGTTAAAATAGCTCGTTGGGTGTACCACGTATCCACGTACACCCGGAGGAGGATGATCTTCCTGCTGGAATGGCTGCCGTCGGGCCTAATGGCTGTTTCTTGTTGTCGGGAATATCTGTCCAACAAAAACCGCAGACTCCGACGGGTACATTTGCGGCAAGCCTCACTTGAATGTATATTGCTACCCTTAAGTGGACAGTGACACCGAGCCGGATATAACGCCAGGTGGCAACCAAGATAAGGACTGAAACATGACCCGATTGCTCTACACGTTACTCAACAACAGATGCTCGATTACGGATTAGCATGGCAGCGCTGAGGTTTGCAGTAATTGGGTGTGGTGCCATCGCAGAGAGCTACTATCTGCCTGTTCTGACATCTCGGCGCGACCTTTGTTCGGAACTTTGGATAGTCGACCCGGAACCGGCACGGTTGGAGACTGTGTCACGACAATTCAAGATCCCCAATGTCGCGACATCGCTGTCCCAAGTGCTTGATAAAATCGACGCGGCGGCGATCGCCTCTCCTCACGACACCCATTTTGGAATTAGCCAAACTCTCATTGCAGCAGCAAAACACGTGTTTTGTGAGAAGCCACTCACCCCCTCGGTGAGCGAAGCGACTGAGTTGGTCGCTTTAGCAGAAAAAGCCAACGTGATCTTAGTACCGAATAACCTTCGGCGTTATGCTGCATCATTCCGGGAGATTAAACGCATCATCTCTGATGGCAGCCTAGGCAGACCGCTTTCTGCATCATGGGCGGAAGGGGGCAAGTACAGCTGGCCGACCAAGTCGGGATTCTATTTCACCCAGAAATCACGCAACGGCCGTCCGCCCCCCGGCGTCATGTTGGACATAGGAGCGCATGTCGTCGACCTCCTGTGCTGGTGGTTTGGCGAAGAGCCGATCGTCCTCGATTGCAGAACTGATTCGTTTGGAGGTCCAGAAGCGCGGGCGACGCTGATCCTGGATTTTGCAGGGGTGAGAACAGGCATCGACTTCAGTTATTATCAAAAGATGTCGAACAGCTACAGCATTCGGTTTGAGCGGGGACGCATCAGCGGTGGGTGTTACGATGAGCATCGATACACCGTTCAGCAGGAGTCGGCCCGACCGAAGCTGGTGAAACTCGCACCGCGAGGTATGACCTATCAAGAGCACGCGGCGCAAATGATCGCGGAGTTCGTCGGCGCAATCGCTGGTGGCAAGCAGCCTTTCGTTTCAGGCCGAGACGTGCTTCCTTCAATCCAGGCAATTTCAGAAGGCTATCGTTGCGCTAAAAGCTATGATGCGCCATGGCTGCCGAGGTTCGGCAAATGAGCCAGGAGACCATTCTTGTTACCGGTGCCGGCGGATTTGTCGGAGGAACGATCGTTGAAGCCTTGCATTTTGGAGAGGAATACCGTGTCCTGGCCGGGATTGCCCGATGGTCCAGTGCGCCACGTATCGCTCGCCTTCCAATAACGCTCGTGCAATGCGATGTGTTGAAGCCTGACGAACTCGCCGAGGCATGCGCGGGTGTGGACTATGTCATCCATTGCGCTGTCGGCGACAGCGAAGTCATAGTTCAAGGTACGAAGAATGTCCTAGACGCTGCGGCCAAGGCCAGAGTGAAACGGGTCGTCCACATCAGTTCCGTTGCTATCTATGGCGCGGCAACCGGACAGGTCGATGAAGAGACGACGGCCCCCCAAGCCACGTTGACCACCTACGGTGAAGCGAAGCTTGCGAGCGAAGAGGTCTGCAGGAAGGCCCATGTTGACGTAGTTGTCTTACGTCCATCGGTCATTTACGGGCCATTCTCGGCCGTTTGGACTGTCCGGAATGCACTACGGCTAGTACACGGTCGGTGGAAACATCTGGGTGCCTTGGGCGAAGGGAAGTGTAATCTGGTTCATGTTCATGACGTCGTCAGATTTGCCATCGCAGCGGTCCGACAAGCCGGTGTTGTAGGAGAAGCGTTCAACATCAATGGTCCGGAGATCGTGACCTGGAATGACTACATGGAGCGGTTCAACAAACACCTTGGCTTGCCAGACATTACATTTCAGGCTGCGAGCCGGACGCAGATAAAAACCGGTCTATTGTCACCTATCCGGGTGATCGGCAAATACGCGCTGAAGCACCACTCGACACAGCTAAGTTGGCTGGCTCGACGCAACGATAGGCTGCAGAATCTTATGCAGCAAGTGGAATTGACTCTCAAATGCACTCCCGACAGTGATGAACTGTCTCTGTTCAGCCTGGACGCCCACTACCGTCCTGACAAGGCAGAACGTGTGTTCGGATTCCGATCCGACATCGGCGTGGACGCCGGCCTCGCAATGTCAGTGGCGTGGCTTAATCATATGGGGGGACCCAATTAGCTGCACCCGCGGCGGACGACAGACCATGCCCAGATCTACGCATTGCATGCCCCTGAGATCGAGCGTCTGCAAGGAGAGAAGCCGCTACGAGTTTGGCGTCAAGGTTTCTGTCGCCGCGACCAACTGCGAGGGCGGGGGCCTGGCATAACGGCACCGCCCAGCAGGTGGTTTCGTCGATCGTGGTGTCACGGGCATGGTCTCCAGCCATCAGCGTGTGTGTCTTTATCGCGGGTCGGCATCGCCGGGATCAAATCGGCGATTCGCCGCGGACTATGCCGATGCGGCTCCATCGAACCAGTGATCGCCCAGATGAAGAGAGATGGCCGTGTCGAGCGCAGCTTTCGCGCCGGAGCGGGGGTGCAGCGATCCTTAGCCACCTGAGGTGTTTCGGTTAGAGGCGACTCCTCTGAGCCGATTTAACTGGTGGGTGAATGTGCCCCTCGAAAACTCATCTTTGTGACGTGCCGGTTCACAATGGCTTTCCCAAGGCGCACCCCTGGCTGTTCGATATAGAGGTAGGACAACCACGCAAGAGGGATTGTCGCGGCGTACGTGGCACTCGCAAGAAGGAGGGTCATCGCGACGGTATCCACACTGAGGTGCACAAGCGCGAACGCCTTTGCGATAAGGCATAGAACGACAAAATGCAGCAGATAAATGCTATAGGAAATGTCACCGATGAACGTCAGGAACCGAGATTGCAACCATGCAATCGGGGTGCTGATCAATATGCTGATGATGATCGCCGAAAAGAATGTCTCAACGAGGTGCGCGATTGGACTAACGTAGGAGAGCGGGAAGAATAACGTCGCCGACAGTACAGCAAGGCACCCCGGCACCAGCCATGGCAAGGGGATCGCGGGAAGGCGGTGCATCGCCAGGGCTGCCCCGACAATGAAGTCCATAAAGTAAAGGCCGATGTCGTAGGGACTATGCGAGATTATGAAACTGGCCGCTGTGGCGATGATGAGCAGCTGCGGCATCCATCGCGGGCGGTGCAACGCCACGAAGGCGATGCCCGGCATTGCTATTGACGCTACGATTTCGATGAAGATCGACCAAAGCTGCGGCAGGAGGAACGCTTGCACGCCGGCGAACGATCCGAGGATATGCAGCAGATCATAGCGATCTGCTCTGAAGTAGCGGCCAAAACCCGGTGCGAGATTGTCCACGGGGACGTTCCAGTGCAACACCACCAAATACCCGAGGCCTAAAAGGCTTGCGGGCCAGATGGCCGGATAGATGCGGAACCACCGTTGTACGTAGAAACGCGACACTGCGGGAATGTCGAATGCCGATGAATGGAGCGATCGCGTCAGCACGTATCCGCTTAGAACAAAAAAGATGACGACAGCAGCTCTGCCATTGGAGAATTTTCCAAGATCGACGAGCCACTCTGGGATAGAGTAGTAGCCTATGACATGACCAAAAAGCACCGCCGTTGCCGCAATGCCGCGCAACGACTGCAATTCAACTATATGCGCCGAGCGGTCATGCAATAGCCGCTTGCTCTTTCGGGATAAGCCGGACTCACCGGCGTTCTGCATAGGTGCCTCTCCGCAACCCTATGTTATAACTGCCTGACTGCCCAATGCCGGGAACGAGACTTGGCATGATCTCAAGCGGTAGCCGCGGCGGGAACAACACAGCTGTATTGTGCAGCCTCGAGTAGCGGCTGACATCGCGATAGTGAGAGGCGCTGGAGACTTGCTCCTCAAACGGTCTAGCGCTCCCCTCGTCCGGATCATCGCCTGCGCTTGTCATCCCCCAACATACCCGCCGCAGCCTTCAGGCCTCAGTGCGGCGACTGAAGAGAAAGTCGGCCTGCATGCAGTGGCCAGCACCGTTGAACACTGGATTGTTCACCGCCGCGAGCGAAAACCCATTGCGGAACAATAAGTGCACGACTTCGTCCGCCAGCGCCTGTCCATGATAAAGGGTCATGAACGAAACTTCAGCATAGACGAAATCCAGGACATCAAGAAGCTGCCCACAGCCCTGCAGCGCGAGGAGCTCGTATCCCTGGACGTCGAGCTTGAGCAATGCTGGCCTGACAATGTCGGCGGGGTGCAGAATTTCGTCCAGCCGCATGACCGCGACGGACTCGGTTCCAATCGTTTCCGCGCCGGCGGCGAAGCGAACCTGTTCATCGCTGACGGGAAGCAGCGATGAACTGTCGTCGTCCTTTGACACATACATTTCGGTCCCGTGCGCCGTCCGCGGACCGATCGCACAGCGCCGCAGCGTGGTCTGCGCGTCCCCACGAAACAACCTCTCGAATTTTACAGCTGGGCGGGCCAGCGGTTCGAACGCGTAGATGCGCGTAGCCGGATGCAATGTTCTCATAAGCAGAGAAAACTGGCCCACATTCGCACCTACATCGATCAGCGTGGCGGGTGCGATGCCCCTCATCAGTTGAAGGTGCTCAACGGACGCCGCCACACCGTGTAGCAACCCGCGGCGGAAGCCATGCGACGGAAGCAGCAGTATCAGCTTGCGCAGCTGCCGGAGGCGGTTCCCAATCAAAGCTCGCTCGGGAGACGACTGGACTGGCCGCTAACCACCCTGCTCGTTTGAAGATGCTTGCGGCGTACAGGGCTCGGTCCGAGAGTGGTCGCTACGTGGGCGCCGCCAGTTGCCAAAGGCCGCATGTGCAGCAGGCGATGATGGGGCATCAGCGCGCTCCTTCACCCCCGAACACGGCAGGTATGGTTCTCAGCAGCACGAGCATGTCGTGCCAAAATGACCAATTATCGACATACCAAGTGTCGAGTTGCACGCGTCTTTCGTAGGAAATGTCGCTGCGGCCGCTGACCTGCCAGAGGCCGGTCATTCCCGGACGTACGGCACAGTACTGATTAAAGCCTTCCCCATATAGCGGAATTTCGCTTTCGACAATCGGCCGCGGTCCGACCAAGCTCATTTCGAGCCGAAGCACGTTTATCAGCTGAGGTAGCTCGTCGAGGCTGCTATTTCGCAGGAAGCGCCCCACGCGGGTGATGCGCGGATCATTGGTCAGCTTGCGGGTTGTGGCCCATTGAGCTGCCATGGCACTGTCCTTGGCAAGGACCTCATTCAATACTCGCTCTGAATCCGGCACCATAGTGCGAAACTTTAGGCAATTGAATACCCGCCCGCCTGCACCAATACGCTTGTGAGCGTAAAACGCGGGACCACCGTCGAGGCGAACAATGAGTACGATGATCAGAAGCGGTATGCTGACGATGGCCAGAAGGAGCGCGGCGGCCAAGATATCGAATGCGGTCTTCGCAAGCCGTGTGCTCGGCACTCTAGCGCCGAACGTTGCCCTGCGTCGCGGACGCGCAAGTAGGACTTTGTCGGAGATCAAATCACTGACGCGTTGATAGAAGATCAGCAGTTGGCCACGAGAGCGGCATTCCTATTGGGCGCTCACTGACAGGCGTGACTAACCGCGTCCAGCTCTCAGCAGACATGAATCGTATACTACTATCAGTAATCTGACGTCAGTAAATTATCAATCCGCACCGATTCGCGTCAATCTTCTCACGCGATGTTGATTGCGCATATGTACCGTATCACGATGCCCGGATTCAGCATCGAAGTTGTGTCAAGCTACGTGTTGGGCGTGCCCAATTTGCTCTACGCCAACGCGGAAGGCAGATGGTATTCGTGGCTTGGCTGGAGCTTCGGATCGTGCGTGCATGATAGATGTGGCAATCGGGTTACAACTGTTGGCTGTATGACGGCGTGGGAAATCGGATACGAAGACCATACGGCACTGAGCTGCCGGCCTTTGCCGGTGAGCTGGTAGATTTGATTTCAGCTGGAAATGTGTCCCGTGACGTGGTGGTAG
This sequence comes from Acetobacteraceae bacterium, assembly GCA_024280945.1. Classification (GTDB taxonomy): domain Bacteria; phylum Pseudomonadota; class Alphaproteobacteria; order Acetobacterales; family Acetobacteraceae; genus JAMXLO01. The sequence continues at coordinate 8,402 of JAMXLO010000088.1, forward strand.
GAGCGATATTCCTGAGCAGCGTTGGCTGCGTGATCAAGCTGCCACAGTGGGCAGGCTGACGATTGCAGGATGCTGAGAGAGCCAGCGCTTCCAGACTCACGTCGCAGCGTTACACCGCCATTCGTCGCACGCCTGGCTCGGCTTCATCCGGGGCAAAGGCCGTGCCGATCCAGGCCGGGACGATGCGCCGCTGTGACTTGCCGGCATGAGCCGTCGCATTGCGCATGAAGTGGACGCGGCACCGCTGCCACGAGACATTCAGCACGCGATCGGTCACGGCTTTCAGCCCTCATGCGCGTCCGAGATCATCAGCTTGACGCCACGCCGGCCACGTTGCTGCGCAGGAACTCGATCCACAAGGTCTCGGCCTCGCTGCATCGACTGTCATATGAGCATGTCATAGCGGCCGTCTCTGATCACATCGGTGGCGATGATGACCGCCACCGATATGATGGAACCGTTCTGGCGCACCTTCACCTGGGTGGGATCCAGCCAGAATACGGGCAGTCAGCCTCGATCGGCCGATGCAGGAAGGCCTGCACGCGTTCGTGATCTCGGCATAGCCGCGATACCTTACCCTTGGAAGTGCCCGAGTTGCCCATGGCCTGCACCACGTCATCGGCGCTGTAGGTTGATATGGCGTGCACATAGGCTTCCTGGATGACGGCGGTCAGCGCCTTTCGGCCATGCGTCTCGGTTCAAGAAAGCCTGGGAATAGGGTTACCTTAGTGCGGCTTCTTCGCTGCCTCATCAAATACGGTGCATGCCAAAGTAAGCAGGTGCCCTGCCGTGTCGGTATAGCCGGCCCGATCAGCGTCCTGTGCGAGCGCGATCAGGCGATCGGACAGGACCAGTTCGCTCACGGTCGCCTGATGCACCGATCTGACATCCGTTCCGACAATCATAGTGTCCCCTAGAGTTCAGTATCTCCCCGAAAGAATGCAACCGTCGGTTTATGAAGGCCTTAACGCCGGCGGAAGGAATTCGCAGAGCGCGAGAACCCGCAAGGCGGAGGCAAGGGGGCGCGCGGTGTCCCGCTGGGCATCTGTGGCAGCAACCAAAGCAGTCAGGGTCTGGTTCCGGTCAGCGGCAATATGCATGAGTGCAGTCCAGAACTCCTGTTCCAGCGCGACGCTGGTGCGGTGGCCAGCAAGCGAAAAGCTACGCTTGATCAATGCGCTCAGGCGACGCCTCCTCGGGGTTTGGTGGCTCGCGTCGGATTTGCGGTTCGAGAGACCCCGGTCCCGGCATCCGGTCCCGCGCCCCCAAGCGTCGCTTGCTTCACTTTGCACCCCCCAAGCACAGTGAGCTCACCGTGAACACAGCGTTATAGACGATTTGCATGGGCACGTGCCCACGAACTTGCACAACCGATTTGAATTTCGGTGACGTCGTCTGCGACGTCAGGGTCGGGCCATGCCGCCGAGCTGGTTGCAGGCCCAACGAGCCGCATCAGCCACCACCGGGCTGGCATCCTGGGTCAGCCGCGCGGCTACCGGGCGTAACCCGGCCTCGGCCGAATTCCCGATGGCAATCAGCACGTTGCGCACGAACCGATCGCGTCCAAGACGCTTTACCGGGGAGCCGCTGAACATGGCGCGGAAAGCCGTGTCATCCAGGCTGGCAAGCTCAGCAAGTTGCGGCGCCCTCAGGTCCTTCCTTGCGTACAACTTTTCGTGTGCTGTCGGCCGGGCGAATCGGTTCCAGGGGCAGACGGCCAGGCAGTCGTCGCAGCCATAGATTCGATTCCCGATCCGCGGCCTCAGTTCCTCGGGGATCGGACCGCGATGCTCGATCGTGAGATAGGAGATGCAGCGTGTCGCATCCAGCCTATAGGGCGCAGGGAAGGCGTCCGTCGGACAGACCCCAAGGCACCGGCTGCAGCTGCCGCAGTGGTCCGTCTCGCCGTTGTCGGGCTCTATCTCGAGTGTGGTGTAGATCTCACCCAGGAATAGCCAGGATCCATGGACGCGCGAGACCAGGTTGGTGTGCTTGCCCTGCCAGCCGATGCCGGCCTGCTGCGCCAGCGGCTTCTCCATAACTGGTGCAGTGTCCACGAACACCTTCACCCCGGGAGCGAAGCGGGCGACGAGGTATTGGGCGAGGTGCTTCAGCATGCCCTTGACAAGATCGTGGTAATCGCGGCCCTGCGCGTAGACCGAGATACTGCCGCGGTCGGCCAGGCCGAGCGTCCCCAGTGGGTCGCGATCCGGTGCATAAGACACCCCCGTCGCGATGACGCTGCGTGCTTCGGGCCAAAGTCTGCGGGGGTCGCCGCGCTCGCTGGCGCGAGAGCCCAGCCAGCCCATGTCACCGTGCTGACCTGCGGCCAAGAAGGCTGCCAGACGCTCGCGGGCTTCTGGGCCGAGCCCGGCCCGGCAGAACCCGATGGCGTCGAAGCCGATCGCCAGCGCCCGCTCCCGGATCAGCCGTTTCTGATCAGCCGCTTCGATCACACATAGCCCCGCGACATATGGTATAGAAATGTGGTAGTGCGATACAAGATATGGCAGGATTGCTTAAGCTTACGACGAGGGCAGGTATGGACAGCATCACACATCCAGCTGACGAACATCCTGTGCAGTTCGACCTGCTGACCGAGAACCCGGTCTACAAGCCGTTCCGCTACCCTTGGGCCTACGAGGCGTGGTTGACCCAGCAGCGCGTTCACTGGTTGCCAGAGGAAGTGCCGCTCGCAGACGACGTCAAGGACTGGCATCGCCACCTCAGCGCCGGTGAGCGCAATCTACTCACCCAGATATTCCGGTTCTTCACCCAGGCAGACGTCGAGGTGAACAACTGCTACATGAAACATTACGCCCGCGTCTTCAAGCCGACCGAGGTGCTGATGATGCTCTCGGCGTTCTCCAACATCGAGACCGTGCACATCGCGGCTTACAGCCATCTGCTGGACACGATCGGGATGCCGGAGCTCGAATACCAGGCCTTCCTGAAATACAAGGAGATGAAGGACAAATATGACTTCATGCAGGGCTTCACAGTCGACTCGCGCTTTGAGATTGCCAAGACGCTCGCCGCCTTCGGCGCCTTCACTGAAGGGCTCCAGCTGTTTGCGTCGTTTGCCATCCTGCTGAACTTCCCGCGCTACGGGAAGATGAAGGGCATGGGCCAGATCATTTCATGGTCCGTGCGCGATGAGACGCTGCACTGCAACTCGATCATCCGCTTGTTTCGCACTTTCGTACAGGAGAACCCCGCGCTGTGGGGCGAGGCGCTGAAGCGCGACATCTACCTGACCTGCGCGACGATCGTTGACCACGAGGATGCGTTCATCGACCTCGCATTCGAGCAAGGGCCGGTGCAAGGCCTGACGGCGCGGGAAGTGAAGGAATATATTCGCTTCATCGCCGACCGGCGGCTGCTGCAGCTGGGGCTGAACCAGCTCTACCAGGTCGCGCGAAATCCTCTGCCGTGGCTCGACGACATGCTGAATGCCGTTGAGCATACGAACTTTTTCGAGAATCGTGCTACCGAGTATAGCAAAGCCTCCACAGCTGGCACGTGGGAGGAGGCGTTTAGCGATTCGGCCTCCGTATAGGTTGTGTTTGCCACATAGGCGTCTGTCGTTATTTTTGTCGATGAGCCTATTATTCGCACAGACGCAGCCAACATTGAATGGGTGCTCCGCCAAGCTCAGCTGGACGGCAGCCGATGGGTATAATTATTGGGACAGCGTAACTCTAACGCCGAGATTGCGCATTAATGACGTGCAAAATTGATCAGATGATGCACAGGGTATGTTGACCGCCGTTGCACGCAGACAGACAGGACCGAGCTCCATGGGCATCACGACAGGGGACACCGTGAATCAGGCCGAGGAAGTCACGGGCCGTGACATCAGCCCCAGCGGAACGCCGCGCTACACGCGCCGGCTCTCGGATAAAATTTTGATCGCGTTTCATCATGCCTGCGACCAGTCAGATTTCGAGGTTGCAGAGCAATTGCTGCACATCCTGGAGATGATGCTGACCCGGCGTCCGCTTACTCCCGACGGCACGCGGCGGCGCAACATGGAGAGCCTTGTGGCGGCGCATGAGCGCCTGTGGCACCTTCGCCACCCGCACATAGGCGACGGCTTCTAGACTTCCAAAGCGGCGCCTTCGCGGAGGACGCGCTGAGCTTCCAAGGTGAAGTCGCCGTCTGCTGTGTGCAGCACTTTCCCGGCGCGAAGCCGGAAGGGCGTGCGACTGTCCTTTACTCCTCGAAGAAGCAGCAGCTTCGCCGGCTGACCATCCTTTGGCCAGAATGGCAGCGCAGCGGTCGGCGTGCAGCCGGCGGCAGCAAACGCACCCATAGCCGCGGGCAGCGCCGCGGGAGGCACGATGAAGGTCAAGGTCCCCCGCGGGCGCAGCCAGCGTGCGAGGGCGGCCGTCCAGCGGGCCAGAGTGCCGACCTCGGCTGCTTTGGCGATCCGGCGCGACGTGTCTGGCGAAGGGGTGCCGGAGGGAAGGTGGTAGGGCGGATTGGCACAGGCGTGATCGAACGGGCCCCACTCGGCGCTTGCCGTTACATCGGCTGCGCGGAACTCCAGGTTAGGCCAGTCATTGAGGGCGGCGTTGCGCCGGGCGATCTCGACCATCGCTGGATCTTGCTCGAGGCCCAGGCCATGGATTTTGCCTACCCGGGCGGTCAGGCATAAGAGCGTCGCCCCGGCGCCGCTACCTCCCTCCAGCACCCGCTGGCCTGCGCGCGCCGGAACTGCGGCTGCCAGCAGAACCGGCTCCAGGCTGCTCCTGAAGCCGTGGCGCGGTTGCACATAGCGCACTCTTCCGGCAAGCAGATGGCCTTCCGTCAGATCGCTCGTTGCTGTGTCCATTGCTGGTCCGGACGGTTAGGAAGCTGGATCGGCAAAGCTTGCCAATGCTACTCCGAGATGCGTTGGATTGGTCACGGAACGCCGATGGAGCGGGAACATGAAGTGGACAGTCAGTTACCCGACCGTGTTCGCACTGCTCGGCGCGGCAACCTGCGGCGTGGTGCGGGCGCAGGACCTTCCACCGCGCAAGTCCGGACTCTGGCAGATCGATATGACGATCCCGGCCGGCCCAGGGCCGCAGCAAATGAAGATGTGCATCGACAGCGGCACCGATGCCGAGATGTTCAAAATGGGGATGAACGCCGCGCGGGGCACATGCGACAAGCCGTCGATCAACCGCAGCGGCAGCACGGTCACGATCGATTCCACCTGTAAGATGGGCGAGACGCGGATGACCACGCATGCCGTGACCAAGTTCACCGCCGATGTCGCGTATCGCACGGAGGCTGATACCAGGATGGACCCGCCGATGCCCGGACGCGGTGAAATGAAAATCACCCAGGACGGGAAATGGGTTGGACCGTGTCCGGCCGACATGACGCCCGGCGACGTGGCAATGGGCAATGGTGCCAAAATGAACATCAAGCAGATGCTGGGTGGTAAACAGTAGTCGAAGGAGAGCCGTGATGCTGCAGATCAGGCAACTCGATCACGTGGTCCTGCGGGTCAGCAATTTGCAGGCGATGATGCATTTCTACATCGATGTGCTCGGCTGCACTCTGGAGAAGGTGCAGGAGAGTATCGGGTTGTGGCAGTTGCGCGCAGGTGCGGCTCTGATCGACCTGGTGCCGGTGGATGGCGCCGCAGGGAAGAAGGGCGGGGCGGCGCCCGGACGCGAAGGTCGTAATATGGACCACTTCTGCCTGCAGGTTGAGCCATTCGACGGCGAGGCAATCATCACGCACCTGAAGCAGCATGGCTTGGACCCAGGCCCCATCGAGTCACGCTACGGAGCAAAAGGGCAGGGCCCGTCGATCTACGTGCCGGATCCCGAAGGCAACGTGGTGGAGTTGAAGGGACCGCCCTGGCAGGGCTGAGCTTGCCGCGACGATATCCGCGCTTGCTGCGAAAGAAGTGCGCTGACCAGCGCTTTGTGATGACCGGGTTGACAATGGTATCGGCGGAGATCTCGGATTTTCGGGGGATCGCCGATGCAAGTGGTTGCCTGACGGCTCAACAGACCCTGACCAACTGTGGTTTCGTAAAAAATGGGGAGATCAACGTCGATGAGCGTCCCAACGCATTGGTTTGTCGCCACCGATCCTGATATCTACGAGAAGTTCATGGCCCGGTGGAGCGCCCGTCTCGCCGATCCATTTCTGACTTTTGCCGATATCAAGACTGGTCAACGGGTACTCGACGTTGGCTGCGGCACCGGCACGATCACCCTGGCCCTTGCAGAACGTGGTTGCTCGGTGGTTGGAGTTGATGCGTCCGGGCCATACCTTGAAGGTGCGCGCCGGCACCGATCGCACCCTGCCATTACTTACGAATTGGGCGATGCCCAGGGGCTTGCGTATACCAGTGGCTCCTTTGATGCCTGCGTCTCGACGCTGGCGATCGATGTCGTTCCAGAGCCCAGGAAGTTTGCCGCCGAGATGCGACGCGTTACGTGCTCAGGCGGGATCGTTGCCTGCGGAACTTTTGACTTTTGGGGTGGCTGGGCCGCTGCGGAATATATTAATGAAATTGGCGCGACGCTCGACGAAGAGATGCGGGTGCTTCGAGACTATCGTCGCTCTCGGCCACTGTTCTGGCCCAATGGCATGGCCTGCCTGTGGAGAGACCTTGGTTTGACTGCGGTGACTGAACTACCGATCGTTATCAGCTTCGACTTCGAGTCGTTTGATGACTACTGGACCAGCCTGTGCACCGGGCCCAATAGCATGGCACAACGGATGAAAGTCATGCCGGCCGAACGCCGTGATGAAATCCATCGTCTCGTTAAGTCCAGTTACCTGGCCGGCATGAAGGATGGGCCAAGATCCTACGCGTCCATCGTGCGAAGCGTCCGGGGCGTCGTGCCGTAAACCATCGCTGGTGAGTCCCATGCCATCTGGGCACGATGCCGACCTGGACCAAGGGCTGGCACTGCACGTACAGGGCAGGCTGACAGATGCAGAGCGCACGTACCGTCAGGTACTGCAACAGCAACCCGGCAACTTTGTCGCGTTGCACATGCTGGGCCTGGTGGCGCTGCAGACGGGCCGGTCGGAGACCGCGGTCCGGTTGATCGGCAAGGCGATCGCACTGAAGCCCGATTACGTCGATGCCTACAGCAACCGGGGTCTCGCACTTCAGGAACTGGGGCGCTTCGAAGAGGCGATAGCCAGCTTTGACAGGGCCATCGCGCTGCGACCCGACGATGCGGACCTGCACAACAATCGCGGACTGACGTTGGATGCGCTCACCCGCCCGGTCGAGGCCCTTGCAAGCTACGACCAGGCGCTCACGCTCCGTCCCAGTTATCCAGAGGCGCATAACAACCGCGGCAACACCCTGCAGTCACTGCAGCGCCTCGAGGAGGCGTTGGCAGCGCATGCCAAGGCGATCGCGCTACGGTCCGATTATGCCGCAGCGCACTTCAATCATGGCAATGCTTTGCGTCTGCTAGGCCGACTGGCCGAGGCTATTGCGTGCTACGACAGGGCGATCGCGCTGCAGCCGGATCATGCAGCAGCCCACAACAACCGTGGACTTGCATTGCAGGCACTGCTTCGGTGGGAAGAGGCTGTCGCGAGCTACGACCAGGCCATTGCCTCTCAGCCGGCCATGGCGGAAGCCTACAACAACCGCGGAACCGCGCTCCAGTCCGGAAAGCGCTTCGAAGAAGCGCTGGCGAACTACAATCGCGCCATTGCGGTGAGGAACGGCTATGCTGACGCCTGGAATAATCGCGGTACGGTGTTGCAGTCGCTGAGGCGCCCTGAGGAAGCGCTGCGCAGCTACAGCAGAGCACTCAAGCTTGCTCCGGATTTTGCCGAGGCATACCACAATCGTGCCTCTTCTTTATATGACCTGAAACGCTCCGAGCAGGCGCTGGCGGATTACGACAAGGCGATCGCGTTACGGCCGGATTACTCCGAGGCGTACAGCAACAAGGCGATTTGTCTCTTGCGGATGGGGCGCTTCGTGGAAGCTTGGCAGTTATACGAATGGCGCAGGAAACGTCCCGAGGCATCGGCGGATCGCGTGTTCGATCGGCCGCTCTGGCTTGGCTCAGAGAACATCGCAGGCAAGACCCTGTTCGTCTATTGGGAGCAGGGGCTTGGTGACACGGTGCAGTTCTACCGTTACGCCAGGCTGGCAGAAGCGCGTGGCGCGCGCGTGATTTTGCAGGTGCAGCAGCCTCTTGTGCGGCTGCTGAGGCAACTTTGTCCCACAATCGAAGTCGTCGGACCTGACCAGCACCCGGAGAGATTCGATTACCATTGTCCATTGTTGAGCCTGCCGTTGGCATTCGGCACCAAGGTGTCGACGATTCCGTCGCTCGGGCAGCTTCTTCATGCGGATGCGAGGCTTCGGGATGAGTGGGCTGCGCGCCTGCCCGCAATCGGGCGCCCGCGCGTGGGTATCGCATGGAGCGGCGGCACAGATTTCAAGAACGACTTCAGCCGCTCGATCGACTTCGAAACCTTTCGCACGCTCCTGCATCCGGCGGTTGATTGGATCTGTATCCAAAAAGAGCTGAGGCCCAGGGACCAAACCCCCGTGTCGGCTGCCGGAGTCCATTTCTTCGGGAGCCAGCTTGCCGATTTCGCCGATACCGCGGCTTTACTGGATCGTGTCGACCAGGTGGTTACAGTAGATACCAGCGTTGGCCATGTCGCGGCGTCCATGGGCAAGCCTGTATGGTTGTTGCTGCCGTACAATTCCGACTGGCGCTGGCTGCTCGATCGCTCTGATACACCCTGGTATCCGAGCGTGCGGCTGATCAGGCAATCCCAGCCTGGCAGCTGGGATGAAGCTCTGCAACAAGTGCGGCGCGAGCTGGAGCTACTCTGATGCCGGGTCGGCGGGACGGAACCCCAACAACTCTCCGAAGCGATCAGCATAGCGCGGCCATGCTTCCGAATTGACCAATCGCGGCGGTACGCCGCCATCGAATATGGTTAGCCACTGCAAGGCGGTCGCTTCGCACATCTCGGTCATGGTTTCGACAGTCATGCCGGCAATGTGCGGACTGGCGATCACGTTGTCCATATTGAGCAACGGATGAGCCGGGTCCGGCGGTTCCTTCAGGAACACATCCAGCCCGGCGCCCGCAATGTGTCCCTCACGCAGCGCGGCCTCCAGCGCTGTCTCGTCGTGGATGCCGCCGCGCGCCGTATTGATGAAGTAAGCGGTCGGCTTCATCGCGGCGAATTGCGCAGCGCCGAACATACCGAAGGTCTCGGCACTGCGAGGACAGTGGATGGTGACGTAATCAGAGCGGCGCAGTAGCTCATCGAGATCCACCTTCGCGGCGTGCCGCGCGGCGATTTCCACCGCCGTGAGATACGGGTCGTAGGCCAACACGGTATTGTTGAACAGCACGCCACAAAGCTCGGCGACACGGCGGCCAATGTGTCCGATGCCGATAATGCCGACAGTTTTGTTGCGCAAATTGTTGCCCGCGTACGCACGGCGGTCGAGGTTTGGCGTGCGCTTCATCGCGCGCTCGGATAGCGCGATCTTCTTCGTCAGTGACAGCATCAGGCCCAGGGCATGTTCGGCAACCGGTTCCCAGTTGGTCCCGGACTGGTTCACGACGATAACCCCGGCCGCGGTACAGGCATCGACATCGATCATATCGTAGCCGGCTCCGGTGGAACTTACCGCGAGCAGGTTCGGGCAGCGCGCCAGCAACTTCGCGTCGGGAAACCACGGCTCTTGCAGTTCGCCGCGTGGTTGCACCTGGTAGCCGTGCGCCTGCGCCATCTCCGTCCAGTTGTCGGTTTCGACCGCATCGTAGTCGAGGCCAACCAGGTCGATATCATCGCGCCGACCGATGATCGCATTGGCGATCGGGTCCATGAAGCTGTCGAAATACACTAGGCGCTTTAGGTTCACCGCCATTCTCGTCTCCCCCTTTGCGGGCATCTGACCGCTGGCCTAGCATTTCCGGCATGGATGAAGAACCCACACCGAAACGCGGCTTGGCCCGCAACACCGCCAATTATGGCGATCGCGACTTCGCGCTGTACCTGCGCAGGTCGTTCGCCAAGTCGATGGGCTATTCCCAGGCGATGCTCGACCGACCGGTGGTCGGCATCGTCGATACCGGCTCGGGGTTCAACAACTGCCATCGCACCGTCCCCGAACTTATCGAGGCGGTGAAGCGCGGGGTTCTTGCCGCGGGTGGTCTGCCGCTGCCCTTCCCAACCGTCTCGTTATGCGAGCCCTCGCTGTTCCCAACCTCGATGCACTACCGCAACCTGGCCGCGCTCGACACCGAGGCGATGCTGAGCGCGCAGCCGATGGACGCGGCAGTGCTGATCGGCGGCTGCGACAAGACCGTGCCGGCGCAATTGATGGCCGCTGCCTCGGCCGACATTCCTGCGGTGCAACTGGTCACTGGGCCGATGCTGGCAACGCCGTTTCAGGGCGAGCGTCTGTCCGCGTGCACTGATTGCCGTCGCTATTGGGCAGCGTATCGCGCCGGGCGCGTCACCGCCGAACGGATCGGCGAGATCGAGGGAAGGCTCGCGACCACGGCCGGCACCTGCGGCGTCATGGGGACGGCGTCCACAATGGCTTGCATCGCCGAGACCTTGGGTATGGTGCCGCTGGGCCAGGGTTCTATTCCCGCGGTGCATGCCGATCGGCTGCGCGCCGCCGAGGAGGCGGGAGCGCTGGCGGTGAAGCTGATCGCTGCACCGATCCGGCCATCGGAGATCATCACCGCCGCCTCCGTCGAGAATGCGCTGCGCGTGTTGCTGGCACTGGGCGGGTCGACGAACGCCTTGATCCACCTGACCGCGATTGCGGGACGACGTGGCGTGCACGTCGACCTGCACCGGCTGAACGAGCTGTCCGATACAACGCCGGTGCTGGTCGACCTCAAGCCGACCGGCGAAGGCTACATGGAGGATTTCCACGCTGCCGGCGGTATGCCCGCGCTATTGTGGGAGTTGCGCGACCTGCTGCACCTGCAAACGCGTGATGTGACGGGACTGACGCTTGAGCAGCGCTTGTGCGAACTGGTGTTCGTCGATCGCCGGTACATTCGCGCGCGCGCTGAACCCGTGTCGCCGGTCGGTGGCCTGGTGGCGCTGTTCGGTTCTCTCGCGCCGCGCGGTGCCATCCTGAAGCGCAGCGCCGCGACGACGTCGCTGTTCGAGATCGAGGCGCGGGCGGTGGTATTCGACGGGCTCGAAGACCTGGCAAACCGGATCGACGACCCGGGACTGGATGTGACCGAGCGCGACATCCTGGTGCTGAAGAATGCCGGCTCACTCACGCCGGCGGGGATGCCGGAGGCGGGCTATCTGCCGATCCCGCAGAAGCTGGCGCGGGCCGGGGTGAAGGACATGGTGCGGATGAGCGACTGCCGGATGTCAGGCACCGCGTTCGGGACCATCGTGCTGCACATTACACCCGAGGCAGCGGCTGGCGGCCCGCTGGCGCTGGTCGAGAGCGGCGATCGGGTCCGACTGTCGGTGCAGCAGCGTCGGCTGGATCTGCTGGTGGATGCGACGACGCTGGAGCGGCGTCGCGCGGCGTGGCAGCCGCCAGCGCGGCCGTCGCGTGGGTGGGATCGGATCGTGGCCGACCAGGTGCTGCAGGCTGACGAGGGTTGCGATTTGGCGGTGTTGCGACCGGCGCGATAGACTGCGTACCTGCGGCTAAACAAGCCTGTGCCTTTCCAATGGCGTGTCAATACAGGCTCGTATCGCGCATCATCCACAAACATTCCGTACGTCGCACCTGTGCTGTGGTGATAATATCCCCAGCGCTGTGGATGACCCTGTGCACAAGTTGGTGGAGCGTTTGCAGAAGATTGGCGGCGAGGCTCACCGTTTGGACATCGATTTGAAAGCGGGCACCGCCAGGTGTTGACGAACCAGGCCTTCGAGCGGCCAGCTTCCAGGGCTGTGAGCAGTAGGAGTTTCTGCCTCCGCGTTCTAGCCGAACGCCGCGCGGGGCACATGCGACAAGCCCGGCTTGGCACACTCGGGTTCAAGCAAGTGCTCCCGGTAATTATCGCCATCGATCAGAGTATGGAGCGTTGGCGTGCCGAGTTCGGCCGCCCGTTTGCCCCCCTTGTCAACGCTGAGATGCACGAGGGCTGGTCGGGACGAAGCGGCGATCAAATACAGCTTTGCCGCCGAGAAGCGCACGCCAATCGCGCCGCGAGTAGAGCGCAAGACGGGCGCTTCCTCCCGCGCACCCGACTTCCATCCAGTTGCTACTGGTCAACTTGGGACCGCTGGGCTGGGCGAAGGAGTAAGTTGCCTCGCCCTGCAACGGCGACTGCGTGGGATCCTGGGGCGTGGGATGCAGAGATCCGATTTCGGGTGTGCCAATGCGGAATAGATCGGCATTGTCCGCTGGACGTTCCTGCCAACCGATGCGTGCCAGACTGAGGAGATCCCGAATGACAGCCTCGATCCCCTGGGAGTATCCTTCGCCATCGCGAGAAAGACGAATCTGTCCATGGCCGTCCAAAAGGTAAACGATGGCCAGGCCCGATTCTCCAACGCTTGCCAAGTTTGGTAATCGTTGTCCTGGGCAGTTTGGGTAGCGTACATCCAGCTTGCGGATCGCCTTCTCGACGTTCGATGGAATGCGTTCGAACCCGAACTCGGGGCGTATGGACGCCGATTATCTGCAAACCTTGAGGCCCATACTCCGAAGGCCAGCGCTTCATATAGGGTAATGTGCGTCGCCAATTGATACATGTGTAAGTGCAGAACTGGACCAGCACCACCTTGCCGCGCAACCCGGCTATGGTCAGCGGATGGAAGGCGTGTGGCATATTCGATCGCGGGCTTACAGGTGCTGTGAATCGGACCCCGATGACGTTTTCCTGCTGCAGAAAGAACCCTTTATCATTGATGTACGTCAATGCATTGAGCCTAAATTTGCGCTGATTATTCAGGTTAACCGACTTAAAGACCGAGCCATCGAGATGTGCGATGAGCGTCCTGACTAGGACGGCCCCATCCGGACGCCGGGCGAAGGCCGACTGGACGGACGGTGATCGCCCGTTGTTCTCCGTAAGCCGGCTACATCCGGCGGAAGTTTACGCGGCCGCGGCGTCCGGCCCGGAGGGGCTTTCGCACGAGGAGGCGGAGGTCCGCCAGAAGGAATTCGGGCCCAACACGGTCTCGCGTGAGCATAGGGCGACGATACCTGGGGAACTGTGGGGGCGGGCTCGAAATCCGCTCAATGGATTGCTGCTGGCTCTGGCGAGCATGTCGTATGTTCTAGGCGACCCCCGCGCCGCCATCGTCATCGCCTGTATGGTGGTATTGTCGATCACGACGGCCTTTGTCCAGGAACATAGGTCCAACAGTGCAGCAGCCCAACTTCGGGCTTTGGTGCACACGACGGCCACAGTCCGACGGCATCCATCGCCTTCTGAGGAGAGGTTTTTCGACATCCCGATCGAGCGCCTTGTTCCCGGCGATGTCGTCCGGTTGTCCGCCGGCGATATGATTCCGGCGGACTTGCGCCTGCTGGAGGCGAAGGATCTGTTCATCAACCAGTCGGCTTTGACCGGAGAGGCAATGCCGGCTGAAAAGTACGCGCACGCATCACAGGACGAGTGCAGCAGCCCGTTTGATTTGCCCAACCTGTGCTTCATGGGCGCAAACGTCGTGTCGGGCTTCGGTGTTGGTGTGCTTCTACGGACTGGGCCGCATACGTTCTTCGGTCAATTGGCGAATGAGATTGCTGGTCGGCGGGTCCCCACAGCATTCGATCAAGGCATCAATCGGTTCGTCTGGCTGATGGTGCGTTTCATCGCTGTCATGGTTCCGACAGTCTTCCTGATCAATGGGATCACCAAGCACGACTGGCTTGAAGCGTTGCTATTTGCGGTGGCGGTGGCAGTTGGCCTAACACCAGAAATGTTGCCCATGATCGTGACGGTCAACCTGGCGAAGGGCGCGATCGCCATGTCGCGCAGCAAGGTGATCGTCAAGCGGCTCAATGCAATTCAGAATCTCGGTGCGATGGACGTCTTGTGCACCGACAAAACCGGCACATTGACGCAGGATCGTATCATCCTGAAGCGCTACCTTGATATGCACGGGGAGGTATCCGAGAGAGTTCTACAGTACGCTTTCCTCAACAGTCACTTTCAGTCCGGACTGCGCAACCTCCTTGACAACGCAGTGTTGTCCCACGTCGAGCTCCACAAAATGTTCGGTCTGGATAGCGGCTATTCGAAAGTGGACGAGGTCCCATTCGACTTCTCGCGTCGACGTCTTTCGGTCGTTGTTCGACAGAACGATGGCAGACATATCCTCATTTGCAAGGGGGCAGTCGAGGAGATCTTCGCAGTCTGCACGCATTACATTGTCGACGGAGAGATTGGCCAACTCGATGCAAGCCATTTCGCAGTGGCCCAGCAGGAGACCATCGCGCTGAATTCCGACGGGTTCCGCGTTGTTGCGGTCGCCTACAAGGCGATGGAGGTCGCGAAACCGAGCTATTCTGTGGGGGATGAGGCAGATCTCACGCTTCTCGGGTACATCGCTTTTCTCGATCCTCCGAAGGAAAGCGCACGGGCGGCGATTGCGGCACTTGCCGAGAGAGGCGTCAAGGTCAAGATACTTACCGGCGACAACGAGGTCATCACTCGCAAGATCTGCCGCGAGGTCAATCTCGAGCCGGGCGAAATCCTTCTAGGCGGCGACCTCACTCGGTTGAGTGATACGGAACTTGCGAAGGTCGTAGATAGCACAACGGTCTTTGCCAAGCTAACGCCAGCACAAAAGGAACGGGTTGTTCGTGCTCTACACGTAAAGTCGCATGTCGTCGGCTTCCTTGGAGACGGCATCAATGACAGCCCAGCTTTGAAGGCAGCCGATGTCAGCATATCCGTGGATACAGCCGTTGATATCGCCAAGGAATCTGCCGACATCATCCTTCTCGAAAAAAGCCTGCTGGTACTGCAGGACGGTGTCATCGAGGGCCGCCGCATCTTTGGCAACATATCGAAATATATCAAAATGGGAGCCAGTTCGAATTTTGGCAACATGTTCAGTGTGGTCGGGGCCAGTATTTTCTTGCCGTTTTTGCCGATGGCACCGATCCAGGTCCTGACCAACAACCTTCTCTATGACTTCTCGCAAACCGCCATACCGACCGACAATGTGGATGAGGAATTCCTTGCCAATCCCCGGCAATGGGATATCAGCAATATCTTCCGGTTCATGCTCTTCATCGGGCCGATCAGCTCGATATTCGACTACGCCACGTACGGCATGATGCTGTTCGTCTTCCATGCCTGGACAAATCCATCGCTGTTTCAAACCGGGTGGTTCGTCGAATCACTGCTCACGCAGACGCTGATCATCCACATTATAAGAACTGCGAGAATTCCTTTTATCGAGAGCCACGCGAGTCCTTCGCTCATTGCAACTACCATCACAATCTGTGCGGTTGGGATCGTGCTGCCCTTCACCTGGGCGGGTGCGGCTCTGGGGTTCATCCCTGTGCCATGGCTCTATTGGCCGCTGGTCGTGTCCATGCTGCTTGTCTACGCGGTCGTCACGCATTTCGTGAAAGTATGGTTTGTCAAGCAGTGGGGGCTCTGACGCGCCGCCGCCGAACCCAGCCGCGGCCCACGATCTTGGGGATGGGAGGGGTGGCTAAGCGCTTTCAGCCTCCCGAGCGAGATCTGGTGGCGGGGGCCTCCCGTAAGGGCGCACGAGGCCCCATGTACCGCCAGCGGCTGAGAGCCGGTTCAAGCGAACAATTCGATGATTCCCAGCAATTTAATCGATTGGACAGCTGGGCCTCGGATCGTTATGGCGGGCCGCGATTGAGCAACCAGATCACGAGTTGGAGGCGGTATGAACGCTGAAACCAAGTGCCCGATGGGCGGCGGCAGGGTGACCCGCGACACCGTCGTCCTCAAAATGTCGAATCAGCTCTGGTGGCCGAACCGGCTGGATCTATCGATCCTCCATCAGAACTCCCCCATGGCGGACCCGATGGGGAAGGAGTTCGATTACGGCAAGGAATTCAAGAGCCTCGACCTGAAGGCGGTGAAAGCCGACATCGTCGCCCTGATGACCAGATCGCAGGACTGGTGGCCGGCCGACTATGGCCATTATGGCCCCCTGTTCATTCGCATGGCCTGGCACAGCGCGGGCACCTACCGTATCGGTGACGGCCGCGGCGGCGGCAGTTCGGGTGCCCAGCGTTTCGCCCCGCTGAACAGCTGGCCCGATAATGCGAACCTGGACAAGGCGCGGCGGCTGTTGTGGCCGATCAAGCAGAAATATGGCCGCAAGCTCTCCTGGGCCGATTTGATGATCCTCGCCGGGAACTGCGCCCTCGAATCGATGGGCCTGAAGACGGCCGGGTTCGGCGGTGGACGCGTGGACGTCTGGGAGCCGCAGGACGACATCTACTGGGGTCGTGAGGGCAAATGGCTGGCCGACGAGCGCTACAGCGGCGACAGGGAGCTCGAGACGCCCCTCGCAGCCGTGCAGATGGGTCTGATCTACGTCAATCCGGAGGGCCCGAACGGTAAGCCTGATCCCATCGCCGCGGCACGCGATATTCGCGAGACGTTCGCGCGCATGGCAATGAACGACGAAGAGACCGTCGCGCTCATCGCCGGCGGCCACACCTTCGGCAAGACCCATGGCGCCGCGAGCCCAGATCAACATGTCGGCACAGAACCGGAGGGCGCCTCCATCGAGGAACAGGGTCTCGGCTGGAAGAACAGTTTCGGCACCGGCAGGGGCGACGACACGATCACCAGCGGCCTCGAGGGTGCGTGGACCAAGAACCCGGTAACCTGGGACAATGGCTTCTTCGAAAACCTGTTCGGCTACGAATGGGAGGTAACGAAGAGCCCGGCCGGGGCCTGGCAGTGGAAGCCGAGGGACGGGTCGGCGGCGGACACCGTGCCGGATGCGCACGATCCGGCGAAGCGGCACGCACCGATGATGCTGACGACCGACCTCGCGCTCCGGATGGATCCGATCTACGAGCCGATCTCGCGGCGCTTTTATGAGAATCCGGACCAGTTCGCCCGCGCCTTTGCGGAGGCCTGGTACAAACTGACCCACCGCGACATGGGACCGCTGGCGCGCTACCTTGGTCCGGAGGTGCCTGCAGAACCGCGCGTGTGGCAGGACCCCGTTCCCACCGTCGACCATGCACTGATCGATGAGGCGGACATCGCGGCACTCAAGGCGACGATCCTTGCCTCTGGGTTATCGATTTCGCGGCTGGTAACGACGGCTTGGGCTTCGGCTTCGACCTTCCGCGGCTCCGACAAGCGCGGCGGAGCAAACGGGGCACGCATTCGGCTCGCACCGCAGAAGGATTGGGCAGTGAACGAGCCAGCCGAGCTGGCTGTTGCATTGGCGACGCTGGAGAAGATCCAGCAGGAATTCAACGCTTCGCAGTTCGGCAGCAAGAGGGTGTCGCTCGCCGACGTAATCGTTCTGGGTGGCTGCGCCGCAGTCGAGCAGGCGGCGAGGAAGGGCGGTCGCGAGGTGACGGTTCCGTTCACGCCGGGCCGTACCGATGCATCGCAGGAGCAGACCGACGTCCACTCCTTCGCCGTGCTGGAGCCAACAGCCGATGGGTTCCGCAACTACATGAGCGGTGAGCACAGACTGTCGGCCGAGGAGCTGCTGGTCGACCGTGCGCAGCTTCTGACCCTGACCGCGCCGGAGATGACCGTCCTGGTCGGCGGGCTGCGTGTGCTTGGCGCCAACTTCAGGGGCTCTGACCTCGGCGTGTTCACCAACCGGAAGGAGACACTGACCAACGACTTCTTCGTGAACCTGCTCGAAACCAGCACGACTATGACCTGGGAAGCGGCCTCCGAGTCCGCCGGAACCTTCGTGGCGCGCGACCGGGCGACCGGCGAGAAGAAGTGGGTCGGCACGCGGGTCGATCTCATCTTTGGCTCGAGCTCTCAGTTGCGTGCCTTGTCCGAGGCTTACGCAACAGACGATGCGGGGCGCGCCTTCGTCGATGCTTTTGTGGCGGCATGGACCAAAGTGATGAATCTCGACCGGTTCGACCTCGCTTGATAGCGGCGGACAGGTCCCCGGCGAAGCACGTCGGGGACCTGCGCCGCGAACATCTTCGATCCGTCAGCGCCAAATATCGTAGCTCTGCTCAGGCAAGCTGGATTCCGTCCGTCGTCCACGTCGTGGATTTCCACGCGCCGGATACTTCGAGGTGCAACGTATGCCGCAAATAGCGGCGGCTTTTGTTCTGCAGGCGGTTTCGACGCCGTGACCCAGGAGCGGCAAGCGACCACTGCTTGTAGTCTTTCTATGGCAGCGCCACTTCGTGGAGCGGCCCGCTTCCGACCATGACGCCGCCAGCATTGAACGGCCGGTCATTGATCATCAGAATGACGACGCAGGCGGCCACGGCGGTCGAAAGGACGAACAGGTTGATCGCGGTGGTCGTGTGGCGACCGACGTGGAGCATGGCAATCGTCAGCAGCATGAGCGCGTCCAGTACGACAATAACGATCCATTGCGGTGGCGAGATCGCTGCCTCACTGAGCAGGATCCTGTTTCGCCGCGCTTGTAACGTCCCCTCGATCGCTCGTGCGATGTCCTGCTGCGCAACTTTCTCGCCGGCACGCTGGGGCTCAAAGGACAACAATGCGATGAGCGCTTCGGGAAGGCCAGGAGGAGGTCGTCGCAGGTTATTGCGGCCTTCTAGCATCTCTGGCCAGTCCTCGGCGTCCACGAACTGGAGGTACTGTTTGATGTCGTTGCGGATCGTGGTTCGCAGGTCTGCCGGCAGAACCTCCGAAAGCAGAACCACCTGGCGGATTGCAGTTGCCTCCTGTGCCACATAGGCGTTGGCGCGATCAACATTTGCCCATACGCGTGCCGCCAGAAAGGCGATGACCAAGCCGGTGATCACCCCGAGTGGGGTCAGCATGGCCGGCGTGGTGGCGTTCACCTTGCCGGCAATGGGATGTGCTGAAAGGGCCGCTCCGGCCAGCAGCATGACTATCGCAAGCAGGTAGCAGAACGTGAAGACGATCAGGACGATGACGGGTGTCTCCTGTGTCTCGAGCCACCAGAGCATGGCGTATAAGCCCCCAGTACCGGTTGCGTCGTCAGGTGCGTCGGGCACTTGACCCACCCTTTATGATTTGCCGGCGCTTGCTAAGCCAGCATCCTGCTGGCGCGCGGTCCCGGCGTAGTGTGTAGTAGTGCCATCGGCAGTGGCGGGGGATTGGCCTGAGCCAGTCGTTGTTCTTGCGACTGAATAAACGGAGACATGACGAAGGCAGAGCGGCGGAGATGCCAAGCGGACTGCTGATCCTGTTCCTGGCGATGTTCCTGATCGGGTCTCCGGCGGCTGCTTCCGGCTTTGCTCGAACCGTAGGACCGCGGCGAGATGCGGATGGGGAGGGATTCCGCCGCGAGGGCTGAGGCATGCGGCTCGAAAATCGCTATCTTCAGGTCAGCAACGGCACCAGCGCTGCCCAGACTCCAACGAGACCAAATGCCATACCAGCAGCGGTTAAATAGGCGCGCATAGGTCTTCTCCCTCCGTCCGGCGAGAATGACGACAACAAGCCCCAAGCGCTGTGACCCACGGCACATCAGGACGACGAAGCTGACCGGCCAGAGGACGTCCCAGGGACGTGCATTCCGACCACTCTCAAGGAGCGGCCAGTGTCGGCGGCTGACAATCCGCGACTGGCATCGCGCCTGGCTGAGGCATTCCACCGACCGGTAGTCTCGCCACCCATCGGTGGGTTGCGCTCCCCGGGAGCCATGCACGCGACTCGCGAAGCACGATAGAATAGCCCCGCGTGACCAGAAGGCGGGGGGCGAGATTGCCATCCTGTGACGACCACGAATCGTCGAGCGCGCGGTGCTCGCCGGTAAGGGCGTCCAGGTTGGCTTGCCGTTCGACCCTGCGCAGTGGCAATCGGGAGCCGAACCAATCCGATGACTGGTGAACTCTCCGTCTATCGCTTCTTTGCCGACGGGAAATGGGAACTTGTCGAGCGATTCGTCGACCATGAGACGGCGGTGCGCACGGCGACTGCGCTGATTGACTCGGTCAGCGCGAAAATTGGCCTGACAGCGCGGGTCATCATAATGGACGATATGGACTTCACCAGTTTCGAGTGGATCAGGGGCAGGGGTCTCGTCTTCCCGACGCCGCACACGCAGCAAGAGTAGCGAATGCGCGCTCCCACGCCTGCGACGCCTGGTATTGCCTCGAACCTCGTCTGAGCGGCGCGCGCCCGCCGCGAGGAGTTTTCGTTGCGGCTTGTCGGCCTACTAGCGCATTGCGCGACATCCTTGGTTCATCCAAAGCACGCGCGAGCGAGACCAACATCCACAGATCACTGCTGCCAATTCACCCTCAACGGTGTCAGTCTGAGGCGACCGGGTCATGCACTGGGCTGGGCTCATCGATTGAGACCGACGCGGCCGCCGGCATACTCGGCCAAACGGGCAAGATTATCCACTTGCCATGCTTTTTGCTGAGGCGAGCAGGTTTCAGATTGCTCGCATTTGCCGCGAATTTGCGAAATATGACGGGGCCCAGCAGGACGATCTCTTCCGTGATCTCCCCCTTCGCTTACGCGCATTGTGCTCCGCCCCTCGCGGGTTGCGTGATCGCCTGACAGATCCTCGCCGTGTCGGCACGTACCCACAAGCTGCGCTCCCTCGAGATGCTGCGGGCGATTGCGGCGCTCCTCGTCGTCATGTTCCACGTTGGGACAATCATGCCGGCGCGGATCGGTGGCGTGCCGCCATTCGGCGATCTGTTCGCCGGCGGGAATTGCGGTATCGACCTGTTCTTTGTGCTCAGCGGCTTCATAATCGCGACGGTCCATGCCGGCGACATCGGGCGGCCAGAACGGATATCGAACTATCTTTTCAACCGGATCGCTCGGATTTACCCCGCGGTCTGGATCATGACGGTATTTGCGCTCGTGCTCTACGCTGGATCGTTCGGCGGTAGCGAGAAGGCGAGCAAGCTGCTTCCCTGGCCGGTCACGGCGAGCTTCTTGTTGCTGCCCCAGTCGGGCGACGCGCTGGTCAACGTAACCTGGACGTTGAAATACGAAATCGCCTTCTACGCCATGTTTGCCGTGATGATCGCACACCGATACCTCGGACTGCTGTTGATCGGCCTCTGGCAGACAGCGGTCCTCGTAGCTTGGTTTGCGCAGGTCCCGAGCGACATCGGCACATTCTATCTGCGCCCGATCTGCCTTGAGTTCGGTGTGGGACTTGCCTGCGCGTGGTGCCTGCGACAGCCGTTTGGCCGACGTCTACGGCTGCCGTGGATTGCCCTGTGGGCCGTCGGGCTCGGCGCGTTCGCAGTCGGCGGCTTCGTGCATCCGGCTGCGGCTTCCTGGGCCGGAGTGGCCTGTGCGCTAGGTGCGGGAGCGATCATCGCCGGTATGGTCCGCCTGGAAGAGTTCGGGATACTTCGTGTCCAGCCCGTATTGGTGGCGCTCGGTGGCGCAAGCTATTCGATCTACCTGGTGCACTACGCGGTCATTACCTTGCTCGCGATCGGGCTGACCCGACTGCACGTGCACGGCTCCTCAGGGTGGGCACTCGTTGTGGCTGCAGGCGGGGTCACATCGGGGGTTGCCTTCAATTACTTGGTGGACCAGCCGGTGCAGCGTTGGCTGCGCGCGCGAAAGGATCTGTGGGTTGGCTCCGCGCTGAGCACACAGCCCGCAACCGGCGATTGACCAGGTAGAAGCTGGGTGGCGGGTGCAGCGCGTCCAGTGCCGCATTCCGCTTCTTGTGCTAGCGCAGCAGCTTGGACAGCCGGAACTGCGCCTCGCAGATGCTGCGCACAGGATCGGCATCATGCGACTCCCGGGCCGATCGCTCTGGAACCATCATCCAGCGCGCTGTGGCGCGTCCCGTCGCTTGGTCGATGCGCCACCACAATGCGATGCGGCCAGCACACAGGCGGATTTGCCAGGGGAAGGGAACGATGGTCGCAGCCTGTCCGTTGTCCATCCGGCTAGGTTTGCGGCGGAGAGGTTACCCATTGGTTTCACGTGAGCATGGACCGAACGAACCTTCCGGCGGGTCGAATTGGTGCGCATCGCTGGACGCAGTACGGTGTTTGCGGGCGGCCCACGAGCGGGAGCGGAGACCATCCGGGCCGAACCGGTCGACCATCGCGACGCGAGACTGATCGTTCGATGAGGCAATCCGTCGCTGCGAGCGCTTGCCGCACGTGTCTGCTCGTCGCGGTCCTCACTGTCGCGGACTGTCAGTCTCGTCGGCCAAGTTTCATGCTCAGGGTGCAAGAGGACTGTGCCGCAGGCGACGCGTGGGCGTGCGACCTTCTCAATAGCCTCGGTGCATCGAGGATTGCCGTTCCAGGCCGTTAGGTCCCGGTGTGCCGCAACGATTGCCAACGTGGAAGCGCAATGCGCCAATGGCTCAACGATTGGAAGGCGGAGAAAGGTCCCATGGCGATCCGGTTGTCGGAGAACTTCCGAGCAATGTTCTACGCGCCGTTCTATGCCGCACACGCCATCGGCGCCTACGACGCAGAAGGCGTCGCGGTGCAGCTGGTGCACTCGCCAGATCCTGCAAGCACGGCGATGGCTCTGCGGCGCGGCGAGATCGACGTCATGTGGGGCGGCCCGCTGCGCGTACTTCTGACGCATGCACAGGACCCAGCCGCAAACAGCGTCTGCTTCTGCGATGTGATTGCGCGCGACCCGTTCTTTATCGTCGGGCGCGAGCCACGACCCGCGTTCCAGGTAGCCGACCTTGCTGGCGTACGGTTCGCCTCGGTTGCCGAGGTGCCGACCCCTTGGCTCTGCCTGCAGGACGACCTGCGCCGCGCGGGCGTCGATCCCGCAGGCCTGGACCGCGTCAGCGGTTCCAGCATGGCGGACAATGCGGCAGCGGTGCGGGACGGGACACTCGATGCGGCACAATTGTTTGAGCCCTACGTGGAGGAGCTTGTCGCATCCGGGGCCGGATACGTCTGGTACGCCGCGGCGGACCGCGGCCTGACGGCCTACACCACCCTGGTGACCCGGCGGCCCTTGCTCGTATCGCGCCGAGAGGAATTGCTGCGCATGACGCGCGCGATGGCGTACACCTTGCGCTGGATCAGAAGCGCATCCGGCATCGATGTCGCGCGGACACTCTCCGACTTCTTTCCGGACCTCGCGCCAAACATTTTCGCTGCTGCAATCGATCGCTACCGCGCGCTCGGTCTGTTCGCGTCGGACCCGGTGCTGCGGCGCGAGGGCTTCGACCGCCTGCAGGCGGCGATGCTCTCTGGCGGCGCGATTGCTCGCGCAGTTCCGTACACGGACTGCGTTGACAACTCGCTGGCGGAGCAGACACTTCACTCAGCGGGAGGGTAGGCATGAAGCGTCGGGATATGTTGGCTGGGCTTGGAGGCTCAGTGGTCGCAGCGCGTGCGGCACATGCGGCCGATCAGTCGGTCTGGCTCAGTCCGCAACTGCCGGAAGGCACGCGTGACGTGATCAGGCTGGAGACGCTTCCCGGCAAGCAGCCGCTGATCCGGCTCGCGGACCGGCCGCCGAACTATGAGGCTCCGATCAGCGCGTTTCGCACGCCAGTGACGCCGAACGAGCAGTTCTTTGTCCGCTACCATCTGGCCAGCATCCCTGCCATCGATGCCCTCGGCACATGGTCTCTCACCGTTGGAGGAGAGGCCGCCGAACGGCAAATCACGCTTCGTCTGGAAGAACTGCAGAGCGGGTTTGAGCAGGTGGAGGTCGCTGCCGTCTGCCAGTGCTCGGGCAATCGCCGAGGTTTGTCGTCGCCGCATGTTGCGGGGGTGGAGTGGGGTTATGGTGCGATGGGATGCGCAACATGGCGCGGTCCTCGGCTGAGGGACGTGCTGGCGAAGGTCGGGGCGAAAGCCGACGCGATCGAAGTGTGGTTCGATGGGGCGGATGGCCCTGTCTTAGCGACCACGCCCGACTTCCACAAAAGTCTGCCAATACACAAGGCAATGGCCGACGAGGTGATTATCGCAACCACGATGAATGGCGGCAAACTGCCGCATCTGAATGGTTATCCCGCGCGTGTAGTGGTTCCCGGATGGACCGCCACGTATTGGATGAAGCACGTCACGAGCATTCAGGTGAGCCGCAAGCCGCTCGACAGCTTCTGGATGCAAAAGGCGTATCGTGTTCCGGCAGGCATGTTCGCCGTCGATCGCCCGTTCCCGACGCAGGACAATGCCACGACGTGGCCGATCACCGACATCGTGGTGAATTCGCTGGTCGCCGATCCGATCGATGGTACGAGGCAGCCGGTCGACGGGTTCACCGTGCAAGGCGTTGCGTGGGATCGCGGCCATGGCATCAGGCAGGTGGAGGTCTCGCTCGACGGCGGTGAGACGTGGAAGCCGGCGGACCTGGGCAAGGACCTTGGACCGTTCGCGTTTCGGGCGTTTACCCTTCGCACCGGCAAGCTCGCACCGGGCAAATACGCCATCGCTTCGCGCGCCACCAACAACGCTGGCGAGACACAAGCCGCGAAGCTGAAATTCAACCCGGCCGGTTACCACAACAATGTGCCGCAGCAAGTCGCTGTGACGGCGGCATAGGGAGACGACGATGCTTCGTTATCTGCCGCTCGCTGCGATGCTCTTCGCCTCGTCTGCCTTTGCTCAGGAGGAGGTGGCGCTGAAGCCTGGTCCTGACTTGGATGCGGTGACCACGAGTTGCGCAACCTGCCACACGTTGAATTACATCCGGATGAATTCGTCGTTCCTGACCCTGGATGCCTGGAAGGCGGAGGTCAGCAAGATGCGCGAAGCCTATGGCGCGCCAATCGACGATCAGACAGCCGCGGCGATCACCAGATATTTGTCGGCGAACTACGCGGCGCCACCAAAGTCATAGCAACTGGCCGCCATCCGCGACGATCGTCTGACCGGTGATCCAGGAAGCCAACGGCGAGGCCAGGAACAGCACGACGTTCGCGACCTCCTCTGGGTGGCCAAGACGGCCGAACGGGATAGAGCGCAAGATTGCGTTGTAGAGGTTCGGGTTGTCTGACTTGCGCTTTTCCCAGCTGCCGCCGGGAAACTCGATGGAGCCGGGAGCCACGCCGTTCACCCGTATGCCGTCGCGGGCGTACATCGCCGCCTGGGTCGAGGTGTACTGGATCACGGCGGCCTTGATCGCAGCGTAGGGTGGGGTACGCACGGACGCGCGCAGGGCGGAAATGGACGATGTGTTCACCACCGTGCCCTTCGACTGCTGCAGGAAGGGCAGGGCGGCATGCGTCGCGCGAACGATGGCCATCATGTCCACTGCGATGCTCGCTGCCCAACCGGCCTCGTCATCGGCAGTGCCAAAACCCGAGGCATTGTTGACCAGGATATCGATCCCACCGAGCGTCTCGGCGGCCGCGGCGACATAGCGGCAGATGGCTTCCGCGTCGGCAAGGTCGCAGACGCCAGCGTGCGCCACATGACCGAAGCGAGAGATTTCGTCGCGAGTCGCCTCGAGTGGTCCGGCGCCGCGCGCGCAGATCGATACCGCAGCACCGGCCTGGGCAAAGCCGAGGGCGATGGAACGGCCTATTCCACGGCTACCACCGCACACGATGGCCCGTTTGTTTGTGAAATCGAATGCCATGGCGCTGCCCTCCGTTCAGCCTGATAGTGCGGAGGCCCCGAGCCTCCGTCCAGAGTGTCCAGCTTCTGGAACAATTCTGGAACATCGAGCTGGACAGGAGTATGATCGCCTTATGAGGTTCATCACCGATTTCGCCGATCAGGCGGTCGTGCTTCCGGTAGTCGCAGCGATCGGCATAGCCTTGCTGGCGCAGGGATGGCGGCGAGGAGCGGCGGCCTGGGTTGGCGCGGCCGCTGGAACCTTCGCGGTGATGCTGCTGCTGAAGCTCGTGTTCATTGCCTGTCCTGTGAGTGACCTGCGCACCCCAAGCGGTCACGTCGCGGCAGCCACGGTGGTGGCCGGCGGGCTCGCGGCGCTGCTGCTACGACGCCCTCGGCCGGCCCTGTTCGTCGCTATTCTTGCCGCAGTGGTGATTGGCATCTCTCGGTTGGCCCTGGGCGCTCATTCAACGACTGAAGTGGCCGTTGGCGCAGGGGTCGGTCTGGCCGGCGCTCTGGCCCTGATCGGCCTCGCCGGTTCGCCACCCGAGAGCCTCAGCGCACGTCGAACCGCGACCGTTGCACTCCTGGTCACCTTGGTGTTCCACGGCCTGCATCTGCCGGCGGAGGCGCACATCCGCTCAACAGCCTACCGGATTTCGCAAATGCTGGGCGTCTGTCAGTCGGACGAACTGCGATTGTAGATGTCGTCCAGCCGGACGATGTCATCCTCACCAAGATACGCGCCGGACTGGACCTCGATCAGCGTCAGCGGAATTTTGCCTGGGTTGTCGAGCCGATGCACACAACCGAGTGGCAAGTAAATGCTCTCATTCTCGCGTATCAGCAGCGTCTCGTTGTCCCGCGTTACGATTGCCGTCCCATTTACAACAACCCAGTGCTCGGCGCGGTGATGGTGCTTCTGCAACGACAGCTTGCAACCGGGGGAGACCACGATGCGCTTGACCTGGAAGCGGTCTCCCAGAATGAGCGTCTCGTAGAACCCCCATGGCCGGTATATGCGATTGTGTGCCACCGCCTCATGGCGGCCCGCGGCCTTCAGCCTGTCGACAACCTTCTTCACATCCTGCGCGTGGTCGCGGTGCATGGCGAGCACGGCGTCCTCGGTGACCACGACGACGGCGTCTTCCAATCCAACCACGGTGGCCAGCATGCCATCGCTGCGGACGTAGCAGTTACGGGCGTTCTCCAGCAGCACGTCGCCTATCGCCACATTGCCGGCGGCGTCCTTCTGACCGAGTTCCCAGAGCGCACCCCAGCTTCCGACATCCGACCAGCCGATATCCGCAGGCACCACGGCTGCGCGTCTCGTCTTCTCGGCCACCGCATAGTCCAGGCTGATCGAAGGGCTGGCGGCGAATGCCTCCGCGCCAAGACGGATGAAGTCGAGGTCGGAGGCGCGCTCGGCCACCGCCCTGCGTACCGCGCGCAGCACGTCGGGCGCGTAAACTTCCAGCTCTTCCAGCAGCGTGCGGGCGGTGAAGACGAACATCCCGGAGTTCCACAGATGCTGTCCGTCGCTTGCGAGGCGCACCGCTGTGTCGGCGTCCGGCTTCTCGGTGAACTCGGCAACAGCATAGGCGCCCTTGGCGTCGGCGAGCGGAGCGCCCATGGCGATGTAGCCGTAGCCGGTCTCCGGCGCGGTAGGGCGCATGCCAAAGGTGACGATTCGGCCGGTGCTGGCGGCAACGGCCGCGGTGGCCAGATCCTGGTGAAGCGCTCCAGTGTTGGCGATTGCGTGGTCGGCGGCGAGCAGCCACAGGATGGCATCAGGATCCTGTTCGGCGACCAGGACTGCGGCCGCTGCAATCGCCGGGGCGGAGTTGCGGCCGACCGGCTCGAGCAGAATTCGGGGGGAAGAGATGCCGGCCGCCCGCAGTTGCTCAGCGATTAAAAACCGGTGTTCCTGGTTGGCAACGATGATCGGTGGCGCAAAGCCATTCCCTTGGGCTCGCAGGACCGTCTCCTGCAACAGAGTGTGGTCGGAGACCAGGGGCCACAATTGTTTGGGGAACGATTCGCGCGAAACAGGCCAAAGGCGCGTGCCAGAGCCGCCGGACAATATGACAGGTATCACGGGTGAGCGGTTCATTCGGATCTAGGGTGCCAGAGCAAAAGTGGGACAGGCCAGTAGGACATGGTTTCAAAGTGTCTCAGGGTTCAAAAGGCGCAACGAGCGACTGACAACTCTAGCGCACCCGGCGACGCAGTTTACGCGCATCGGGAAGTGGATTTCCACTGGCGCATTGGAGAAGCGGTATACTTACGAAGGAGTGTGCGGTCGACGTTGCACGAGCTTTCCGAACCCACGGCAGAACCGAGGGATCTGCAGCCCGCCTGGTCTTGCGTCCGGCTTCGCCGCGGTCGCCCCAGGTCGCGATCGCTGAAAAAGCCGGCGTCGGCTAGGCGAGCAGTCGTTAAGCCTTGAGTTGGCCCCCGGCTCACGCCGAAGTGCGTGCATGAGCGACAGTAAAGGCATTGCTTAACTGTCCTTGCGGGGTTACTTAGGCATATGCTTAACCAATTGGCCGAGTTGGACCGGCTGTTTCATGCTCTTGCCGATCCCGCGCGGCGCGCGATGGTCGAACGGCTGAGCCGTGGACCGGCGCCGGTGACGGAGCTGGCGCGGCCACTGCCGATGTCGCTGCCCGCGGCCATGCAGCATCTCGGCGTGCTGGAGGCAGCGGGGCTCGTGCGGTCCGAGAAGATTGGGCGCGTACGGACCTGCGCCATCGAACCGAAGGCGTTCGGCCTGGCCGAGCAGTGGATCGCCGCGAGACGGACAGAGTGGGAGCTCCGGCTTGATCGGCTGGGCGAGTACCTGCATTCGCTGGAAGAAGGAGAGCGTGATGGCTCAGGCGACTGACGTGAGACAGCAGGAACCGGCACCGCTCAGATTGTCACGCGTGTTGCATGCGCGACGCGAGACGGTATTCAAAGCCTGGAGTTCAGCCGAACACGTGAAGCAGTGGTTCAGTCCGGAGGCGTTCACAATACCGGACGCCAGGGTAGAACTGCGGGTGGGCGGCCCCTTCGAACTCAGCATGCGCTCGCCGGCTGGCGAGGAACACTTGATCCGTGGCCGCTTCATCGAGGTAGTACCGCAGCGGCGTCTGGTGATCGACATGCAGATCAGCGACGGTGATGGCAGGCTTCTGTTCGAAGCATACACCGAAGTCGACTTTGCCGATGAACTCGGCGGCACGCGCATTGACTTGGTCCAGACCTATACGCTGCGTGATGCATCCGTTGCGTGGATGGTGAAGGGCGCGCCGGAAGGCTGGCGCAGCACGTTGGACAAACTGGAAAGCGAGGTCGTGCGTATGCAGGGTGGAACCGAGGTGAATAGACGCTCCGCGGTACATGCAAGTTTTCATCTCGAGCGCACATACGACGCGCAGGTTGCGCGTGTGTGGCGGGCGCTGACCGATGAAACCGCGAAGGCAAAGTGGTTCAGCGGTACGCCCGGGCGCTGGGAACTTTTAGAACGTCATGTGGACGTGCGCGTCGGTGGCACCGAGCGCGTGAAGGGACGCTGGGAAGGCGGTGTCGTTTCCACCTTCGATGCCACCTATCACGACGTCGTTGCCAATGAACGGCTGGTGTACAGCTATGTGATGCACCTGGATGACAAGAAGATCTCGGTGTCGCTGGCGACCATGCAGTTGAAAGCCGACGGCGGCAAGACGAAACTGATGGTGACGGAACAAGGCGCCTTCCTCGACGGCTACGATGACGCGGGTTCGCGCGAGCACGGTACCGGCTTTCTGTTGGATGCGCTTGGAGCGTCGCTGCAAGCCTGAGTCACTTGGCCAAGCGCTGACGGGAGGTGCCATCAGCCACGCGTCGGATGGCGCCTGCGGCGGGCGGGGATCAAACTCCAAACGAAGGGGGTCAGGTTCACGCGCAGGCTCACGCTGCAATGACCAGGATGAGTGCGCCGCCGAGCCGGTGATAGACTAGGCCATATAGGCATGGCGGCTCCTGGGGAGTGCCCGAGATCATGGCATGGGTGCCGGAAGGCGCAGGTCGAGAAGCCAGGCGCGCTGCTGCCAAAGCACCAGACAGCCGGCAACGACCATCAGCCATATGGCCAAGTTGTGGAAGTATCGCTGGTCGAGCCGGTGCAGCATGGGACGGGTACACCAGACGGCGGTTGCGGCGCCGGCACCGGCCGAAAGTCCGTGGCGTACGAGGTGCCAGTTCAGCAGCCCGAACACGGAATAAGAGGTGAGTTTGACGAACTGGATGGCAAGCGAATTGATCGCGCGCGTTGCCAGCATAGGTTCCTTGGTCAGGCCGAAGTTGAAATAGAAGGGGTTGGCGAGCAGCCCGCTGGCGCCAACGATCGCAGAGACCGACCCCGAGACGAATGAAACCGGCACAAACCACGTTAAGCGCATGTGGAACGATTGCGCCCGCTTGCCCAGCCGGTATTGCCAGAGCGTACTCACCAGAAACAGGGCGGCCGCGACCTGGATCAGCGGGCCGCTGACCTGGGCAAGCACCCAGCCCCCCAGAATGGCGCCTGCCGTGGCGCCTGGCAGATACCAGCGGACCACGGTCCAGTCGATGCAGTGCCAGAACAGGATGGCACGCGCCGGGCTTGCCACCGCGCTGGCGACCGTGATGACCGGCGCCATGGCATGGCCGCGCAGCAGTGGAGCGATCGCGGCCATGAACAGCACACTGCCGCCACCGGCGGACATCGTGCTGACCGTCCAACTGGCGAAGCCGATGACGAACAGAGCGAGATCGGTTGCATACTCGATCATTTGCGCACGCCGTGTCTCCCGCGAGTAAGCGCCGGCACTTTGCGATAATTTAATGGCGCTCCAGGAGTGGTGTTTGATTTGGATCAACGAGCGCTCGCGGACGAGCGCACAAAGTGGCAGGCCAGCACCAACGATAGTCGGAGGGTGACATGGCGACGACATTGCTGCGCAGCCGCTCGGTCGCGGTATGGGATCCCGCGATCCGCATCGCACACTGGCTGCTCGTGCTGGCCTTTGCTGTCGCTTACCTGACCGGCGAGGACGAGGGGGATACCGGTGGCGTGCACGTATGGGCTGGCTATGCCATCGGCCTCATCGTACTCCTGCGCGTGATCTGGGGGTTTGTCGGACCACGTCATGCCCGGTTCGCCGATTTTTCCATCGGGCCATCGGCTGCGCTTCGCTACCTGTTCGATCTGCCGCGTGGTGGAGCGCGTCGCTACATCGGCCACAGTCCGGCCGGTGGCGCCATGGTGCTCGCGCTGCTGATTTGCCTCGGTGGCACCGTGATCACTGGTCTGCTGGCGTATGGCGAGCAAGGCAAGGGACCGCTTGCCGAAAATCTGCCGATCGTTGCCCAGGCTTACGCGGGGCAGGAAGGCGCGAGCAATTCGGGCCGGCGGACCGAGAACGGAGAAAGCCTGGTCGGCGAAGTGCACGCAACGCTCGCAAACGTCACTCTCGGGCTCGTCGTCCTGCATATTCTGGGCGTCGCCCTGGCAAGCATCGCGCATAAGGAGAACCTGGTCCGCGCGATGATCGATGGCCGGAAGCAGCTACGGGACTAGCTCATTCTGGAACCGTCAGTCCCTAATGCGCGGGCTTTGCAGTCACGGCCAGCTTTCGATGATGTGCCGCAACAGAACCTCGCGTCACGTGGACTGACGGCGCGCCAGGCTGCGGAACGGCTGGCGACCGAAGGGCCGAATGTGCTGCCACGGTCGGAGAGCCGCTCCTTCTTCCGGATTGCGATCGAAACCGTACGCGAGCCGATGTTCGCGCTGCTGCTGAGCGCCGGTGCGATCTACCTGGTGCTGGGCGACCTGAAGGAGGCGCTGATCCTGTTCCTGTTCGCCTGCACCTCGGTCGGCATTGCGGTGATCCAGGAAGCGCGAACGGAACGCGTGCTGGAGAGCCTGCGCGATTTGACCAGCCCGCGCGCGCTGGTGATTCGTGATGGCACCGAGCAGCGCATCGCCGGATCAGACGTAGTGCGCGGCGACTTGATCGTGTTAGCCGAGGGCGACCGGGTACCGGCCGATGCTACCGTGTTGGCGGCCCACGACCTTACGACAGATGAGTCGCTGCTGACCGGCGAATCCGCACCAGTGCGCAAGATCGCCGCGCCAGGCGCCCCGCCGGCAAAGCAACCCGGTGGTGACGACCTGCCTTATGTCTATTCGGCAAGTTTGGTCGTGCGCGGGCATGGAATGGCCCAGGTCACAGCAACTGGCGCGCGCAGCGCCATAGGCAAGATCGGGGTCGCGATCGGCACCATCGAGACCGAACCACCACGGCTGCAGGCCGAGACCGGACGGCTGGTGAAGCGGTTCGCTATCGTCAGCCTCAGCCTTAGCGCAGCTGCAATTCCGCTCTATGGCTTCCTGCATGGAGGCTGGCTGGAAGCACTTCTCAGCGGCATCGCACTCGGCATGTCGATGCTGCCCGAAGAATTTCCGCTGGTGCTGACGGTATTCATGGTGATGGGCGCCTGGCGCATTTCGCGTGCACGGGTTCTTACGCGCCGAGTCTCCGCGATCGAAACTCTGGGTGCTGCCACAGTGTTGTGCACCGACAAGACCGGCACGCTGACGCAAAATCGGATGAGTATTGTCGACGTTCGAGCAGTGGCGCAATCGTGGCGAGCTGAAGACGTGGGTCAGTTGTCGCCCGCTGCCGTGGACGTAGTTCGCCATGGCATTCTTGCCAGCGCGCGCGAGCCGTTCGATCCGATGGAGAAGGCGTTCTACGCGCTTGCGCCCGATGACGCTCCGCATCGTGGCTTGGTGCTGCGCTGGGAATACGGGCTGCGGCCGGATCTGTTGGCTGTGACCAATGTGTGGGAGGCGACCGAACGAGCTGAATTGCTGGCAGCGGCCAAGGGCGCGCCGGAGGCGATCGCGGAACTCTGTCGGCTCACCGACGAAGAGCGCGATCGGCTCGGGCATGCCGTGGATGAGATTGCTCGGGAGGGCATGCGTGTGCTCGGTGTGGCCGGCGCGGTGCTGCCGCTCACCGCCTCGCGTCCAGAAACGCCACGTTCCGTGCAGTTCCAGTTCCTCGGCCTGGTCGCGTTGACCGATCCGCTGCGTCCGACCGTGCCGGCCGCGGTGCAGGATTGCCGCACCGCAGGCATCAGGATCGTCATGATCACTGGCGATTACCCCGAGACCGCGTGCGCGATTGCCGCACAGGCTGGTATCGACACCACCGAGGTCGTTACGGGCACCGAACTCGAGCGCATGAGCGACGAGGAGTTGGCGTGGCGTACGCGCACGGCCACCGTGTTCGCCCGGACCATGCCCGAGCAGAAACTGCGCATCGTGCAGGCGCTGAAAGCGAATGGCGAAGTCGTGGCCATGACGGGTGACGGCGTCAATGATGCGCCGTCACTGAAGGCGGCGCACATCGGCATCGCTATGGGCGGTCGTGGCACCGACGTGGCGCGCGAGGCGGCATCGCTCGTGCTGCTGGATGATGACTTCGCCTCAATCGTACGCGCTGTTCGGCTCGGCCGCCGGATTTACGACAACCTGCGCAAGGCGATGGCGTATATTGTGGCGATCCATGTGCCGATCGCCGGGCTTGCACTGATCCCGCTGCTCTTCGGACTACCGCTGATCTTCTGGCCTTTGCATATCGCCTTTCTCGAACTGGTCATCGACCCGATGTGCTCGATCGTGTTCGAGGCGGAAGGCGAGGAAGGCGATGTGATGCGCCGCCCGCCCCGCGATCCGGAAGAGCCGCTGTTCAGCGGTGGCCGCATGATGCTGAGTCTTTTACAAGGGGGACTTGTACTGGCGTTTGTGGCGGCGCTGTTCGTCATGGCGCTGCGCCGAGGGCTACCGGAACCCGATGCACGAGCGCTCACCTTCGCTGCACTGGTCGCGACCAATCTCGGCCTTGTGCTGGTGAACCGCTCTCAGGGCAAGGGATTGGGCGCGACATTGTGGCGGAGCAACACCGCTCTGTGGCTGGTCAGCGGCTCGACGGCTGCCCTGCTTGCCGCGATCGTGGCGTTTCCACCGGCGCGGGAGCTGTTCCATTTTGGACCTTTGCACAGTGACGACGTCGCCGTTGCCGGCGCGGTCGGCCTTGCGGTCCTGATAGCGTTGCATCTGCTCAGGCGCATGCAGTCCGAACAACGGTAGACCAGTGCGCGGGGCGATCGAGATCAAGGTGCGCTCCACCCCAAGAGGGACTGGTGATGTCGGGCGGCGCGGTCGGACTGGCGCACATCTCTGCGGCATCTCATATTGGGCGGAGCATCACGACGAGCCGCTCAGCCGAGCGCGGTCTGCGCGGCAGAACTCGGCGGCGCGAATTGGAGGGCAGGCTCTCATTAAGGTATTCCTGGAGGGTGTCTTCTTCGGCGTCGTACTGATCGTCGGTCTCATTGCTGAACTCTTAATCAATGGTTTCCTCCGCGCAGCGCCACCGCCCATCGGCCTCGCTGTTCCGCCTCGGTATGCGTCGCTTCGACCATCGCTCGGTAGCGGCCAGTCGTATTGACGCCGCAGCGAGCGAGTTCGGACCAGAAGCTTGGTCAGATCGGGCAATGTCGACCGCATGCCGCTGACAGCAAATGAAGGCAGCGCATGCCGGCCTTCCTGCAATTCGAAACCAATCGCGCGATGTCCGGTCGCCACCTGGCTCAGGAGAGCCGATGAGGCTGCCAAGCGAAGAAACGGTCGGTCAATCGATACGCGGCTGGTCGCCAAGGAAACGCCAACCCGGGAGAATTTGCGTACTGCTAAGGGCGCAACGCCGACGAAACCAGGACATCGGTCATCTGCCTGTGTTGCCCGACAGGTATGCCGACCTAGAGTGCGCGACTTGTCAGCCAGGCGGAGCATTCAAAATGCATCTCACGGTCAACCCGTTGGTCGCGGCCGGCGTCATCCTGGCTACGGCGGCGACCGATGCGCTGTATGTCATGTTCACCGCATCGGTGGTCGCACGGCGGCCAATCGCTGCGGCAAATTGGAGTGCGATCTGGTACATCGTCTCCTCATTCGCGGTGATCAGCTACACCAGCAACGCGGTGTATGTGCTGTTTGCCGCGATTGGTTCGTGGTGCGGCGCCTATTTGTCGCTGACGTGGCTCCGCCGATAGGCTGGCTGCCGGCACCCAGGAGCTTGCGATGACCGTGAACGTCCTTGCGATCCAGCGTATCAGCGAGGCTGACCGCGCCCGCATTGAAGCAATTGATCCGGTGGTTCGTCTGATCGACGCCGGCGGCTGGTTCGATGGGGAAATTCGCGACACGTGGCCGCCCTATTCTGTCGCCCGCTACCTGGCGCCTGGGACGAACGCCGGGCAAGGCACGCGGGCCGAGCGCGATCGGATGCTGGCAGAGGCCGAGGTGATCCTTGGCGGCTGGCCGTTTCCGCTGGACCTTCGTGCGCGCGCGCCGCGGCTGAAATGGTTCCACCAGCGGCCTGCTGGCGCGTCCAACCTACGGCTGGGCGATCTGTGGGGAAGTGACGTGATGGTGACGACCTCGCGTGGTGCGGGCAGCACACTCGCCATGGCGGAGTACGCCATCGCCGGCATCCTGCACTTCGCCAAGGGCCTGAACCGCGCGGTCGATGATCGAGGAGCGGGCACGTTCGATCATCGTGCCTACCGGCCGCTGCTGATCGAAGGCAAGACTCTGTGTGTCATCGGCGCCGGTGGCATCGGCCGTGAAGTCGGTCGGCTAGGCGCCGCGTTGGGAATGCGCGTGATCGGCACGCGCCGGACATTGCAACCTGCGGCGCCGCTGCCGACGGGATTTTCCATGATGGGAAGTGCCGATGATCTCGACCGGTTCCTGGCGGGAAGCGATTTTGTTGCCGTGTGCTGTCAGTGGACTCCGGAAACTACCAACCTGATCAACGCGACGAGGCTGGCCGCAATGAAGCCAGGCGTGGTGCTGGTCAATGTCGCGCGTGGCGAGATCGTGGATGAGGCAGCGCTGGCCGAAGCCCTGGCGCGCGGACACCTGCGCGGTGTGGTGCTCGATGTGTATGTCGGCGAATTCGAACATCGGCCGCCCGAGGTGCTATGGCGTGATCCGCGTGCCCTGATCACCCCGCACGTCTCCGGCGCAAGCGATGAAAACCGGCATGGCGCAATAGAGGTGTTCTGCGAAAATTTGCGCGCGTATCTCGACGGTGCACCGCTGCGGAATGTAATCGATTGGCAGCGGGGCTACTGAGCCCTGCTGATCGTCCAGCTCGTCATCAAGCTGTCAGCCATTCCAATTGTGGGACCCGCGGCGTGATGACCAGTCTGCATTATCTCGAGCTCACGGAGCTGGCAGAGTGCTTCCAAAGGCGCCAGCTCTCGCCGGTCGAGGTTACCCGGGCACGCACCATCAGCAGGAGATGACGCTGTTGCGCGCAGGCGTAGCATTCCAACACGCTACTGGCTGGCATCGCCAGCACCCGGTGGGATTGGCAGAGGACTGAAGCTCCGTTGAGGCTTCCGACGCGGCCAGGTACCGCAGGGCAGGGCAGAGCAGTCGCGGCCAGCAGCAGCTCGAGATTGCGCGGCAGTGATAACTGGTAATGTCGGCGCGGCGACCTTGCTGACGATGTGGGGACCCCGGCGAGCCGGTAATGGTATAGGACTTGTTGTCAGCAGCATAGCATTTGGAAATTTCAATTCGCCTGTTACGTATGGCTGAAAATGCCCCGAGGAGAACTGCACGTGAGCGCAACACAGGAGCGCGCCGCCTGGACCGGTGCCAGCATCGATTATCAGACTGATGGGCTGCACACGCTCAATCCCGACGAGGTTGCAGAGATCGACGCGGCACTTGCTTATCTGCGTAATCTGGGCGAGTTGGACTTTCCGGCCATCACTCCAGAAACATTTCCGCTGCCGGTCCTCGGCCGATTTCTCCGCGACCTGCGCGACGGGCTGCGCTTCGGCCGCGGCTTTGTGCTGCTGCGCGGTATTCCGCGGGAGCGCTATTCCAGCGACGATATGGCGCGCATCTATTTCGGGCTCGGTGCGCATATCGGCCAGGCCCTGCCGCAGTCGTGGCAGGGCGAGCTGCTCGGGCACGTCATCGACGTGAGCGACATCGAGCCAGGCGCGCGTGGCTACCACGCCGGCGGGGCTCAGCGTTTCCACACGGATTCCTGCGACGTGGTCTCGTTGATGTGCCTGCAATCGGCAAAATCAGGTGGCGCCAGCCGGATCTGCAGTGCGATTGCGGTGCACCGGCGACTGGAGCGCGAAAGGCCTGACCTGCTCCAGGTGTTGTACGATGGTTTCGTCTTCCGCCGGCGCGAAGTGGATGCCGATCATGGGAGCGGCGTGCTCGTGCGACGGATCTCGGTCTTCGCGCGTACCGCGGATGAGATCTCAGTTTTCCTTTCGGGTGACTATCCCAACCGGGCGGTGGCAGCTGGCGATGCGGTGATGACGCCGGCCCAGCGTGAGGCTCTGGACGAGGTACAGCGCATCGCGGCATCACCAGAGACCTATCTCGATATGAACATCGGTGTGGGGGATATTCAGTTCCTCAATAACCGCATGCTGCTGCATGGCCGGACCGGATATGAGGATCACCGCGAGATGGCGCGACGCCGCCATCTGCTGCGCCTCTGGCTCAAGGTTCCAGGTTGGCCGGCCCAGCCCGAAGGCCAGGCTATGCACACGCACGAGGATCATCCTTTGTGGCTGCGCCAGCGAACGCCGTTCATGGAAATGCCGTCACGCTATCTGGCGGAGATCACCGCGCGACAGTCTGAGCTGACGACCTGATCAGATTGCTGAAATTGAACGTTCTGGCAATCGTGTGGACCACCATACAAATGCCATATAAACCGATGCAGGGGATGCTGTCTGCGCCGACAGCGAGGGTGCGAAACGTTCTTGACTGACCACCGATGAACCGACCCGAGGCCCGGGCGATCCGCCCGGCACCGTTCAATCTGCGTGCTGCGATCAGTATCCTCAGCGCCGGATTGCTGGCGGTCGTTATCGCGATCGTCCTGTTCACCATGCTGAGGTCTCCTCTGAAGGACGACGTGGCCTGGTTACTCTATGTCGCCCGGCGGTGGCTGGCTGGCCGCGAGCTCTACGTGGACGTGGTGGAGGTCAATCCGCCGCTGATCGTGTGGATATCCGCGATCCCGATGCAGATCGCAAGCTGGCTGCGGATCGACGCACAGTTCACTGCCATTCCTTTCTTTGTTGCGGCGGTACTGGGCTGCGCCTGGTGGACAGCCTCGCTGCTGCGCGGCAGCGACAGACTGTTCGAGGACCGCCTTCCCGTGTTCGCGGCAATCGGCACCGTGCTCTTGGTGGTGCCGGCGGGCGATCTTGGACAACGCGAACACCTGCTGGTCGCCGCCATTTTGCCGTATCTGGTGCTGTTTGCTCGGTCCCTCGATGGGGCGCGGCCAGCCTTCCGCGATGCCTTGATCGCCGGGGTACTGGCGGGCCTGGGGTGCGCGTTGAAACCCCGTTATGCGGCGGTGTTTGTTGGGCTGGAGGGGCTGGCGCTGTCCCGGGGCCTCAATCCGCTCAATACGAGGTCCCTCGCCGCTGGCGCCACCATGCTCGTGTATGCGGGTTTGGTCGCTCTGTTCTGTCCGGCATATTTGCGTCGCGCCGTGCCCCTGGGGCTCGCCCTGTACGGCGGTACGGACGTGCCGCTGCGACAGCTTCTGGCTGACAGTCTGCGACTGATCTTCGGGCAGGCGGTAGCACTGGTGCTGTGGTGGCATCGCCGCCGGCGCATGCCGGAGGCCAACCTGATGCTGACATTGGTGGTGTTCGCCGTGATCGCCACGGTGGTCTGCCTGATGGACGGCAAGGATTGGTTCTATCATCGACTGCCGGCGACCATCGCCACCGTGCTGGCGCTGATGTGCTGGGTGGCCTCCGCCGTGTTGCATCGCCCAGCGTCGCGGCGTGCATGGCTGCCGGTTACCGCGGGAGCCGTCGCATTCGTGGCGTTCCTGGTTGCGGCGTTCCAGCGTTTGGAGCCCCAGGTAGTGCTGGCCCTGGAGCCCGGGCAGAACACGATTGCCAAACTGGAGCGACTGATCCGTTCGCAGCACGCGCGAACATACATTGCGTTCTCAGAATGGATTGCCCTCGGCTTCCCGGTGGTGAACAACACCGGGGTCATCTGGGCCTCGCGCTTCGACTCGATGTGGGCGCTGAAGGGCGAGCTATGGCGCGTCCGCTTCGATCCGGCGGGCGCGAAGGCATGGCCGATACGGCGCTGGGTCGCGCACGACTTCATCGTAGGCTGTCCCGACGTCGCCGTGGTCGACACCCGTGAGGGCGTCGTCAATTACATCGGCGTGCTCAGCGCGTCCGACCCAGCGTTCGCGCGCGCGTGGTCCCGCTACCGACAGATTGCTGCCTTTGACGGACTCGTGGTCTACCGCCGGACAGCTGCCGGCTGTATCGATCCCTGGGTGGCCGCTGAGACAGGCCGGTAACGGCGCCTGGTTCCCTCGCGTGGCTTGTGGCAGATAGATCAAATTCCTACTTTTGATCGACATGCTCAATGATTCCGCTGCCGAGTCCGCAACAACTCCGTTACCTCGCCGCCCTCGCCGAATCGCGGCACTTTGGCCGCGCGGCGCTGGCCTGCTCGGTGACGCAATCGACGCTGTCGGCCGGCATCCTGGCGCTGGAGCGACAACTGGATGCAGCGATCCTCGATCGCACCGCGGGAAAGCACGTCGTGTTCACCCCGCTTGGGCTGGAGCTGATCGAGCGATCCGGGGCGGCGCTGTCGGCGCTCGAGGCAGTGGTCGAGGCGGCGAACGCGGCACGAGCGCCTATGAGCGGGCCGTTGCGACTGGGCGTGATACCCACCATCGGACCGTTCCTGCTGCCGCGCCTGATGCCGGTGCTGCGTGAGGGCTTTCCGCAGCTGCGTCTCTACTTGCGCGAGGACACAACCGCGCGGCTGGTCGAGCGTCTGGAGGCGAACCGGCTGGATGTGCTGCTGGTGGCATTGCCCTGTGATTGCGGCGGTGCCGATGCATCGCCAATCGCGCGGGACGAGTTCCTGGTAGCGCTGCCGCAAGGCCACAGGCTGACGGCACATGAGAAGGTGCCGGTCGCGGCGCTTGCCGGCGAGCGGTTGCTGCTGCTCGAGGACGGTCATTGCCTACGCGATCAGGCGCTGGCGGTGTGTGGACTGCTGGCTGGCGATCGCGATGGGCACGAGGGCTTTGCCGCCACCAGCCTGCACACGTTGACGCAGATGGTAGCCGGCGGGCTCGGCGTCACATTGCTGCCGCGGCTCGCCGTCTCGGCCGGCGTGACGGCGGGCACCGATATCGCCTTACGGCCGGTTGCCGCTTCCGGAGCATGGCGCACCTTGGGCATTGCGTGGCGACCCAACACGCCGCGTGCTCCGGAGTACCGTTCGCTGGTGCCGCTGTTGAGCGAGACCTGCCGTGAGGCGCTGGCTTCCGCTCCTCCCGAACCGACGACAGAATAGCGAGATGACCAGCAGTCCATACCTGTTCCTCGCCTCCGAACACCCACTGCGGGCCGTCACCGATCGGCTCAAAGCGCGGGAGGCGATATCGGACTTCGGCATCGCTCTGCGTTACCAGGAGCGTGGACCGGACGCACCGGGGGCGCCGGAGGCGGACTGGTGCGAGACAGGCCATTCGATCTTCATTTTGGCCGGCCGCATCCGCTACACATTCGATGACCACAGCGTCGAAGCGGGGCCCGGAGATATGCTGCACATCCCGGCCGGGCGAGGGCATCGACACAAGCCGAGTGTGGTGGGCGACGAGGTGGTGCGCTACGTGCTGACCGAGTTCAGCTAGGTCTTCAACGCTTCCTCAACCGGTTGGCCACATGCTGGAGGGCGGAGGTATGCGACCATGCTGCTCGACAGCGTGCGGCACCTGCTGAGACTGCACGCAACCGCCCCAGTTGAGCCACAGGCGGCACCAGAGCCACAGCTGCTACTGTCGCCCGAAATAGCGCTGGCAGAGGACGATGACCCTATCTGGCCGCGTGCGCGGATCGCCGTGGCTGAAGCACTTTGGGGCGAAGGCTTCCTGTTGCCGGGCGGTGGCGAGGAGGTGGTGCGCCTGGCGAAGCCTCTTGGCCTCTCAGCGGCTTCGAGCATGCTTCTGCTTGGCGCGGGCACAGGCGGCCCGCCGCGCCACATTAGCGCCGAGCTTGGGGTCTGGGTGTCCGGCTATGAGGTGAACCCACGGCTGGTCGCTCTGGCGAACGAAAGAAGCCAGCGGGCAGGACTGGGGCGCCGTGCCCAGGTCGAAAGTTGGGATCCGCGGCGGCCGAAATTCCCCGCCAGTTACTTTCACCACGGGATGGCCATCGAACCGCTCGGCGGCGAGTCACCGGGACCGCTGCTGGACGCGATTGCCCGGGCGCTTAAGCCTGGCGGGCAGTTCGTGCTGGAAGAGATTGTGGCAGATCGGCCGCTGCAGCCTGCCGCGCCGATGGTCGAGACCTGGGCACGGCTGGCGCATCGCGCTCCCGCTGTTCCAAGCGAGGCCGCCATCACCGATGCACTTGCGCATCTTGGTTTCGACGTGCGGATCGTCGAGGACGTGTCGCGCCGCCAGATGCAACAGGCACTGCTGGGATGGCGGTCCCTCGTGCAAACGATGCGGCAGGTCCACCCCGGGGTCCGTCAGGTATCACTGGTCGTGCGAGAGGCTGAGTTATGGCTGGCTCGTATTCGCCTGATGCGCGCGCAGCAGCTGCGGCTGGTGCGTTGGCACGCGATTTCCGCCGGATGAGCTCCATTGACATGGGCGGGCGTCGCCCCTATCCAGCGCGGCTCTTCACTGGGCGCTGGACATGAAAATTCGCAACAGCCTGAAGGCCGCCAAGGTCCGCGACAAGAACTGCCGCGTGGTGCGCCGGCACGGGCGCGTCTACGTGATCAACAAGAAGAACCCGAGAATGAAGGCCCGTCAGGGCTGACTGACAGCGGTGGCATGGCCAGCGGCCAGCCAGAAGGCCTGCTGACGGCGAGCACGTGGAAGAACGTTGCCCCTCGGGGCAAGGCGGGTATGGTCTGGCTGCATCCACCAGGATAGGCCCGCCATGTTCCCTCCCAAGGATCAGCTCACGATCTGCTTTGCACACGCTGCCTATCAGATGAAGGCGTGTTTCGACGCACTCGGCACCGGCATATGCAACTTCGAACTTCGCGACGGCGATGCATTTTCGCAGCGCGCCCACGAGGCGGATGTCATCGTAGTGTCCGGAATGTGGCACAATGGCCTGATCCCTCTGGCCAAGCGTCTGCGATTCATCCAGTCCATCGGATCGGGAACAGATCAGTTCGACAAGGAGGCGCTTGCCGCGCGTGGAATCCGACTGGCGAGCGCCGCGGGCGTGAACGCGCGGGCAGTGGCGGAACACGCGATATCGCTGATCCTGGCGATGGCGCGCCGGTTGCCGGAGGCGCGTGACAACCAGGCGCGACGGGTCTGGCGTGGCATGATCGGCGATCTGACGGAGCGAGAGGACGAACTGTCGGGCAAGACAGTGCTGATCATCGGCCTGGGTCGGATCGGTGGTCGGCTGGCCCAGCTGGCCAAGGCCTTCGAGATGAAGGTGATCGGTTTTCGTCGCCATCCCGCGTCGGGTCGGGGCGCGGCCGATGCGGTGCACCCGCTCACCGAGCTTTCCGCCTTTCTCCCCCAGGCCGACTTCGTGGTGCTGACGTGTCCTCTCGTGCCGGAGACGCAGGGGTTGATCGACGCCAAGGCGCTGGGCTTGATGCCGTCCTCGGCCTTCCTGGTGAACGCGGCACGGGGGCCATGCGTTGTCGAGGCTGCCTTGATCGAGGCGCTGCAGGCCGGACGGATCGCCGGTGCAGCGCTTGACGTCACGGATCCGGAGCCGCCGCAGCAGGATTCGCCGTTATGGACCCTGCCCAACCTCTTCCTGACACCGCATACCGGTGGCGAGACCAGGCAGTACGAGGCGAATGTCATCGACATCCTGGTGGAGAACCTCGGGAGACTTTGGCGCGGCGAAACGGAGTTGCGCAATCAGGTTGTGTGAACCATCGCCCGCGCTCGCCCGATCGTGGAGGCGACTGGCGCTTGCCTCGACCTGCCGGTGAGATCATTTTGACCAACATGATCAATCAGCCTGAGCCCAAAGCCGAGATATTGGCGCGGCGGGACACGATCGTAGCCGCCTTTCGCGGCATGCTGCCCCCCGAAGCGGTGATTGCCGAGCCAATCCGGTTAAGGCCATACGAAACCGACGGCCTGTCGGCGTACCGGCAACCGCCGCTGGCTGTGGTGCTGCCGGAAACCACCGAGCAGGTTGCCGCAGTCATGCGG
The DNA here is from genome assembly GCA_024280945.1 of Acetobacteraceae bacterium. GTDB lineage: Bacteria > Pseudomonadota > Alphaproteobacteria > Acetobacterales > Acetobacteraceae > JAMXLO01. The sequence continues at coordinate 51,359 of JAMXLO010000088.1, forward strand.
TATTGCCACGCCGAAGGCATTCGCGTGGTGCCGCGCGGCGCCGGCACGTCGCTGTCCGGCGGCGCTCTGCCGATGGCCGATGCGGTGGTGGTCGGATTGATGAAGATGAACCGCATCCTTGACATCGATTACGCCGATCGCTGCGCCACCGTGCAGGCCGGCGTGACCAACATCGGGATTACCGATGCGGTGCAGGGCCGAGGCTTCTTCTACGCGCCAGATCCGTCCAGCCAGCTTGCCTGCATGATCGGCGGCAACGTCAACATGAACTCCGGCGGTGCGCATTGCCTGAAATACGGCGTCACTGCCAACAACTTGCTCGGTTTGAAGATCGTTACGGCGGAAGGTGATGTTTTGAATATCGGCGGCCGCCATCTCGACGCGGCCGGCTATGACTGGCTTGGGCTGCTGACCGGCAGCGAGGGCCAGTTGGCGGTGATCACCGAGGTGACTGTGCGCATCCTGCGCTCGCCGGAAGGTGCGCGCGCGATGCTGGCGGCTTTCCGATCCAATGAGATCGCGGGGGCCTGTGTCGACTCCATCATCTCCTCCGGCATCATTCCGGTGGCATTGGAATTCATGGACCGGCCGGCGATTCATGCCTGCGAGGACTTTGCGCATGCCGGTTATCCGTTGGATGCCGAAGCGATGCTGATCATCGAGGTTGAAGGCAGTTCCGAGGAGCAGGACGCGCTGCTCGCCCGCATTCGAGCAATCTGCGAGCAGCACGATCCGATCAGCATGAAGGTGTCGCAGTCGGCCGAGGAGTCGCTCGCGATCTGGAAAGGCCGCAAGGGCGCGTTCGGTGCGATCGGCCGCATCAGCCCCGACTACCTCTGCATGGATGGCGTCATCCCCACTTCACGCCTGCCCGAGGTGCTGCGGCGGATCGGCGAGATGGGCGACGTGTATGGGCTGAAGGTGGCCAACATCTTCCATGCCGGCGATGGCAACCTCCATCCGCTGATCATGTTCGACGCAAACGACCCGGAGAGCTTTCGCAAGGCGGAGCAATTCGGCGCCGACATTCTGAAGCTATGCGTGGAGATGGGCGGCTGTCTCACCGGTGAGCACGGCGTCGGCGTTGAAAAGCGCGACCTCATGCCCGTGCAGTTCAAAGCCGAAGAACTGGAGCAGCAGCGCCGCATAAAGACGGCGTTCGATCCCGATTGGCTGCTCAACCCGAACAAGGTGTTTCCGCTGGCGGCGAGCAGTGAGCGATCTGCTCGCACCCACTGACGAAGACGCGATTGCGGCGGCAATCCGGCGGGCCGGGACGGCGCGGGAACCTCTCGCTGTCGGCGGCAACGGCACGAAGTCGGCAATGCTGCGGCCTGTGCAGGCGGCACGATCACTGTCCACAGGCAATCTGACGGGGATCACGCTTTACTCCCCAAAGGAATTGATCATCAGTGCGCGCGCCGGGACGCCCCTGTCGGAGATCGAAGCGACACTCAACGAGCAAGGGCAGCACGTCATCGCCGAGCCACCCGATCCTGGCGGCCCTCAGACGATTGGCGGCGTCGTGGCAACGAACCTGTCCGGCCCGCGCCGCGTCGCCTGGGGGGCGATGCGCGACCACCTGCTCGGGCTTCGGGCGGTGAACGGTCATGGCCAGGTGATCCACTCTGGCGGGCGTGTGCTGAAAAATGTCACCGGCCTCGATCTCTGCAAGCTGCTCGCTGGCAGCCACGGCACTCTTGCCGTCATCACGGAAGTTACGCTGAAGGTGCTCCCGGCCCCGGAGGCCGTCGGCACCTTGGTTCTGCCGGGGCTGGACGCTGCTGACGGTGTGTCGTCGTTATCCGCGGCGCTGGGTTCGCCTTATTCCGTTTCTGCAGCGGCCTGGCTGCCAGCAGATGCGACCGACCGGATTCCGATGCTGTCGGCCTTCCACGGCCCTGTCGCGCTGGTCCGCATTGAGGAGTTCGCCCCCTCGGTCGCCTACCGCATGCGGAAGCTGCGCGACGAACTGGGCGGTCGCGGCGAGATACTGGACGATGCGGCATCACGTAGCGTGTGGCACGCGATCCGCGACCGGGAGCCGCTGGTCCCCATGACCGACGAAGCAGTCTGGCGGGTTTCGGTGCGTCCCTCGGCCGGTGCGCAAGTGCTGCGTTCGGTTGGGGACGCATGCGGCGCGCGCGGCTATCTCGATTGGGGTGGCGGCCTGGTGTCGCTCGCCGGACCGGCGACCGCCGCGGCACACGAGGCGGTGCAGATGGCAGCGCGCGACGCTGGCGGTAGCTGGATGTTGATGCAGGGATCCGAGACACTGCGCGTCGCAGTCGATGTGATCCCGCCGGAACCGGAACCCTTGGCGCGGATTACCCAACGCGTGAAGGCAGCGTTCGATCCTCATGGTATTTTGAATCCCGGGCGCCTGTATGCGAGTCTGTAGGTGCGCATGAGTATTCCCAGCGGCGTCATCGTACCACTGTTCCTTGTGAGCTTTCTGCTGTGCGGTTTTCAGTACTTCCGTCTCAACTACGATCGCCGCCTGATGAACCTGCAATTCGGCATGATGCTGGGGGCGATCGTACTGATGCTCGCCGTCGTCTTCTTCAGGGGAGCACTGTTCTCCTGGGTGTTCTTCCTGCTCGGTTTGTTGTGGCTTGGGCTGTCCGTCTATCTGTTGCGCAAAATGCTGGCTGCCAAGGTTTAGGTGATGCAGACGAATTTCACAGCCGAGCAACTGCGTGACCCCGAAACCTCTGCAGCCAACCAGGTGCTGCGCACCTGTGTGCACTGTGGGCTCTGTACCGCAACATGCCCAACGTTTCTGCTGCTGGGCGATGAACTCGACAGCCCGCGTGGGCGCATCTACCTGATCAAGGACATGCTGGAGGCGCAACGGCCGGCGACTGAAGACGTTGTGCGCCATATCGATCGCTGCCTGTCCTGTCTTGCCTGCATGACGACTTGTCCGTCGGGCGTGAACTACATGCATCTGGTCGATCATGCGCGCACGTATATCGAGCGGACATATCGCCGCCCGTGGCACGAGCGCGCACTGCGTGCAGGGCTGGGCACCGTGCTGCCACGTCCGTGGCTGTTTCGACTGACATTGCTTGGCGCCAGACTGATTCGGCCGATGACCGGCTTGTTGCCGCGAGGTGGTATGCTCGGGGAGCGCGTCCGGGCAATGCTGGAGCTCACTCCGACCCGGTTGCCACATTCGAATAGTGCGAACACCCAGCAGGTTTACCGCGCACAGGGTGCTCGGCGCGCTCGCATCGCGCTGCTGACCGGCTGCGCACAACAGGTGCTGGCGCCCGAGATCAACCAGGCGACGATCCGCCTGCTGACCCGGCTGGGCGTGGAGGTCGTCGTAGCGCCTGGTGCTGGTTGCTGCGGTGCACTGACGCACCACATGGGACAGCATGACGCCGCCATGACGAGTGCGCGCGCGAACATCGCGGCGTGGAGCGATCAACTCAAGGAGGAGGGATTGGATGCCGTGGTCGTCAACGCGTCCGGCTGCGGCACCATGGTAAAGGACTATGGGTTCATGTTTCGCACCGAGCCGGAACCCTGGCGAAGCAATGCCGAGCAGATCTCTGCGCTGGCGTGCGACGTCAGCGAATTGCTGTCTCGCCTGAACTATGAGCCGACGCGGGCGCCACCAGGCCTGACGGTCGCGTACCACTCAGCCTGCAGCCTGCAGCACGGCCAGCGCATCACAGCTGAGCCCAAGGCACTGCTTCAGCGAGCCGGCTTTACTGTGGTCGAGCCAGCGGAGCCGCATATCTGCTGCGGATCGGCAGGCACCTACAACATTCTGCAGCCGGCACTCGCCAGTCGCTTGCGCAAACGGAAGCTCGACAACCTGCGTGCCACAACGCCCGATCTGGTTGCCGCCGGCAATATTGGTTGCATCACGCAGCTCAGCGGTGGAGGGCTGCCGGTGGTACACACGGTGGAACTGCTCGACTGGATGGCCGGCGGACCTGTTCCAGAGGCGATGGCATGAAGAATGGCGTTATCCTTGCGGCGATGCTGTGCGCCTCTCTTCCGGTGTTTGGACAGAGTGCCAGTCCGCAAAACAACGATCGTCGCGCAGCGCTTGATAGGCTTCTTGGGTCGCTGAAAACGGCGCCCAGCGAAGAGATCGCAGGCCCATTGGAACAGCAGATCAGAGAGCTGTGGCTGAACGCGGGCACGCCTGCTGTCACGCTGCTGATGAGTCGCGGCCTGCGCGAGATGAAAGCGGACGCCAAGCAGGACGCAATCGAGGACTTCTCTGCGGCAATCACGCTAGATCCAACATTGGCGGAGGCCTATCACCAACGCGCCATCGCGCGTTTTGCGGCGGGCGACACGCCGGGCGCGATCGCCGACCTGCAGGCGACGCTGCAGCATGAGCCGCGCAGCTTCTCTGCGTTCCAGACGCTCTCGGCAATCGCCGAGGCGCGGAAGGATTGGAAGGGGGCTTACGAGGCCTGGCAGAAGGTACTTGAGATCGATCCGAGGACCCCGGGCGGCCAGGAGCGGCTTAAGAACCTACGCCGGCGGGCGTTGGGCGAGGAGGCGTGAGCGACAGCACGGAGGCTGCATGCGTTGCAGATCCGGGGTGTCCCATAGCAGACGAAGATCGAATACCCTCGTCGCCAGCATCGCGGCATGGCGGATCTGCAGCCACGCCAGCCAGTGACAGATCCGGATATCATGAGCCGGGAGGGCCCTTTTGCCCAGACGTTGCGCGTCGCAACTCAGGCGGACGCGGAGGGTAATTGTCGAGGAACTGGCGCAGTGGTTCGGACGTGGTGACGGCTGTTTCTCCGGACGCCACCAGCAAATCGACGTCGTGCTGCCGCAAACTCAGTCCCGTCGGGATGGCCAGCAGTTGGTCCTTCTGGAGACTGTCCGGCATCGCCGCGAGCGAGATATGCACAAGCTCGCCCTGCACATCGTCGCATGGAGTATCGTAGACCACCTTGCCTTCGGAGCACCGCGCGTTCTGGATGGCACGCACCACACCCTTTATCTGGCTGGACACCGTGCTCAAAGTCTCGAAGTTGTAGCGATCGATCTGGCCGCCGCTCACCAGGCCCAATAGCGAGAACAGGCCACCGACGATCTTTTGCTGCGCGACGGACGCATCCTGCGCGCCTTGGCCGTCTACGCTGATCACCAGGATGCGGCGGAGATGGTCGTAACCCAGGCTTTTGATCGTCTCGGGTGATGCTGCCACATACTCCATCATCGAGCCCGCGACACGCAGGCCGAGATTGTCAGAGATACCACCATCGGCAAGGTGCACATATTTCGTGCGATTGGGGTCCAGGTAGCGATTGGTCAGTTGTGCCTGTGTACCGATCCTGGACAGGGGATTGCGCCGTTCTTCAGCGGTGACGCGGCGTTCCCAGCCGGGCACACGCCCGCCGCAGTCCGCGGCGTGGTTGGTCAACGTGATCGGCGAGAACAGCCCTGGGAACCCGTTGGAAGCAGCGACGGCGCGCGCAAGCGGAAATTCCGATAGGTCGGAGCAGATGATATCGAAGCCTTCTTGCGTGAAGAGGAACGGAGCACCGTAGCTGATGTCCGTTGCTCCAATCGCGATGATCGGTCGGCCAAGCGCCTTCAGGTCCTCATAGGTGGCGCCATGGAACATCGTTCGGTCATAGACCCGTTCCATGTAGTCGTTTGTGCCCACTGTCGGGTCCGCGATCCATCCCCAGTTCCAGGGCAGCAGGTAGATGCCGTAGATGTAGGCGTTGGTGTCCGAGTACAGAAAGTCCTGCTCGTACTGGCCGAACATCTTGTCGCGGTGCAGGCCATAATAGGCGGCGGTGAAGCTGCCTCCGGAAATGCCGGAGATCCCGTCCAGTTGCGACAGCAGCGAGCGACCGTCACCTGGAAGGGTGACCTGGCCCATGCCTTTCAAGGCGCCATACGCGTAGGCTGCAGACCGTTTTCCGCCGCCGGACATGGCGACCAGGATCAGCAGATCAGGGATCTGTCGAACTCGGGTCACCGAGTCGATCCGGTACCCGCCGGCAGAGATGGTTTCGCTTCCCGACGGCTCAAGTTTGGACTGAGGCAGGGGTGTCGTATCGACGACAGTGAGCGATGCACACCCCGGCAGCAGCGTTGCAACCAGCATCATTGCGAGGCGTAGACACTGGCGCAGCATTGTCGAACTGGAACTCAATGTGCGGTTGAGGAAGAACTCCTGCCGGCAGCATAGCCCTGCTGATAAGCAGACTGCTCATTCTTCTTCACGTTATCATATATGAGTCCGCCGGCTAAACCCGCTGCGGCGCCGGCGACCGCTCCAAGCGCCGCGTTGCCGCCGATAGCACCGAGGACCGCGCCGCCAGCTGTGCCGATGGCAGTTCCCGACAACGCACGCTGCTGGGTTTGATTCATGTTCGAGCAGCCGGTCAGGGCGAGGACACAGGCGAGCAGGGCGATGGTGGGTTTCATGGTCATCCTCCGTCAGATCGTCAGCGGCCGCGCGGGCATGGGAATTGCTGCGTCAGGAACGTGGCTATGGCATCAGCCGGCGGCAGGGCTGACCGCGCGGGATCCGCTTTTGCCCACTGCACGAAGTTCGCTATGCCCTCATTGCGGCTGGGCATCTGACTCGGCATACAGAACATGTGCCGCGACTTGTGGGCCATCTCCTGCTCCTGCAGCACACGGAATACGCCAACAGTAAACCCATGGCAGAAGTTTACGGCGGCTGTGTACAGCGCGTCGGATTGCGCGGCCGTGCACAGCTCGGTCAGGTCACCAGTACTGTGCAGCAAGAAGGCGTTTTCAGTCACCGCGGCTTGGGCCGAACCGGCCGACAGTCCAATACAAAGTGCAAAGCCGGAAAGCCATCCGTTGACGCGCATCATTCTCCTCCTTGCGGTCGTACCAGCGCTGAGTGATCCGGCGCATCCTGTGGATGTGGGTGTGGGACCACCGGACGAGCCGATGAGCGAAGCCGCTCGCGAATATACTGAAAAATCACGTAGAGTGCGGGAATTGCGAAAATGCCGATGAACGACGCCGTCAGCATGCCGCCGAACACCGGCGTGCCGACATTGCGTCGCGCCAGGCGTGACGGCCCTTCGGCCACCACCAGCGGCAGCAGGCCAAGAATAAAGGCGAACGACGTCATCATCACTGGGCGGAAGCGCAGACGTGCGCCCTCGGTCGCCGCTTCCAGCAAAGGCATGCCCTCGGCTCGGCGCTCCTTGGCGAACTCAACAATCAGAATGCCATTCTTCGCCGCCAGACCGATCAGCACCACCATGCCAATCTGTGCATAGAGATCGAGTGTCAGGCCGGCGGCGACGATGGCAGCATAGGAGCCGACCACGCCCACGGTGACCGAGAGCAGGACCGGTATCGGAATTGTCCAGCTCTCGTAGAGCGCGACCAGGAACAGGTAAGCGAACAGCACCGCAAAGCCGAGGATGATCTCGGTCTTGCCTTCGGCGCGCTTCTCTTGGAACGACACGTCCGTCCACTGGCCTTGATAGCCGCGCGGCAGTGTCCTGTCCGCCACCTGTTCCATCGCCGCCAGTGCCTGGCCGGAGGAGATGCCTGGCGCCGGGCTGCCCTGTATGGTGACGGCGGTCCTGTTGTTGTAGCGGATAAGCGCCTGCGGCCCGATGATCGGGCGCACCTCGACCAGGCTGCGCAGCGGGATCATCTCGCCGTCGGCGTTGCGCACGTTGATCCGATAGATGTCGTCGATCGAGGATCGATCCTGTGCTTCCGCCTGAACCTGCACCTGCCAGGTACGGCCGAACAGGTTCATGTCGTTGACGTAGTAGCCGCCCAACGAGGCCTGCAGCGTCTGGAAGATCGACGAAAGATCGACCTTGAGCACCTGCGCCTTGTCGCGGTCGATATCGAGGTAGACCGACGGCGTTGCCGGCGAGAAGGTGCTGAACACGCGGCTGAGCTTCGGATCCTGGTTCGCCGCAACGAGCAGACCGCGCAGTACGCGCGCGAGTGCTGCGGGTCCGCCCCCCCCGGTATCCTGCAGCACGTAGCTGAACCCACCGCCGGTTCCCAGGCCGATAATTGGCGGTGGCGCCAGAGGCACAGCCTGACCGCCGCGCATCTGCCGGAAAGTCTGGCCCAATCGCGCGATCATCGCCTGTGCCGACTGGGACGGATCAGCACGGTCGTCGAACGGCTTGAGCGAGACGATCAGGAACGCAGCGTTCGATTGCGAGTAGTTGTCGATGAAGTTCAGTCCGATCGTGGCCGAGTAATCCTGGATCGCGTGCTCCCGTTTCAGCACGTCCTCGATCTGGCGGACAAAATCGGATGTGCGGCCGATCGAGGCCCCGTCCGGCAACTGGACGACCACAAAAAATGCGCCCTGATCATCTTCCGGCAGGAAGCCGGTCGGCGTGATCCTGCCCAGTCCCACCACGCCGGCGACGGCGACACCGACCATCACCAGGCCGATGATCGAGATACGCACCAGCCGTGCGACGATCGCGCCGTAACCGTCGCGCACCCAGTCGATGCCGCGCATCAGCGCCCCGATCGGTCCGCGGCGAGGTCCATGATGTGATCGCAGGAAAACGGCGCACAGCGCCGGCGACAGCGTCAGTGCATTGATCGCGGAGAGGAACATCGCTACCGCGACGGTGACGGCGAACTGGCGGAACAATTCCCCGGAAATGCCGGGAATGAACGCCACCGGCACAAACACCGAAAGCAGCACGAGAGTGATAGCGATGATCGGTGCAACGATCTGGCTCATCGCCAGCTTGGTGGCCTCGCCGGGCGACAGCTCGGGATGCTGCTCCATCACGTGCTCGACCTGCTCGACCACCACGATCGCATCGTCCACCACGATGCCGATCGCCAGAACCACCGCCAGCAACGATACGGTGTTCGCCGAGTAGCCGATCGCGCTCAACACGATGAATGTGCCGATCAGGCTGACCGGCACCGCGATACTGGGGATCAGCGTGGCGCGCAGGCTGCCAAGGAACAGGTAGACGACCAGAACCACGAGGATGAAAGCCTCGACGAGGGTCTTCTGCACCTCGTGGATCGTGGCGGTGACGAAGGTGGTCGGGTCGTACGTGACCTTCCACGCCAGGTCGTCCGGAAAATCCTTGGCACCGCCCGCCATCACCTGCTTGACGCCGGCGAGTGCCGTCAGTGCGTTGGCACCAGGTGCCTGGTACACCGCGAGCAGTGCGGCGGGCGATCCGTTCAGGCGCGTCGAGCGGTCCAGGTTTGCCGCTCCCAGTTCCAGCCGCGCGATGTCGCCGAGTCGCAGCACCGAACCATCTGGATTAGTGCGGATGACGATCTGCCCGAATTCGGCTGCCGATGTCAGTCGGCCCTTGGTCTGCACGTTGAGTTGCAGCTGTTGTTCGTTGGACGTGGGCCGTGCGCCCAAGCGCCCAACGGCGGCCTGCACGTTCTGCTTCTGGATCGCGTTGATGACGTCGGCAGTGGTCAGGTTGAGCCCGGTCAACTTGTCGGTCTGCACCCAGGCTCGCATCGAATAGTCCTGTGGTCCGAACAGCGTTGCGTCGCCCACGCCCGGCGAGCTCTTGATCTGGTCCAGCAGGTTGATCGTGGCATAGTTCGAGATGAACAGTTCATCATGTGTCTGCTTCGGCGAATACAGCGCGATGACACCCAGCAGCGCCGAAGACTGCTGCTTGACCGTGACGCCTTGCTTCTGCACATCCTGCGGCAGCTTGGACAGCGCGACCTGCACGCGGTTGTTGACGTTGACGGTATCGATGTCGGGATCGGTGCCGAGTTCGAACGACACTTTCAGCGAATAGCTGCCATCGTTGCCGCTGACGCTTTTCATGTAGATCATCTTGTCCACGCCGATCACCTGGCTCTCGATCGGCTGCGCGATCGTGGCGTCGACGATGGCGGCAGAAGCTCCGGGATACAGCGTGGTGACCGATACCTGCGGTGGCACGATATCGGGGTATTGCGCGACCGGAATCACCAGCAGGGACAGCAGCCCGGCAATGGTGGTGACGATGGCAATAACCGTCGCCAGTCGCGGTCGCTCGATGAAGATCGCGGAGAACATGTCTCAGCCTTGGCTTTGCGGCGAAATCACCGGAGTGGCAATGACTGCGGTGCCAGGACGCAGGGTCTCCATCCCCTGAACGACCACCTGTTCACCACCCTTAAGACCATCCTCGACGATTGCGTTCGCGCCGGATTCTCCGCCAAGCTTGACGCGTCGCACCTCGGCCTTGCCATCCACGACCAGAAACACATACGGCCCTTGCTGATCCACGATCAGTGCCGACTGCGGGACGAGCACCTTCTCCTGGGGTTTGTCGCCTTCGACGGAAACTCGCACGAGCTGTCCGTCGATCAGCCGGCCATCGGGATTGGCGATGGTGGCGCGCACCAGCACGGTATCCGTCGCGCGGTCCACCTGCACGTTGACGAAGTCGATCCGCCCAGTCTGGTCGTACTGAGTGCCGTTGGAGAAACGGATCCCAATCTTCAGCGCCTGCGCTTCGCCTTTGCCGCGGCGCGTCTCCTCCGCCTCGATACCCAGGAATATGCGTTGGCTGACGGGGAACGCCACGTACATCGGATCGCGGCTGACGATCACCGTCAGCGGCCCGCTGTCCGGACTAACGACGTTGCCTTTGGTGACAGCAGTGCGGCCGATCTCGCCGCTGATCGGGGCGGTGATCTCGGTGTAGCCCAGGTTCACATTCGCCGTCTTAAGGTTGGCATCCGCGATGATGACTGCGCCCTGCGCCGACTTCTGCTCGGCCGTCCGAACATCCAGCAGCGCCCGAGATGCGGCGTCAGTCTTCACCAGTTCCTGTGTGCGAGCGAGCTGCGCCGTCGCGTTCGCCAAGGTGCCCTGTGCCTTCAGCAGGTCACCTTGTGCCTGCTGCACCGCTGCCTGGAAGGTATCCGGCTCGATACGGTAAAGAACGTCGCCCTCCTTCACATAGGCACCGTCCTTGAACAGCACGTCCTCCAGATAGCCGGTGATGCGGGCCCGGACGTCGACGCGATTGATCGCCTCCACCCGACCGACGAACTCGGTCGCCTGAGTGATTGGCCGCAGCGCAGCGGCCACAGTCCCGACGGAGATGGCCGCCGGCTGCTGGGCCCATCCTGTCGGCGCTGCAACGAGCAGCCCCGCAACCGCGGTGGCCCAGAAAAATGATCGCATGATAAATTCCCCTATCCCTTCTTCTGGCCGCTGGTTCCGGGCCACGTCCCAGCGGTCATTTCTTATTGGTCCGAAGCAGTAACGCAGGCCACGCCGCGTGCAAAGGCAAAACTACACTGATGAGGCATTGCAACGTCTTCCAATCAGCTCGATCCGCTTACTCGCAGAGGGTCAGCGCCAGCCTGCATTGATCTGGCTCAATGCACAGGGAGCCGGGCATCTGCGCGATCAGCCTCGAAGGAACTCCCCGACGGTGACAGCATGTCCACGCAGGAAATCTTCTGCCGCCATTGCCGGACGACCTGCCAACTGCACCCGCGTCAGCCGCAGCGCGCCACTGCCGCAGGCCACGGTGAAATGTCCATCCAGCACAGCGCCGGGCTCGCCAGACCGCGGGCACGGCTGGGCTGCCAGCACCTTCAGCATCTTCCCATGCAGGATCGTGAAGGTCCCTGGCCAGGGATCGAAGGCCCGCACCTGTCGTTCGATCGCTCGGGCATCGCGGGTCCAGTCGATGCGACCGGAATCGCGGCTCAACTTCGGGGCGTAGGTCACGCCTTCATCCGGCTGCGGGACCGGTCGCGGCGTCTCGGCAAGCGCGCGCAGGATTAGTCGCGCTCCCAGCTCAGCGAGCACCTCATGCATCGTCGCAGCGGTCGCGGCCGGATCGATCGGCACACTCTCCTGCAACAGCATGGGACCGGTATCCAGCCCAGGGTCCATCTGCATGATCGTGACCCCCGTTTCCGAGTCGCCGGCCATGATGGCGGCTTGGATCGGAGCGGCGCCGCGCCAGCGTGGCAGCAGGCTCGCGTGGAGGTTGAAGCAGCCCAGGCGAGGGGCGGTCAGCATCGCCTCCGGCAGGAGCAGCCCGTAGGCCGCCACCACGGCGGCGTCGAGGCCGAGCGCCGCGAACGCCGCCTGCTCGGCGAGGTTGCTGCGCAGCCGGGTTGGACTTCGCACCTGCAGGCCCAGTTCCTCCGCCACGACCTGCACCGGACATGGGCGCAGCGTGTGACCGCGTCCCGCCGGCCTCGGTGGCTGACAGTAGACGGCGGCAAGCTCCTGGCCAGCTCCATGCAGCGCCCGCAGCGCGGGGATGGCGAACTCTGGGCTGCCCATGAACGCCAGCCGCATAGCGCTACATGGCCTCGGCGCGCTTCTGCCGCAGTTCCTTGGCGAGCCGGCGCAGGATCATGTTGCGCTTCAGCGCAGAAAGGTGGTCGACGAACAGGATTCCGTCCAAGTGGTCGATCTCATGCTGCAGGCAGGCAGCCAGCAGCCCCTCAGCCTCGATCTGCCGCTTGGCGCCTTCGACATCCATATAGCGCACCATCACGCGCGCCGGCCGTGTCACGTCGGCATATTGCCCCGGGAGCGACAGGCAGCCCTCCTCGCGGGTAGCCAGCTCCTCGCTCCGGTTAACCACCTCCGGGTTGATAAGCACAATCGGTGCCCGGGTGTCGTCCGGCTGAAGATCAACGATCGCAAAGCGCAGGCCAACCCCCACCTGCGGTGCGGCCAGCCCGATGCCAGGTGCCCGGTACATGGTCTGGAACATGCGAGGCACGAGGTCGCGTACGCGCTCCAGGTCGCCCTCGGTGACCGGTTTGGCCCGTGCCTTCAAAATCGGGTCCGGTACCACCAGAATCGGCAGGGTATCTACCGAATCGTTCATATCGGCCATGTAGCGGTGGCATCCGCACCGATCAACGGTGCCCCTTGCAACCGGGGTCTCCACCGCCAAGATTCTCCTGCACCGGAATGCCGACCTGGGTTTCGGTAACTGCTTCGCTCGAAGGAGGGGGCCATGACGACGAGGGTATTCGCCTCACCACTGTTCCTGGGCTTCGACCACCTCGAGCAGATGCTCGAGCGGGCCTCGAAGGCGTCATCGGACGGGTATCCGCCTTACAATATCGAACAGATCAGCTCGTCCGGGTTGCGGATAACCCTGGCGGTCGCGGGTTTCACCATGGATGACCTGCAGATTACGCAGGAAGACAACCAATTGGTGATCCGAGGCCGGCAAAATGACGACAGCCAGGGGCGCGTCTTTCTGCATCGCGGAATCGCGGCACGGCAGTTCCAGCGGGCCTTCGTACTCGCTGAGGGAATCGAGGTGAAAGGTGCCTGGCTTGATAACGGGCTTCTGCACATTGATCTCGTCAGGCCGCAACCCGAGACGCGGGTAAGGACGATCCAGATCAACCGCGCCAACGGCAGCAACGGCCACAGCGCGGGCAAGGTGCGGGTCGTCGACAACGAGGTGGGGCAGGACGAGTAGGGGCTGCCCAAGTCACGACGGCGGCGCATTACGCGGGCCGAACAGCAAGAGCGTCGGTGCTGCATCAGCAGGCCGCCGTGGAAGGAGTAACGACGATGGATGCCAACAACATTGAACGACCAGACGAGCAAGGCGCTACGCCGGTCGTCATGGATATTCACGATATTTCGCCGCAGCAGTTGGCCATGCTGGGGGTGCAGCAGATTGCATATGTGAAACCTGTTGTGGTCAACGGCACAACGGCTTACGCGATCCACGCCGCAGACGGCACGCCTATGGCGATTGCTGGTGAACGTGATGCGGCCCTGGCCGCGATCGTGCAGCACGAAATGGCACCAGCCCTGGTTCACTAGTCGGTCCAGTGTCATTGCGAGGCTGACTGTTGCCTCGCAATGACGGCGCCGCTATTTGCCGCCGGGATCGATCCAGCCAATGTTGCCATCGCTGCGCCGGTACACGACATTCAGCTCGCCCGATGCTTTATTGCGAAACATCATGGCAGGCTGATCCGCCAGGTCCATCAGCATCACGGCCTCGCTGACCGTCAGCAAGCTGATCTCTGTCGCATCCTCGGCGACAATCGTCGCCTGTGCCTCGCCGTTGCCGCGATCTGCGGATCCATCCTCCTGACGCAGCACGTATTGCCGCGCTGCCTCGGGCCGTTCGCGATTGGCGCTGTCCCGCGCGTGTTCGTTCACGCGTCGGCGATACCGACGCAGCCGCTTGGCAATGTGCTCCGCCGCATCGTCGAACGCGGTATTGGCGTCGGCGGCTTCGCCTTCGCCCCGCAAGGTCAGTCCGCGGCCCGCGTGGACGTTGATGTCGCAGGTGAAGAAGCTCCGGGCGCGACCGAAGGTGACCTGCGCTTCCAGCGCGTGATCGAAATACTTGCTGGCAATGACATCGAGATGGTCCGAGACACGCCTGCGCAACGCGTCCGACAGATCCACCTGCTTGCCGGAAACTGTGATCTGCATCATGCCTCTCCCAGAAGGCCAAACTGACCGTCAGACCAGAGCGGCCTTCTCACGGCGACGCTGCACCGAGTTCGGTATGCGCAGCGCCTCGCGGTATTTGGCCACGGTCCGCCGCGCGATGTCCACACCCTCGTCCCGCAGGGCTGCCACGATCGCATCGTCTGACAGAATGTCATCGGCGGCCTCCGCGTCAATCAATGCACGGATGCGATAGCGTACAGCCTCCGCGCTGTGGCTCTCACCGCCCGTTCCTGGAATTGCGGTGGTGAAGAAATACTTAAGCTCAAAGGTTCCCCGCGGCGTAGCGATATATTTGTTGGCTGTGACGCGACTGACGGTGCTTTCGTGCATCTCCACAGCTTCGGCGATGTCGCGCAGGATCAGCGGTCGCAGATGTGCGACACCGTAGCGGATGAAGCTGTCCTGCTGGCGGATGATTTCTGCCGCGACCTTCAGGATGGTCTGGGCACGCTGCTGAAGCGAGCGCACCAGCCAGTTGGCGCTGGCCAGCTGCTCGGCCAGGAACAGCCTGTCTTCCTTGCGCGCGCGCGGTGCGACGCGTGCATAAAAGCGCTCGTTGACCAACAGGCGTGGCATGGTGTCGGGGTTCAACTCGAGCAACCAGTCGCCTTCCGGACCGGCCCGCATAAGAATGTCCGGAACCAACAGCTGAGCCGGTGCATCGTCGTAATTGGCGCCTGGTTTCGGATCGAGGCAGCGGATCTCCGAGATCATGTCCGCAAGGTCTTCGGCATCTACCCCGCAAACCACCGACAGCCTGCGAAGATCGCGCCGCGCGAGGAGATCCAGATTGTCCAGCAGTGCTGCCATCGCCGGGTCCAGCCGATTGCGCTCAGCGAGCTGGGCGGACAGGCACTCCTGCAGATCACGCGCAAACAGTCCGACAGGATCAAAGCGCATCATGCGTGCCCGCACCGCCTCGACCCGCTCCAACGGGATCGCCATCGCATCGGCGATAGCGGTGGGATCCGCGGTCAACCGCCCTGCTGGGCACAGTAGCGCAATCAGATGCGCGCCGATCATACGGTCCGCATGGTCGTTGAACGACAGACGCAGCTGTTCGCCCAGGTACTCGCGCAGCGGACGCCGCTCGTCGGCCACTTCCTCGATGCCCCGATCATCGACCTCGAAGCTGCCGGTACCGCCGCGGCCTATGATCGATGATGTCTGCGGAGCACCATCAGCGGGACCGCCGGCGTCATAGATCTCACCAAGATCGGCATCGAGCGGTGCCACCATCTCGGTGGGTATGGTTTCCGCCCGGGCAAGCTGCGCGACGTCGGCCAGCTCGCTGATGCGTTCCGGTTGCTGATCCGGGGCTGCGCGCTCCGTGTCCGGCAACTCCGCGCGCTCATCGCGTTCCAGCAGCGGGTTTCGCTCGAGCTCCTCCTCCACGAAACTCGCAACCTCGGTGTTGGAATACTGCAGCAGCTTGATCGCCTGCCGCAGCTGCGGCGTCATCACCAGAGCCTGGGTCTGGCGAAGATCCAGCCGTGGCCCTAGTGCCATGATGTGATCAGGTCGTTCACAACGACCGACATGCTAGAGCGCTGGAACCAACAAAACGTTCACAGGCTGAACCGTTCCCCCAGATAGACCCGACGCACGTCCTCGTGTGCGACCACCTCGTCCGGCCGCCCCTCGAACAGCACTTGGCCGTCGTGCATGATGTAGGCGCGGTCGATAATACCGAGTGTCTCGCGTACGTTATGGTCGGTGATCAGCACACCGATGCCGCGATCCTTGAGATGCGACACGAGATCGCGAATCTCATTGACCGCGATCGGATCGATACCGGCGAGTGGCTCATCCAGCAGTATGTAGGCTGGCTGTGTGGCGAGCGCGCGTGCAATCTCGACACGCCGCCGCTCACCACCGGACAGCGCCAACGCCGGCGTTCGGCGTAGATGCCCGATGCCGAATTCGCCCAGCAATTCGTCCAGCATCTTGTCGCGCTTGTCTGGGTCCGGCTCGACGACTTCCAGCGCCGCCATTACGTTCTGCTCGACATTGAGGCCACGGAATACGCTCGCCTCCTGCGGCAGATAGCCGATTCCGAGACGCGCCCGCCGGTACATCGGCAGGCTGGTGATGTCGGTGCCGTCCAGGCTGATTGAGCCGGTTTCTGGCTTCACCAGCCCGACGATCATATAGAAAGTCGTCGTCTTGCCAGCTCCATTCGGGCCGAGCAGGCCAATCGCCTCGCCGCGCCGCAGCTGGATGGTTACATTGCGAACCACCGGACGCTTCTTGTAGGTCTTGCCGACGCCGCGCGCGGCCAGGCCGGCGCCGCCGGACAGCACGCGCAACTCTGTCGGTCGTACATCTGCACGAATGTCGTTCATTTAGGTGCGCTCGGGGCAGACTGGCCGGTCAACTGCTGGTTCGTTGCATCGTTCGGGACCACCAGGCCGTGCACCCGGTCGCGCGGGCCCGATAAGAGCTGCGCAATGCCTGTCTTCATGTTGACCTCTGCCTCGGACCCGTTGAGCTGGTTCTGTCCGCGCGTGATCCGGACATTGCCGGCCAGGCGCGCGATGCCGGTATCGGGGATATACACCGCGCGGTCGCCGATCGCCGTGTCGGTGACGGTGCGCACCACGACATGGCCGAACGCCTCGACCTTTTGCAACTTGCCCGACGCGCCGAACGGATCCTGGTTGGCCTGCTGAGGAGGCTGAGTGGCCGCTGGCTGCGTTGGTGTCGCCGGCGTCTCGGTCGTGTAAGCAACCAAGGTATCCGCCTTGAGTCGGCGGCCATCCTTCGTCGCCACCTCGGCGTCGCCTCGCGCCACCGCCATGTGCTTCTGCGACCAGTACTCGAGCGTGTCGCGCGCGGTCAGCACATCGGTCGGTGTGGTCAGCCGCAACGCATGGCCGGTGACCACCAGCACTGCCTGGTCCATGTCATAAACCGCATGATCGCCCACCACCTCGTCCGTGGGCGTAAAGATCCGCACACGCCCTTCCGCCTGGACACGGTAGATTTCATTCCCCCCTGTGTCGGGATCCGCAGCGGATACTGGTTGCGTCGGCGACGACTGTGGCGCTCCGTTCTTCGGCCGATAGAAGGCGACCAGCCGGTCCGCGGTCACCGTGACGTTCTGCCGCACCGCCTTGGCGTTGCCGCGCGCAATCACCTCCCGCTGCTGTTGCCGCCATTCGATCCCATCGGTGGCCGTGATCGAAATCGGCCCGCCACGCGTCAGGTCCAGTTGCTGTGCCCGAGCGGGTGACACCGTCACAGCGACGGCCAGTGCAGCGGCGACAAAGGCCAAGGGGGCTCTGCCCCCTTTGAACCCCTGCCCTGGGACAGTCGTCCCCTGGATCCCTCCCATTCGGATCTTCACGGCGTGCTTCCGTTCAGAACCAGGTGGGCCGGGCCGGTGAACTGGATGGCAGTGCCTTTGTCGGTGATGGTGAAGCCTTGTGCGTCGAGCGTCCCGAACGGTCCTTCGGCGTGGGTTGGCTCGGCGCCCGCCGCAGCATTCTGCTTCAGGTCGATCGATGCGCTGGCAGTGGTGACGGTGGTGCCGTCGTCACGATACAGCGTCACATCCTGGGACAGATCCAGCTGGTTGGTATTCTGCAAATAGACGCCGAGCTTGGACTGCAGCATCAGCCATGTGCCGTTCGCCAGGGCGATATCGGCCTTAGGGGTCGTGAGATCGATCCGGTCGTCGGTAACCTGCTGGGCAATGGAGGCAGTCAGCGTGTAGGGACGCCCCTGCTCGTCTATACCCCGGTAGCGGGCGTCAGTCAGGGTTGCACCGCCGACGGCGCTGGTCATGCGCTGCAAGGAAATGCGCTCCTGATCCCGCAAGCGGTCCAGTTCCGGCCACAGAGCCATACTGCTGAGCAACAGCAGTGCACCCGCAGGGAGCGTCCACTTTATTACGTTGACGGCAAAGCGGCGCCTTGCGAGGCGTCCGGGACTGGGTGGCTTCCGAATGCGGCCGGCGGCGGCCGCGGCGATGCGCTGGCCAGACCGGCGAGGCGCATTCCGAACGGGCAGGGGGCTGACGCTCATGCAATCCCTGCACGCAGCAGGTCGTGGATATGAAGGATCCCCTGGGGCCGGCCACTGGCGTCCACCACGAACAACGCGGTGATCGGCCGGTCTGCGGCATTCATGGCGCGCAGCGCCTCGCCGGCGAGGGCGTCGGCTGCGATTGTGCGAGGCATCCTGGTCATGACTTCGCTGACCGGGCGGGACAGCAGGTCCGGACCCATGGCGCGGCGCAGGTCGCCGTCGGTGACGATGCCGATCAACTGTCCGGCGCAGTCAATCACGCCAAGACAGCCGAACCGCTTCTCGGTCATCACCAGCAGCGCACGATCCATCGACGTCTCGGGTGGCGCTAGCGGCACGGCCTCCCCTTCGTGCATGAGGTCGCGCACGCGCCGCAGCCGCGCACCAAGCCGGCCTCCAGGATGGATCTGGTGAAACTCGGCCGCGGTAAAGCCGCGGCGGGTCAGCAATGCAACCGCCAGCGCATCGCCAAGTGCCATCTGCATCGTGGTCGAGGTGGTCGGTGCAAGCCCCATCGGGCAGGCTTCCGTGGCGTTGGGCAGCATCAGCGCGACATCGGCCGACCTGGCGAGGGTCGAGCCGGGACGGGCAGTGATCGCGACCAGCGGCAGCGCGAAGCGCCGGGAGTGAGTGACCAGATCGGCCAGTTCGGCCGTCTCCCCCGAATTGGACAGGGCCAGCACCGCGTCGCCAGGCACGATCATTCCCAGGTCGCCGTGTGACGCCTCTGCAGGGTGAACGAACAAGGCGGGCGTGCCAGTGGAGGCCAGCGTGGCAGCAACCTTGCGCGCCACCAGACCCGACTTGCCCATTCCGGAGACCACCACCCGTCCAGTTGTGCCGGCCAACAGGCCCACCGCCCTGGCGAAGGACGCATTGAGGCTGGCGGCCAGGGCGCGCAGACCTGCTGCCTCGGTATGCAGGACGGACAGGGCAACCTCCAGGTCGCCCGGATTCTCCACGGCAACGACGCCACTCATGGGGCTGTTTTGACCGCGGTGAAGCGGGGGGTCAACCACAATGGCGCAAGGTCCGGACAAGAATCATGCCAGCATTGCCAAATGTGGCTGCGTCAGTGCGCAAATATGTCGGGCTGCTCATAACCCAGCAGGTCCAATTGCGCGCGAGCGCCCAGAAAGCCGAAACAGGCCTCGGCCAGTTGCAGGCGACCCTCGCGGATCAGCAGCCCCTCCAATCTGGTCCACAATGCGTGCAAATGCAGCACGTCCGAGGCCGCGTAGGCGAGTTGCTCCGGCGTCAGATCGACCGCCCCCCAATCCGATGTCTGTTGCTGTTTCGATAGGTCGATGTTCAGCAACTCCTTGCAAAGATCCTTGAGTCCGTGCCGGTCGGTGAACGTGCGGGTGAGCCGGGCAGCAATCTTGGTGCAACGGACCGGCACAGCGGAAACGCCGAGGTAACGCTGCAAAATGGCCACGTCGAAGCGCGCGAAATGCATCAGCTTGGTGGCGTTGGGGTCCCCGAGCAGGCTGCGCAGGTTGGGGCAATCGTAGCCATGGCCACCCAGCGTCTCCGGGACGAGTTGGACCAGATGGGCATGACCATCACCGGAAGACAACTGCACCAGACACAAACGGTCACGGTATGGGTTCAATCCCATCGTCTCGGTATCCACCGCAATGACGGGTCCCAGGGATAGGCCTTCCGGCAGGTCGTGGCGATGCAGATGAATTGTGCCGCCTGGCATGAACTGTGTGCTGCTCATTGCATTGGTGCCCAGGAGAAGACTCGAACTTCCACGACCTTGCGGCCACAGGTACCTGAAACCTGCGCGTCTACCAATTCCGCCACCTGGGCAACCTGTGATCCCGCGACGATTGCGGGCGTAGCGGTAGGGCGCGGGGTGTAGCCCCGGGGCGCAAGTGCGTCAACGGGAGCGCGTGGCGTCCCCGCCCGTTCAACTCGTGGCCTTCGCTGCCGTGCCGTCAGGCTCGGCCATGACTTCGCTCACCTTGGCGGCGAGAGCGGCGAGGCTGAACGGCTTGGCGATGAAGTGGACGCTCTGATCAAGGTCGCGGTTGTTCTGCGGATATCCGGTGGTGAACAGCACACGAAGACCGGGCTGCGCACTGCGTGCCGCATCGGCCAGTGCTCGGCCGCTGACGCCGCCCGGTAACCCTATATCGGTGAACAGCAGATCGATGCCGCCGCGATCGACGATCAGCCTGACACCGTCCATGGCGTCGCCAGCCTCCAACACCTGGTAGCCCATCTCGCGCAACATCTCGGCGGAGGAGCGCCGTACCTCCTCATCGTCCTCTACCAACAGGATCGTCTCGCCGGGCCCATCCCGGCGAGGATGCGCGATGGGCTGTGTGATCGGATGTTCGGCCGCTTCGCCGCCGAGACGCGGAAGATAAACGTCCACCCGGATCGCGTGACCGGGACTGCTGTCGACCGCCAAAACCCCTCCCGATTGCCTGACGAAACCTCGCAGCATCGAAAGTCCCTCGCGAGTTCGCTCGCTGCTATCGCTGTCGGCTGCCGTGCCTCCGGTGACGGCGAGCAGCACGTAGTCGCCTGGCCGGATTTTCGCGTGCGGTGCCATGGTCTTCTCGTCCACGCAGACATTCGCAGTCGCTATCGTCAGGCTGCCGCCGTTCGGCATGGCATCACGCGCATTAAGCGCCAGATTGACCAGCACATTTTCAAGTTGATTGGCATCGACGCGTGTCTGCCACAGCCCGGGAGCAAGTTCCGTCTGCACAGCAATGTGCTCACCGAGCGTGCGACGAAGCATGTCGGTTGTATCGACAACCAGTCGTCCGACATCGAGTGGTTCGGGGTCCAGGGGTTGATGGCGCGAGAAGGCGAGCAGCCTGTGCGTGAGCGCCGCGGCGCGCTGGACTCCCGCCATCGCAGCCTCGGTGAAGCGCAGCAGTGATCGGCTATCTGCAGGCAGCCGACGCTGCAGCAACTCGATGTTGCTGCTGATGACGGTGAGGTGGTTGTTGAAATCGTGCGCTATGCCGCGCATGAGGCGTCCAATCGCCTCCAGCTGCTGCGCCCTGCGCAGTGCTTCCTCCGCTGTCTCACGCCGCTGCCTTTCATCGCGCAGCTGTGCCAGGGCTTCGCGTTGTTGTCGCCAATGCCGCCAGGCCAGTAGGCCAAGCCCCAGCAAGAGGAGTGCCGCGATAACACCGAGCAGTAGGTCCACAGCCATCAGTCTGCGCCATATAGCCGTGCGCCCATGCCTGATTTGGTCCCCCTGATATGCGCAGTCAGCCAGTACCGTGTCATAGTACCCGGACCGTCGCCAGATCCTTGTGCGCGGCGCGGCTCGATCTGGATGCAGGAAGAGCGACCGATGGCATATGTCAGACCGATCCTGGTGATCGGCAGCCTGAACATGGACCTGGTGGCACGCTGCGATCATCTGCCGCGGCCGGGTCAGACGGTGTTCGGCTCAGATTTCTTCACCGCCCCTGGTGGCAAGGGGGCAAACCAGGCAGTCGCGGCCGCGCGATTGGGGGCTTCGGTGACGATGGCCGGCTGCGTTGGCGACGATCAGTTCGGGCGCGGCTTGCTGAATGGATTGCAGGCCGATGGGGTCGCGTGCGAGACGGTACAACAGGTGACGCGGCCCACCGGCACCGCGTTGATCACAGTCGACGATCAGGGCGCCAATACGATCGTCGTGATCTCGGGCGCCAACATGGCGTGTGACACGGCGCTGGTGGACCGAGCACTCGCGTCGCTCGACCGACCGGGAATCCTGCTGTTGCAACACGAAATCCCGGAAGCGACGAATGCGCATGCGATCCGCGCAGCCAGGGCAGCGGGTTGCTTCGTCGTGCTGAATCCCGCACCTGCCCGTGCTGTTGCACCAGAGTTGCTGCCATTGATCGACGTTATCGCGCCGAACGAAACCGAGGTGGCGGCGCTGACCGGTTGTGGCGATCCGCGGGAGGCAGCGCAGCGTCTGCTGGCGCGCGGTCCGCGGGCGGTGTTGGTGACCTTGGGTGGTGACGGCGCATTGTATTGCAGCCGTGACGAGGTATGGCGCTGTCCTGCGGTGGCGGTGCAAGCGGTTGATACCACGGCGGCCGGCGATGCTTATATTGGAGCACTGGCTGTCGCGCAGGCTGAGGAGCGAAGCATTCCGGAGAGCCTCGGCTTCGCTGCGGCAGCGGCAGGACTGGCCGTCACGCGGCTGGGGGCACAGCCGTCACTTGGCACGCGACAAGAGGTGGACGAATTCATCGCGCTCTACGGCGCATTGCGAGCGGTCGCCGTCTGATCAACATCTGGCGCTTTTACCTCAGGCGTCGGCAGGGGCGCGGGATCGTGTGACAACGTGCGTAGATACGCGATGATGTCGAGGCGGAGCTTTTCGTTCTTGATTCCCGGGAATGCCATGCGCGTGCCCGGTGCGTATGCATCTGGCTTGGTGAGCCAGGCAAACAGCTCATCGTATGTCCAAAGGCCTTGTTTCGCCTTCAGCGCGGCCGAGTAATTGAATCCGGCCATGTGGGCGTGCGGGCCACCGACAACACCATAGAGGTTGGGGCCGATGATTGCCTTGCCGCCGTCATTCAGCGAATGACACTGGGCGCAAACCTTCTTCGCATAGGCTTCGCCGGCGGCGGGATCTGCAGTCGCGAGTAAAGGCGCAATCGGCGGCGTGATTGCAACAGTCTGGGCCAGAGCATGACTGCCCAGCGTCGCAGCCATCGCGAGGCCAAGAACCACTCGCCGCATAGTGTCGTCTCCATGTCGCGGCAAGTGAACCAGCGATGGTGCTGATTTATTCCGGGCCTCGTCCACCGGACAGCGTCAGCTTGAGGTAGGCCAACCCCGCCATCAACGCATCGTTGAGAGCGTCGTGCGCCGGCAGCATCGGCAGGTCGAGGTCGGCGAGGATGTGAGCGAAGCTCAGATCGATCGTGCCGGTATAGAGCGCGTCGCGGGACGAGCGATCGCGCATGACGCGGTCGTAATAGAGCCCCGAGACCTCGATCGCGCGGTTTGGCAGGCCCACGCCGAGCCAAGGCCGCATCACCCGATTGACCATGGCGATGTCGAATTCCAGGTAGTAGCCGACGAGAGGCCGCGTGCCGATGAAATGGAGGAATTGGCTTACGGCCTCGCGAGCAGGCAGACCGCCCGCGACATCCATAGGACGCAATCCGTGTACCGCAACGGCTGCATGCTCGATCGCGCGGGACGGACGCACCACCAACTCAAGGTGATGGCTCAACAGCAGGCGGTTGCCACTGATCCGGATGGCAGCGAGGCTGATGATGTCGCTGCGCTTGCGGTCGAGGCCAGTCGTTTCCGTGTCGAACACGACCACCTCGGTCGGATGTTCCTGCTCGAAGAGAAACCCGTAGTCAGGGTCGCGCAGGCGGCTTCGCGCCCAGAGGCGGCGATCGAACGAGCGACGCAGGAACTCAAGCAACTTCCATCCCCCAGCCTAGAAGGCGTCGAGGTGGAAATGGTAGCTGACACGCTCCTTGAAGCGTTTGGCGATGAGCAGACTGTCGCGCAGCCCGTCGTGCTGGAGGCGCGAGAGGTCGCGGGCGCGTACCAGGTTGTCGCCAGCCGCGTCTGCACCGCCGCGGTCCTTGTGAAGGCGTACCCTGAGCCTGATCTCCATCAGATACTGGAGGGCCTCCGCGAGATCCTCGGCGAAACCGCGCTCCAGCGCCCCGACGCTTACGAGCGCGTCGATCCGGGCGAAGCTGTTGACCTCTTCTAAGCGGCGTTCGAGGGCGAGTGCCCGCACGCCGTGCACAATTGGGAAGATGCCCCCCTTCTTCACGTCGATCTCGCCCGCGTGCTCGCCATGACCGAGCAGGATCTGATGAAAGAACCCGATCGGCGTATCGAACTGCAGGACCGGCCGGGCGAAGTGCGACAAGAAGCCGCCGGCATTGCCGATTCGCTCGAACAGATGCCGCCGCAGGCGCTCCAGCACCAGCGGGTCGCCGGCCGCGACCGCGGCGTCGGTGAGTGCCGCCAACTTGAGAAAGCCTTCGCCGTCCGGATGCATCAGCCATTTGTCGATGTCGGCGCGAAAGGCTGCCTCGCGCTTTGCCCACTGCGGGTTGGAGACCATCATATTGCCGGGGCAGCGCGGATAGCCGTAGGTGATGAGTGTCTCGGTGAAGCGGGCGCAAACATCTCGCAACTGCGCGTCATCGATGTAAGCGCCGTCGGCCACGATCAGTGCGTTGTCCTGATCGGTGCGGGCCAATTGCTCGCCGCGGCCCTCGGAGCCCATAACGACGAGACAGGCGCCTGCCAGAAGTGCGGGGGGCGCGAGAAAGCCGAACAGCCGCCTGAGAATGCTGCGGTTGAGGTCGCTCACCATCTCAGCGATTGCCCGGACCTTCATGCCGGTTTCGTGCAGCGCCTCGAGCAGGGGGCCCATCGCGTGGGCCGCACGGCCGAGGTCGTCAACACTCGCGGCCCGCTCGATCTCCGCCATGACGAGGTAGGACCGGCTCGACATGTAGCCCACGAGGTCGATGAGCTCGAGCACGCCGATGATTGCCCCGTCCCGCCGCACCGGCAGGTGGCGCACGCCATGCTGTGTCATCAGCAACTGGGCGCGGAACAGGAGTGCGTCATGCTCGACGGTCATGGCCGGGAACGACGCGACCTGCTCGACCGGCGTGTCGAGCGGCAGCCCACGGACGAAGACGGCCTTGGCCAGGTCGGCGTCGGTGACGATGCCCTGCGTGCCATCTGCACGGCAGACCAGGAGGCTGGTCGCCTTGTCGTCGTGCATCTGCACCGCAGCCTGCTGCATGGGAGTGGCGGCAGGGGCGACGATCAGTGGATGAAGAAATACCTCCTCGACCTTCGCCATCATCAACGGCGCCATCCCACGCGTCGCGTCGCGCACCGCTCGGGCGGCGAGACGCTCGCCGAGCCGCTGCGTGAAATAGCTTTCGAAAGTCGGGTTGGCGCGGCCGAGATCGAGCAGCAGTCGGCGGGGCAGGAGCTGGGCGATGGTCTCCTGCCGAACCTCGGCGGTCACCGGGGTCGGTGCGGCGAGTGCGTCGGCACCGACCAGGTCACCGGCGCCGCGGGCGGTGATGACTTCGTCGCTGGCCCTTTCGCTGACCAGCCCCTTTACGATGAAGTAAAGATGAGCTGGCGTCTCGCCTTCACGGAACAGTACCTCGCCCGGCTGAAGGAAGGCAACATCCGCCGCCGCCGCGAGCTTGCGGCGCTCCTCGTCCGCAAGGCAATCGAAAGGTGGGATGGAGAAATCCAGTGCGACCGACATCGCGCCCCAGCCCCCTCAGCCATGAGGAGTTGGGAAAGCGCCACGACGGTACAAGACCTGGGCGCCCGATCCGTAGAACTGCTGGTGGGTCAGTGGCTCACTGCACCTTCTGCGCCCAGACCGGTCTGCGAGCGGATGTACTCGTCCTCGAAGGCGAGTCGCTCGCTGTTTGCCGTCGCGGATCTGTCGGCTTTCGAGACCAGCCAGGCGACGATGACCGCGGCCGGCAGGGTGATGATGGTCGGCATGTCGAGTGGGAACACTGCCGTTCCCATACCCAGCACTTTCCCCCAGACCGTCGGCCCCAGTGTCACCAGAATCACTGACCCGAGTAGGCCGACATAGCCGCCGGCAAGCGCACCACGCGTTGTGAGCCCTCGCCAGAACATCGCCATCACCAGGATAGGGAAGTTGCTGGAGGCAGCGATCGAGAAGGTGAGCGCGACGATATAAGCGACATTCTGTCTCTCGAAGGCAATGCCGAGCAGGATCGCGACAATGCCCAAGGCGACGGTGGCTGCCTTCGATACCTTCACCTCGGTCTGCTCGCTCGCCCGGCCATGCGCCACGACGTTGGCGTAGAGGTCATGCGAAATCGCCGAGGCGCCGGCAAGCGTCAGGCCCGAGACGACCGCCAGGATGGTTGCGAAGGCGACAGCGGAGATGAAGCCGAGGAAGAGGTCACCACCCAGCGCCTGCGCGAGGTAGACCGCCGGCATGTTGCCGCCGCCCTTCAGCGCTATGCCCTTGGCAGCGTCCACCAGATAGGTGGGATCACTGGCCACGAAGACGATCGCGCCGAAGCCGATGATGAAGGTCAGGATATAGAAGTAGCCAATGAAGCAGGTGCCGTACAGCACCGACTTGCGGGCCGCCTTGGCGTCCGTCACGGTGAAGAACCGCATCAGGATGTGCGGCAGACCGGCGGTGCCGAACATCAGCGTGAGGCCCAGCGAGATTGCCTCGATCGGGTTGGGCTGGCTGCCGATCGGCGCCATGGACTGCATGATGGCATTGTGACTTGGGTGGATGCGCACCGCCTCGGCGAACATCGCGCCGGGACTGAAACTGAAGTGGGCCAGCACGAGGAACGCCATCAGGGTCGCGCCGCCCAGGAGAAGTGCCGCCTTGATGATCTGCACCCAGGTCGTCGCCTTCATGCCGCCGAACGTGACGTAGATGATCATCAGCACGCCGACGATGATGATCGATTGCCAGTACTGGATCTGCGGCACCAGGGTGTGCAGCAACTGGCCGGCGCCGACCATCTGGCCGATCAGGTAGAAGATCACCACGACCAAGGTGCTGAGGGCTGCCATGACGCGCACCGGCTCGCGCTTCAGGCGATAGGCGGCGACGTCGGCGAAGGTGTACTTGCCCAGGTTGCGCAGCCGTTCCGCGATCAGGAACAGCACGATCGGCCAGCCGACCAGCCAGCCGACCGAGTAGTTGAGACCGTAGAAACCGTTGAAGTAGACGAGTGCCGCGATGCCCAGGAAGGAGGCGGCCGACATGTAGTCCCCGGCTATGGCAAGGCCGTTCTGCAGGGCTGAGATGCCACGTCCGGCTGCGTAGAAGTCGGTGGCGCTCTTGGTGCGCTTGGCCGCCCAGTAGGTGATGCCGAGGGTGAGCGCGATGAACACCAAGAACATCACGATGGCATGCCAGTTGATCGGCGGCGCAACGGGCGCTGTCTGGGCAAATGCGGTGGTCGGCAGCAACGAGAGCGATGCGGCTGCGACGCACCGTGACCGGGAGCGGGAAAGAGCGCGCATCATTTTGACCCCTCGAGCAGCCTCCGCGTCAGATCGTCAAACGTGGTGTTGGCCTTCCAAACGTAGATGGCCGTCAGCACAATCGCGCTCAGGATGACGCCGATGCCGATGACGATGCCAACCGTCGTGACGCCGCCTGCGACCAGCGGCGCGGCCATGAAATCGCCGCCGAAGGCGACCAGCAGGATGAAAGCCAGGTAGATCGCGAGCACGATCACCGACAACGTCCACGCGAGCCGGCTTCTCGACTGGCAGAGCTGCGCGAAAAGCGGATCCCGGCGGATCCGATCGAGTCTCGAATCGCTCAACGGCGTGTTCCTCCGTGGCGGCGGTGATTCTGAGTCATCCGTTCCGTATCATTGGTCACTCGCCTCGTATCATTAGCAAATTTATCGTGGGGCGCCAGCGAATAGTCAGCATGTCAGCGCGGGCGGGCAGCTGCCGTTGTCGGGCGAACGGGCGGAATTCGCTCCTCGCGTGTGTGCCTATCGCCCCCCGTCCACCTGGAGGATTTGCCCATTGATAAATCCCGCGAGGTCGGAGGCAAAGAACACCACCGCATTGGCGATGTCCTGCGCGGTGCCCAGCCGCTTCATGGCAATCCGGTCCACCAGCGCCTTCTGGCCGTCAGCGCCATAGCTTTCCCACTGCCGTTCGGTCGCCGCATTGGTGCGGATGAAGCCTGGAGCGACGGAATTCACCGTGATGTTGTGTGGCCCAAATTCGTGTGCCAGCTGACGCGTCAGTCCGACAACCGCGTGTTTGGCAGCGCAATACGCTTGTATACCGGTCAGTGATGGCTGCAGCCCGGCGCCGGAGCTGGTGTTAACGATACGGCCGCCGCCTGCGCGCTTCATTGCCGGCGCCGCGGCGCGGCACAGCGTGAAGGCGGCATTGACATTGATGTCGAACAGCACGTTCCAGTCCTCGTCCGACACCTCTTCCAGAGGCTTGTGTTCCTGGCCGGCAACACCGCCTGCGTTGTTCACCAGCACGTGAATCGGGGAGCCCGTCTGGGTCTCGATCTGGCGAATCCATGCGGCTCCCGCCGCTCGGTCACGCAGGTCGACCACCTTTGGCGTGATCCCGCCCTGCGCGGAGGTTTCGGCGAGCTCATCGGCCATGATGTCGGTGGCAAACACGCGTGCGCCAAGGTGAGCGAAGGTCTGGGCGATGCAGCGGCCAAAGCCGCGGCCCGCGCCGGTGACGGCAACGGTCTTGCCATCGAAGCGGATGTTCATAGTTTGGCCTCCCGGTCAGCTGACAGGTCGCGGTCAGCCTAAACATTGGAGCGGCGGTTGCGCCATTTGTCATGACACCGCTGCTCGCGGCGGGGATCGCTGCCATTGTCTTGGGTGTTGCCATCGGTGCGACCGGCATCGGTGGCGTGCTGCTGGTGCCGATCCTGACGCTGGCACTGGGCATCGATGTCAAACGGGCGATTTCGGCAGCATTGCTCAGCTATATCCCGGGCTGCGCCGTTGCTGTGGTGATGTATGGGCGGCGCGGCTCGATCGTTTGGCGGGACGCGTGGCCGCTGTGCCTTGCCGCGCTGCCGGCGGCCTGGGCGGGAGCGTTGGCGGCGCGCGGTGCACCTGCCGCGTTGCTGGAAGCGGCTATCGGCGTGCTGCTGCTGGCAGGCGGTCTCTATGCATTGCGCTCACCGCGCAGTGTCGCGATCACCGGCCAACGTTTAGGCGGCGCCACTTTGGTCGGGCTGGGCGGCGGCACAGCGTTCGTCTCGGCATTGACCGGGGCAGGGGGCGCATTCGTGCTGTTGCCGATGCTGTTGTTGCTGGACATGCCGGTGCTGCCGGCAATCGGTCTGGGCCAGGCAATCGCGCTGCCGATCGCGGCGTTGGCGAGCGTGGCCAATTTCCGGGCTGGCCTCGTGGATGTTCGGCTTGCGGCGTTGCTGGCTATTGCATTGTCGGTTGGGATAGCAGTCGGAACGCCGATCGCGCATGCGCTGCCGCAGCTCGTGTTGCGGCGGTTGCTGGGAGTGGTCGTCGTTGTCGCAGGAGCAGGCATGCTGCTGCAGACAGTGTTTCATCTGCTCGGCAGCTAGGGTAGTTACATCCAGTATTGCCAGATCCGGGCATCCAGTTCGCGCATCCGCTCGCGCAGCGGACGATCTTCCCAGGCTTGCAGCGTGACGGCCCTGGACTTCGCCATGTCACTTTGCAGCAGAGCCTCGACCTGCGCGGCGGTATCGGCGCCGAGGATGATGGCGTCGACCTCGTTGTTGAATACGACACTGCGCCGATCGAGGTTGGAGGAGCCGACAGCGGTCCACACGCCGTCGACGGTGGCGAGCTTCGAATGCAGCACCGCAGACTGCATTTCGTAGATATGCGCCCCTCGCTCGAGCAGATCGCCATAAGCAGCGCGTCCGGCGTAGACGGCGGCTTCCACGTCACTCTGGCTCGGCACGACGATGCGCAGGTCGATACCGCGGCGGGCGGCCTTGCCAAGATCCTCGCGCTCCTGGTGCGGCGGCACGAAATAGCCGGTGGATAGCCAGATGCGGCTGCGGGCGGCGCGGATCGCTTCCTCGAGCGAGATGTAATAGTGCGGCTGATCGTCGCCAGGAGCGCTGCCGATGATGCGAACGGTCTGCACGCCCTGACGCGGCAGCGGCGGGAAGTAGTTGGCGCGACGTACCGGATCGCCATTCTGCTGTTTCCAGGTGGCGAAGAACAGGCGCTGCAGTTCCGCCACAGCGGGCCCACGGATCTCGACCGCGGTGTCGCGCCAGTAGGCGTATCGCGTGTCACCGTTGGGCGGGATGCCTGCGGAGGTCGGATTCTCGTAAACGCGCGAGAGGTTGATGCCACCGGTGAAGCCGATCCGTCCGTCCACTACCATGATTTTGCGATGGTCGCGGTCGTTGGCATGCAGCAGTGTAACAGGGTTGATAGGGTGATAGGTCAGCACGATCGCTCCGGCACGACGGAGCGCATCGAACAGTTCACCCGGTGTGGTCTGTGAACCGTAAGCGTCGTAAATGACGTTCACCGCCACGCCGCGGTTCAGCTTGTCGATCAGCAGGTCGGAGAGATGAATGCCGCCGACTTCGACATCTTCGAAGATGAAATACTCGAGGTTGATGTGGTCGCGTGCCGCAGCCACTGCCTGGAACATCGCCGGTAAAGCTTGCGCGCCGTCCATCAACAGCCGGGTCTGATTGCCGAATACCAGCGATCCGTCGGACAACGCCCGCTGTGTCGTATAATGGCGCTGCAGCGGATCATCCGGCGTGGCCAGATACCTGTCGATGTCAGGGATTGATGCACACCCCTGGAGCGCCGCAGCGGCACCAAGCGAGAGCAGCCGCCGACGGCTGGGTACGGCATGGAGCATTAACAGTTCCCGCCGCAACAATCGGGCAGGATTGTGTGGCTACACCGATTCTTGTGCTTGACCGGTGGGGCCATCCGGCAGCGGCCCAGCGATCACGGCGCCCGAGCCGCGCTACCCTTACCCGCTGGAGTTGTGGCGAATTGCCGCAAATCCTCGAACAGCGCCTGATCGTTGATGATACGCGGGACCTTGTGTTGGCCGCCGAGTTGTCCGCGCTGCTTCATCCACGCAGCGAAAGTGCCGCGATGAATGGCTATCACCTCCGGTGGTCGGAGACCGAAGCCACGGCACCGGTGTGCACGGTAGTCGTCATTTCGTCTGCTCAGGCCGGAGTCCAGCGCCTGAGCGAATGCCTCGATCTGGTGGGAACCCGGCGCAGGAGCGTTGAATTCCACAACGAAGGCATGACCGCCCCTTGAGTCGCTGACGTCGGGAAACACCGCGCCGGCGGCGAAGTCGGCCACGTTGGCGCCAATCGCTTCGGCTGCCTGGCTGATCGCGTGCTCGATTTCTTCGCCGGTGAGATGCTCGCCGAATGCTGACAGGAAATAAGTCAGCCGGCCGGTGAACAGCAGCCGCGGCGGATGCAGGTCCAGGAAGCGGATGGTGTCGCCAACGACGTAGGCCCATAGCCCGGCGCAGCTGCTGACAACCAACGCGTAGTTCACACCTGTCTGTATATCGGCAAGCCAGCAGCGCGTCGGATTGTCATGCGACAGCTCGTCTGGACGGACAAATTCATAGAACAGGCCGTTGTCTACATTCAGGCGCATGCCGGCCCCAGAGCCACGGTCGGCAATTGCAAAGAAGCCCTCACTTGCCGGATAGACTTCGCGCAACTCGGCAGAACTGCCCCGCAGCAGCTCGGTGAACTGATGTTGATAGGGCATAAAGTTCACACCACCATGCACCAGCAATTCGAGGTTTGGAAACACGTCATGCAGGCGTGCTGGCATATCGACGCTCAACGCGAACAGCCGCTCAAAGAAGATCAGCAGCCAACTCGGTGTGCCGCTGATTGCGCGAATGTCCTGCTGCTGGCAGGCATGCGCGAGTTTTTCCACCTTCTCTTCCCAGTCGGCGATCAGTGCGAGCTTGCGCGGAGGAAATGAGTAGCGCTGCGCCCACCAGGGGACCTGGCTCGCGGCGATGCCGCTCAGATCGCCGGCACGTATGCGCGGCGCAAGTTGCGTCAGATCCGTGCTACCGCCGAGCATGAAGCTCTTGCCCGCGAGCACGCGGCTTTTCGGTCGGTTTGCGATGTGCTGCACCAGGATGTCGATCGCGGCCCATGCATTCGCACGATTCATCTCAACCGAGCATGGAATGTACTTGGTCGTTCCGCTGGTCGTGCCGGAGGAGAGGGCAAAGAATGGGATAGTCCCGGGCCACGTGCAGTCGACCAGCCGAGGGAAACTCGACTGCCAGTAGATCTGCCACATATCCTCGTAACGTCGCAGCCTGACCCGGTCCTGGAAATCACGCACCGACCGCACGGAAGCGAAGTCATGGTCCTGGCCAAAGCGCGTATTGCGCGCGCGATCCACAAGGCGCAGCAGCTGGCGTTGTTGTTCAGCGACAGGGTCTTGCCGCGCCAACTGTGTGAGGCGGTGTCGGGCGTAGCGACGGAGCAGTGGCGTTGCATCGAATGGCACGCCGACCGTCATGGTTCGAGCCGCGTGACATGCGGGTAGGTTGCGCGCGCCGTCTCGGTGCGCAGTGGCAGCGTGATATACTTGCCCTGCTGCCACAGTGCGACCTGATCGAGAAAGGTCGTGCTGCCGAGCCAGCCATCCTGCCCGCCCAGCAGCACGAGATAATTGCGGTCGAGGTCCGACAGGTCGGAAATATGTCGCGCCGTTGAGCCGTAGGTGGTGGCATGTCTGCGGTTCGTCAGCTTGTGTGCCGTCTTCATCAATGTGTCGGCGCCGCCACCGGTCGGCAGATCGGTGAACGTCCAGGCGCGGCCGAGCACCGGGACCAGCGCCAGCGGGTGGCCTAGGCGCAGCCGATGGCGGCTTCCCCAGGTCTCCTGCGCGCCGATGGCATTGGCTGCCTTGCGAAGCGCCTTGCGCACTGCGCGGCTCCGTCGTTGCGGATCGGCCGAGCGGATATCATCCCAGATAAGCCGCCGCGCTCCCCACGACGCGCTGTAAATTGCCCGCCGGCGTGCCGGCACGAGCAGGTGCGCCAGATGGTAGCACCACAGTTCGAACGTGAGGGCACCGCGCGAATCGCAGGCGTAGCAGCCATCCCAGGCCGCGACCGTATCGGCGAAAAGGCGTTGTCGAGAGCCGATCTCGGCATTGTCCAGCCAGGCCAGAAGCTGCTGGCGTTGTTCACGGGCTGGTTCCCAATGCGTATCGCGTTGGATCCGTGCCACTGCGTCGAACGATGCGCGATCCACATGCGCGAGCAGCTCGTCGAGCCTTCGCTTTCGATCGCCTGCGGAGAACAGGGAGCCGATCAGTGCGCTGCACTGCTTGGGTCGCTCATTGGCGGACGTTATGCATGCATCTGGCGGATCGACCGTCTGTGGCAGTTCCGCACTGCCTGCCGGCGCGTCCCAGCCGTCGTCGGCCATCGGCCGGACGACGATGTCGTCGCGCATCCTGTGGCTTCGCTGTGGCACACGGACAGCCATCAGGCGACCGATGCGACCAGTAGAATCGGCGCACAGCATATTCTGTCCCGGAATGGCAAAGCCTCGGAAGGCTGTCTGAAATTCGTCCCAGTTGCGGGCGCGATTGGCTGCCAGCATGGCCGTACTCTCGTCGGACGGTAGATGCCCCATCCAGCGCAGTGCCAGCGTTGCGCCGCCTGCCTTGAGAAAGCCGACGTCCGATACGATCGGTCCCCATCGGCTTTCGCGGATGCGGATCCTGTGTTTGCGTCCCCAGCGCACATTCAGTTCCGCTTCGCGCTCCTTCAGCCGCGGCACTTCCTCCGCCGGCACAGCGACGAGTTCGCTGCAGGATGCATGCAGGCTGGTGCCGCCCCAGGCGATCCAGGGATTGCGCCCCAGCGCCACGAACGGCAATCCCGGCAGCATCAAACCCGCAGCCTGGAACGATGGCGAACGGCACACCGCAAGCAGCCAAGCGTTCGGCAGCATGATCCCGAGATGCGGATCGCTGGCGATCATCGCAGCGCCACTTGAACTGCGGGACGCGGCGACGACGAAGGAATTGCTGCCCGATCGCATGAACGGCGTTGCCGCCCCGTCTCGTGCTCCCGTCCCGCATGTCAGGCCATCGACAGCGAGCAGCCTGCGCCAGAGTTGCGGCCAGTCGAGGTCGCCGCGAAATCGGAGCAACTGGGCGCAGGGAAGCCAGCTGACATCAGCGCCGGCGAGGCGGCCCAGGGCGACGATGTCGGCGGCACACCATGGTTCTGGTTGCAGGTTGAGCAGTCTGAACTCCGCGGGCAACGGCCGGACGTGTGTGATGTGGTGGTTCAGTCCGGCCACGAATGCCTGCAGCCAGTCTCGCGTGGCGGACGGCATTTCGGCCAGGATCGCCGGAGCCGCTCGCCCAACGTCGAGCGTGCGCATCAGCCGGTCAATTTCGATCCCGGCCTGGCCAATCATCTCGGATACGCGACCTTGCGCAAGGCGCCGCATCGACTCGATCTGCCCGAGACGAAGATGTGCGTGTACCAGCCCGAGCGCGACAGCAATGTCGTGATCGCTGCGCGCATCGATATATGGCACCTGGTGATCGTTCCAGCGGACCACCACTGTCTGCTCAAGGGGAAGACCATGACGCGGCAGCATCGCGAGTCGCTGCTCGAGTGGATAGGTGCGTCGAGAGCGCAGCGAGTGCCGCATCAGGGCGACGGCGAGCAGCGCGAATCCGATCAGCCTGCTCCGCGTCCTTCTCGTCCGTGGTGATCGCCGCATCGATGCGCCTCATCGTTAGAGCACACCGCCTCACATGGGTTCCAATCGTCGGGCGGCTTGCGGGAACCCCCGCACTTGCCAAATGTTAATAACCGGATACGACGTTCGCTCACGCGTATTTGTTGCCGCCCACGCTCCCGGGTAAGTGAATGGATGACGGCTCAAACGTTGGGGCGGATGCCAATCGTCTGCCGCAAACTGGCGCTGGCATCATCCTCATGCGTTCGGGCAAAGAGACCCAGATTTCCTTCTGAACAACCGGAATATCGCACCGCATGCCGCCACCACGTCTCTATCATCTGCACCCGCTGGTCGCCGGCGCACTACCGGAGTGGCCAGCACATTTCGAACACTGTCGCCAGATGGGATTCGACACCGTCTGTGTCGCACCGCCCTTCGCGCCCGGGGCGAGTGGCGACATTTTCATTACCGCAGATCACGAGGCACTGCACCCGGCGCTGGGTTGGTCAGGGACTGCCGACGAAGGCATTGCGCAGATTGCGCGCTGGGGCGCAGACTGCGATCTGCGGATCTGGCTCGACCTGTCGATAGACCAGGTGGCGGCAGACGCGCCGATTCGCCGACGCCACGAACCTTGGTTTTCCTCTGGCGACTGCGGGGCTCCGCTGAGCCCATTGCGGGGGTTGCGCCGACTAGATGTCGCCTACGCAAGGCTGCAGCAGACCGACGTTGCCGAAGCGATGGCGGAGTGGTGGGTTGATCGGCTTTCACGTCTCGTCCAGGCCGGCGTCAGCGGCTTCCGCTGCCTGGATCCCGAACGGGTGCCGGCCGCTTTCTGGCGCAGGTTAATCGGCGCACTGGAATCCTGCGACTTTCTTGCCTGGACGCCCGGCGTCGACCGATCTGCCCTGCCGCGTCTGGAAGGTCTGGGCTTCGATCATACATGCTCGTCTCTGGCATGGTGGGACGGCCGTGCTCCATGGTTCGTCGAGGAGTACGACCTGTTGCGCCGAATCGCACCGCCAATGGCCTCGCCTGAACCATCGTTCTTCGACCGCCGCGCTGCGCGTCTCTCGCCCGGCAGTGATCTGACTGAAGCCTATCGCTTCGCTGTGCAAGCGGCAGCTGCCGTGGGCGGCGGCCTGTTCGTCCCGATGGGCTTCGAATACGCGGCTCGCCGGCCGTTCGATGCGGCACTCGCCGGTCCGGACGATCTGCGGCGCGCGCGCAACGAGGCCCCAGGCGACATTCCGCACGAGGTCGCTGTCGCCAACGCCCTGACGGAGCAATTGGCCGAATACCAGGTTGACGGTGAGATGCGGCAATTGACCACGGCGGGCGACGCCATCACGGCGCTGCTGCGGTCGAACGCACCGGACATTCGTTTCGCCTCGCGCGCCGTCCTGGTGCTGCTCAATCCGGACCTGTCGCGCAGCGCGCCTGTCGACCTAACGCTGTCGCCTTTGCCGCCGCAGGCTGGCACAGCGTTTGTGTTACAGAGTGCCGCGCAAGGTCACGATACGACGATGGCGCCCGGCGAGGTGCGCACCCTTGCTTGCGCCGTGACAGAACCGGTCGTCAGACCGCTTGTCAGCGACGAGGACTTGCAGCCGGCGCGAATGGCCGCCCGGCGGATCGGCATCGAGGCAGTTGAGCCGCAGGTCCCTGGCGGGTCTTTCGCAGTAAAGCGGGTTGTGGGCGAGGAGGTCGTGGTCAGCGCCGATATCATCGCTGATGGCCATGATGTTCTTGCCGCCGAGGTGCTGTGGGCTGCCGCAGATGAGGCGGGGTGGCATCGCGTGCCGATGCAATTGGTGGTGAACGATCGTTGGGAGGGGCGCTTTGTGCCGGACCGTGTCGGCCGGCACCGCTTTACCATCCAGGCGTGGTGGGATGCCTGGGGCACTTTTCGTCATGATCTCGAAGCCAAGCACGCGGCGGGTCAGGTCGTGACCCTTGAGGTCGAGGAGGGCCGCAGCATGCTCCAGGCAGCGGCAGCGCGCGCCGGCACATGCACACATACCCGATTGTCGATAATCGCCGAGCGGGTTGCGTCATTGGAGCCCGAGCAGCAGGTTGCGCAGCTGCTCGCGCCGGAGACGGCGTCGGCGATGCGGACGGCGGACGAGCATCCATATCTCGCGGAATACAAGCCGCCGATCGCGGTCGAGGTGGATCGGCCTCAAGCCAGCTTTGCCAGCTGGTATGAGATGTTTCCACGCTCTGCCACCGACGATCCGGCACGGCATGGCACATTCAGCGACGTCATCGCCCGGCTTCCATCGATCAGGGCGATGGGCTTCGACGTGCTGTACTTCCCGCCGATCCATCCGATCGGCACGACCAACCGTAAAGGCCGCAACAACGCCCTGCGCGCGGGTCCCAATGATCTCGGCAGCCCCTACGCAATCGGCAGTCGCGAAGGGGGACACGCGTCCGTTCATTCGGAGCTTGGCACGCTCGACGACTTTCGTCGGCTGGTTGTCGCTGCGAAGGATAACGGGCTGGAGATCGCGATCGACTTCGCGGTCCAGTGTTCGCCTGACCATCCATGGCTGCGCGAACATCCTGACTGGTTCCGTTGGCGCCCAGACGGTTCCATTCGATTTGCGGAGAACCCGCCAAAGAAGTACGAGGATATTGTCAATCCGGATTTCTATGCCGCGGCGGCGTTTCCCGAGCTGTGGTTCGCGCTCCGTGATGTCGTGCAGTTCTGGGTGGATCAGGGCGTGCACATTTTCCGCGTCGACAACCCCCACACCAAGCCCTTGCCGTTCTGGTACTGGATGATCGCCGACATCCGCGGCCGGCATCCGGATGTCATCTTCCTGTCGGAGGCGTTCACTCGCCCGAAGCTGATGTACCGATTGGCCAAGGTTGGTTTTACCCAGTCCTATACCTACTTCACCTGGCGCAATACCAAGCACGAGATCATCGAGTACCTGACGGAACTGAACGCGCCGCCTGTGCGCGACCTTTTCCGCCCTAACTTCTTCGTCAATACCCCGGACATCAACCCGCCATTTCTGCAGACCGGCGGGCGGCCTGCCTTTCTGATCCGCGCTGTGCTCGCCGGCACGCTGTCCGGCCTGTGGGGCATGTACTCTGGCTTCGAAGTCTGCGAGGCAACCCCATTGCCGGGGCGTGAAGAGTACATGGATTCAGAGAAATACGAGATACGCGTCCGTGACTTTGGCGCGCCGGGCAATATCGTCGCGGAAATTTCCGCGCTCAATCGCATCCGACGGGCGAACCCGGCGTTGCAGACGCATCTCAACGTGACATTCTACCCGGCGTTCAACGATCAGGTGCTGCTCTATGGCAAACGCATCCCGGGGGCGCGCGACATGATACTGGTCGCAGTCAGCCTGGACCCGCACAATGTACAGGAGACCGGCATCGAGATCCCGCTGTGGGAGTGGGGGCTTGCGGACGACCAGTCGCTTGCGGCCACCGATTTGATGAGAGGCCACAGCTTTGTCTGGCACGGCAAGCAGCAACGCGTCCGGCTCGATCCTGGCGAGTTGCCGTTCTGCATCTGGCGGGTGGCGCCCTAATGGACATCGCCACAGCACCCGAGACCCTGACCACGACCACCGTTAGCCCAGACGGGTTGTGGTACAAAGACGCGATCATCTACCAGCTTCACATTAAATCGTTCTTCGATGCCAACAACGATGGCATCGGCGACTTTTCGGGGCTCATCTCGAAGCTCGATTACATCGCCGATCTCGGCGTCAACACGATCTGGCTGCTGCCCTTCTACCCGTCGCCACGGCGCGATGACGGGTATGACATCAGTGACTATCGCGGCGTCCATCCGGACTATGGCACACTCGGAGATGCGCGACGTTTCATCGCTGCGGCGCATGCGCGTGGGATACGCGTGATCACCGAGTTGGTGGTCAACCACACCTCCGACCAGCATCCATGGTTCCAGCGCGCGCGGCGGGCGAGGCCAGGATCCTCCTATCGCGATTTCTATGTCTGGTCGCAGGACGACAAGAAATATGCCGCGACGCGCGTCATCTTTGTCGATACTCTGAAGTCGAACTGGACCTACGACGAGGTCGCTGGCGCCTACTACTGGCATCGGTTCTATTCGCATCAGCCGGATCTGAACTTCGACAATCCGCGGGTGCTGAAGGAGGTGCTCGCTGTCCTGCGCTACTGGTTGGACATGGGAGTGGATGGGCTGCGGCTGGACGCGGTGCCTTACTTGGTGGAGCGGGAGGGGACCAACAACGAGAACCTGCCGGAAACCCACGCGGTGCTGAAGCAGATCCGCGCCGAGTTGGACCGACATTATTCGGATCGGATGCTGCTGGCGGAGGCGAACCAGTGGCCGGAGGATGCCAAGGAGTATTTCGGCAACGACGACGAATGCCATATGGCGTTCCACTTCCCGCTGATGCCGCGGATGTATATGGCGATCGCCCGGGAGGATCGCTTCCCGATCACCGATATTCTCCGCCAGACGCCGGATATTCCGCCGAACAGCCAATGGGCCATCTTTCTGCGCAATCATGACGAGCTGACGTTGGAGATGGTGACGTCGAGCGAGCGTGACTTTCTGTGGGAGACCTATGCCGCCGATCGTCGTGCGCGGCTCAATCTCGGAATCCGCCGTCGCCTTGCACCGCTGCTGGAGCGCGACCGCCGCCGCCTGGAGTTGATGAACTATCTGCTGCTGTCGATGCCTGGAACGCCGGTGATCTACTACGGCGACGAGATAGGCATGGGTGACAACATCCATCTGGGCGACCGCGACGGCGTGCGCACGCCCATGCAGTGGTCATTCGACCGCAATGGCGGGTTCTCGCGCGTCGATCCGTCGCGGCTGGTGCTGCCGACGATCATGGATGCGCTGTACGGCTACGAGGCGGTGAATGTGGAGGCGCAGCAGAGCGACCGGCACTCGCTGCTGAACTGGATGCGTCGCGTCATCGCGGTGCGCCGGCAGTACAACGTGTTCGGCCGTGGCACTTTCCGGCTGCTGTATCCGAAGAACCGCAAGGTGCTCGCCTATCTGCGCGAGCACGAAGGCCGCACTATCCTGTGCGTTGCCAACCTTGCGCGCACACCGCAGTCGGTGGAACTCGAGCTTTCTGAGTTTGCCGGTCGCACGCCGGTGGAGCTGGACGGCGGTTCGGTGTTTCCGCCGATCGGTCAGCTCAACTATCTGCTGACGTTTCCGCCCTACGGCTTTTATTGGTTCCTGCTTGCAGATGAGGAGGCGGGCTGGCCGACAACGCATACGCCCGCGCCAGAGCCCATGCCCGAATATCAGACAATCGTTTTGCGGACGCGGCTTTACGATGCTTTGGCGACCAATCGCGCTGTCCTGGAGCGCGAGGTTCTGCCTGCGTATCTGGCCAAGCGTCGATGGTTCGCCATGAAAGATCAGACGTTGCGCACGGTGCGGGTGGTGTCACTTGTTCCGCTGCCGCACACGGAGCAAGAAATATTGCTGGCGGAAATCGAGACCGAGGCACCGACCGGAACAGCCCGCTGGTTGTTGCCGATGGCGATCGCCTGGGAGGATCGGCAGACTGGCCCGCTCCCGGTGCAACTGGCGCTCGCGCGGGTTCGCCGTGGCGCTCATGTCGGATTGCTGACCGATGCGTTCGCGCTGCCGGAATTCGCCAGTGGCTTGCTGGCCGGGATGGCGGCGGGCGATAAGACCGGCGAGATTCGCTTCGAACCGACCTCGCGGATGGCCGATATAGTTGTGCCGCCAGACGTGGAGATGAGTTGGCTATCAGTTGAGCAATCCAACTCGTCGATGATCGTTGGCGACATCGCCATGCTGAAGCTGTTCCGGCGCATCGCGATCGGTCCGCATCCTGAGGCGGAGATGGGCCGATATCTGACTGAGCACGGCTACACCAATATTCCGCCGCTGCTCGGGGAAGTGGTGCGCCTTGATCCCGAAGGTCAGCGCCACACAATCGCCGTGGCGCAAGGGTTCATCCGCAACCAGGGGGACGCGTGGACCTGGACGCTGGATCTGCTGACGCGGGGCCTATCGGATCTGACCGCAGGAACCGAAGAGACGCAGGCGACCGAAGCTGAAGAGCACGAGGATTACGGTGCCATAGCCACTCTGTTCGGACGCCGCCTTGCCGAGATGCATGCCGTGCTGGCTGGATCGTCGGACGACCCCGTGTTTATGCCGGAGCAGGCCAGCGAAGCGTTGGTCATGCAGTGGACGCAGCAGGCAGAGGAGCAGCTTGCGACGGCGTTCGCCGCGCTGGATGGGCTCAGCGACGTCGAGGGCGAAGCGGCCCAGAATCTCGCCGCCATCAAGGCGGAGCGCGAAAACCTGGAGGACGCGGTGCGCCGGCTTGCACGGTCTGGGCTCGGTTCGATCGTAACCCGCATTCACGGTGACCTGCATCTCGGTCAGGCGCTGATCGCCAACGGCGACGTTTACATCATCGATTTTGAAGGCGAGCCGGCGAAGCCTTTGGCGCAGCGCCGCAGCAAGAATCATCGGCTGCGCGATGTGGCGGGAATGCTGCGCTCGTTCGATTACGCGGCGGCAGTGATGAAGCGCAAGAGCCTCACAACCCAGGCGCACGTCGCCGATCCACAGCGTGACGCTTTCCTCCGCACGTTCGTTGAACGCGCCACACATTGCTTTCTCGCTGGTTATGCCGAGGTCCTTCCGGCGGAGGACACAAGAGTTGAACAGGATCTGCTACGGCTGTTCCTGATCGAGAAGGCGGCCTACGAGATCGCCTATGAGGCGGCCAACCGACCGGCCTGGATTGATGTGCCGCTGCATGGCCTGGCGCAATTGCTTACGCAGGTGCCGGCATGAACGATGTTGTAGAACTGACTGGCCTGCCGACCGGGATGGCGGAGGCCTTGGCCGCCGGCGGGCTGGGCGATCCGTTCGCTGCGCTAGGACCTTTCGATACCGCCGCGGGGCGAATCGTACGCGCCTTCCTGCCTGGCGCGTTGGAGGTAGAGGTGCTGGCGCGTTCGACCGGTGCGCCACTCGCGAGGCTGTCGCCGATGCTGCCGCAAGGACTATTCGCTGGCCGGGTCGGAAGCGAGGAACCTTATCTGCTGCGCATCACCTGGCCCGGTGCCGTGCAGGAGACCGAAGATCCGTATTCGTTCGGTATGCTGCTTGGCGAACTGGATCTGCATCTGTTCAACGAAGGTCGGCATTTCGAACTGGCCGCGCATCTCGGAGCCAACGTGACGACGGTCGACGGCGTCACCGGCGTCCGGTTTGCGGTATGGGCACCGAACGCGCGCGCTGTTTCGGTGGTGGGTGATTTCAATAGCTGGGACGCGCGGCGCAATCCGATGCGGCTGCGCTATCCGGCCGGCGTGTGGGAGTTGTTCATACCGCGCATCGGCGCTGGCGCACGGTACAAGTTCGCCATCATCGGTCCGGACGGTTTTCAGCTTCCATTCAAGGCCGATCCGTTGGCCCGCGCGACCGAGGCGCCGCCGGCCACCGCTTCGGTGGTCATGGACCCTGCACCGTTCGCCTGGCACGATGAAACCTGGATGCAGCACCGCCGCCGCCACCACGCCACTGACGCGCCGATCACCATCTACGAGATGCACGCCGCATCATGGTTTCATCCGGAAGGTCGGATTCCGACGTGGGATGAGTTGGCGGAGCGTCTGGTACCCTATGTCAGTGAGATGGGCTTCACGCATATCGAGCTGATGCCGGTGGCCGAGCATCCATTTGGGGGCTCCTGGGGGTATCAACCGCTCAGCTTGTTCGCGCCCAGTGCGCGGTTCGGCCCACCCGAAGGCTTTGCCCGTTTCGTCGATGCCTGCCACCGCGCTGATATCGGCGTCCTGGTGGACTGGGTGCCGGCACATTTCCCGACCGATGCGCATGGTC
The DNA here is from genome assembly GCA_024280945.1 of Acetobacteraceae bacterium. Classification (GTDB taxonomy): domain Bacteria; phylum Pseudomonadota; class Alphaproteobacteria; order Acetobacterales; family Acetobacteraceae; genus JAMXLO01. The sequence goes on from JAMXLO010000088.1 coordinate 93,968, forward strand.
TGGCGCGGTTCGACGGCACGGCCCTGTATGAGCACCAGGACCCGCGCGAGGGATACCATCAGGACTGGAACACTTATATCTACAACTTTGGCCGACGGGAGGTGCAGGGATTCCTCATCGCCTCAGGGCTCTATTGGCTGGAGCAGTTCCATGTCGATGGACTGCGCGTCGACGCTGTGGCGTCGATGCTGTATCGCGACTACTCGCGTGCCGAGGGGCAGTGGATCCCCAACATCTACGGCGGACGCGAGAACCTGGAGGCGATTGGCTTTCTGCGCCACTTCAACGCGGTTGTCGGCGAGCGCTGTGCCGGTGCCATTACCATTGCCGAGGAGTCCACTGCATGGCCTGGCGTGTCGCGTCCGATCAGCGAGGGCGGACTTGGCTTCTGGTACAAGTGGAACATGGGCTGGATGCACGACACGCTCCGCTACATTGAATATGATCCGGTGCATCGGCACTGGCACCACAACGACATGACGTTTGGCCTGCTGTATGCCTTCTCGGAGAACTTTGTCCTGCCGCTGTCACATGACGAGGTGGTGTACGGAAAGCACTCACTGATCGGCAAAATGCCGGGCGACAACTGGCAGCGTTTTGCCAACCTGCGTAGCTATTTCGGCTATATGTGGGGCCATCCCGGCAAGAAGCTACTGTTCATGGGCGGCGAGATCGCACAGGAACATGAATGGAGTCACGACGGCGAGATCGACTGGACGGCACTCGGCAATCCGCTGCAACTCGGCATCCAGCGGCTGGTGCGCGATCTGAACCGCATTTACGCCGGGGAAGCCGCGCTGCACCAGCGCGATACGGTGTCGACCGGCTTTCGCTGGGTGGTCGGGGATGACACTGCGAACTCCGTCTTTGCCTTCCTGCGTTATGGGAATGACGAAGCCCCCCCCGTTCTGGTGGTGTCGAATATGACCCCCGTGCCACGGTCCGGCTATCGGATCGGCGTACCGCGCCCTGGCCTGTGGCGCGAACTGCTCAATACCGACTCCTCCTTCTATGGCGGTTCCAACATGGGCAACGGTGGCGCGGTGCCGACGACGGCGGTGCAGAGTCATGGCGAGGCGCAGTCGCTCGAGTTGACGTTGCCGCCACTGGCGACGGTGTTCATGCGCCCGGCAAACTGACCGAGACGCATGCATCATCTGCCTGACGCGTTGCTGCCGGGCCAGGCGTACCCGCTCGGTGCAACGTGGGACGGTCTCGGCATCAACTTCGCCGTGTTCTCGGCACATGCCGAAAGAATTGAACTCTGCCTGTTCGAGCCTTCAGGCAGGCATGAGATCGCCCGCTACACGTTGCCAGAATATACCGATGAGATCTGGCACGGCTACCTGCCTGACGCGACGGCCGGGCTGTTGTACGGCTATCGTGCCTACGGCAGGTATGCCCCAGAGCAAGGGCATCGGTTCAACCACCACAAGTTGCTGCTCGATCCGTATGCGCGGGCGATATTCGGCACGTTGCACTGGTCGGATGCGCTGTATGGCTTTCGCCTGCACTCCGCCCGAGGCGATCTGTCATTCGACCGGCGCGACAGCGCATCATTCATGCCGAAAGGCGTGGTTACCGATGACTCGTTCAACTGGGGCGATGATCATCCCCCCGCGGTGCCGTGGTCAGATACGGTGATTTACGAGGCACATGTACGCGGGCTGACTATGCTGCGTGAGGACATCCGCCCAGCCGAGCGTGGCACATTTGCCGGACTGGCGCATCCGGGAATGATCGATCATCTGCGCCATCTTGGCATCACCGCGGTCGAGCTTATGCCGGTGCAAGCCTTCGTTCAGGATCGTACCCTGCAGCTACGCGGGCTGCGCAACTACTGGGGCTATAACACTCTCGGCTTCTTCGCGCCGGAGCGAACCTATCTGTCCAGCGGCTCGCCCAACGAACTGCGTATCGCGGTGCGCCGACTGCATGCGGCAGGTATCGAGGTGATCCTCGACGTGGTCTACAATCACACGGCCGAGACCGAGGAGACCGGGCCGACCCTTTCGTTTCGTGGTCTGGACAACGCCAGTTACTATCGGCTGGAGGCAGGCGACGCGCGGCGTACGGTGAATGACACCGGCACCGGCAACACGCTCAATCTGTCGCACCCGCGGGTGCTTCAGATGGTGCTTGACTCGCTGCGCTACTGGGTCACTTCATATCACATCGATGGGTTCCGGTTCGATCTCTGCGCCACGCTGGGGCGCGAATCGTACGGCTTCGATCCGAATGCCGGCTTCTTCGACGCGCTGCGTCAGGATCCGGTACTGGCCAAGGTGAAGCTGATCGCCGAGCCCTGGGATATCGGTCCAGGCGGCTACCAGCTTGGCAATCACCCTCCTGGGTTCGCTGAGTGGAACGACCGGTTCCGTGACAGCGTCCGGCGATTCTGGCGCGCAGACCGCGGAGAGCGTCCATCTATTGCCGCCAGTCTCGCGGGTTCCGCCGATGTATTTGCGCGGCAGGGCCGGCGTCCCTGGGCCTCGATCAACTTTGTCGCGTCACACGATGGATTCACCCTCACGGACGCTGTGAGCTACGTTGAGCGTCACAACGAGGCGAATGGCGAAGCAAATAACGACGGCCATCCCGCCAATTTTACCAGCAATTGGGGTACTGAAGGTCCCACGGGTGATCGGGCTATCGTGGCGACCAGGGAGCGGGTCAAGCGTGCCATGCTCGCCACGGTGTTCCTGTCCGCTGGAACGCCGATGCTGTTGGCTGGTGACGAGTTCGGCCGAACCCAGGCGGGCAACAACAACGCCTATTGCCAGGACAACGAAATTTCCTGGCTGGATTGGAGCATGGCGGCTTCGCCGCCGGGACTTGCCTTGACCGAGTTTGTCGCTCGGCTGATCGCGCTGCGACGCGAGCACCCGGTGTTGCGGCATCCGCGGTTTCTGCATGGCACCGAGTATCCGACGGCCGGGGTCGCCGACATTGGCTGGTTCGACCAGCGCGGCGCCACAATGCCGTCAGACGCGTGGAACGATGTCGAGCAGCGCACGTTGATTTTGCGTCGTGCCATGCGCGGTCATGAAGGAGCTGCGACGATTCTGACCCTGTTGCTCAACCCCACCGAACAGGTGCGACAATTCCGTCTGCCAGAACCGCGTGTTCCATCGCGCATCTTGCTGGATACCGCGGTGCCGGAAGCCGGACAGCGCGAAGTTCGCGATCATGTCTCCGTTGAAGCGCATGCCGCGACGCTGCTGTACGCGGAGATTGGCTGATGCAGTTCGGCGCAAACCTCCTGGGCGACGGCCGCACGCGGTTCAGATTATGGGCTCCGGCGCAGGAAAGCGTCAGCGTAGCGCTGGAAGGCGGCTCTGTTGTGCCGATGGCTCGTTCCCCTGACGGTTGGTTCGAGGCCGCATTACAATGCCCGGCTGGCACGCAATACCGCTACCGCCTGGCAGACGGGGTGCTGGTGCCTGATCCGGCGTCACGCGCTCAGGCGAACGACGTGCATGATCCGAGTGTCGTGGTCGATCCACACGCATATCAGTGGCGCAACACCAGCTGGCGGGGCAGACCCTGGCACGAAGCAATACTTTATGAGGTTCACGCTGGCGTTCTGGGCGGTTTTCAAGGGGTGCAACGAGAACTGCCGCGACTGACCTCCCTCGGCGTCAATGCCGTTGAACTGATGCCGGTCAATGACTTCCCTGGCAGGCGAAACTGGGGTTATGACGGGGTCCTGCCTTTCGCGCCAGACGCCGCCTACGGCTCGCCTGACGAGCTGAAGGCCCTCGTTGACGCCGCACACGATAGCGGCCTGATGATGTTTCTCGACGTGGTCTACAATCACTTCGGGCCTGATGGGAATTACCTGTCACTCTATGCCCCACAGTTCTTTCGCAAGGAGTGTCAGACCCCGTGGGGAGCGGCTATCGATTTCCGCCGGCGCGAGGTGCGGGATTATTTTACCGAGAACGTGTTGTACTGGCTGACGGAATATCGCTTCGACGGACTGCGCTTCGACGCCGTGCATGCAATCCTGGAACAGGACTGGGTCGACGAGATGGCAGCCACGGTGCGCGCTAAGCTTGAGCCCGACCGTCACGTCCATCTGGTATTGGAGCACCACAACGACGCCTCGCATCTCGAGCGAGACGTCGACGCCCAGTGGAATGATGACGGACACAACGTGCTGCACGTCCTGCTCACCGGCGAGAACAGTGGCTATTACCTCGACTACGCCGACCAGCCGGCGTGGAAGCTGGCGCGATGTCTGGCCGAGGGCTTCATCTACCAGGGCGAACATACGCAGTACACGGGCGAAGCGCGTGGCATGCCCAGTGCGCACCTGCCGCCGACAGCGTTTGTGCTGTTTCTGCAAAACCATGACCAGGTCGGCAATCGTGCATTCGGTGAGCGTTTGACGACGTTGACGGACCCTGCCGCCCTGGAGGCGGCAATCGCATTGCAGATCCTGTGCCCGCAGATCCCACTGTTGTTCATGGGCGAAGAGACGGCGAGCCGCACGCCCTTTCTGTTCTGCACTGACCATGGTCCGGAACTGGCAGATGCAGTGCGCGAGGGCAGGCGCAACGAATTCGCGAGGTTCCCAGCCTTCGTTGATCCTGCCAATCGCGCGCGGATTCCTGATCCGAACTCGCCAGATACATTTGCTGCTTCAGTGCCGCGTGCGGATCCGGAACGAGGGGCGGCGCGTGAACTCCTTTATCGGCGACTCCTGGAACTGCGCATGTCAGCGATCGTGCCGCGGCTTGCCGGAACGCGCTCACTCTCTGCCGAAGTGGTAGGCCCGAAGGCGGTGCTGGCGCGTTGGCGGCTGGGGGACGGCGCGGTCTTAACGTTGGCGACGAATCTCGATCGCGATCCGGTGGCAATCGACAACGCTGACGGGCAGCCGCTGTTCACCAACGCGCCAATGTCAGGCGGACAGCTGCCTGGTTACTGCACCTGTGCATACCTCGACGAGATCCGAGCGGACCCATGAACGACGAGGTGCTTAAGGACCTGGCGCGTCGTGTCGGCATCGCCGCTGAATGGAATGATTTTGCCGGCCGCCCAAAACTCGTTGCGCCTGACGTCCTGCGCCGCATCCTTGATGCGCTCGGTCTGCCGACTGCGACACGGAGCGACCTTCTGCATAGTCGCAAGCTGTTGCAACGGCGCTCGACCGTGCAGACGTTGCCGCCACTCATTACTGCCACGGCTGGTCGTCCGACCCGTCTCGACGTCGGTGCAAGCGAAGCGGAGAGCGCGCAACTCAAGCTTGAGGGCGGCGGCACGCGAAACCTTTCGCTGACTTCGGTGCGCGGTCGACTGCGCGTCCCGGCGATCAGTGAGACCGGCTACCACCGGTTGCAGCTGGGCGACAGGGAACTGGTGATAGCTGTCGCTCCAAGCCGTTGCCACTCGATCGACGACACAGTTCCCGATGCTCGGTTATGGGGCATTGCTGCTCAGGTTTACGCGCTGCGCCATCCTGGGGACGGGGGCATCGGGGATGCTGCCGGGGTCGCTGATCTTGCTGCAGCCGCGGGCGCACGCGGCGCCGACGCGCTCGCATTGAGTCCCCTGCATGCGCTGTTCACTGCTGACCCGGAGCGGTTCGGACCCTACTCTCCTTCCAGCCGGCTGTTCCTCAACCCGTTGCATGCGTCGGCCGAACTGGTCTTCGGTCGCGAACTGGTGGGGGAAGCGCTGCAAAGCCAAAGGATTGATGGAGCATTCCAAGCGCTGGAAGCAGCGCAGCTTATCGATTGGCCGAAGGCCGCCAAGGCCAAGCTCCAATTGCTCCGGGCGCTGTTTGACGCGTTCCTGGAAAGAGTGGAGGACGATTGCCAACTGCACCTTGATTTTGCCAGCTTCCGCGCCGACGGGGGCAGCCTGTTGTTCCAGCATGCGGTGTTCGAGACGCTGCATGCCACTCAGAGCGCTGATGGGGCTGGCGACTGGCGACGGTGGGCAACCGATCTGCGGGATCCGAACAGTGCGGCGGTTTCCGTCTTCGCGGGCTCGCACGAGCAGGAGGTGATGTTCCATTGCTTCCTGCAGTGGGTGGCTGATCGCTCGCTGCGCGCTGCGCAGCGCCGCGCCGTTGCGTCCGGTATGCGTATCGGGCTGATCGGCGATCTTGCGGTCGGCATGGACCCGGCGGGCAGCCACGCGTGGAGTAGGCAGGACGAGGTTCTCGGAGGCATGTCGATCGGTGCGCCACCCGACCTTTTCAATCCGCGCGGTCAAGATTGGGGTCTGACCAGCTTCTCCCCGCGGGCGTTGGCGGCTGGCGGGTTCGCTCCCTTCATCGCGACACTGCGCGCAGTGTTGCGCAACACGGGGGGCATTCGCATCGACCACGTCATGGGACTGACGCGGCTGTGGCTGGTACCGGAAGGCGCGGATCCTGCCGACGGCGCCTATCTCGCATATCCGCTCACCGATCTGCTGCGGCTGCTTGCGCTTGAGTCGCAGCGCCACCGGGCCATCGTCATCGGGGAAGATCTCGGCACGGTGCCGGATGGGTTCCAGGCGACGCTTGAGACCGCAGGGCTGCACGGGATGCGCGTGCTGTGGTTTGAGCGGAACGGGCAGGGTTTCGCCTCGCCTCGAAACTGGAGCCAAACCGCTGTAGCGATGACGTGCACGCACGACTTGCCAACGGTGGCAGGCTGGTGGCGTGGCACCGATATCAAAATTCGTGCGGCAACTGGCCGGCTCGGCGCCGGCCAGAATGAGGAAGATCTGGGCGAGGAACGCAGCGGCGACCGCACCGCGTTGTGGCACGCCTTGGTCACGCAGGGGGTGGCCGAAGGTGAGGCACCGCCGCCGCATCAAACGAAGCCGGTGGTAGACGCTGCTCTGCGCCTTGTTGCCGTCACTCCGGCTCCGCTCTGCCTGCCGCCAATCGAGGACCTGCTCGGCCTCGAGGAACAGCCAAACTTGCCTGGAACCGTTGATGAGCATCCAAACTGGCGACGGCGGCTCACACCCTGCGCCGACTCGCTATTAGATCAACCCGACGTTGCCCATCGTGTCGAGGAGTTGGCCACAGAGCGGCCGAGGCTATGACCCCGCCACGCGCGACAATGCGTCTGCAGCTGCATCGCGACTTCACCTTCGCGGATGCGACCAAGCTCGTGCCGTACATGGCAAGGTTGGGCGTCAGCCATCTGTACTCATCGCCGATCCTGACCGCCCGGGCAGGGTCGATGCACGGCTACGACGTGACCGACCCGACGCAGGTCAGTCCGGAGCTCGGTGGCGAGGAGGGATTGCGGCACCTCGTCGCTGCGCTGCATTCCGCCGGCCTCGGACTGGTTGTCGACATCGTGCCCAATCATATGGCGGCCGGAGGCATGGAGAACCCATGGTGGGCAGATGTGCTGCGCCGCGGGCGTGACAGCCACTACGCCGGTTTCTTCGATATCGACTGGGACTGTGCCGACCCGGAACTGCGTGGCAAGGTCCTGGCGCCGTTCCTGGGTGAGCCGTACGGCGACGCTTTGCGCAGCGGCTCGTTAAACCTGGTGGGTGATGGCGGCGAGCCGCTGATTGCGTACTACGACAACAGGTTTCCTCTTCGTCCGGAGGACCACGCTGCGATCGCCACGGCGTCGGCGCATGCATTCGATCCGAAGACCGAGATGGGCAGGAACCGCCTGCACGACCTGCTGGAGCGTCAGCATTACCGGCTCGCGTGGTGGCGTACCGCGGGTGATTCGATCAACTGGCGGCGCTTCTTCGACATCAACGGGCTGGCGGGGCTGCGCATTGAGGATGCGGCGGTGTTCGAGGCGACCCATGCCACACTGTTCCGGTTGTACCAGGAAGGGTTGATCGACGGCCTGCGGGTCGATCATGTCGACGGCCTTGCTGATCCGCCTGGCTATTGCCGCCGTCTGCGCGCTCGGTTGCAGGAGCTCGCACCGGAACAGCGGCCCTGGCTGGTGGTTGAGAAAATTCTCGGCGCCGGTGAGCACCTGCCCGATGGCTGGGAAGTCGATGGCACGAGCGGCTACGACTTCATGGATCAGGTCAGCGCGCTGCTGCACGCGCAGGCAGGTGAGGAGCCGTTGCGGCGGTTCTGGAGTGAGATCAGCGGCCGGCCGGCCGATTTCGACGTAGAAGAGACAACGGCGCGGAGTGACGTGCTGACCCGATCATTTGCCGCGCAGCTTGAGGCGGTCGTCACCCCACTGCATGGCATTGCGCTGGCCGATGTGGCGACGCGAGATGTCACGCGTGCCTCGATTCGCCGTGCGCTGACTGGGCTGCTGACGCATTTTCCTGTGTATCGCAGCTACGGCCATGAGCAACGGTCGGATGCGCTGATTGCCGCGGTCGCAGGGGCGATGCACGACGTTGCGCCGGGCGATCGAGGCACGTTGGCGAGGTTGGAACGCTGGCTGGGCGTGGAGGCGACACCAGAGGTGGCGGTTCGCTTCCAGCAGTTGAGTGCGCCGCTCGCGGCCAAGGCGGTGGAAGATACGGCTTACTACCGCTATGGCGTTCTGCTGTCGCGCAACGAGGTTGGTGCCGATGTGCGCCGCTTCAGCGAAACGTCGGCCGAATTCCACGCGGACTGTCTGGAACGTCTTCGATGCTTCCCCGACGCAATGCTGGCGACCGCGACGCACGACCATAAGCGCGGCGAGGATGTGCGGGCGCGGCTCGCGGCGCTGAGCGAAATTCCCGATGAATGGGCATCCGCAGTGCACCGCTGGTTCGCAATGAACCATGTGCACCGCCGCGAAGGGCCGATGCCGGCGGCAGGCGACGAGGCGATGCTGTACCAGATGGTCGTCGGAGCCTGGCCACTGGCAGATGGCGACCTCGGCGCCTACACGGAGCGCCTGGCTGGCTGGCAGCTCAAGGCGCTGCGGGAGGCGAAGCTTGCGACCGACTGGACGGCGCCCAACCTGGAATATGAGGATGCGGCGCGATCGTTCCTTTATTCTATCATGTCTGACGCCGGGTTCGTCGCAGACGCGCGTGCGTTCGCTGACAGGATCAGTCCCGCCGGCGCGGTGAACGGACTGGCCCAAACCCTGCTTAAACTAACGGTGCCGGGAGTGCCGGATTTCTACCAGGGGGCCGAGTTCTGGGACTTGTCGCTGGTCGACCCGGACAATCGTTGCATGGTGGATTTCCCGTCAAGGATTGCCGCGCTGGGCGAAGGCCGATCGCCAGTCGAGCTCGCCGCAGGCTGGCGAGACGGCAGAGTAAAGCAGGCAGTGATCCATCGAGCACTTGCGTTGCGGCGAGAGCAGCCAGAGCTGTTTGCGCGGGGTCGGTATATTCCACTGAAGGTATCGGGTGCGCTGGCCGACCATGTCGTTGCATTCGCGCGCTCACACAAAGGGGTGCAGTGCGTCGTAGTGGTGCCGCGGCTGTGCGCTGCCTTGTCAGCATCCCTCTTGCCCGGTGCGGATGCCAACGACGACCTTAAAGTGTCCTGTTGGCAGGACACGATGCTTCATGCACCGGACGAACTTGCCGGGCGCACTCTGCACAACCGTCTAACCCATGCTCATATAACCGTCGCCGAAGCCGTGCCGGTCGCGACAATCCTGAAGATGTTTCCCGTCGCATTACTCGCGAATTAGCGGCCTCCGGTCAGGTTCCTGCCATCGCCGGACGTTCCTCGCGCAAGGCTGCAGCGGCTGCGGCACTCGGCACCTCGACGTCGATTTCCAGCGTGGAAATCGGGTCGCCGCGGTCGAGCTTGATCTGCACGCGCTCGCGCTCGATCGAAACGTGCTTGGCGATCACTGCGATGATCTCCTCCTGCAGCACGGCAAGCAGGTCGGACTTGCCGATAAAGGCACGCTCATGCGCCAGCAGCACCTGCAGTCGCTCCCGCGCGACCGGCGCCGAGTCGCGCCGGCGAAACATGCTGATCAGATTCATGCAACGGCCCTCCGGCCGAACAGTCGCGACATGATGCTGCGCCGCTGCGGTGGGACCTTCACCACCAGTGTCTCACCGCGCAGTCGTCGTGCCGCATCGAAATAGGCCTTCGCCGCCGGGCTGTTCGGAGTCCCGATGGTTACCGGCGCGCCGAGATTGGAGGCCCGCAGCACTTCCTCGCTTTCAGGGATGATGCCGAGCAGCGGGATGGACAGGATCTCCAGTACGTCCTCGGTTTTCAGCATCTCGCCGCGTGACGCACGCGCCCCATCATACCGCGTCAGCAGCAGGTGCTTTTCGATCCGTTCGCCCTTCTCGGCACGCGCAGTCTTCGCGTCGAGCATGCCGATGATCCGATCCGAATCGCGCACCGACGACACTTCCGGGTTGGTCACCACCACCGCTGTGTCGGCATGGCGCATTGCCAGTGTGGCACCACGTTCGATGCCGGCGGGGCTGTCGCAGATGATCCAATCGAATCTGTCCCGGAGTTCGTCAATCACCCGTGTGACGCCTTCCGCGGTCAGCGCGTCCTTGTCGCGGGTCTGCGACGCGGGCAGCAGCGACAGCGTGTCGATGCGCTTATCGCGAATCAGCGCCTGCGGCAGCTTGGCATCGCCCTGCACTACGTTGATCAAATCGAACACGACGCGGCGTTCGGCGCCCATCACCAGGTCGAGGTTGCGGAGGCCCACATCGAAATCGACGACGACCACATTCTGGTCCTGTTGCGCCAGTGCGGCGCCAAGCGCGGCAGTGGAGGTCGTCTTGCCGACGCCGCCCTTTCCTGATGTCACGACGACAACCGTGGCCATCTTTCTCTCCCCTCAGTCGAGCGTTGCCAACATCATCGCCTCGCCGGCCAGCCAGGCCTGTGCAGGCTTGCCGCGTAGCGCGGCGTTCATGTCATCGGCGGTCTGGTAAACGCCGTCGATGGCCAGCAGTTCTGCCTCCATCCGGCGGCAGAAGATACGGGCATGGTGGTTGCCAGTCAGTCCGGCGATCGCACGACCGCGCAGCGTACCATAGATATGGATGGAACCGCCGGCGATCACTTCCGCACCCGATGCGACGGAGCCGATGATGCTGACGTCGCCCTTTTCAAATACGACCGACTGGCCGGAGCGCACCGGCTGGTCGATTACCAGCGATGTGAGGTCGTTTGGGCTGATCTGCCGCGGCTCATCCGGCACATCGATCGGCCGGGCAGGGCGTGTGCTGTTGGCGTGCAGCGGCGCCCACGGCTCCAATCCCTGCCACGATGGATGGGCACCTTCCGTGCCGATGATGCGGATGCCACGATCGTGCAACGTATGCAGCAGACCGGCAACGTTGGGTTGCTCGATCGGCAGTGCAGCCAGGTCAAGTACAACGGGTCGGCCGTCGAAGAAGGATGGCGAGCGCTCGATCTGCGCATCCAGTGCATCAAGCCAGTCTTCCACGGGCAGCTCGGGCGCAAGCACGAGCGCCATGAATGAGCGACCTCTGACTCGGATGAACGGACGCGAATCGGCTGCTGGCACTCGTTCGGGGTAACAAGCACGTGCCACGAAGGTCAACCAGAACCGCGGCAAATTACGCTGTAAGAAGAAAGAACTGTGGATATTTCGTGATCTTCTGTGGAAAACTTGACGGTTCCGATTCGCGTTCCGGCTTGCATGAGCATTCGATTCGGTCGACTGGGCGAAACTGCTGCGCATCTCTGCATCGACATGCAGACAATGTTCGCCGAACGGACCGATTGGCATGTGCCATGGATGCAGCGCGTGCTGCCGATTGTGCAGCGACTCGCGCAGGCTAAGACAGAATGTACCATCTTTACCCGCTTCGTGCCGCCTGACCATCCGGAACAGATGAAGGGCAGCTGGCGGCGCTACTACCAGCGCTGGCGCCACATGACCGGTCTACGGATCGATCCGGCCATGATCGAACTGGTACCGCCGTTGCGTGCGTTGGTGCCGCCGGCACACGTGGTCGACAAATCGCACTATTCGCCATTCACCGAGCAGGCCTTGCCCGATCTGCTGCGCGAGCGAACCATCGATACGCTGGTGGTCACCGGAAGCGAAACCGATGTCTGCGTTCTCGCCACGGTACTCGACGCGGTAGATCGCGGTTACCGGGTCGTTGTTGCGGCAGATGCCTTGTGCAGCGTCTCAGACGAGACGCACGACTCACTGCTGGCGCTGTACGGCAACAGGTTCGGTCAGCAGATCGAGGTCGCAGGCAGCGAGGAGATCCTCGCCGCCTGGGAGGATTGAGCGCTAGGCCGGCGACAGGACGTGGATGACCCGGCTGGCCAGCATCTCACGTGTCTTCGCCCCGTAGGCGGCCATGTGCGGGGAGGCGGCGTGCGCCTTCAGCGCCTCGGGACTCTCCCACTTCTCGATCACCACGAACGTGTCGTCACCATATTTCGCTGGCGAGCCTTCGGCATCGATCGCCGGCCCGTACTCGATGCAGCCGTTCTCGGCGTGCACCGCAGGCATGTTTGCCCGGAACTCCTTCAGGATTGCTTCCCGCATGCCCGGCTTGGCGGTGATGACAGCGACGACGTGGATCATGGACGCAACTCCCTTTGGGTATGGCGGCATCCGACCGCAGACCGGGGCGTTGGGCAAGTGCGCCTAATTTTTAGTCACAAGGAGAATCGTTGCCTGATTAAACTGCAGAGCCTGCGAGCCGCGCTCGCTTTTGGCGTATCGCAGGGCTGGCACAGCCGTTGCACTCCGTCCCCCTGAAAAACCACAAGGGGGACAGGGATATGGCTTCATCGACGCCCATGCTGACCAGGCGCGAGTTCGGCGGGCTTGCTGCCGGCGCCGCGACGGTCGCGGCCATGGGGGGTGTCAACGCGGCCTTCTCGTCGGCCGCGGCCCAGGGAACCGGGCCGATCAAAGTCGGCATCCTGCACTCGCTTTCCGGCACCATGGCGATCAGCGAGACCACGCTCAAAGACGTCATGTTGATGCTGATCGAGCAGCAAAATGCCAAGGGCGGCGTGCTCGGCCGCAAGCTGGAAGCCGTGGTGGTCGATCCTGCCTCCAATTGGCCGCTGTTCGCCGAGAAGGCACGCGGCCTGTTGTCGGTGGACAAGTGCGCAGCCGTGTTCGGCTGCTGGACCTCGGTGTCGCGCAAATCCGTGCTGCCGGTGTTCGAGGAGCTCAACGGTATCCTGTTCTACCCAGTGCAGTACGAAGGCCAGGAATGCAGCCGGAACGTGTTCTACACCGGCGCAGCACCCAATCAACAGGCGATCCCGGCGGTCGACTACCTGATGAACGATGTGAAGACCAAGCGCTGGGTGCTCGCCGGCACCGACTACGTCTACCCGCGCACGACAAACCAGATCTTGGAGGCCTATCTGAGGCTGAAGGGTGTGCCGGCTGACGACATCATGATCAACTACACGCCGTTCGGTCATTCGGATTGGCAGAATATCGTCGCCTCGATCAAGAAGTTCGGTTCTGCCGGCAAAAAAACCGCGGTGGTCTCCACGATCAATGGCGATGCGAACGTGCCGTTCTACAAGGAGCTTGGGAATCAGGGCATCAAGGCGACCGACATCCCGGTGGTGGCGTTCAGCGTTGGCGAGGAAGAACTGGCTGGCATCGATACCAAGCCATTGGTCGGGCATCTTGCGGCGTGGAACTATTTTGAGAGTGTCGATAACGCCGACAACAAGGCGTTCATCGACGCCTGGCACAAGTTCATCAAGAACCCGAAGCGGACCACCAACGATCCGATGGAGGCGCATTTCATCGGCTTCAACATGTGGGTCGAGGGCGTGCAGAAGGCGGGGACCACGGCGCCGGATGCGGTGATCGACGCGTTGATCGGCGTCTCGGTGCCAAACCTCTCGGGTGGCTACTCGACCATGATGCCGAATCATCACATTACCAAGCCGGTGCTGATCGGCGAGGTGCAGGCGGACGGCCAGTTCAACACGGTCTGGCAAACGCCTGGGCTGGTGGTGGCACAGGAATGGTCGCCTTATGTGGAAGATACCAGGGACCTGATCGGTGATTGGCGCGCTCCGCTGTCCTGCGGCGCGTTCAACGTCAAGACGGGCAAGTGCGGAGCAGGTGGCGGCAAGAAGGTGTGATCGCCTGAGCCGACCACTCCCCAGGGGGTGGCCTGTCTCCTCCCCAGGCCACCCCCCACGTCTTTTTCAAGGCGTGTTTATGAAGCGTATAGCCTGGCCGCTGTTGGTGACTCTCCTGTGCCTGTTGCCGCCGGCTGGCCGTGCGCAGTCGGCCGACGAGGCGCTTGCTGCACTGTCGTCCCCGAGCTTCGAGACGATCCGCCAAGGCGTCAGCATGCTGGCCCAGTCCGGTCATCCGCAGGCCACCGCGATCCTCGCGGCTCTGCAGTCAAGCCGGTTGTTTGCGCGGAGCAGCGACAAAGCGCTGTTCATCAAGACCGATAGCGGTGCATTCAACGATGCAGCAACCGGCAAGCTGGCGCCCGACATCATGGCGAGTGGACTGAAACAGGTGCGGCTGAACAACGCGGTGCGCGCTGAACTCGATGCAGCCCTTGGCAGCCTGCGATTGTTTTCGCCCGATGCAGGGACACGACGCGACGCGGCCGAGGCAGTGTTCCATTCGCATGATCCGGCAGCACTGCCAGCGGTGGAGCGCGCGCTGACGCATGAGAGCGATCCCGCGGTCAAGCTTCGTATGGAGCAGGCGAGTGCGGCCGCGCTGCTGTTCGCAGACGGCAGCAGTGAACCGGATCGACTGATCGCGGTCGCGGTGCTACGCCAGCGTGGCGATATCGACAGCAGAAGTCTGCTCGCTTCGCTGTCAGGGCAGCCGCCGGCGGTTGCCGCGGCTGCAACCGCGGCGGTCAACGCAATCGACTGGGATCTGCAGCTCTGGAGCATCGCGCAAAGCGTTTATTACGGCCTGTCGCTCGGCTCGGTGCTGTTGCTGGCCGCGGCAGGGCTGGCGATCACCTTCGGCGTCATGGGCGTGATCAATATGGCGCATGGCGAGATGGTGATGATCGGCGCCTATGTCACCTTCGTGGTACAGCAGGTGATTCGCGATATAGCGCCCGGCCTGTTCGGTGCCAGCCTGCTGGTCGCAGTGCCGCTTGCGTTCATGGTCGCTGGGCTGATCGGTATTGCGATCGAGCGAACGCTGATCCGCTGGTTGTACGGCCGACCACTCGAGACGTTGCTGGCGACTTGGGGGCTGTCGCTGATCCTGCAACAGGCTGTCCGTTCGCTGTTCGGTCCGAACAACCGCGACGTCAGCACGCCCGGTTGGATGAGCGGCGCGATGCAGCTCGGCGGCCTGACGCTGACATACAACCGTCTATACATCATCATCTTCGCTTTCCTGGTGCTGGCGGCGCTGATGGCGGCGTTGCGCTTTACCTCGCTGGGACTGGCGATGCGCGCGGTCACACAGAACCGGCAGATGGCAGCGGCAATGGGGATCCGCACGCCGTGGATCGATGCGTTGACCTTCGGGCTGGGCTCGGGCGTCGCCGGCATTGCTGGCGTGGCGTTGAGCCAGATCGACAATGTCTCGCCGAACCTGGGACAGGGCTACATCATCGACAGCTTCATGGTGGTGGTGTTCGGCGGTGTCGGCAACCTTTGGGGCACGGCGATGGGTGCGCTGACCCTGGGCATCGTCAACAAGTTCCTTGAGCCAGTGGCAGGGGCTGTACTGGGCAAGATCGTCGTGCTGGTGATGCTGATCCTGTTCATCCAACGGCGACCGCGCGGAATGTTTCCGCTGAAAGGGCGCGCGGCAGAGGCATGAGGGCATGAAGATGTACGTCCCCCTCCCCCTGCCCCCCTCCCGCCAGGGGAGGGGGAGAGACCTGCGATGATGATTCTCAATCGGGCGACGTGGCTCACTCTGGTTCTTGTGTTGGGGGCCGCTGTGCTGCTTGCCGTGCTGAACCTGACCACCGCGCAGACCGCCGCTTACCACGTGCCCACCTACGCCGTCGCGCTCGTCGGCAAGTATCTGTGCTTCGCCATGCTTGCCCTGGCGCTCGATCTGGTCTGGGGTTTTGCCGGCATTCTCTCGCTCGGTCATGCGGCGTTCTTCGCTCTCGGCGGCTACGCCATGGGCATGTATCTGATGCGGCAGATCGGAGCGCGCGGCGTGTACGGCAATGCCAACCTGCCTGACTTCATGGTGTTCCTGGGCTGGCATGAGCTGCCATGGTACTGGCACGGTTTCGAGTGGTTCGGCTTCGCCGCGCTCATGGTGATGCTGGTGCCGGGGCTGCTTGCACTGGTGTTCGGCTGGCTTGCGTTCCGCTCGCGTGTCACCGGCGTCTACCTGTCGATCATCACCCAGGCGCTGACTTATGCGCTGCTGCTCGCGTTCTTTCGTAACGACATGGGGTTCGGCGGCAACAACGGGATGACGGATTTCAAGGACATTCTGGGCTTTCCTGTGCAGGCCGAAACGACACGCTGTGCCCTGCTGATCATCACCGCCATGTTTCTCTGTGCACAGTTTCTCATAGCCCGCTGGCTGGTCACCTCGCGCTTCGGCAAGATCCTGGTCGCGGTGCGCGACAGCGAAGCGCGGACGCGCTTCCTCGGTTATCGGCCGGAATCCTACAAGTTGGTGGTGTGGGTGCTGTCCGCGGTGATGGCCGGGATCGGCGGCGCGCTCTATGTGCCTCAGGTCGGCATCATCAATCCCTCAGAATTTTCTCCAGCAAATTCGATTGAGGCAGTGATCTGGGTGGCCGTCGGCGGCCGCGGGACGCTGTCGGGCGCGATCCTCGGTGCGATACTGGTGAACCTGGGCAAGACCTACTTCACCAGCGCAATCCCCTCGCTTTGGCTGTATGCGCTGGGGGCGATCTTCATCTTCGTCACACTCCTGTTGCCACGCGGCATCGTCGGCCTGTTCTCCCGCCGTGAGCGGATGGTTCAGACCGACGCTATGCCGGCCGTTCCTAAGGGGGCCCGCGAGGCGATCGGATGAGCGACGTCAGCGCTGAACTGCACGATACACTGCTGTATCTCGACGGCGTCACGGTCAGCTTCGACGGCTTCCGTGCGCTGAACTCGCTGTCGCTTGTACTGGAGGCGGGCGAAATGCGCGCGGTGATCGGCCCGAACGGCGCCGGTAAAACCACGATGATGGACGTGATCACCGGAAAGACGCGGCCGGATGAAGGCAAGGTCGTATTCGGCCGCGACACCGATCTTACGCGTCTGGATGAACCGGCCATCGCTTCGTTGGGGATAGGACGTAAGTTTCAGAAGCCGACGGTGTTCGAGTCGCATACAGTGTGGGACAACCTGCTGCTGTCGCTGGCAGAGGACCGCAGGCCACGCTTCACGCTGTGGGCGCGCGAGACCCGCCAAGAACGAGAACGTATCGAGGAGATCCTCATCACCACTCAATTGATGGACCAGCGGGACCGGCCGGCTGCTGGTCTGTCACATGGCCAGAAGCAATGGCTGGAGATCGGCATGCTGCTGGCGCAAGAACCGCAGCTGTTGCTGGTCGACGAGCCGGTGGCGGGCATGACCGACGCCGAAACCGAGCAGACTGCCGAGCTGCTGCGCGAGATCAACCGGACGCGCAGTGTGGTGGTGGTTGAGCACGATATGGCCTTCGTGCGCGCGCTCGACGTCAAGGTGACGGTGCTGCACGAGGGTGCGGTGTTGTCCGAAGGTTCGATCGACCATGTCAGCGACGATTCCCGCGTGATCGAGGTATACCTGGGCCGATGACCGATGCTTGAAGTCGATCATGTCGACCTGCACTACGGCGCCGCCATTGCGCTGCGGCAGGTGTCACTGAGGGCAGAGACCGGCGCGGTCACCTGTCTGCTTGGCCGCAATGGTGTGGGCAAGACCAGTCTGCTGCGCGCGATCACCGGCGCGCATCCGGTCAGCTCGGGCGCGATCCGTTGGGAAGGCGCCGATATTACGCGACTGCCGATCCATGACCGCGCGCGGCGTGGCATTGCCTGGGTGCCGCAGGGCCGCGATATCTTCCCGCTGCTGACCGTGCGCGAGAATCTAGAGACGGGGTTCGCCGTGCTGCCGCGCGGTCTTAGACGCGTGCCCGATCAGGTCTACGAACTGTTCCCGGTGCTGAAGACGATGCTGCGGCGGCGGGGCGGCGACCTCTCCGGCGGACAGCAGCAGCAACTGGCGATTGCACGTGCGCTGGTCATGAAGCCACGGCTCCTCGTATTGGATGAGCCGACCGAGGGCATTCAGCCAAGTATCATCAAGGATATCGGTCGGGTCATCGGGCTGTTGCGGTCGCAGGGGGAGATGGCGATTATGCTGGTCGAACAGTATTTCGACTTCGCTCGTGACCTGGCGCAGACGATCGCCGTGATGGACCGGGGCGACATCGTTCTGTCCGGTCGGCGAGACGATCTGGACGAGGCGGATGTACGACGCCGGCTGTCGGTCTGAAGCGCCGGTGCTGCAACGCGCAGCAGGAGAATTGCGTGTGGAAGTGCGCGAGTGCGAGGGGCGAACAACGCTCGATGGACTACGCCAGGCTGGCTGTCTGAAGGCTCGCTTTCCGCGATCGGACGATGCCGGTTGGCTGGCGGTGGTGACGATGAACACCTCGGGCGGTGTCGCAGGCGGCGATGACCTCGACAGCGTCTTCGTGGTGCGGCCGGCAGCACGAGCAACGATTGCATCCCAGGCGGCGGAACGGTTCTATCGGGCCCTGCCGGATGGCGGTCCGTCCCGCGTCCGAAATCGGATCATTGTTGCTGCTGGTGGTGTAGTGGAGTGGCTACCGCAGGAAGCGATTTTGTTTGACTCATGCAACATACGACGAAGCCTGCAGGTCGAGCTTGCAGAAGACGCCTGGTTCCTCGGAGTCGAGAGTCTCGTGTTCGGTCGCGCCGCTATGGGCGAGGTGGTCAATCGTGGATCACTGTCCGACGTCATCGAGTTGCGTCGTGGCGGACGCCTGCTGTTGCATGATGCAGTGCGACTGGATGGTGAAGTCGCGGCAACGCTGCGTCGTAGGGCCGTCGCCGATGGCGCAGGCGCGCTGGCCACTATCATCTATGTGGCGCCAGACTCGGAAGAGAGGCTTGAGCCGCTGCGTCGCCTGGGTATTGGCGCCAGTGTACGGGATGGGATGTTGATCGCCCGTATGCTGCGTGTGACCGGGGCGGCGCTCCGAACAACCGTCGTGGACGCATTGCAGGTTCTGCGCGGCAGGCGTCGATTGCCGCGCGTCTGGCTATGCTGAGGGGAAGCGGATGAACCTGACGCCGCGAGAAAAAGACAAATTGCTGATCAGCATGGCGGCAATGGTCGCGCGTCGTCGCCTGGAGCGTGGTGTGAAGTTGAACCATCCTGAAGCCATCGCTCTGATCACCGATTTCGTCGTCGAGGGTGCGCGTGACGGCCGCAGTGTCGCGGACCTGATGGAAGCGGGCGGCAAGGTGCTGACGCGCGCGCATGTGATGGAGGGTGTCGCGGAGATGATCCATGACGTGCAGGTCGAGGCCACGTTCCCCGACGGCACGAAGCTGGTCACCGTGCACGCGCCGATCCGATGAGCGGGTTGGCTCGGTGGTTGTCGTCATCCCCGGGACCAGCGGGGATCTCGTGGCCGGACCCTCGCTTGCGCGAGGGTGACGGCGAGGTGGGCGCCTGCGATGATCCCCGGTGAATTCCTTCCCGGAAATGGCGACATTGAACTGAACGCTGGCTTGCCGCGTACTACGGTGACGGTCGCTAATACCGGCGACCGACCGATCCAGGTGGGCAGTCACTACCACTTCGCCGAAACCAATCCTGCCTTGTCGTTCGATCGTGCGGTTGCGCGCGGCAAGCGGTTGGACATAGCCGCCGGGACGGCGGTGCGGTTCGAACCAGGGCAGACGCGCGAGGTCACGCTGGTGCCCTATCGGGGCAGTCGGATAGTGCAAGGCTTTCGCGCCGAGATCATGGGGGCGCTCGACTGATGGCCCGCCTGCCGCGCGCCGCCTATGCCGACATGTTCGGACCGACAATCGGCGATCGCGTGCGTCTGGCCGACACCGAGCTGATCGTCGAGGTGGAGCGCGACCTCACCAGCTATGGCGAGGAGGTAAAGTTCGGCGGTGGCAAGGTGATCCGCGATGGCATGGGCCAGTCGCAGGCATCGCAGGCAGAAGGCGCGGTCGATACCGTCATCACCAATGCGCTGATCATCGATCATTGGGGCATCGTCAAGGCTGATGTCGCCATCATCAACGGCCGCATCGCCAAGGTGGGCAAGGCCGGCAATCCCGATGTGCAGCCGAACGTGGATATCGTTATCGGCCCCGGCACCGAAATCATCGCCGGCGAGGGCAAGATCCTCACTGCCGGAGGCATCGATGCGCATATACACTTCATCTGCCCGCAACAGGTCGATGACGCTGTTGCGTCAGGCATCACCACACTGATCGGCGGTGGCACCGGGCCGGCCACTGGCACCGCGGCAACAACCTGCACACCAGGGCCATGGCACATCGCGCGCATGTTGCAGGCGGCGGAAGGACTGCCGGTCAATCTGGCGTTCGCTGGCAAGGGCAACGCCTCGCGCCCAGCGGCGCTGGAAGAGATGATCCGGGCTGGCGCCTCATGCCTGAAGTTGCACGAGGACTGGGGCACCACCCCCGCTGCGATCGACTGTGCGCTGAGTGTTGCCGATCGGTTCGACGTTCAGGTGATGATCCACACCGACACGCTCAACGAGTCGGGGTTTGTCGAAAATACTATCGCGGCGTTCAAGGGCCGAACCATCCACGCGTTTCACACCGAGGGTGCCGGCGGTGGTCATGCTCCCGACATCATCAAGGTCGCTTCGTTGGCGCATGTGCTGCCAAGCTCTACCAACCCGACGCGCCCCTATACCGCGAACACGCTCGACGAACATCTCGATATGCTGATGGTGTGCCATCACCTCGATGCGTCGATCCCCGAGGACGTGGCATTCGCGGAGAGCCGTATCCGGAAGGAGACGATTGCGGCCGAGGACATCCTGCACGACCTGGGCGCACTGTCGATGATGTCATCGGACAGTCAGGCGATGGGTCGGGTCGGTGAGGTGATCATCCGCACGTGGCAGACGGCGCACAAGATGAAGGTGCAGCGCGGCGCGCTATATGGTGACACCGGTCGGAACGACAATGCACGAGTCAAGCGCTACATCGCCAAATATACGATAAACCCGGCGATCGCCCAGGGATTGGCGTGTGAAATCGGCTCGATTGAAGCGGGCAAACTGGCTGATCTTGTATTATGGTCGCCGGCGTTCTTCGGTGTGAAGCCGGACCTGGTGATCAAGGGCGGCTCGATCGCCTGTGCGCCGATGGGTGACCCGAACGCATCGATCCCCACGCCGCAGCCTGTGCATTATCGGCCGATGTTCGGCACTTTCGGGCGTGCCCTGGCGGAGCACTGCCTGACCTTTGTCTCCGCTGCTGCGTTCGATGCTGGAATCGGCGAGGCGTTGAAGCTGCAACGGAGCGTCGTGCCGGTGGCCAACACGCGGAACAGCATCGGCAAGCAGTCGATGATCCACAACAGTGCAACACCAGTGATCGAAGTGGATGCAGAGACCTACGAGGTGCGCGCCGATGGCGTGCTGCTCACCTGCGAACCCGCGACCGTGCTGCCGATGGCGCAGCGCTACTTCCTCTTTTGATGCGCGCGGAAACTGTACTGCCGGCCGGGACCTGGGATGTGGCGGCCGAGATCGATACCGTGCTGATCGACTTCGATCGACGCCATCGCCGTCGCGTCCTGCTGCGCACGGAGCAGGGCAGGGAGGTGCTGCTCGACCTGTCGCAGGCAGTGCGGCTGCGCGAAGGCGATGGACTGCCGATCGATGACGGTGTCGTTCGCGTACGTGCCAGGCCGGAGGAGCTGCTGGAAATCCGCGCGCACGATCCGGGCGAGATGGTGCGCATCGCCTGGCATCTCGGTAACCGCCACCTGCCGGTGCAGTTGCTGGGCGATCGCATTCGCATTCGCGTCGACCACGTGGTCGAGGAAATGGTGCGAGGTCTCGGCGGGCACGTCGAGGCGATTGAGGGGCCGTTTGATCCTGAAGCCGGTGCCTATGCCGGTGGGCGGCATCATCACCATGACGATGCGTGAACTGATGCGCCTGTTGGCGTGGCTATCGCCGTCGTTTCCGACCGGCGCCTATGCGTATTCGCATGGTCTGGAATGGGCTGTGGAATGCGGGGACATCCTGGATGAGGCAACACTTGGCGGCTGGCTGACCGATGTGCTGATGCATGGTTCCGGACGCAACGACGCGATCCTGCTGCGCCATGCGCATCGCCGCGCCGATCTGGTCCAGCTCAACGATTTCGCGATCGCGATTTCTGCATCGCGCGAGCGGTGGGCGGAAACGCTGGACCAGGGAACGGCGTTCATCGTTGCCGCAGCCGCCTGGTCTCCACCCGAACTGCCGGATCGGGTCGCCCATCCCGTTGCCGTTGGCGCACTCGCCGCGCAGCACGGGATCGACGAAGACGCAACAACGGCTGCGTATCTTCAGGCCTTCGTCACCAACCTGATCTCCGCGGCCGTTCGCCTCGTGCCGTTGGGCCAAAGTACAGGACTTCGGGTGCTTGCTGCACTGGAACAGGTCATCCTTGCGGTGGCCAAGGAAACCCGCACAGCGACGCTGGACGATATCGGTGGATGCGCCTTCCGCGCCGATATTGCCGCCATGCATCACGAGACGCAGTACACGCGGTTGTTCCGTTCATGAGGGCTGCCGCTGCGAGACACACATGATGGCCTGGTCGAGCCAGGCCATGACCGCCGGGACAGGCCCGGTGGCAGGCTCAGAAGGCCGGGCTGGCGCTCGGAACCATCCATGACCAAATCGCATCATGGTCCATTGCGGGTCGGCGTCGGCGGCCCGGTCGGTACCGGCAAGACGGCGCTGATGGATGCGCTGTGCAAGTATTTGCGTGCCGACTATGACATCGCGGCCATTACCAACGACATCTACACCAAGGAAGACGCCGAGTTCCTCACCCGCGCCGGGTCTCTGTCACCCGAACGTATCCTCGGCATCGAGACCGGCGGCTGTCCGCACACGGCAATTCGCGAAGACGCATCGATCAATCTGGCCGGGATCGCGGAATTGAACCGGCGGTTTCCCGCACTTGACCTGATCCTGATCGAGTCAGGCGGCGATAATCTCGCTGCCACGTTCAGTCCGGAACTGGCCGATCTGACCATCTACGTGATCGATGTCTCCGCGGGCGACAAGATCCCTCGCAAAGGCGGACCCGGCATCACGCGCAGCGATCTTCTGGTGATCAACAAGATCGATCTCGCGCCATTCGTCGGTGCCAGCCTGGAAGTCATGGGTCGCGACGCGCGCAAAATGCGTGGTGACCGCCCGTTCGTGTTCGCCAATATTCGCGCCGGCACCGGTGTGTCGGAGATTGCGCGGTTCGTTGCCACTGAAGGCGGACTGCGCTCAGGCGACCTTGCCGAGTGACACGCGCCAGTAGCCGCCACCTTCGCGTTTGACCTGCCGCATCGCCTCGCCGGCGCGCTGCGCGAGTTCGGCAAAATTCTCGCCTGGCTGCCTGGTGGCGATGCCGATGGAGAAACTGACCTCGGAGACCGCCGTATCACTTTCGGCGTTCGGCGGCTCCAGGCATAGGTTCTCGGCTCGCTCTGCTGCTGTCAGGTAATCAGCACCGCTGAGCCAGATGGCAAATTCCGCGCTCCCTGTCCGTCCGACGAGATCTGTAGGGCGCACCGCGCTCCGTAGCAGCATTGCCGCACGACGCAGCATGAGATCGCCATCGTCTGAACCTTGCAGCGGAGATATGCCGTCCAGGTTGTCCACCTCGGCCAGTATCAGCGTTCCGGGAAGAGCGTCCCGGTCGAGCCGCGCGATATGTCTCGTCGCCTCTGTAACAAAGGTTCGCTGGTTGAGGAGCGCGGTCAGCGTATCGATCGAGGCGGAGCCATAGGTATCGCATTGTCCCAGTTCGCGTTCCATCAGCAGCCAGACGATGCCGGCGACAGCATCCACCAGCGGCACGTCTTCGCCATTCCAGCCTCGCGCCGTGCGTTTGCGCCAGAATACGACGCCGATTTTTTCCCGAAAATTTTCACGGCATACGCCAACGGCAATCGGCCGGCCGTTCGGCTCCGACGACAACACCGGCGTGCCTACATTGGCGCGCCACAGCATCACCGCCGCCGACGTCGCCGACAGACCGATCATGCCGCAGCGATGCAGCACTTCGGGTTCCACCGTCGCAGAGTCAGGTACCGAACGGACGACCGCAACGCCTTCGGCCTCCAGCGTGGCAAGCATTGCGTCAAGACCGGTTGCCATCATCCGGTCCTGCCGTTGCTCGCGGCGAAGACAACGAAGGATATCGGCGAGCCCAGCATTCATGCGGGCGATTGCGGCGCGTTCACTCTGTGTCGTCATGCGAATGGGTGCTAGCGCTGGCTGGTTGTGCTCGCCAGCGGCTCCTCCGGCTGTGAAATAATGGAAGACGGATGAAATGCCGGGCGATGGGGGCGGATAACGCCCAGCGCATCCCGAAGCGTAGGGAACCGCCCGAGCTCTTCTCCGGTCTCACCCGAGGTCAAGATCCAGCCGCTTTCACCCAATGGACCGTGAATGAGATAGGTGACCTCTGCCTTATGCCGTCCGGCAATGACGATCTTGTTGCGCAAGCGCGGGTCATCGCGGCCGCGTTCGCTGACATATGCGGCGGCTATGGCATCGACGCCAGTGCGAGTGGTGCCGGCGAACCATTCGGCCAGCAGAGCCCGCTCCCACTGCGATACAGGACGCGTCGCGGGCGCACACGGATCCTGCAACGGACCTGGCTGCATCCTCACTATCCTTCAGACTTGTCCAGCAGTTTTATATCGACCGCGGTTGCACCGGCGTTTCGGCGGCGAATCGCAATCGGCTGAGGCGCAAGGCGTTACCGATCACCGAAACCGAGCTCAGCGACATCGCCAGTGCGGCGATCATCGGGCTGAGCAGCAAGCCGAGCACAGGATACAGCACACCGGCAGCGAGCGGTACGCCGATGGCATTGTAGATAAAAGCAAAAAACAGATTTTGACGGATATTGCGCATAGTGGCACGGCCGAGCGTGATCGCGCGTACGATTCCGATAAGATCGCCCTTCACCAGAGTGATGCCGGCGCTGGCGATGGCAACCTCGGTGCCGGTGCCCATGGCAATGCCAACATCAGCGGCCGCCAGGGCAGGCGCGTCATTGACGCCGTCGCCCGCCATGGCAACCACGTGACCCTCGGTCCTCAGCCGCTCGACCAGCGCGTGTTTTTCGCTGGGCAAGACCTCGGCCACGACGTCGGCGATGTTGAGGCTGCGGCCCACTGCCTCGGCCGTCGTGCGATTATCGCCGGTCAGCATGACGATGCGCAGGCCGAGTTCGGCCAATCGGCGTAGAGCGGTGGGCGTGGTCGGCTTCACTGGGTCGGCGATAGCGATCGCCCCGACCAGGCGGCCCGAGACCGCAAGATACAGCACCGTTGCCCCGTCACTTTGCAGCTTACGAGCTTCGGCTTCGAACGCGCCGAGCGAGATGCCGAGGTCGTGCATGTGGCCGGCGTTGCCCAGCGCCACCGCCTGTCCGTCCACGTCGCCGGTGACACCCTTGCCGGTGACAGACCGGAAGTCCTGCGGTTCGGCGAGATGCAGGCTGTGATCCCGCGCGGCGGCAACAACGGCAGCCGCCAGGGGGTGCTCGCTGGCGCGTTCGACCGCAGCGGCGACCTGCAGCATGTCGTACTCCTGCCAGCCGGCCAGCGGCACCACGGCGACCACCCGCGGGCGGCCCTCGGTCAGTGTGCCGGTCTTATCGCACACCAGCGTGTCCACCTTCTCCAGCAGCTCTAGTGCCTCGGCCGAGCGGATCAGCACGCCACTGCGGGCACCCTTGCCAACGCCCACCATGATCGACATCGGCGTCGCCAGCCCAAGTGCGCAAGGGCACGCAATGATCAGCACAGAAACTGCGGCGATCAGCGCGTAGGCGAGTGCGGGAGGTGGTCCGAAGACGGCCCAGCCGATGAAGGCGGCCACAGCGATGGCGACGACGGCCGGCACGAACCACCCGGCCACCACGTCGGCCAGCCGCTGGATCGGCGCACGCGAGCGCTGTGCTTCGGCGACCATCGCGACGATGCGGGCGAGCATGGTCTCGGACCCGACGTGCTCGGCGCGCATGACAAAGGCGCCGGTGCCGTTCAGGGTGCCACCGATGACGCGGTCTCCAGGGCCTTTGGCAACCGGCATCGCTTCGCCCGTCACCATCGACTCGTCGATGGCGCTGCCGCCGTCCAGCACAACGCCGTCCACCGGAACGGCATCACCCGGCCGCACGCGGAGCCGATCACCCGCCTGGACACGGTCCAGTGTGACATCCTCATCAGTCCCGCTGGTGTTGATACGGTGCGCAGTCTTGGGCGCGAGGTTCAGCAGCGCGCGGATAGCGCCGCCAGTCTGTTCCCGCGCGCGAAGTTCGAGCACCTGACCAAGCAGGACAAGCACGGTGATCACGGCGGCGGGCTCGAAATAGACCGCGACCGAGCTATCCATATCGCGAAAGCCAGCGGGAAACAGGCCAGGCGCAAGCGTCGCAACCACGCTGTAGGCGTAGGCCGCGCCGGTGCCGAGTGCGATCAGCGTGAACATGTTGAGGCTGCGGCGCAGCACCGAATCCCAGCCACGCTCGAAGAACGGTGCGCCGCCCCAGAGAACCACGGGCGAGGCAAGCATGAGTTGCAGCCAGCTTGTGTTGAGGCTCGGCGACCACGGAAGCATTTCCAGCCCAACCAGGAGCACCGCAAGTGGCGCGCCGATCCAGAGCCGCCGGCGCATGTCGGCGAGCTCGGGATTGTGCGGCGCTTCGGCGCTGACGGCGATGGGCTCCAGCGCCATGCCGCAGATCGGGCAACTGCCCGGCCCGATCTGCCGAACCTCGGGATGCATCGGGCACGTGTAGGTGGCACTCGGGTCAGCAGGCGGCGCGTCGTCAGCCGCCAGATACCGGTCGGGATCTGCGGCGAATTTTTCCCGGCACCCGGCCGAGCAGAAGTGGAAGGTGCTGCCGTCGTGCTCATGGCGGTGGCGCGAGGTGGCAGGGTCCACGGTCATGCCGCAGACCGGGTCGGTGACCTGGGTCGCAATCTGGGTCATTGCTTGCGAGATATACCCTGCGGGGGTATGGTAGCAAGATGAACCCGGCGACAAAAACCTCGGTGGCGGCACGGCTGAAGCGGATCGAGGGCCAGGTGCGTGGGGTGCTGCGCATGGTCGAGGAAGACCGCTACTGTGTGGATGTGCTGACCCAGATCGACGCGATACGCGCGGCGCTGCACAAGGTCGAGGAGCAGGTGCTGCACGACCACGTGTCGCATTGTGTGGCGGGTGCGTTCGCCTCGGGCGATCCGGTGGAGCAGCGGCACAAGGTAGACGAATTGGTGGCGACGATCGGCCGGATGACCCGATAATCGGCGCCGGTCGGGAGGAAGGGAATGAGCGACTGGAGCAAGGTGACGCGGCCAATTCCGGTGCCGAATCAGTGGACGCAGCCATTCTGGGATGCGGCTAGACGGAGTGTGCTTGAACTGCAGCGCTGCCAGAGCTGTGGTCACTTTCAGCACCCGCCTTATGCGACATGCGTGCAGTGCGTCAGCACCGACCTGAAGTTCGAGCCGGTGGGCGGCAAGGGGACGATCTACGCCTACACCATCATGTATCACACCGGTGACAAGCGCTTTGCCCCGGCGGTGCCGTACGCCAGCATCATCGTCGAGCTGGACGATGCGCCGGGCGCACTGCTTGCCGGCAATTTGCTTGGATCGCCCTATACCGACGCCAAGGTTGGCCGCCGCGTCGAGGTGATCTTCGAGAAGCTGAACGACGATATTACGCTGCCGCAGTTCCGCCTGGCGCGCTGAAGGGAGCCGAACGCATGTGGGAGAACCGATGCAAAGTGGCCGTCAGCGGCGTGGGCTACTCCAAGGTCACACGTTCGGCCGAGATTCCGCTGGCCGCGCACGCATTGACCGCGGTGAAGGAAGCGGTGGCGGATTCCGGGCTTCGGCTGGAGGATATCGACGGCCTGGCCACGTATCCCGAGCTGCCAGCGACCGGGCATGCGGAAATCGACGGCATCTCCGTCGTTTCGGTCAACTGCATGATGGCGATGCTGAAGCTGCCCAACCTGACCTGGCACATCCAGGTCGGCACCACCAATATCGGCGGCGCGGTGCAGCAGGCGGTGAATGCGCTGCTGGCTGGTGTGTGCAAATACGCGGTAGTGTGGCGGGCGATGCACAATCCGCGCGGCACCTATCAGAATCTGCCTGGCGCGCATGCAACCGGCGCTGCGCAGTTTACTGCTCCCTATGGGTTCGGCGGTCCGGGACAGGGCATGGCAGTTGCATATACACGCTGGCTGGAGCGGCACGGCCAGAACCGCGAGAAGATGGCGACGCTCGCGGTAACGCAGCGGAAGCACACGCAGCATAATCCGCAGGCGTATTTCTATGGAGTGCCGCTGACTCGCGAGGACTACCTGAATTCACGCTGGGTCGCTTATCCGTTCTGCCTGTTCGATTGCGACATCCCAGTGCAAGGGGCGGTGGCTATGGTGCTGACAACGGCGGACCGCGCGCGCGATCTGAAGCCGCGGCCGGCGTATCTCGCCGGGTATGGACAGCGGCTGCATTTCGAAGTGGCCGGCCGGATCGGTAGCCTGAGCGATTACATGCTTGGTGGAAGCAGTTCGGCGAAGTTGACCTGGGAGCGATCAGGCTTTTCGCCGAAGGACGTCGACGTGGCGCAGATCTATGATGGGTTCTCTGCCTCGGTGATCTACGGGCTGGAATCCTACGGGTTCTGCAAGGAGGGCGAGGCGCTGGACTTCATCCAGGACGGCCGCATCGAGCTGGGCGGCGAACTGCCACTCAATACCTTTGGCGGCAGCCTCGGAACCGGACGCATTCATGGTCTGTGGCACATCATCGAGGGCGCGCTGCAGGCCTCGGGGCGCGCCGGATCGCGACAGGTAGAGGATGTTAACGTGGCGTTCGTCGGGGCGAGCGCACCGATTGTAACAGGCACGACGTTCATCTTTGTTCGTGAACCCTACTGAAGCGGACGGCGTGCATGCTTGCGTCACGTGGCCTTCACAAATGGCGCTCGTATGATCCCGGTTGCGTAATCTTCTGAACCTCACCGACCACAAAACCGGTGTAATTGGGTTGGCACAGCGAACAGACACGTCGATTGTTGCTGCTCTTTGCTTGATTACGCCTTTTGGCCGATGCAAACTCGGACCGAATGGTAGCAGATTCGGACGCGGGAAACGTCAGGCTACAACGGACAGTCCGGCAACCTTGCAAATTGGGCATGGTCTGCGCGCGGGCACGCGTACCGGTGGCGGTCCTGACGACCGCGTTGCTACTGCTCGGCGGCTGCAAAGTTGGTCCCGACTTTGAGGAACCCAATGCCACCGTTGCCGCCAACTGGCTGGAAGCGGGTGACCCCGCAGTACATACTGACCGCGTAGACTACCAGACATGGTGGACCGCCTACCGAGATCCGACGCTTGAACGGCTGATCGACCTGGCCTACCAGCAAAATCTGACGTTGCTGGCTGCAGGCACCAGGGTGTTGGAGGCGCGGGCGAAACTCGGCGTGGCGATCGGTGAGTTCTATCCGCAGACACAGCAGATCGGCGCCAACGTAGGTTATAACCAGGCCAGTCAGGTCGATCCAACCTCCAATCCGTCGCACGAGTTAGGCAACTATTGGCGTGCCTCGCTCGGGACGCAGATCGTCTGGGAGCTGGATCTCTGGGGCAAGTTCCGTCGCGGGGTGGAATCAGCGGACGCCGACTATCTCGCATCCGTTGCCACCTACGACGACGTGCTTGTCACTCTGCTGAGCGACGTGGCGACGACGTATATCGGCATCCGTACGCTGCAGCAACAACTGCTGATCGCGCAGGAGAACGTCGTCAAGCAACGGAAGGCTGTGCAGATCGCCCGCTATCGCAATCAGGGCGGCACAGCGACGGGACTCGATGTCTACCAAGCAGAAAATGTTCTGGCCCAGACCCAGTCGACAATTCCGCAGCTGACGGCACAACTGCAGCAGGGCAAGGACGCACTCAGCGTACTGCTCGGGATGTCGCCGTCCTCGCTGGAGTCGCTGCTGACCGGGCCACACACCATACCGGTACCACCCAAGGACATCGCCGTTGGTATTCCTGCCGACCTGCTCCGCCGTCGGCCCGACATCCGCAGCGCCGAACTCAAGGCGGCAGCCCAGAGCGCGCAGATCGGCATGGCCAAGGGCGACTTGTTTCCTGCATTCGCACTTGGCGGGGCGTTTGGCACGGTTGCGGGGACGACCGGCAGCAACCGTCTGAGTGAGGTGTTCTCCGCACCGGGGATTCAGTTCGCGTTCGGCCCGTCGTTCAGTTGGCCGATTCTGAACTATGGCCAGATCACCAACAATGTAAGGGTGCAGGACGCCCGCCTGCAGACCTTGCTGATCGAGTACAAGAACACGGTGCTGAAGGCGCAGCAGGAGGTGCAAAACGGCCTGACTGCGTTCCTGCAGGGCCGGTCCCAGGTCGAATACCTGCGGCGGAGCGTTGCAGCAGCCAGCGCCGCGCTGCGCATTGCGCTCGACCAGTATCTGCTCGGCACCAGGGACTTCACGACCGTTCTGACGGCGGAGCAGAACCTTTATCAGGCACAGACCAATCTTGCCTCGGCCTCAGGCAATCTCTCTACAAGCCTCGCATCTTTGTATCGATCGCTCGGTGGCGGTTGGCAGATCAGAGAGGGGAATGACTTCGTGAATGATGCAACCCGCAACGAGATGCGCAACCGCACGGATTGGGGGAGGTTGCTGCCGCCGTCCGACAAACCGCAGCCAGTGACACCCGGTCTTCCCTCTCCCGCCGATCGCGGCCCGGACGTGCGGGCACCGCAGTGGTGAAGCCGGTGAAGTTCAATCCGCGCTTCAGCATTCCGGTCGCAGTCGTCCGCTGGGCCTTGAAGGCAGGCGCCATTCTCGCGGTGGTGAGCCTGTTCGGGGGCATGCTGCCAATAGAGCAGATCAGTGCCGCCGGCATTCTGGATCGCTGGTGGGAAGACCTGACCGGCGGCAATTCGAGTGGCCGTGCAGCTGCGGCGCCAACAGTTCCGCAGAATCGCACCGGATCGCCGCAGCCGGCACAGCCGCCGGCTTCATCTGATACGGTTCAGGCGCAGGCGCCCGCAGCTCAGCTGCCCACCATCCCAGTGGTGCGGCCCAAGGTGCAGTCGGTCAGCGAAACGCTGGAAGTCACCGGAAACGCGGCGGCTGTGGCGCAGGTGAAGCTGCTTGCCCGCGTTGTGGGCTATCTCGAGCAGATTCACTTCGAAGATGGCGCACTGGCGAAGAAGGGAGACCTGCTGTTCACCATCCAGCAGGATCAGTACAAGGCGCAGTTGCAGCAGGCACAGGCACAGCTGCAGCTCCAGCAGGCGGCTTTGCTCTACGC
This sequence comes from Acetobacteraceae bacterium, assembly GCA_024280945.1. GTDB lineage: Bacteria > Pseudomonadota > Alphaproteobacteria > Acetobacterales > Acetobacteraceae > JAMXLO01. Next base: position 125,423 of record JAMXLO010000088.1, read on the forward strand.
CAAGACCGAAGTGGGCCGCTATACAGCATTGCTGAAGCGCGATGCTGCGACTCAGGTCGATGTCGACCACTGGAACTTCGAGCGTGCAAGCGCCGAGGCGAACATCCTGGCGGCGCAGGCGCAGATCTCTCTGGCGCAACTGAATCTGAACTACACCGAGGTCAGGGCTCCGTTCGATGGCCAGATGGGCAAGCATCTGATCGACGTGGGCAATGTGGTTGGCGGCAATGGCCAGGAGGCGGCTCTTGGCGACATCACGCAACTCGATCCGATCTACGTGGTTGCGAATATCAGCACGCAGCAGGCGCTGCAGATCCGCGCCAATCTGGATCAGCGCCGGCTTACCTTGGCCGAACTTCACCAGGTTCCTGTCGAGGCCGCACTGTCGGATGAAACCGGTTTTCCTCACCGCGGCACAATCGAATACGTGGCGCCCGCAATCGACCCACAGACCGGAACCCTTCTGCTGCGCGGCATCATGCGTAATCCGAATCGCACGCTGCTGCCTGGAATGTTCGTCAAGATTCGCCTGCCGATGGGCAAGGTCGTGCGGAGTGCGCTGCTGATACCGGACCGTGCGCTGCAGGAGGATCAGGGGGGGCGTTATCTGCTGGTCCTGGACCAGGACAATGTCATCCGCCAGCGCTATGTTCAACTGGGCGAACTGATCGGAGCATTACGCGTCATCGCAAGCGGATTGAATCCGGATGATCGTGTGGTGGTGGGCGAGCTCTGGCGTGCGACGCCCGGCACGAAGGTGGTGCCGCAACTGACCACCGTCGGCGGCTAGGGCGGCCGCGGATGATGTCGAAATTTTTCATCGAACATCCGGTCCTCGCCAATGTGCTGGCCATCGTCCTGGTGTTGATCGGCGCCGTATCGCTGTTCCGTCTGCCGGTGTCGCAGTATCCCAATGTGGTGCCGCCGACAGTGGCGGTGACGGCGCGGTATCCGGGCGCCAGCGCGCAGACCGTTATCGATACAATCGCCCTGCCGATCGAGCAGCAGGTCAACGGCGTCGACCGGATGCTGTACATGGAGTCGACCAGCGCCTCGGACGGCACCTACAGTCTGACGGTGACGTTCGCGATCGGCACTGACCCCGATATCGATCAGGTGCTGGTGCAGAACCGTGTGCAGCTTGCACTCGCGTCATTGCCCGAGCCGGTGCAGGCGCAGGGCGTCAGCGTGCAGAAGAAGAATACGGCCATCCTGCAAATCGTCACGCTGAATTCGCCGGACGGCAAATACGACAGCCTGTTCATGAGCAACTACGCGACGATCAACCTGACGAATGTCCTGGCGCGCCTGCCGGGCGTCGGCAGCGTCAAGGTGTTCGGCGCCGGCACCTATTCCATGCGCGTCTGGATGGACCCGCAGAAGCTCTACTCATTCGGTTTGGAGCCGAAGGACGTGATCAACGCCATCCGCCAGCAGAGCCAGAACGTGGCGGCGGGACAGGTGGGGATGCCGCCCGCGCCGGCGGATACGCAATTCCAATACACCGTCGACATCCAGTCGCGGCTGAACGATCCAAGCCAGTTCGGCGACATCGTGGTCAAGGACCAGACGGCTCAGGGCGGACGGTTGATCTATGTGCGGGACATCGGCCGCATCGAACTCGGTGCGCAGACCTACGCGCAGGAATTCAAGCTGAACGGCAAGCCGGCTGCCGGCATCGCGATCTATCAGACGCCGGAGTCGAACTCGCTGCAGGTCGGCAAAGAGGTCGCGGACACGATGGCGGCGATGGCGCGCCGGTTCCCGGAAGGACTACATTATTCGATCCCCTACGACACCACGACTTTCGTCAAGGATTCGATCAACGAGGTCTACAAGACGCTGTACCAGGCCGGCATCCTGGTGTTGATCGTCATCCTGGTGTTCCTGCAGAACTTCCGCGCCACGCTGGTACCGGCGACCACGGTGCCGGTGACCATCATCGGCGCCTTCGCCGCAATGGCGGCGCTGGGTTTTACCGTCAACTTGTCCACGCTGTTCGGCATCGTACTGGCGATCGGCATCGTGGTGGACGACGCCATCGTCATCGTCGAGGGCGTTTCCAAGTACATCGAGCGTGGCATGTCCGGCCATGACTCCGCCATCAAAGCGATGAGTGAGCTGTTCGGACCCGTGGTCGGCATCACGTTGGTGCTGATGAGCGTATTCCTTCCGGCTGCCTTTGTGCCCGGCCTTACCGGCAACATGTTCGCTCAGTTCGCGCTGGTGATCGCGGCGACGGCGCTGATCAGCGCGGTCAACGCCGCAACGCTCAAGCCGACGCAATGCGCGCTGTGGCTGCGCACGCCGGTGCCACCGGAGAAGCGCAACTTCTTCTACCGCGGCTTCAATCGGCTATACGATCCGATGGAGCGCGGCTATGCGGCGCTCATTGGGCGCATGGTGCGCCATAGCGGCGTGATGGTGGTGATCGCACTGCTGCTCGCCGGCGGGGGCATGTGGGGGTTGACGCGCCTGCCGACCGCATTCATCCCGATCGATGACCAGGGCTATCTGATGCTGGCGATCCAGTTGCCGGAGGGGGCGTCCCTCGGGCGCACGACCGCATCGCTGGAAGAGGCCGGCAGGCGCGCGCGCGAGATTCCCGGTGTGCAGGAGATCATCGCGCTCTCAGGAATGTCGGTGCTCGACAACAGCGCCGACCTGGCCAATGCGGGAACCGTCTGGGTCATGCTGAAGCCGTTCGGCGAACGCGTGAAGGCGGGCGGTCAGGACCTGCTGACGCTGTACCAAAGTCTGCAGAAGGCTGTCGCCACTTTGCCTGACGGGCAGGCCTACGTGCTGCCACCACCACCGATCCAGGGTATCGGCAATGCTGGCGGCTTCCAGATGCAGCTGGAACTGCTGGGCGGCAGCTTCGACTATCAGAAGCTCAAGGACCTTACACAGGAGATCGTCAGCCAGGCCAGCAAAGATCCGGCCGTGGCGAACGTCATTACCACATTCCGGACGGACGGGCCGAACGTCGCACTCACCGTCGATCGCGCCCGAGCGGAGACGCTGCGGGTATCGGTAGGCGACGTGTTTGCTGCGCTGACCGATTATGTCGGATCGACCTATGTCAATCAGTTCAACAAATTCGGTCAGTCACTGCAGGTGTATGTGCAGGCGGACTCGCAGTATCGGCTACATCCGGACGATCTGCTCAACCTCTATGTGAAAAGCTCTGACGGGAACATGGTGCCGATCGGCGCGATCGCCCATCTCGGACCGGTGGTCGCGCCGCCGCTGATCACCCTATACAACCTCTATCCGTCGTCCACGATCGTCGGCGGTTCAGCCCGCGGCTACAGCTCGGGCCAGACGATGGCCGCCATGGAGCAGATCGCCAAGCGTGTCCTGCCGAATGACGTCACCTACGAATGGACGGCGATGTCCTATCAGGAGAACATCACTGGCAATCAGCTGTATTACGTGTTCGGCCTGTCGGTGCTGCTGGTCTATCTCTGTCTGGCCGGTCAGTACGAAAGCTGGATCCTGCCGCTCGCCGTGCTTTCGGCGGTGCCGCTTGCCTTGCTCGGGCCGGTGATCGCACTCACTAGCCTGGGTGTCGCCAACAATCTGTATACCCAGATCGGACTGATGCTGCTGATCGCGCTGTCGGCCAAGAACGGCATCCTGATCGTCGAGGTGGCGCGCGAGCGTCGGCTTGTCGACGGGCTGTCCATTCTTGAATCCGCGGTGGAGGCGTCGCGGACGAGGTTCCGGCCGATCCTGATGACCTCTTTCGCCTTCATCCTCGGCGTGCTGCCGCTGGTCCTCGCGACCGGCGCGGGCGCCAATGCCAGGAAGTCACTCGGCATCAGCGTGTTCAGCGGCATGATTGCATCGACCTGTCTAGCCGTTCTGTTCGTGCCGTCGTTTTTTGCGGTACTGCAGCGTTTTGATGAATGGCGGAAGCGCAAGAAGCAGCCGTCGGCCGGTAGTCGCGTCGATCATGGCCAGGTTCCGGCAACCGGCGAGGTCTAAGTCTTTGTATACTGGGAGCCGTGACTGACGCTGCGCGTGCGGCGATCCTGCGCACGCAATTGCGATTGCCGCGATCCTTCTGCCAATACCGTTCGCATGCGAATCTCCGCGCACAAGCCGCGGAGTTTCACGCATGAACTCTCAGAGCATTACAGGAATGTCATCCCGTCCTGTCGCCGCCCTCGCCATGTTGCTGCTGATTGCCGGCGGCGCGGGAACGGCACGCGCGGAAGCAGCCGGGTGCAGCGGCGATAACGGGGGCATCACTCTCCCGCCCGGCTTTTGTGCCAGGGTGTTCGCCGACCAGCTCGGCCACGTGCGACACATGGTCGTGGCTCCCAATGGCGTGCTGTATGCCAACACCTGGAGCGGTCGCTACTATCGGAACGACACGCCCCCCGCCGGCGGGTTCGTGATCGCGCTGCAAATCACGGCAAACGATGGCAAGGCGAACAAAATTGTCCGCTTCGGCCCTACCCGTGCAGATGGCAATGCGGGCGGTACCGGTATCGCGATCTACAAGAACCATCTCTACGTCGAGACGAACGATCGCATCGTGCGTTACGCATTACCGACGGATGGGATCGTGCCGGCGACGACAACGGAAACGGTGGTATCCGGATTACCGCTCACCGGCGACCATCCGATGCATCCCTTCAAGATCGACGCGCAGGGCAACCTCTATGTCGATCTCGGCTCGGCCACAAATTCCTGTCAGAGCGAGAACCGCATGCCGAACGTGCCCGGTCTCACCCCTTGCGCCGAGTTAGAGACCCGCGCTGGCACTTGGCGATACGACGCCAACAAGCTCAATCAGCGATTCTCACCAGCGGAGCGTTTCTCCACCGGTCTGCGGAACGGCGAAGGCTTCGGCATCGATTCGGCGGGTCGAGTGTTCGCTACCCAGCATGGGCGAGATCAATTGGCCGAAAACTTCCCACGCCTCTACCAGCCGGCGCAGGGTGCAAATGAGCCAGCTGAAGAGCTGGTTCAGTTGCGGCAAGGTGCCGACTTCGGCTGGCCGGAATGCTACTACGACTATGACCAGAAGCGGCTGGTATTGGCGCCGGAATACGGCGGCGACGGCGGCAAAGCGGTGGGAATATGCGCACAAAAGCAGGCTCCCGTCGCAGCTTTCCCAGCGCACTGGGCACCAAACGATCTGCTGATCTATGAGGGCAAACAGTTCCCCTCGGCATATAAGGATGGGGCTTTCATCGCGTTCCACGGCTCCTGGAACCGCGCCCCATCACCACAGGGGGGCTACAATGTCGTGTTCCAGCCGCTGCATGACGGCAAGGCGTCGGGGCCGTTCGTCGTGTTCGCCGACGGTTTCGCGGGAGCGGTCAAGGAACCTGGCCGTGCCGCACACCGACCCACGGGTCTCGCCGTTGCACCGGATGGATCGATGTATATTTCCGATGATCGGCACGGCCGCATCTGGCGTGTCACCTTCAGTGGCGGCAGCAATGTTGCGGGCATCATGGCCGCCGTGCCCGTGCCGTCCGCTTCGGCGGCGTCGCCCAATGTGACGCCACCGGAAGGCATCCATCCGGCGGCTGGCCTGCCCATTCCACCGGGTGGCTCATCGGATCGGGTCGCGCTGGGTGCGCGCATATTCCACGGACAGGAGGGTGGCGGGACCTGTTCGGGCTGCCATAGCAGTGACGGCAAGGGATCATCGGTTGGTTCCGACCTGACCAGCGGCAAGTATCTCTGGGGAGACGGGAGTGTAGAGGCGATCATGCACACCATCGAGAATGGCGTGCCAAAAGCGAAAGAGCACACCGGCGCTATGCCGCCAAAAGGAGGCGCCAACCTAACCCAGGGGGAAGTCGCCGCGGTGGCTGACTATGTCTGGGCACTTGGCCATAGAACCAGCCAGTGAAGTGCCGGATCAGCCAACTTCGTCGAGTTCGGTGCCCCACATCCTTTCGAGCCCGTACATCGCGCGTGCCTCAGGCTTGAACAGGTGCACCACGATATCGCCGGCGTCGACCAGCACCCAGTCGGCGCCGCCTGCACCCTCTACCTGCACGCGCCTCAATCCCGCCGCATGCAGCTTCTCCGAGAGGTGCTCGGCCATCGCGGCAATCTGACGGTCCGCAAGGCCCGTGGCGATCACCATGCGGTCGCAAAATGACGCTTTGCCTTCCAGGTCGAGCGTCACGACGTTCTCTGCCTTGTCGTCCTCCAGGCTGCCGACGATCACTGACTGCAGCCGGTCCAGCGCTGATGGTTCCTTGTGTGACCGATGTGCAGTGACCGGGCGAGGGCCTGCAACGACAGTTTTCTTGCGCAGCGTGCCGGGAGTCTTGTCGGCCACGACAAGCGTTGGTTTGGCGGCCTTCTTACGCGGTACCGCCCGGTGGCGTGCCGGGGCAAACGGTTTCGGAGGCTTGGCTATGGCTCTGCTCCTCTGCTTGCGCGGATTGCGCTGGCCGACGCAGGATGTTCTGGCACATTCAGGAAAGCCCACGCAGGCGCTCTAAGTTCAGCCAATCTATTTGCCGATCGCATCGGTCGCCGCGCGGTCGCGAATCTGCGCGCCGCCTGGCTGGCCAAAGCGCGGTGATTGTAGCCGGGCCGCGGCAGCACAGCGATTGGAATGCGGCGAAAAAATTCGACCCAGCGACGCCAGCGCGGCAGTTGCAGCAGGATATCGGCTCCGGTCAACCAGACGAAGCGCACCCGGGCGAACCGTCGCAGCAGAAGCCGCAACGTATCGATCGTGTAGCGCGTACCCCACACAGCCTCGATCCCGCTGGCAATGAAGCGCCGCCCGTCGGCAATGCAGCGTGCGGAGGCAAGCCGATGGTCGAATGGCGCCATGCCGCATTGCGGCTTCAAGGGATTGCCAGGAGATACCAACAGCCAGACCTGGTCGAGTTGCAATCGCCGCCGCGCCAGGTCGATGACGTGTCGATGACCCGCATGTGCAGGGTTGAACGAACCTCCCAACAGGCCGATCCGCATCAGCCTTCGATCGCCGAACCGAGGGATCGGATCGGTCAGGGACGCACCTGCCCATTGCCGATGACAAGATAGCGGTAGGTCGTGAGCTGATCTGGCCCGACCGGGCCACGCGCATGAATGCGCCCGGTGGCAATGCCGATTTCAGCGCCAAAGCCGAACTCGCCGCCATCGCAGAACTGGGTGGACGCATTCCACAGCGCGACCGCACTGTCGACGCCGTCAAGAAAACGGCGGGCCGCATTCGGATCTTCTGTGACGATCGCGTCGGTGTGCTCCGAACCATGTCTCTTGATGTGGGCGAGCGCCGCATCGACGCCATCCACCACCGCGACCGACAGGATCGCATCCAGCCATTCCGTGTCGAAGTCTGCCTCGGTCGCCGGCGACAACTCGGGCACAATGTCGCGCGCCGATGCATCGGCGCGGAAGTCGCACCCCAGCGCGCGCAGATCAGCGACGATTGCCGGCAGCAGCGCAGCCGCGATGCTGCGATCGATCAGCAGCGTCTCGGTCGCACCGCAGATACCGGTACGCCGCATCTTCGCGTTAGCCACGATTTTTCGGGCCATCGCATGGTCGGCAGAGGCGTGCACATACGTGTGGCAAAGGCCTTCAGCGTGTGCCAGCACCGGCACGTGCGCCTCACGCTGTACCCGCTCGACCAGCGACTTGCCGCCACGTGGTACGATCAGGTCGAGCAGTCCGGCACCCGCCAGCATTGCCGCAACGTAGGCGCGATCAGCGTTCGGAGCGATCTGCACACACGTGTCCGGCAGCCCGGCCTCGCGCAGGCCTGCCACCAGTGCAGTGTTGATGGCAGCGGCGCTGCGCACGCTTTCCGAGCCGCCGCGCAGGATGACCGCGTTCCCCGACTTCAGGCAGATACCGGCGGCATCGGCCCCGACGTTCGGACGACTCTCGTAGATCATGCCGATGACACCGATCGGCGTGGCGATGCGCTGGATGCGCAGCCCGTTTGGACGGATCCAGTCGGCCAGCATACGACCAAGCGGATCGGGCAGTTGCGCTATGTCCTCCAATCCCTTCGCCATCGATTCAATGCGGGCCTCGTTCAAGGCAAGGCGGTCGCGGAACGCGGCAGTGCCGTTGCAGGCAGCGAGGTCGCCGTTATTGGCCGTGAGGATCGCAGCAGTATGAGCGCGCAAGCTCGAGGCCATCTTGCAAAGCGCTGCATTGCGCGCCCCATCCGACATACGTGCCAGAACGTGTGACGCTTCGCGTGCTGCTTTCGCAGCGCTCTGCAGGTGTTGGGTAGCCTCGGTCTCAATATGCATGAACGCGTTCCCTTGCCACCATAGTGCCGTCCTTCGGCCCTAGTTGCCAGAGGGTGTACTCATTATTGTCACACCCCTGGTTATTGTCACACCCCTGGAACCGGCACGATGGTGACGTTGCGCGGGCCATCATAGTTTCGATCAGCCGCAGAACCAGCCCCTTCAGCACCCGCACGGCATCGTGCCGGATCGGCTTTGCTTGCCGATAGGATTTCGACAAAATGTGTTTCTGCAGCGTGGGCCTGCGCCTGATTATCCCGCCGACCGGGAGAACACCAAGACAATCACGCGACGCCGGCTCTTGGTTGATCCAGTTGCAGATGAATGCGGCACGCTGATCGAATCACCAAACGTGCTTGCAGCGCCATCAATCAAGCCGACAATGTCGTGATACTCTTATGGCTGTCAGTCTGGCCTGAAGAACGGTTACAGCAGAACCAGATCATCGCGGTGGATGATTTCATCCCGGCCGCGCCAGCCGAGGATTGCCTCGATTTCGTCGGAGCGGTGGCCGGCGATGCGTTCGGCGTCAGTGCTGGCATAGGCTGACAAGCCGCGGGCCAGTGCCTTGCCATCGAGCGCGCGTACCACCACCGGATCACCACGCTGGAACGTGCCTCGCACAGCGTGCACGCCCGCCGGCAGCAGCGACCGACCGGCGGCGAGGGCGCGCGCCGCGCCATTATCCACCACCAACGACCCGAGTGGCGCCAGTGCGCCGGCGATCCAGCGCTTGCGCGCGGATCGCCCCTCGGGCAAGGCAAGGAACCAGGTGCAACGTGCACCTTTCTCCAGCGCTGACAGCGGTCGATCAGTGTGCCCATAGGCGATGGCCATTGCACACCCCGCCTGGGTGGCGATGCGTGCGGCGGCCAGCTTGGTGCGCATGCCGCCCGACGAATAGCCGGGTGGCGGTGCGCCCCCCATTGCCTCGATCTCCGGCGTGATGCCCGGTACCACTGGAATGTGCGTCGCCGCCTGATCGTGTCGTGGATCAGAGGTATAGAGACCGTCGATGTCCGAGAGTAGGATCAACTGGTCGGCTTGCATCATCTCGGCCACGCGGGCCGCGAGGCGATCATTGTCGCCGAAGCGGATTTCCGTGGTGGCCACGGTGTCGTTTTCGTTGATCACCGGGATGCAGCCGAGGCCAAGCAGCGTGTTCAGTGTGGCCCGCGCGTTCAGATACCGCCGGCGATCCTCGGTATCGTCAAGCGTCAGCAGCAACTGGGCTGCGGTCAGGCCCTGCGCGGAAAAGGCCTCGCTCCACGCCTGGGCTAGACGAATCTGTCCGACCGCGGCCGCGGCCTGCTGTTCCTCGAGGCGGAGGCGCAGTTGGTTCAGGCCAAGTGAACGGCGCGCCAACGCAATTGCACCTGAGGACACCACGATCACGTCGACGCCGCGGGACCGCAGTGAGGCGATATCGGCAGCCATCCCCTCAAGCCACTGCGTCTTGGGTGCGGCCTCGTCCGCGTCGACCACCAGCGCGCTGCCGATCTTCACCACCAGTCGCTGGCCGGAGGTGATCAAGGTGGCACCCAATCTCCCCCTCCCCTTGCGGGAGGGGGGTAGGGGGAGGGGGCAATCGGGTCGGTCTCTGTCCCACCGACCCGGTCCCGCAAGGGAAGGGAGAGTCTCTCTTGCTGGGCCCTCTGTGCGCCGATCATTTCCTGAAGTTTGCGCAGGACCTCGGGAACACCTTTGCCGGTGGCACCGGACAACAGCAGCACCGGTCGGCCCGACACCTTGGCCAGCGCCGCTCGCCGCGAAGAGGCCTCGCGCCGTGACATAGCGTCGAGCTTGTTCAGTCCGATCAATTCCGGTTTCTCTGTGAGCCGGCCGCCATAAGCTGCCAGTTCCTCGCGCACGGTCCGCCAGGCCCGCACCACGTCTCCGGCCGCGCCATCGATAAGGTGCAGCAGCACCGCGCAGCGTTCGACGTGGCCGAGAAACCGTGTTCCAAGGCCGGTGCCTTCGTGCGCACCCTCGATCAGCCCGGGAATGTCTGCCAGCACGAACTCCTCTGTGCCCGACAAGCGCACGACGCCAAGTTGCGGGTGCAGGGTGGTGAACGGGTAGTCGGCGATCTTAGGCCGTGCCGCGGATGCCGCGGCGAGGAACGTGGACTTGCCGGAATTCGGCAGTCCCACAAGGCCGGCATCGGCGATCAGCTTCAGTCGCAGCCAGACGGAGCGTTCCTCGCCCGGCCATCCCTTGTCCGCCCGCCGCGGCGCCCGGTTGGTCGATGACTTGTAGTGCGCATTGCCAAATCCGCCATCGCCACCGTGCAACAGCACCACTCGTTGGCCCGGTCGGTCCAGGTCGACCAGGAGGATCGTGCGGTCCTCTGCAAGCACCTGTGTGCCGACCGGCACCTTGATCACCACTGCCGGCGCATTCGCCCCAGTGCGGTCCGAGCCTGCTCCGTTGCCGCCCTTCTTCGCGCGGAAGTGCTGGGTGTAGCGGAAGTCGATCAGCGTATTCAGATTGTCGACCGCCTCGAAAACGATGTCGCCGCCCTTGCCTCCGTTGCCGCCGTCGGGACCGCCGAACTCAAGGAACTTCTCGCGCCGAAACGCCACGACGCCATCGCCACCGTCTCCCGAACGCAAATGGATCTTGGCCTCGTCGAGGAACTTCATAGTGGGCTCCAACGATGACCGGAGCGTCCGGCCACAAGCAAACGGGGGCCGGCTGTCGCCGACCCCCGCTCAAGACGCAGTCGGGTCCGGCGCTCTATTCGGCGGCCGCCGGCAGCGGCGCAACGGAGACGTGCACGCGGTCGTCCGCTCGACGCTTGAACTCTACCTTGCCATCAATCAGCGCAAATATTGTGTGATCACGACCAAGTCCGACGTTGTGCCCCGGCTTCCACTTGGTGCCGCGCTGCCGGACGATGATGTTGCCGGCGAGCACCGTTTCGCCGCCGAATTTCTTGATGCCAAGCCGCCGGCCCGCCGTGTCACGGCCGTTGCGAGAGGAGCCACCCGCCTTCTTGTGTGCCATGCCTGATTACTCCTGCGCGTTCTCACCGCCCGTTTCGGCGATGGGGGCCACATTCTCGGGCGCCTCGCCCGATACCACCGCAAGGTTCTCGGCCGCATCGACCGCTGCCGGCGCCGGTTCTGCCTCGGTCGGCGCGGCCTCTGCCAGCGCCTGCCCGTGCTGCGCGAAGCCGGCGATGCGCAGCACTGTCACGGGCTGACGATGGCCGTTCATCCGCCGGCTGTTCTGCCGCCGGCGCTTCTTGAAGATGATGACCTTGTCCAGCCGATCCTGTGCGATCACCGTCGCAGTTACCGCCGCACCAGCCACTGTCGGCGCGCCGACGGTAACGCCGGCATCGCTGCCCAAAGCCAATACATCGGTGAAGGTGACGGTGGCGCCCGGCTCGGCGGCCAGTTTCTCCACCTTCAGCACCGCGTTCGGCGTCACCCGGTATTGCTTCCCGCCGGTGCGGATTACTGCAAACATCGGCCAAGTTCCCAAACGGTCACGGGCCGCGAGGAGCCCAGGCGGCCGGAGAGCGCGGGTTATAGCGGCCGGAACACCGCTGTCAACGCGCAGTAACTTGGTGGTGGTTCGCATCCGCGGAGGCTTTGGTCTAGGCTCCCCGTATGATCTCGATACGCCGCGCCAAGCCGTCGGATGCTATTTCGATCGGCTCGGTGCACGTCGCGGCGTGGCGCAGTGCGTATCCAGGGATTCTACCGGACGACTTTCTCGCCCGTCTCTCTGTGCCGCGCCAGGCGGCGCATTACGATGCTGCGATCCGCTCCCCCTCCACAAGCGTCTTCGTCGCCTCCGCGTCAGGGGCCGACGTACCCCAAGGCAGTGGGTCCCGCGTCGTCGGCTTCGTGACCGCCGGGCGTTCACGAGCTGGCGAGTTCACGTGTCGGCTGGCCGAGGGGGAGGTGGAGACGCTGTACGTGCTGGATGACTGGCGCGACCGCGGGGTGGGACGCAAGCTCATGCGCGCCGCCGGTGGGCACCTGGCCGAAATCGGCTGCAGATCCTGCTTCCTCTGGGTTCTGCGCGACAATCCCAGCCGCTGGTTCTACCAGCGTCTCGGCGGCAAGCCAGTCGCGGAGGCATTGATCCAATTCGCTGGCGCGAAGCTGCCGCAGACGGCGTTTGTATGGGATCCGATCGAGAAATTGTTGGCCGCCTCGCCGCAGGAGTCCTGACACCGTTTGGCTTCCCCGACGTTCTTCTCTCGAACGGCAATAGGAGAGCGTCCTATGCGGTATCCGGTGATCCTTGCGGCAAGTCTCGCACTGCTTCCAGGTCTGTCGGCGGTCGCGCAACCCAGCCCCCCGCCTCTTGCCTACGTGCAGCCGTTGCCATCGACGGCAGTGCAAACGATCCAGGATCGGCTGCGCCAGGCCGGGGTCTACGGCGGCCGCATTGATGGCATCTGGGGTGCCGACAGCCAGGCCGCGCTCGAGCGCTTCCAGCAGGCGCATCAGCTTCAGGTGACCGGTCAACTCAACCAGGCAACCGCAGCAACGCTGGGAGTCGATCCCAATACGCTGCTCGCCAGCCCCGCCGCTATTCCGGCTCCGCCGCCGCCGGATCACTTGCGGCAGACATCCGTACGAGCTTTACAGGCGCGCCTGGGAAGCTTGGGATTCTACAGCGGGCCGGTCGATGGCGTGTGGGGCGCCGGAACCGAGACGGCGGTGCAAAACTTCCAGCGCGCACGCGGCCTGCAACCCGATGGTCTGCTTGGCCCGGGAACGGTGACGGCGCTGGGGCTGACACCCGACGCGTTGGCGTATCGCTAAGATTCCGCCCGATCACGCCGGAATCATTGCCCACGGAAGCGGGGCGTTAACCCAGCCATGACAACCTTACCCGATTTAGACGGGCGAGGTTCCCGATGAGCGGCATCTTCTCAGGCATCAACTATAGCCTGCTCTTCTCTGGAAGCGCGTCAGTTTCCAACATCGCGACCTCGATGCTGAACGCCATTTACGGCGGTGCGTCGGTTTCCACTTCCGTATCCACCGGCAATCCGATTATCGACCTGAAGCTGGCTCAGGCGAACGAGGTCAAGGATGTCGCGAAAGAGGCAAAGAAGCCCGAGGTCGCGCGTGACATCGCCGCATTCCAGAAGGGCGTAGCGAACGCCAAAGACATTCAGACCGCGCTGAAGAATCCCAACGTAATAAAGGTCCTGCTGACCGCGAACAATCTGTCCAAGTACATCCAGTATCCGGCACTGGCGCAAAAGGCGCTGCTGTCTGATCCGAGCGACCCCGACTCGCTGGCCAACAAACTGACTGACACCAACCTGCGCAATACGACAAGCACCTTCAATTTCGCCAAGAATGGGCTTGCTGCCCTGCAAGACCCAAAAGTCATTGCCACGCTCTCCAACGGCTATGCCGGAGTGATGTGGCGACGCTCGCTGGACCAGGCGACGCCGGGACTGTCGAATGCGTTGGCCTTCTTAAGTCAGGCTAGTTCGATCAAGTCAGTGGATGAAATCCTGGGTGACCCGGTCAATCGCACAGTCGTGCTGACTGCCCTCGGAATTCCGCAGCAGATTGCCTTTCAGGAGTTGAGAGCACAGGAGCAGGCTGTGGCGTCTCGGGTGGACATCTCCAAGTTCCGGGATCCGAAATATGTCACCAGCCTGACTGATCAGTATTTGCTGACCATGCAGCAGCAGTCACGGTCGAGCTCAGGCGGGACAAATCTGACATCGCTGGCGGCGCAGTCTGGCGGGCTAGTGGTTTAGCGCGGCAAATGTAGTGGATGCCGGTCTGGTAGCACCCGGTGATGTGACGGCTTCGGATGGGCGTAATCGGAAGACGATCGACAATTTGCCGCTGATTGCCCGGCAACGCATGATTGCCGCATGACCATCCAGATCGCCGTCCGCCGGTTTCAGCACAACCCTGACCTGCCACTGCCGAGGTATGCCACGGCCGGTTCCGCAGGGATGGATCTCCTGGCGGCGGTGGAAGCGCCCGTGACGATCGAGCCTGGCGGTCGCGCGCTCATCCCGACCGGCCTCGCGATCGCTCTGCCGCCGGGTTACGAGTTGCAGATCCGCCCGCGATCCGGGCTGGCGCTGCGCCACGGCATCGTGTTGCCAAACAGTCCTGGCACTATCGACGAGGATTACCGGGGTGAAATCCAGGTCATTGTGCTGAATGCCGGCGATGCGCCGTTCACCGTCGAACGCGGGGCGCGCATCGCTCAGGCGGTGCTGGCGCCTGTGGTCCGCGCCCGGTGGCACGAGGTGCCCAGCCTGGACGTTACCGCGCGCAACGAGGGCGGTTTCGGCAGCACCGGCCACTGATCCGGTCACGCGATTGCCACGACGGCGGGGGTGACTTCGCAGAGGAGGCCGGGGTAACAGAGCGCGCCGCAACAATTGTCCAGCCTGATGTCTGATATCGTTCACCCCGCCCTCACGCAAGGAAGGCGCCTGCCGAACCTGTGGGATGCCGCAGCGATCCTGTGCGTATTCGCGCTGCTGATCGGCGTCAGCCAGGTCGCACGCGGCACCTTCGCGCCGATCAGCGCGCCGGGTGCGCTCGAGGTCAATCTCAGTCCGGCCAACCTGCCGAACTACGCGATGCGCACGACGATGCGCATGTTCGCCGCCCTGGTTGCTTCGCTGATCTTTACCTTCACCTACGGTACAGCGGCGGCGAAGAGCCGGCGGGCGAGCCTGGTGCTGATCCCCATCCTCGACATCCTTCAGTCTGTGCCGATCCTGGGGTTTCTCACATTCACCGTCGTGTTCTTTATGAGTCTGTTCCCGGGCAACGTCCTGGGACTGGAGCTGGCATCGATCTTCGCGATCTTCACCAGCCAAGCCTGGAACATGGCATTCAGCCTGTACCAGTCGCTCAAGACGGTGCCTGCCGATTTGCGCGAGGCGGCCGATAGCTTCCACTTGACCATATGGCAGCGCTACTGGCGGCTCGAAGTGCCCTTCGCCGTCCCGGGACTCGTATGGAACACCATGATGTCGATGTCGGGCGGGTGGTTCTTCGTTGTTGCATCCGAGGCGGTCGCAGTCGGCGACAACAGCTGGAAACTTCCTGGCATCGGGTCCTATGTCGCGCTGGCGCTGGAACAGCGCGATATCCTCGCGGTGTTCTATGCCATCGGCACGATGCTGCTGGTGATCCTGGCCTACGACCAGTTGCTGTTTCGACCTCTGGTCGCGTGGTCGCAAAAGTTCCGCTTTGAAACAACCGCAGGCGCAACTGCGACCGACCCCTGGCTGCTGCGCATGATGCGCCGCACGCGGCTACTGAGCCTCGGTGCCGATGCGCTGGGGGGTATGGCAACCGCTCTCGGCGGCGTGCCGTTGCGCTTTCTGCCGGGAAATCGGAGCGCGGTCGTCGATCAGCGCCGGTCGCGCGCCGTGGATATCGTCTGGCTGCTGATTTTGGCGGTGGTGCTGGTGTGGGCGGTAACACGCATCGTGACGTTCGTGTCCGGTGAGGTGCAGTTCCGCGATCTGTGGCAGGTGTTGCTGGTCGGATCGTTTACCCTGATCCGCGTCGTTGTGCTGATCGCGTTGGCCACTCTCGTCTGGGTGCCCATTGGGGTCTGGCTTGGCCTGCGACCGGTTTGGGCGCGGCGAGCCCAGCCCATCGCGCAGTTCCTTGCAGCATTTCCTGCCAACCTGTTGTTTCCGCCGTTTGTGCTGTTCATCGTGTATTTCGGCCTTAGTGCCGATGTGTGGCTGACGCCGCTGATGATCCTTGGCACTCAGTGGTACATTCTCTTCAACGTCGTTGCCGGCGCCGCCGCCTATCCGGGTGACCTGCAGGAGGCCGCGCAGAACTTTCGGGTCGGCGGCCTGCTGTGGTGGCGGAAGGTGATGATCCCCGGCATCCTCCCGTACTACGTAACCGGTGCGATAACCGCCTCAGGCGGGTCGTGGAACGCCTCGATCGTCGCCGAGGTGGCCGCGTGGGGCGACACGAAGCTCACAGCGCATGGGCTCGGTGCCTATATCGCTCAGGCAACCGAGAAGGGTGACATGGCTCGCGTCGTCCTGGGCGTGGCAGTGATGTCCGGCTTTGTCCTGCTGTTCAATCGTCTGTTGTGGCGACCGCTCTATGCCTATTCGGAACGGCACCTGAAGCTCGGCTGAAGGAGGGACGCGGATGGATACGGTCGTCAGCCAGCACGCCTTGCTCGAGGTACGGGGCTGCAAGCAAGCGTATCACAAGGAAGCCAACACCGAACTCGTCGTGCTCGAGGATGTCAACCTGACGCTTCGGGAAGGTGAGATCGTGGCACTGCTCGGGCGCTCAGGTTCCGGAAAATCCACGCTGTTGCGTATTGTCGCCGGCCTTCTCGAGCCGACGGCTGGAGAGGTGCGGTGGCGCGATCGTCCGGTTCGGGGGCCGGCCGAAGGTGTCGCTATGGTTTTCCAGAGCTTCGCCCTGTTCCCTTGGCTGACCGTGCGTGAGAATGTTGAGATAGGGTTGGAAGCGCGCGGCGTAGCCCGCAGCGATAGGGAGGAGCGTGCCGAGGCCGCGATCGATCTGATCGGCCTGGGTGGCTTCGAGAACGCCTACCCCAAGGAACTGTCCGGCGGCATGCGCCAGCGCGTTGGTCTGGCCCGCGCGTTGGTGGTGCATCCCGACCTGTTGCTGATGGACGAGCCGTTCAGCGCGCTCGACGTGCTGACGGCCGAGAACCTACGTACCGATCTGATTGACCTCTGGTCGGAAGGCAAGTTGCCCGTGCGGTCGGTGCTGATGGTGACGCACAACATCGAAGAGGCGGTGCTGATGTGCGACCGCATCTTAGTATTCTCGTCCAATCCTGGTCGCGTATCGAGCGAGCTTCGCGTGCCGTTTGCGCATCCGCGCAACCGGCTCGATCCGGCGTTCCGGCAGATGGTGGACGATATCTATGCGCTGATGACACGCCGGCCGGTTCCAAGCCGCACACTGGCCGCGGCACCCTCGAATATCGGGATGCCGCTGCAGCGGGTCGGCACCAACCAGATGGCCGGCTTGATGGAGGCATTGGTGCAGCCGCCCTACAACGGCCGCGCCGACCTGCCGGCCCTGGCCGCCGCGCTGCAATACGAAGTGGACGAGCTATTGCCACTCGGCGAGACGCTGCAACTGCTGCACTTCGGTCTGCTGGAGGAGGGTGACATGATGCTGACCGAGGTGGGCAGGCGCTTCGTCGCGGCTGAACCCGAGGAGCGCAAGCGGTTGTTTGGTGCCGCGATGCTTGCGCATGTGCCACTGGCCCGCATGGTGCGTCAGGTGCTGGACGAGCGTTGGAATCACCGTGCCTCTGCGGTGCGGTTTCGTGACGAGTTGGAGGACCATATGTCGCCGGAGTACGCGGAAGATACACTGCGTACACTCGTTGCCTGGGGCCGCTATGCCGAGTTGTTCGGCTATGACGAGGAAGCGGAGCAGTTCAGTCTGGAGGAGGTCGAGTAGCGCGGCATCAGCCGCGTCGCGCTGGCGTCTCAATCGGTGCGCAGTTGGTGCGACCAGAGGCGACGCAATCCTGGATCTGCGACGCCTGGTTCAGCCGGTGCATGATGAACAGCACGGCAACCACCAGCGCAACAATCGCTACCAGACCGATCAACGCACGGCGGGGATCGGGGTCCGGGCTGCGATCATCGCTCACTGCGGTCACCCACCTACGATAACATCAGGCGCCATCGCAAACTCCTGTTCGTTGCGCCGACGCTGGAGTACGCTCCGCTCCTGGTCAACCAGGAGAAGAGACAATGGCAGCAAGCCAGATGGAGAAGGCGAGACAGTTCCAGGCGCTGCACGCAGCCCCCGGTGCGTTCGTGATCGCCAATGCATGGGACGCTGGATCGGCGCGCATCCTCACGAGCGTTGGCTTTGCAGCATTGGCGACCTCGAGCGGCGCCGCGGCGGGCGTCCTGGGCCGGCGTGACGGCGCGATCTCGCGCGATGAGTCGCTGGCGCATGCGCGCGCAGTGGTGCAAGCGACGGATCTGCCGGTGTCGGCGGACCTGGAAAAGGGCTTCGGCGACACGCCAGAGGCTGCCGCGACGACGATCAGTCGTGCGGGCGATATCGGCCTGGTCGGTGGCTCGATCGAGGATGCGACCGGCGATCCTAGCAAGCCTCTGTTCGATGCAGGATTGGCCCGTGAGCGGATTATCGCCGCAGTCGAGGCGGCTCGCGCGATGCCGTTTCCATTCACGCTGACGGCGCGAGCCGAGGGGTTCATTCGTGGCAAGCCGGATTTGGATGATGTGATCCGGCGATTGCAGGCGTTCGAGGCCGCAGGTGCAGATGTATTGATGGCGCCAGGTCTGCCTGACCTGGCTGCTGTGCGCGCCGTTTGTGGGGCGTTATCCAGACCATTCAACTTCATGGCGGGCATCAAGGGGAAGTCGTTTTCAGTGCCGGAACTGGCGGAGGCTGGCGTGAAGCGGATAAGCCTTGCTACATCGCTCTATCGTGCGGCGATGACAGGGCTGGTGAATGCAGCCCGCGAGGTGAAGGAGCGAGGGACTCTCGGCTATGTCGATTCTGGTATAGCGACGCCGGAGTTGAATGCCTTCATGCGCGGGTGAGTGAAGACTAAGCAGCCAGTTGCAGGGGGGAATCGCCGCATGGCACGGGCACTTGCACGTCTGACGATCTTTGTGGCGCTTCCGTGCGTGGCTCTTAATGCCGCGGCGGCCGATGCCCCAATTATCGAGTCGATGGTCGATGCAGCCAGCGGCACGGTCCTTTGGCAGCAATCAGACAGCGCCGCGGTGCCGACCCTGAGGCCAGGTCAGGTCATCATTCTGCGTGGCCGCGATTTCGGCACCGGCCCCATCACTGCAGCACGCCCAGGATTGGAGCCGCCGGCTGGAGGCACCCCACCTGCTCAAGGCCTGACCTCGGTGGTTCCATCAGCAGCAGAACCGGCCGATCGAGAGTTGTCGAAGATTCTGTTCGGAAATGTGCGCGCCATGGAGCGCAATCTCTCGTCATATCGCGCTCGGATCGACTTGGAATCGGCTGCAAGCGCCGCGCTGAGCAAAATCCAGGGCACAGCGCTCAACTATTTTGTCGAAGATTACGATCCGGCGCCTGATACCTGGGTCGCCGATATCGCGGGGTGGAATGATACTGCGATCAACGTGAGGGTGCCGATCACGGCGTATCAGGGGCCAATCGAAGTCGTTCGTATCAGCCTGAACAAAGACGCGGTGGACGACATCCGCACCGGCGAGCCCTTGCGCTATCGTGACCCGAATACGATGCGGGTCGTCGATAGCCGACACAACCTCGCCTTTGTCGACGGATGGCAGATTCGACGCGCCGGCTCGTCCGTGCAGGTGAGCAATGCCGTTCCGGTCACGATTGCGACCAGCGGGGAGGACCGCATGCGCGCGGTTCCTTCCGCTACTGCGGCACCAGCCGGCACTGTGACAGGCCGCAGCGCGCGTGATCAGTACACGTATGGGGAGCAGGCGTTCTGGGCGTGGGACTGGAATTTGGCACTGCCGCATTTCCTGCTTGGCGTCGATTGGGACGGCATCTTCGGCTTCGGCTATCAGAACTACGACCCATTCATCCAAACGTTCGTGCAAAGGCTCAAGTACAAAATGGCGGGGATCGAGCGACCGGCCATTGAGACGGATGGTTACAGCCTGCCCATGCTCGCACCAGATGGCTCGCTGCGCGATACCGTGCAGCACAAGGCGATGATCGATCGCATCACCGGCAGCGGCATCCGTCCGTTTACCAGCTTCGGCGCCATCCCATTGCTGCCGGACCCCGGCACGGAGAGGCTGATCGCGCCCGATGTCGCCTATAATTCGCAGACCTTCGCAAGGCAGACGCCGTATCCGATCGAGATGGCGCTGCACCTGCCTCTCAGCAAGCCGCTGAACGAAGGGCAGACGCGACCGACTGGGTGGGTGGGATACGTGTACGCCGAAGCTGCCGATCCAGTCCCAGGACAGTCCGCCACACATTCCTGGATCGGGTTCAATTGCGCGGCGTGTCATGCCGCGCGCGTATCCTACGAATATGAGCCGGGCGGCAAGAAGATCACCCAGATCTTTCCGGGCATTCCTAATCCTGATTGGAAGTCTACCTTTCTTGCTCTGAGTGGTCGGACCTTCGGGCTCACCGGCGAAGAAAGGCTGCCAGCCAACTTCATCGCCTTCGATCAGCCGGCAGGTACGCAACGGCGGCTGGGTGAGCGGTGGACTGCGCGCGGTGCGCGCTTCCTCGCCAGTATCGGCGTACTGGGAAACCAGGCAGACGACGAGTTGCTGGAACACTCGAAACAACCGATCGACAAGACACTGCTGATTTACAATCTTCCCCCGGGTGCGACCGAATCCACGCTATTCGTGCCGGCAAATGATCCGGGCGACTATGCCAACGACTATTTCTTTTCGCCCCAGGCGATCCCCATCATCACAAACCACACGCCGGTGCGGCGCGCGCTGTCCCGCTCGGAACTGATCGACGGCTTCGAGGGCGCCTATCTGCATGGCGAAGAGCCGGAGGGTGCGCGCGGTCCGATGTCCTCGCGCTCGCTGCAGGACCTGACTCTCTACGTCTCTACACTGTGGCAGAAGGACGAGCTGCTGCGGCGGATCGGGATGTACCGTTGGTTGAATTACCGGCATCAGACGGCGCTACTTGGGGCAACGGCGGAGCAGCCAGTCACCGAAGGGGCGTTCGTGTCCTATTTGTACCCGCAGCAGGAATTGCTGGCTGGGATGCAGTTTCCTCCGCCGCGTATTCCTGCCAGTGGATTGGGCAGTATCAGAGATGCGGCACTTGCCGATCCGACCGGTGCACGCGCCATGGCAGACCCGTTCGCGCAACGTTTTCCGGATCTGGCACATCATATCATCGCTGGGGCCCAGGCTTTTGCTGGTAGTTGCCAGCGGTGTCACACGAGCAACGCCGGCACATGGACCAACGAGGACATGATGCCGATTTCGGCAGCAGGCGGCCGCGAACCGGTCGGCCGCTTCTTCTCTCCGACGGCATGGCAGCGCAGCGTGCAGTCGGTCCGAACCGCAATCCTGCAGAACCTGTTCTGGGTACAGCAGCGCGGGCTACTGAGCGATGGCCACATCGTGGGCAGTGCGCCGGATAACATGGATGGCCTGGAAATCCTCGTGGACCCGGCACGCTGTCAGGCGCCACTGAAGCCGGACGGCAGTGTCGATCTCGACCGGGCATCGGCGCTGTATCGGCGGCTCTATACGATCCGCGGGGGAGCCGATCACAGCTTTAGGATTCCTGGCGCGGGTATGCGCTTCGCGTACACGACACGGTTTGGCGATCCGGCAAGCGTGCTGCGGCAGGTCGCATCGCCCAGGCCGGATCGACTGGTCACCGAAAACGAGGCGCGCTTTGTCGAACGCCATGCTTACTTCACCAGGCTCGACGACGGCTATTACTACTGGGACTATCAGAAGATGCGGCGCACATATGGGGAGTTGGAGTTCGGCCTCAATCCGAACGATCCTGCGCAACGCGCCCGCATCGGTGGCCTGCCGGCGGCACCGCATCCCTGGTGCCTGCCTGAGGGCAGCTCTCGCCAGGCAGTCGATGATCTGGTGGCGTTTCTCCTGACTTTATGATCGCATTGAGCATTTCTGTTCCATCGCTCGCCGATAACGATACGCTTCGTCTGACTCGTCCATTCGCACGATGCCTTCGGCGATTGCGCGGCGAGCGTGGCTGATGCCGGCCGGCGCTTGGCCGGTCGCTCCACTGCCACCTCGATATCGGGCGACGCCAGCATCGCCTGAGCGTCGTCGGTGAACCGCGTCGCCTCCACCAGTTCATCGCTCCAGCCGACGGTCCGGCAGGCGTGTCGCCCTCGATAGGGGGCGATCGCTGCGACCTCGATGCCTCGGGTCGACGGCATCTGTGTCAGGAACATCGAGCCGAACTTGCCCGCGCCGATCAACCCGACACGCACAGGCTGTCCTGCTTCCAGCCGTCGGCCGAACAGGCGATGCAGATTCATCCCGACCGTCCCTTTTCCCGGGCGCCATTTCGTGGCCCATTGCTACGCCAGGGAAGGGAGCTTCGCGATGGCGGATGACCGGGTGGTGGAATGGCGGAAGCTGCGCGCGGATCAGCTGCGCAAGGGAGCTCGCGACAATGCGATCGTGATACAGCCAATTGCGGCTCTGGAACAGCATGGGCCGCACCTTCCGGTCGAGGTCGACTCCATGCTGGGCGAAACGATCGCGATCCGTGCCGCGCGCAAGATGGCCGAGCGTGGCCGGTCGGCGCTGGTGCTGCCCGTACTCTGGACGGGCCTTTCCGAGCATCACATGAGCTTCGGCGGCACGATCACGCTCGACTTCAGTGCTTTCTCCTCACTGGTCGAGGGGGTCTGTCGGTCGGCGCTGCGGCACGGCTTCGCGCGCATCGTGCTGCTGAATGCGCATGGTGGGAACGAGAATGCGTTGCGCACCATCACGGACGAGCTGACGCCAAAGCTCGGGGTCCCGATCGTCCAGTTCACCTACTGGTACGCGGCCGCGGCGGCGATTGCAAAGATACTCGACACGCAGTCTGCATTGATGCACGCCTGCGAGGCGGAGACTTCGATGATGCTGGCGGTGCGACCGGAGCTTGTGGCCATGGACCGCGTGGGATTGGCGAAGGCCAACAGCACACCGGACGTTGTCGATGTCGTCGGCGGGGGGGTGTATCGCTGGCGAACCATTGGTTCGCGTTCGTCATCCGGTGTGATCGGCAATCCTGAGGCTGCGAGCGCCGAGAAGGGCGAACGTCTGTTTGAGGCTATCGCGACCGCGCTTGCGGACAAGCTGAGCAATCCGGAGCTGTGGGAATTGCCATGGCAGGCTGAACGTCTGGCGTAGTGAAGAGGTCGTGATCTGATGGCGTCCGGCAAATGGCAGTTCTGGATCGATCGAGGCGGCACATTCACTGACATCGTCGCACGCGACCCTACCGGCCGGCTCTCGACCCACAAGCTGCTCAGCGAGAATGCCGGGCGCTATCGAGATGCTGCGATAGCCGGCATCAAGACTGTACTTGGTGTTGCGCTTGATCAGCCGATCCCATCCGGCGTGATCGATGCGGTGAAGATGGGCACCACGGTTGCGACCAATGCGCTGCTCGAGCGCAAGGGGGAACGCACGCTTCTGGTGGTGAACCGCGGCTTCGCCGATGTACTGCGCATCGGGAATCAGGCGCGCCCGCGTCTCTTCGATCTTGCCATTGCATTGCCGTCGATGCTGTACGAGGAAGTGGCAGAGATCGGCGGCCGTGTGGGTGTCGACGGCAGCGAAATTGAACCGCTCGATGAAGCCTCTGCCCGTCAGACATTTGCTGCCGCCCGCGCCAAAGGCATCACCGCCTGCGCCATCGTCCTGATTCATGCCTGGAAATATCCCGAGCACGAGAGACGTCTGGCGGAACTCGCGCAGGACGCAGGCCTTGCCCAGGTATCGGCCAGTCATGCTGTCAGCCCGCTGCTGCGCCTGATTCCGCGCGGTGACACGACGGTGGTCGATGCGTATCTGTCGCCAATTCTGCGTCGCTACGTCGATCAGGTGGCGGCGGAGCTTACCGGCGTGCGGCTGTACTTCATGCAGTCGAACGGCGGTCTGGCGGATGCGGCGCGTTTCCAGGGCAAGGATGCGATCCTATCAGGGCCGGCCGGTGGCATTGTCGGTGCGGCGCGCACCGCGGCCATGGCAGGCCTGGACCACATCATTGGTTTCGACATGGGCGGCACGTCCACCGACGTGGCACTTTATGCCGGCGGCTTCGAGCGCGCGTTTGAAACGGCAGTCGCCGGTGTGCGCATGCGCGCGCCAATGATGGCGATCAATACGGTCGCGGCGGGCGGTGGCTCTATCCTGCATTTCGACGGTGCGCGCTTTCGTGTCGGGCCGGACTCTGCAGGCGCCGATCCGGGGCCTGCCTGCTACCGCAACGGCGGTCCACTGACTGTCACAGATGCAAATGTCTGCGTGGGAAAGATCCAGCCGTGCCACTTTCCGGCGATCTTTGGTCCAGGGGGGAATGCACCGCTTGACGCGGACGTTGTCACCGCGAAGTTTGCGGCACTGGCGGAAGAGATTGCGCGGGACACAGGGCAGCGAAGGACTCCGCGTCAGGTCGCCGAGGGCTTCCTGCAGATTGCAGTAGCCAACATGGCGAACGCGATCAAGCAGGTCTCGGTGCAGAAGGGGCACGACGCGACGCGCTTCGCGCTGCAGTGCTTTGGCGGTGCCGGTGGACAGCACGCCTGTCTGGTTGCGGATGCATTGGGCATGGAGACCGTATTCATCCATCCGTTCGCCGGCGTGCTCTCCGCGTATGGCATGGGGCTTGCCGACCAGACGGTCATGCGCGAGCAGGCAATCGAGATCCAGCTTGAGTCGCAGGCCATGCCAAGGCTGCGGGAACTCGCCGACCGGCTGGCCAAGGAGACCTCAGAGGCACTCGCAGCACAGGGCGCAGATCCTGCACGAATCACTGTCCAGCGGAGCCTGCATCTGCGCTATGCAGGTACCGAGGCGGCGCTGATCGTCGCCCTGCGCGACGAGCGTGAAATTGTCGCCGAGTTCACCGCAGCGCATCGATCGCGCTTCGGCTTCGCCACGCCGGATCGGCCGCTCGTGGTCGAGGCGGTTGCGGTGGAAGCGATCGCACCGGGGGAGCCGGTCCAAGAGTCGACGCTGCCGGCGCGCGACAGCGGCACACCGCGCATCATCGACACGATCCAGATTTTCACCGGAGATATGGATCATGCGGCGCCGGTGTTTGACCGGACCGATCTGTTGGCCGGAGACCGCATCGCCGGGCCGGCGCTGATCCGCGAAGCCAACGCGACAACCGTGATCGAACCGGGCTGGACGGCGGAAATTACCGCCCTGGATCACATGACCTTGCGACGCACCGAACGCCTGTCAACTCGTGTTGCGGCGGACAGCGAACGGCCAGACCCGGTCCTGCTCGAGCTGTTCAACAACCTGTTCATGAACGTCGCCGAGCAGACTGGGGCGGTGCTGCAGAACACATCGATGAGCGTCAACATCAAGGAGCGGCTCGACTTCTCCTGTGCGATTTTCGATGCAGACGGATTCCTGGTCGCCAATGCCCCACATGTACCGGTGCATCTGGGTGCGATGGGCGAAAGTGTGCGCACGGTGCTGAACAATCGCCGAGATACGTTGAAGCCGGGCGATGTGGTGGCACTGAACAATCCGTTCAACGGTGGCACGCATCTGCCGGATGTCACCGTCATCACTCCCGTGTTCGACGAGGACGGTCGGGGTATCATGTTCTTCGTCGGCAGCCGCGGCCATCATGCGGACATCGGTGGTATCACACCGGGGTCTACTCCGCCATTGTCGCGGACGTTGGAAGAAGAAGGGGTCGTCATCGACGACTTCCTGTTGGTGGACGGGGGTCACTTCCGCGAGGCCGAGTTGCGTGCGCTGTTGCTTGGGGCAAAGTATCCCGCTCGCAGTCCCGATGTGAATATTGCGGATATCAAGGCTCAGGTCGCCGCGAACGAAAAGGGCGTTCAGGAACTACAGCGCGTGGTCGCACTGTATGGTTGGCAGGTTGTCAGCGCCTATATGCGCCACGTCATGGACAACGCCGAGGAGTCTGTGCGTCGGGTGATCGATCGCCTCGGTAGCGGGTCCTTTAAGTATGTTATGGACAGCGGTTTGCCGCTGCATGTTTCGGTCAGCGTGGACCGCGCGGCGCGGAGTGCCGTTGTGGATTTCACCGGCACGGGACAACAGAGCGAAGGCAATTTCAATTCGCCACCAGCGGTGACGCGGGCGGCGGTGCTGTACGTGTTCAGAACCTTGGTCGCTGATGACATTCCGCTGAACGATGGTTGCCTGAAGCCGCTGCGGCTGATCATCCCACCGGGTACGTTCCTTTCTCCAAAGCCTGGCGCCGCGGTGGTCGCGGGCAATACCGAGGTTTCTCAGGCGACCTGCAATGCGCTATTCGGTGCGCTGAAGCCGATTGCCTGCTCGCAGGCGACGATGAACAACTTCCTGTTCGGTGATGCGACCAAGCAATACTACGAGACGATTTGTGGCGGCACCGGCGCTGGCCCGGGGTTCAGCGGCACTTCTGCTGTTCATTCGCACATGACCAACACGCGTATGACCGATCCGGAGGTGCTTGAGCTACGCTACCCGGTAAGGTTGGAGCGGTTCGCCGTCCGCCGAGGATCGGGCGGTGCCGGAAGATGGCGTGGCGGCGACGGAGCGATCCGCCGCATTCGGTTTCTCGAACCAATGACCGCCGTCATCGTCGCCTCGCGGCGCGAAGTGGCACCCTTTGGCCTGGAGGGGGGCGGGGATGCCGCGGTGGGCCGACAATGGGTGGAACGTGCCGATGGCCGGCACGAGGACCTGTCGGGCACCGACAGCGCGGAGCTCGTAGCGGGGGATGTGTTCGTGATCGAGACGCCGGGCGGTGGTGGGTACGGCTGCGCCACCTAAGAGGAGGCGCAGCGGCCGCGCGTCAGCGCTGTTCGCCGCAGTCACGGGCGCCTTCCTGCTCGCGGTTTGGCTGGTGCCGCAGTGGCTGGACTGGAACCGCTACCGCTCGACGGTTGAGGCGCTCGCCGCCACGACGCTTGGTCAGCCTGTCACCATACGTGGTCCGATCTCTCTTACCCTGCTGCCCCAGCCGGCGCTGACAGCAGCCGAGGTGAGTATCGGTGGAAACGGGCCGAAGGACCTTGCATTTCGCCTGGCAGTGCTGCGGCTGCGGGTGGGAGTGTGGTCGCTGCTGGGCGGACGTGTCGATGCCCGCGAACTCGTCCTGCGCGGTCCGGACCTGCAGATCCCCTGGCCAACGGCCTCCGGCATGTTGAGACCTCGGCCACCGGCCTGGCTGGCTGGCTTCGCAGCACGCATCGAAGATGGTCGTTTGAGCATCGGCCACCTCTCGTTCACTGGCATCGATGCGCGACTGCAGACGCTTGACACCGGCGCCCTGTCGGCTTCGGGCGATGCGCGGTTTGGTGGCCACACCTGGCACTTCACCGCACGGCTCACCAGCGCAGGAGCCGATGGCGCGGCAGGGCTGAACGCAACGCTGGACGGGCAGGGCGAGGCCAATGGGCTGGGCGCCAGCTTCGCGGGGCAGATGGCACGGGACGGCACGCTTGCCGGCAGCATTTCCAGCCGCGGGCCGCGTCTTGCGGTGTTGCTGCCGGCACCGTCCGTACCGTTCCGTCTCGAAGGCCAGCTGACCGTTGGTAGCGGACTGGCCGCAGTCAACGACCTGGCTATGCAGATAGGCGGTTCACCAGCAAGCGGTGCGGTCGCCTTGCGCGTCGATCCGGACCCGAAGCTCGACATCGCGATTTCTGCCAGCCGTCTTGATCTTGGTGCCTGGTGGCCGGTGCTGCTGAATTCGGGCACGACCATCGCCGGCACCGAAGTGCCCGTGGCGATCGATTTATCGGCCGAGTCGGCGCCGTTTGGCGGCGGAACCCTCGAGCGCCTGCGGGCCGGCTTCGAGTTGGCCGGACGACGGCTTACAATACGCGAGGCAAGCGCGCGCTTACCTGGCGATGCCTCGGTCCGGCTAAGGGGCCGCGCCGCACCAGACGATCCGGCGCACCCGAAGTTCGAAGGCGACGCGACGCTCGATGCGCCCGCGTTGCCGACGACGATCCGCTGGCTGAACGAGACGTTTCCCGGTCTTCTGCCACCGCAGCTTATCGCGGCATTGCCGGATGGCGCCGCGCAACGGACGCAGGTTTCGGCGCACGTGACCGCCGGCGGGAGTGAATTCGCCCTGCAACGTCTCGCCGGGACGCTGAACGATTCCAGCGTATCGGGCAGCATCGGGCTGAAGCGCGGGCAGCCGCCGATGCTCAGCGTTGACCTGTCGTTCGACCGTCTGGTGCTGGGTGAATGGTTGCCACGGGGTGCACCGTCTCTGAGCGACCTGTCCAAAACAGCTGCCGATCTCGACGCAGAACTGCACCTCAGCGTCAGAAGGGCGGTGTGTGCGAATGAGCCGATCACCTCTGTGATCGTGGATGCGGCGCTTGAGGCGGGGAATATCTGGCTGCGCCGGCTTGAGGGAACTGTCCGCGGCGCTCACGTGCTGATGTCCGCGACGTTGAATGGCGAGGGTCAGGTCAGCGAGGGCAAGCTTGCTGCCACGACCGCCGACGCGGCGCCCATCCCCATGTTGCTGCCCGCGGCATGGCGGGCAACACCGGCGCTGTGGCATGGCCCCGCCGAGCTGAACGCAAAGTTCGCGGGACCCCAGGATGGACTTGTGGTCGAGACACAACTCACGGTGGGCGATGCGCGGATCGATGCTGATTCCGTTGTCGATTTGAGGGCAGATGCCTGGAGTGCGGCGATCAGGCTGCGTCATCCAGGAGCACGCCGATTGATCGGCTCACTCGGGCTTTCGGCGACGAGTGGATTGCATGAGATTCCGCTCTGGATCGACGACGGCTCGCTGTCACTGGTGGCTCATGTCGCCGGGGCGAGGGGGCAGGTTGCAGCACGGGATTTCGATCTGACCGCGGGGCGGCTGCAAGTCCACGGCAATCTGCTGCTTGGTGTTGCCCATGACGTACCGAAAGTTTCGGGACAGATCGACGTCGATGAGCTGGTCCTGCCGCTGCCGAGCTGGGCTTCGAATACGCCGCTGCCTTCGGGGGTTCTGCGGGGGTGGGAGGGCGATGTTCGCGTAGGGGTTGGCCGTCTGATACTGGGAGAAGGGCCCGTCTTTCAGGACGTGAGCGCAGCGCTGTCGGTGGCAAATGGCGTGTTGCGGCTGGATGGGATCACCGCCAGGTTCGGATCAGGAAGGCTGTCAGGCGATCTGAGTTGCAATGCAGCGATCGATCCGCCGAGCATCTCGCTGCATGCCAACTTTGGCGACGTAAGTGCGACGTCGTTGCCCGACGCAGCGAGATTCGGCCTGCTGTCTGGTAACGGCGATGCGAATGTCGCCTTCGCGGCGAGCGGGTTCAGCCCTGCTGCTCTGCTTTCGACGCTGCATGGTCGGCTCGATGTCGTCCTGCATGACGGATCGGTTGCCGGCTTTGACTTGTTTCGATTGAAACGAGCCGTGCAGGATCAGGACGCGAAAGCGGCGAGCGTTGCCGTAAGCGACGCACTCATGAATGGCGCGACGGGCTTTGATCGTTTGCAGGTCGTGGCGCGCATCAGCCAAGGCGCACTCACGTTCGATAGAGCACGGCTGACCGGCATTATGGGGACGGCGCACGCCACCGGCGCGATGGTGCTGGCCGACGGCATGCTCGATGTCAGACTTGCAGTCCAACCTGACGTTCCGCACGCGCCTGAACTTGGAATCCGGCTAACTGGGCCGCTCGACCATCCAAACCGCACCCCCGAACTGGCGGCGCTGGCGCGGTGGATGGCGGATCTGGCGCGCTGAGCGCGGCGTCTCTGGACACCCGACGCATCGACGCGTAACGCTCGCCGGGACTTGTGCAAAGGGGTCGCCATGCTGTTCGAGTGCGATAAGACGACAAGTGAGAACATCTACAAGTTGTTGGTTTCCACGGTTGTGCCGCGTCCGATCGCCTGGGTCACCACGCAGGATGTCGATGGCACGGTGAATGCCGCACCATTCTCGTTCTTCAATGCAGTGTCGGGGAACCCACCGGTTGTCGTCTTCGGCATCGGTGGCCGTGAGCCGGGTGATATCAAGGATACCGGCGGGAATATCCGTCGCACTGGCCAGTTCGTGGTGAACCTCGTCAGCAACGCTTTGGCAGAGCAGATGAATATCACCGCAATCGACTTTCCGAAGGAGGTGAATGAGCTGGCCGAGGCAGGATTGAACATCGCGCCGTCGTCGAAGGTGAAGCCGCCGCGCATCGCCGAAAGCCCGGTCTCGTTCGAGTGCGAGCGGCTGGTCGTTGTCGAGGTGGGTGTTGATCGCGCCGTAGTGCTGGGAAAGGTGGTCGCGATTCACGTTGCCGACCAATTCGTGCTGGATCCCATCAGGTGCTACGTGGATACGCCAAACCTTGACCTGATCGGTCGCATGCACGGGAGAGGGTGGTACTCGCGAACGACGGACCGGTTCGAGATGCCACGGATCGACGTGATGGACTGGCCGGTGCGGGCCAAGGCTGCGGAATGATCCAATTGTCGTGAGGTCGGCATCGCGTCGGCCTGCGGCGCGTTCCTGTGGTTCGGATTGACAGCCACAGGAGACATTTATGAAGCGAACCTTAGGCATCATGGGTATTGCAACTTTGCTGGCCACCGGCGGCGTAGGCATGGCAGCCAGCGTCGGTTCAGGCGAGGCGGGCGCCGGTGCAGGCAACTCGAGCCAGTCGGTTACCGGAACGCAGTTGCGCAGCCCCCAGGAAGGCACTCCTGCAACAGGTAGCGCAACGACCACGCCCGGCTATACCTATCAGCGGAACGGCACCGGCGGCATGAGCGCGCAGTCAACGGGTCAATACCCTGGAGCAGTGGGTCCGACCGGTTCGACCCAGCCGGATGCGACAAATCCAGTCCGCTCGAACCCGAGCGGTGGAGGCGGGCAAGGCGGCGGCAACAGCGGTCACTGAGGTCTCGCGGAAGTCGGAGTAAAAAGGCGGGCCGCGCTTGGCGTGGCCCGCCAAATTTATCTGCTAACCACCGTCTGGCTGCAGGATGCCGCCCCTCGGCGTAGCCGCATGTTCTTTGAGCACCGAGTCAGACGCTGGGTCCACTTCTTTTAGTAATACGTCGTAACCCCACAGATCGGCCAGGTGCTGCAATACAAAGCGAGCATCGCGCTCTTCCAGCAGCACGCGGTTGAGCGCACGATGATGCAGGATCAAGCGCCGATCGCCGATTAGATTGACGTCCACAACCTGAATATCAGGAAGGGTCCAGGCGATGTCATATTGCTTGGCCAGTGCACGCTGGATCTTACGGTATCCGCGTTCATCGTGGATCGCTTCCACCGTCAGGTTGGGCTCGTTTGAGTCGTCCAGGACGTGGAACAGGCTGAAGTCACGGATCATGCGCGGGCTGAGGAATTGGAGCATAAAGCTCTCGTCCCGATAGTTCGCCCAGACGTCACGCAGGACGGCCATTGGATCACCTGAACCGGCGATGTCCGGAAACCAATTCTGATCCTCCGCCGTCGGCTCGGTGCAGATCCGCTCGATGTCACGCATCATGCCAAAGCCGAGCGCGTACGGATTGATCCCGGAGTAACGGGGGTCATCGAAATCCGGTTGGAACACAACGTTGGTATGCGACCGGAGGAACTCGACCATGTTGCCGTCGGTCAGCAGTCCCTTCTCGTGCAAACGATTCATAATCCTGTAGTGAACGTAGGTGGCGCACCCCTCGTTCATCACCTTGGTCTGCGATTGCGGATAGAAGTACTGCGCTATGATGCGCACGATCCGTAGAACCTCTCGCTGCCATGGCCGCAGGCGAGGCGCAGTCTTTTCAAGGAAGAACAGGACATTTTCCTGCGGAAGTTGCAGCAAAGCCCGCCGCCGCTCCTCGATCGATTTGTCCTCCTTCTCCACACCTTTGGTCGGGACCGTTCGCCAAAGGTCATTGAACACGCGCTCTTCGTGCAGCCGTCGCTCTTTTGCGCGCTGCTCTTCCGACCGAAGATCGGCTGAACGTCGGCGCGGGTAGCGATGCACGCCATGGGTCATCAGCGCATGGGCAGCATCCAGCAGCCGTTCAACCGCTGTCTCGCCGTAGCGATCTTCGCATTGCGCGATGTAGCCGCGGGCAAACTCAAGGTAATCGAGAATGCCGTCGGCATCGGTCCATTGCTTGAAGACATAGTTGTTCTTGAAGAAGTGATTGTGCCCGAATGCAGCGTGGGCGATTACCAACGTCTGCATCGTGGCGGTGTTCTCCTCCATGATGTAGCTGATGCATGGATTGGAGTTGATCACGATCTCATAGGCGAGCCCCTGCATGCCCGCCCGGTACATCGCCTCGTTTCGCGCAAAGTGTTTGCCGAATGACCAGTGCTTGTAGAACAGTGGCATGCCAATCGACGAATAGGCATCCAGCATCTGCTCGGTGCCGATGATCTCGATCTGGTTCGGGTACACGTCGAGGCCCAGTTCGCCAATCGCGATTTCCTCGATCGCATCGTGTACTCGCTGGATCGTGCCGAATTCCCAGTCGGCGCCTTCGAACAGAGGGCGCCCGACCTTTATGCCGCCGCCGAAGTCATTCATGTTGTCTCGGCTCCCGTCGTCGCCGTCTTCTTGGCAAAGAGTTCACGGAACACCGGATAAATGTCACGTCGGTGCCCTACTTTCCGCATTGCCATCGGCGCGCCGCTTTTGCAGATGGCGCTGTACGTCTGCCACAGATCGGAATCGCGCCTGATGAACCCAGGCGGGAAGTGCTCGGAGTCCCGCCCGACCTCCAGATAGGCGTAGTACTGGCACACGGGCAGGATAGTATCGGTCAGCAGCGCTGCGGTCTTGTCGTTGTCAGATGCCGTGTTGTCACCGTCCGAAGCCTGAGCAGCGTATATGTTCCATGAATCCGGACTATAGCGCTCGTCGATCACCCGCTGCATCTCCTCAAGAGCGGTCGACACCACAGTGCCGCCGGTCTCCGGAGAATGGAAAAAAGTGTCCTCGTCCACTTCCTGGGCCTGATGTGTGTGCCGGATGAACACAACGTCGACGTGCTTGTACCGGCGCTTCAGGAAAATATACAGGAGTACATAGAACCGCTTGGCGAGATCCTTCATGTGTTCGGTCATGGAACCGGACACATCCATCAGGCAGAACATCACAGCCTGCGCCACCGGCTTTGGCTGTGGCTCGAACTTGCGATACCGGACGTCCAGCGGATCGATGTAAGGGATCAGTCCGGTCCGACGCAGCTTCCGGGTAAGCTCCTCCTCTAGCTGTATCCGGCGATCGCCTTCCTCCCCGTCCGGGCTGAGTGCGGCGATCTCGTCGCGCAGCGCCTGTAGGTCTGCGGGCTTTGGCCGCTTGAGCGCGATGCGACGCGATAGGCTGTTTCGCACCGTACGAAGCAGCGCGAGATTGGCCGGAGAACCCGTCACCGAATAGCCTGCACGGTGCCAGCTTACGCTCTCGCTATCGACCACCCGGCGTTTTGCCAAGTCCGGGAGTTCCAGATCCTCGAGGAACAGATCGACAAATTCGTCCCTCGACAGAGCGAAGCGGAAGTCGTCCTGGCCTTCGCCGTCAGGGCTGCCTTCCGAGCCGCCACCGCCAGCCCCGCCTTGCGGGCGCGGGATCGTGTCGCCCTCGACATACTGCTTGTTGCCCGGAAGCAGGTGATCGCGCATCCCGCCGCTGGAGTTGCGGTGGAACGATGGCTCGTGAACACCCTGAGCGGGCAACGCAACCTCGCCGGCTTGATCGGCATCCTTGATGCTGCGGCTGGCCGAGCTTTCGTGCACCGCCTTGCGAATGAGCGACTTTGCGCGTCGCATGAACCTCTGCCGATTGGCGAGGTTCTTGCCGCTAGGGTTCAGGCGCCGGTCAACGATGTGCATGAAAATGCCTTATCCGGGCGGGGTCCTTTATCACCCCGCCTGCTTGACGCGCATGTACCATTCCACCAGGCGGCGAACTTGCCGCTCGGTATAGCCACGCGCTGCCATACGTTGCACAAACTCCGCATGCTTCTTCTCGCTGTCGCTGTCCTTCTTGGACCCGAAGCTGATCACTGGCAGAAGCTCCTCCACCTGACTGAACATGCGACGTTCGATGACTTCGCGGATCTTTTCGTAGCTGGTCCAGGACGGGTTCTTGCCGTTGTTGTTGGCACGAGCCCGCAGGCTGAACTTCACCACCTCGTTCCGGAAGTCCTTCGGATTGGCAATGCCAGCCGGTTTCTCGACCTTGGTCAACTCCTGGTTCAACAGCTCGCGGTTCATGAGCTGCCCGGTGTCGGGATCTTTGAAGTCAATGTCCTCGATCCACGCGTCGGCATAGGCAACGTAGCGGTCGAACAGGTTCTGGCCGTAGTCGTGGTACGACTCCAGGTAGGCCTTCTGTATTTCGTTGCCAATGAACTCAGCGTAACGTGGCGCAAGCTCTCCCTTGATGAATTCGAGATAGCGCTTCTCGGTCTCGGTCGGCAGCTGTTCGCGGCGGATGGACTGCTCCAGCACATACATCAGATGCACCGGATCAGCTGCGACCTCTGTGGTGTCATGGTTGAACGTGGCTGCCAGCACCTTGAAGGCGAACCGGGTGGACGCGCCATCCATGCCTTCCTCGACACCGGCCGAGTCCTTGTACTCCTGCAGCGAACGGGCGCGCGGATCGGTCTCTTTCAAGCTTTCTCCGTCATAGACCCGCATCTTGGCGAACAGGGTCGAATTCTCGTGACGGCGCAGCCGCGTCAGGACCGAGAAGCGGGCCAGCATCTCCAGCGTGGCGGGTGCGCAAGGCGCCGCGGCCAGCTCTGAGCCGCGCACCAGCTTATCGTAGATCTTCTGCTCCTCGGTGACCCGCAGACAGTACGGGACCTTGATCACATAGATACGATCGATGAAGGCCTCGTTGTTGCGGTTGTTCTTAAAGCTTTGCCACTCCGCCTCGTTCGAGTGCGCCAGAATGATGCCGCCGAACGGGATGGCGCCTATGTTCTCGGTGCCGATGTAGTTGCCTTCCTGCGTCGCTGTCAGCAACGGGTGCAGCATCTTGATCGGCGCCTTGAACATCTCGACGAACTCGAGCAGTCCCTGATTGGCGCGGTTCAGACCGCCGGAATAGCTGTAGGCATCTGGATCGTTCTGCGCATGCAACTCTAGCTTGCGGATATCGACCTTGCCCACAAGCGAAGAAATGTCCTGATTATTCTCGTCGCCTGGTTCCGTCTTCGCTACCGCGATCTGCCGGAGCCGCGATGGCTGCAGCTTGGCGACCCGAAAGCGTGAGATGTCGCCTTCAAACTCGTCGAGGCGCTTGATGCACCACGGGCTCATCAGGCCGGTCAGCCGGCGCTGGGGGATCCCGTAGCGATCCTCCAGCAAGGCACCCATACGTTCGGGGTTGAACAGCCCAAGCGGGTTTTCAAACACTGGGCTGAGTTGGTCGCCCGCCTTCAGCACATAGACGGGATGCACTTCCATCAGAGCCTTCAGCCGCTCGGCCAACGATGACTTGCCGCCGCCGACCGGGCCAAGCAGATACATGATCTGTTTGCGCTCCTCGAGGCCTTGCGCGGCATGGCGAAGGAAGCCGACGATACGCTCGATCGTCTCTTCCATCCCGTAGAATTCCGAGAACGCCGGATAGACTCGTATCGTGCGGTTCATGAAGATGCGGCCGAGTCGGGCATCCTTCGACGTATCGACCATCTCGGGTTCGCCGATTGCAGCAAGCAGCCGCTCGGTCGCCGTCGAATACAGCATCGGATCGTCACGGCAGGCTTCCAGGTATTCGGGAAGCGTCATTTCCGCTTCGCGGTTAGCCTCGAAGCTTCGCGCGTAAGCTGAGAACAGATCATCGACCGGATACATCGGCCGCTCCGTGAAAAGTGGGAAACCTTCTCGCATCCATGCAAGATGGGTGCGAGCGTAGCGTATCGAGCAGGTGTCGCGTGAATGTTTTTTCGCTTGTGGGTACAGTTTGCACTGACCGCGTGATGGAATCTGGCTCAGCCATTTGGGCCTCCTGTCCGACTCGCCTAGTCGGTATATCGACCAAGGGATGAAGCATGGTGACAATGTGGCAGTTCACAACCACTTGGCAGGGGTGTCGCCGCGGACAGCCTCAGGAGGAGGTCCAAAGCTGCCGGAGCGCGCTGCCAGAGCGGCTGGCTCGCGGCCGCTGCACCCGAAGGTGTCTGAACATTTTGTAGGAATATCTGCTGCTTACAAGGCTTTCTTATGATCAAAGGTGAGATCATCGTAAGGCGGCGATGGCTTTCCTTCGGCGCCGACTGGGGTTGCTCACACACTGGGGTGATGTCGGCAGATTTTGACCCCATCGCCGCAACCTCCGCACCGAACGAGGCCTGCAGGCAAGCTGCCCCCGAGTGTCTCAAGCCTACACGTGTACTTCTAACATGCCGTTAAGCAGACGATCCCAACCGCCAAGCGCAACCGCGAGGACCGCGCGCCACCGACCAGGGGCGACTCGGTACCGCGCGGATTCTAATCGCCATGCCAAGCAGCGCGGCGTCACCTGCTCGCCCGCTGTGCAAACTCAATCTTGCCGTTGCCGGTGCGCAGCAGCCACCACCCTGTTTTCGGTGCTCGTGTCTGGCCGGTTTGGCGGGATCCGTCGGAGCAGCCCGACTGTCCGGCGCATCTGGTCATAGTAGCGGCGACACGCCTCGCACCGGACCAGATGCCACCAGATGTCCACGCGTTCGCGAATTGAGACCACGCGCTCGAGGTAATCCGTCACTAGTTCGCTCATGTCACGGCAGGTCGGCACACCGTTTCCTCCCCTTGCCAACAGCCACAAAAGCTTGAGACTCGTCTCGCGGCATTGCGTTACTTGGGGCCGACGTGGCCCGCACACAGACGTGGCCCGCACACATTTGCACGGTTCAGGGTGGCATCCGGTGCGTCAGTCTGAGTTGAACCATCCGGAATTCATGGCCCGCTTGCGGCGCGGCGATGACGCTGCCTACCGGACCCTGGTTAGGCAGTTGCACGGCTCCCTTGTTGGGCTGGCCACGTCGATAATTGGTAGCCGCGCTCAGGCCGAGGAAGTGGTGCAGGACACGTGGCTGGCCGTTTTCTCCGGCATCGGGTCGTTCGAGGGTCGCTCAACCCTTACCACCTGGGTCTTCAGTATCGTGCTGAACCGCTCCCGGACGCGCGCCAGCCGGGAGGGACGGCTGGTGGGATTGCCGGCGCTGATGGAGGGAACGAGCCCGGGTGGCCGGGCTGTGGACAGCTCCGAGTTCAAGCCAGATGGACACTGGATTGAGGCCCCGCGGCTTTGGGATGAGATCAGTCCGGAGCGCATCGTCGGCGGTCGCGAGTTGCGCGACCATATCATGGCCGCAATCGACTGCCTGCCGGCGGGGCAACGGGCGGTTATCATCCTGCGTGATCTGGAGGGCTGTGATGCCGAGGAGGTATGCACTCTGCTTGACATCACCGCAGAGAACCAGCGCGTGCTTCTACACCGGGCCCGGGGCCGTGTCCGACAGGCAATCGATGAAGTTGCCGGCTCGTTGCGTGCAGCCCGGGTGTCCGCGTCTGGAGCGCGCAGGCGCGGGACGGCAGGAGCCACCGCATTTGAGCGGGTGGCGGATCTCGCCCGGGCGACCGTTCTGCAAATCCGCCGCGGATCCAGCATCTGCAGCAGCAACTGGCCGAGTCGCGCAACGATGCTAACGTCCCACGTCATCATACAGGGAAGGTGAAAAATGGCACTTCGTAAAACAACGAAGAGAACGACAGCGTCACCCAAGGCACGCGCTCCCGCGTCGACAGAACCGAGAGCGCCTCGGCAAGCGACAGCGACCGGTAGCGGTGATTCGAACCGCCTGCTGCGGGAAGCGGCGTGGAGTCGAATGTTCGGCCGGCTGGAATCGAAGAACCCATTCGCGCGATAGAGATACCCGGCGTGCCAGACTCGGCTGATGTGCGCTCGGCAGAGCAGAGCGTGCCGATCGATTGGGATGCGATCGGCAACTACCTTGCTGCGAACGGGCTGCGCCTCGACAGTGACCCTGCGCCGCGGCAGTTCGCCGGTGGCCTCGCCAATTTGAACTATCTGATCCACCTCGACGGACGTCCGGCCGTGCTGCGCCGGCCACCGCTCGGTGAATTGCCGGCTGGTGCATACGACATGGCGCGGGAGTTCCGCATTCTGAGCCGCCTGCCGGACGCGCTGCCATTCGTTCCGCGTGGGCTGTTCCTGTGCTCCGAGGCCAGCGTCGTCGGTTCGCAGTTCCAGATCATCGAGTATCGACCTGGACTCGTAATCCGAGAGCACGTTCCCCCCGAACTAACGGGGCGGCCGGAAGTTGGCGCCCGGCTTTCGCAGGTCCTGTTGGAGACCATGGCGGCCATCCACGCGGTCGACACAGGTTCAATCGGATTGGACGATCTGGGCCGCCCGGCCGGTTTCCTGGGTCGCGCGGTGAGCGGCTGGCGAAAGCGGGGCGCGGTGGCGCTGGAGGCGGGGACCGAGCGTCTGCACGCGGAATTGGGCAGCTGGTTGGAGACCCACCAGGTGCCGGACGGTCCGCCTGCGCTGCTGCACAACGACTTCAAGCTGAACAATGTCATCCTGAACCCGCGGGACCTGTCGCCTGTCGCGGTGGTTGACTGGGATCAGGGCACACGGGGCGATCCGTTGTTCGATTTCGCCACGTTGCTGAGCTATTGGGTGCATGAGGACGATCCGCCGGCGCTGCATGACATGGAACAGATGCCGGCGGACGAAGGCGGCTTCTGGTCACGTGAACAGGCCGTCGCAAGCTATGCCGCGCTGAGCCGCCGGGACATGTCCGACTTCCGGTTTCATCGCGTACTGGCGATGTACAAGCTCGGAGTCATTTTTCTCCAACTTGGCTACCGCTGGCGCAGTGGCGCCACGAGCGAGGAACGTTATGCTGGCCTGACGGCGATCGGCACCGGGATTGTGGAGTTCGCCCACGAGATCGCCCAGGGACGGGTATTCTGATGGATTTTTCGCTGTCTCCGGACCTGCAGGAACTGCAGCATCGCACGCGTCGCTTCATTCGGGAGCGTATCGTACCGCTGGAGAGTGACCCGCGTCAGACGGCGCACGGGCCGACCGAGGATTTTCGTCGCGAGCTTGTGGCGCTGGGTCGCGAGGTTGGCCTGCTTGCCCCGCACGCGTCGCCCGAATTCGGCGGTCTCGGGCTGAACAATGTTGGCAAGGCGGTGGTGTTCGAGGAGGCTGGTTACTCGCTCCTCGGCCCGGTCGCGATGCACATTTTCGCTCCTGACGAGGGCAACATCCACCTGTTGGAACAGGTCGCCACACCGGAGCAGAAGGAGCGTTGGCTGCGTCCTCTGGCGAGCGGCGCCATTCGCTCCTGCTTCTGCATGACCGAGCCGGCGCCTGGCGCAGGATCCGACCCGGCAGCGCTGAGCACCACGGCGGTGCAGGACGGCAACCACTGGATCATCAACGGCACCAAGTGGTTCATCACTGGTGCCGACGGCGCAGGCTTTGCCATCATCATGGCCAAGGGCGAGGACGGTGCGGCGACGATGTTCCTCGCCGACATGGACCAGCCTGGCGTCGAGATCGTTCGCACCATGCACAGCATGGATCAGGCCTTCGCCGGCGGCCATGCCGTTGTGCGGCTCAACGATCTGCGTGTGCCGGCGAGTGACATTCTCGGCGAGCCGGGGAAGGGCTTCCGCTATGCGCAGGTGCGATTGGCGCCGGCGCGTCTCACTCATTGCATGCGCTGGCTCGGCGCTGCACGGCGCGCGCATGACATCGCCGCCGGTTACGCACAGCAGCGCGAGGTGTTCGGCACCCGGCTGGTGAACCATGAAGGTGTCGGTTTCATGCTGGCGGACAACGAGATCGACATCCGCATGAGCCGGCTATCGATCTGGCACACCGCCTGGGTGCTCGACCAGGGAGCGCGCGGCACAACCGAGTCATCCATGGCTAAGGTGTTCTGTTCAGAGGCGATCTGGCGTGTGGTTGATCGCTGCGTTCAGGTGCTGGGCGGGCAGGGAGTCACCGGGGAGACGCTGGTCGAGCGCATTTTTCGCGAAGTGCGCGCCTTCCGCATCTATGACGGGCCGTCAGAAGTGCATCGCTGGTCATTGGCCCAGCGAATCGCGCGGCAAGGGTCAAACTGGTGAGCGATTTTGATCTGACCGGCAAAGTGGCTATCGTGACAGGTGGTGGCCGCGGCATCGGTCTTGCCATTGCCGAAGGTCTCGCGCGCCACGGCGCAACCCCGGTGTTGGCGGGGCGCACTGAAGCGACGCTCGTCAGGGCAGCCGCCTCGATCGGTCAGGCGGCAAGCGTGCAGGTAGCGGATGTTGCGCGCGAGCCGGAGGTCCTGGCGCTGCGCGACGCGGTCCTCGATCGGCACCGCAGGATCGACGTGCTGGTCAACAATGCCGGCATCAATCCGATTTTTCGTGGCATCGAAAGGACCAGTCTGGGCGACTGGCAGAGCATTATCGACATCAACCTCACCGGCACGTTCCTCTGCTGCAAACATATCGGGCAGGCGATGGTGGATCAGGGCCGCGGGTCGATTATCAATATCAGTTCAGTCGCAGGCCATGTCGGGCTGCTTCGCTCAGTGCCGTATTGCGCGTCCAAGGGCGGCGTGGAGATGCTGACCCGTGCGCTTGCACTGGATTGGGCCAAACGCGGCGTGCGCGTGAATACTCTGGCGCCTGGTTGGGTGGATACCGATTTGACGCATGGCCTGCTCGAGCACGACGTGCACGGGAAGCGATTGTTGGATCACACGCCGATGGGCCGCTTCGCCGCCGCCGGCGACATGGTCGGTGCCGCTGTGTTCCTCGCATCCGATGCATCAGCCTACATGACCGGTCAGAGTCTGTTGATCGATGGTGGCTGGACCGCAGACTGAGGTACGCCACCGGAGCGTCACGTTCACCTTCGCAACGTCATCGATATGCCGTTGAAGCAATCTGCCGCTTCGGATTGTGTGCCCGTGCACTTGTAACGCAATGCAACGGGGAGTCGCCGAATGTCTCGCGGGCAAAGCGGACCATCGACCGGTCAGACGCCATATCTCGTGCCAACTGACACCGGTGTTGAGTTCATTTCTCTGTTGAGTGCCGGTGATGCGGTAGCGGGAGCAATGACCACGGGTGGTGCGGCATGGCGATTTGCCGGCATTCCCGATGGCATTGGCGCCTTCGACAACGGCGACGGCACGATCAGCGTGCTGGTCAACCACGAACTGACAGACACCGAAGGTGGGCAGCATGACACCGGTGCGGCGAGTGGCGCATTCGTCGACAAACTGGTCGTCGACAAGAAGACCTTGCAGGTGACCGAAGCGGGCGAACTCGGCAAGCACATGTTTCTCTATGACAGTGCTACCGGCTCCTATGTCGAGAAGCCGTCCGCTCTCAACCGGCTTTGCTCGGCAGACCTCGCAGCGCCATCAGCCTATTACGATAGTTCGACCGGTCTAGGCACGCAGACGCGGATTCTGCTGAATGGCGAAGAAACCGCGGAGGGACGCGCATTCGGATGGATCGCGTCCGGAGAGCATGCGGGCGAAGTCTATGAGCTGCCGACATTCGGCAACTTCGCCATCGAGAACCTGTTGGCTTCGCCGAACACCGGCTCTCGCACGGTAGTGATCGGCAATGAGGATGCCACTGATGGGCAGCTTTATGTCTACGTCGGCGACAAGCAGGCCAGCGGCACGGATATCCAAAAGGCTGGCCTGACCAACGGCGCGCTGTACGGCATTCGGGCTGACTTTCAGCACGAATCAGCGAGCGGACAACCGCTCAGCGGCACCTTCCATCTCGCCGCACTCGGTGACACGTCGGCTACTGACGGC
This sequence comes from Acetobacteraceae bacterium, assembly GCA_024280945.1. Taxonomy (GTDB): domain Bacteria; phylum Pseudomonadota; class Alphaproteobacteria; order Acetobacterales; family Acetobacteraceae; genus JAMXLO01. Next base: position 167,189 of record JAMXLO010000088.1, read on the forward strand.
GCCGGACTGCAAAAGGCCAGCGAGGCTGCCGCAGCGACCGGGTGGCTGCGTCCGGAGGACGGCGCCTGGGACACCCAGAACCCAAACCGCTACTACTTCGTCACGACAGATGCGATCGACGCGCCGTCACGGCTATGGGCTCTGGACTTCTTCGATGTGCAGCATCCAGAGCTCGGAGGTACCTACCGAGCGCTCCTCGACGGCACCGAGGGGCAAAAAATGCTCGACAACATCACCCTCTCTGCCGACGGCACCCTGGTGCTGCAGGAGGACGTCGGCAACAACGCCCGTGCCGGCAAGGTGTGGTCATACGATCCGCGCACTGACAGGTTGACCGAGCTGGCGCACCATGACGTCGCACGCTTCGGTGACGAGACGACGCCGGCAACACCTCCGTTCAATCAGGATGAGGAGTCCTCGGGCGTCATCGACGTAACCAGCCTGCTGGGCGATGGCGACCGCAAGGCGTACTTGCTCGACACCCAGGCGCACTACAGTTTTGGCGCGGCAGGCAGTGTGGACCGCCAGCAGATCGTCGAGGGGGGACAACTCCAGCTGATGTATGTCAGCGGCCACGACGATGCGCACGATGTAGCCAATCGCGCGGAGATCGATCAGCAGAAACTCGGTCTGGATGGGCCACGCTTTGCGCATGGTGCATCCGATCTGACGCTGGCGGCAACCTCACCTATTTGGCTTGCCGCGCGTGGACACGACGGTCCGACGCTGGCTCCAGTCAACACCAGCTCGCTCGAGGATCGCGGTGCGCCGCCGACATTGGACGGCGACCCCGCTCTCGTTATGGGACATCGCGGTGCAGCCGGGCTGCTGCCGGAGCACACGCTGGCGGGCTACAAGCTTGCGATCCAGCTCGGCGCAGACTTCATCGAACCGGATCTGGTCACCACCAAGGATGGCTACCTGATTGCGCGCCACGAGCCGATGCTGGGCGGAACGACCGACGTCGCAGATCATCCGGAATTCGCCGACCGGCAAAAGACAGTGAGTCTCGATGGCGGCGCGCCGATCACCGATTGGTTCGCCGAAGACTTCACGCTGGCCGAGATCAAGACGCTGCATGCACGCGAACGGATCCCTGAAACCCGCCCAGCAAACGCGACGTTCAACGATCAGTATAGCATTCCTACGCTCGACGAGGTCATTGCCCTGGTGAAGCAGGAGGAGGCGGAGACAGGGCGCCAGATTGGCATTATCCCGGAGACGAAGCATCCGACTTATTTCTTGCACGAAGGCAAGCACCTTGACGGATCGCCGATCCATGTCGACACGAGCCAGAAACTGATCGATGCGCTGGTGGCCAATGACTTCACCGATCCGAGTCGGATCATCATCCAGTCTTTCGAACTGGCCAACCTGATCGATTTGCAGACGAGGATCATGCCGCAGGCAGGTGTCGATCTGCCGCTCATTCAGTTGCTGAATGAAGGCGGCTACGACATTACGTTCAATTTCAATTCAACGAACATGGCAGAAGGTGCCGACCCCAGCGTGTACAAAGCGTTCGACTTCCCGCTGAATGCGGCGAGCGCCACCAACGGTGACCTGTATAAGCCCGCGGCGCTGCGCGCGATGAGCGCGCTCTACGCGCAGGCAATCGGGCCCTATAAGGACGATATCCTGCCAACGAAAACGGTAGTTCCTGTCGACGGCAACGGCGACGGCAAGCCTGAGATCACCCGCCAACTCACCGGCGAGCTGACTGACCTGGTCCGCGATGCGCATGCGGCAGGCCTGAAGGTAATTCCGTACACGATGCGCAACGAGGAGGTTTTCCAGGAGCTCAACCCCGATGGAACAGTCTCCAGCGTCTTCGACGAATATCTCCGCCTGATCGATCTGGGCGTCGACGGCTTCTTTACCGATTTTGCCGATACCGGGCGGGCGGCGGTCGACGCCATAGCGCGGGTCGAACAAGGAATGCACGACGACAGCCGTCATGGATGGAACGGAGGAGCATCCTGGCAGCCGGCAGCACTCGACGCGGCCGGCGTTGGCGGAGCCGAAGGCGGCAACTGAGAGGCGGCAATCCGTTTGCTGTGTGCGCTCCTGTCATGAGAGCGCACACCCGACTATAGCAGTCCAGCCGCCAGATTAACCGTCAGGGCGACGATGATGGCGTTGTAGAGGAATCCAAGCAGCCCGTGCGCCGCAGCGAGGCGGCGGAACTTTCGCGCTGTGATCTGCACGTCCGATACCTGAAACGTCATCCCGAGTACAAGCGCAAAATACATGAAGTCCAGATAGTCGGGTCGCTTCTCGCCCGGGAATTCGAGGCCACCGCTGATGCCGCTTCCACCGGGATCGACTTCGTAGAATTCGTGAGCGTAACGGAATGCGAACGTAGTGTGCGTCATCAGCCAGGATACGAACAAGGTGATGGCGACCAGCAGCAGATGCAGGTTGCGCGGTCCTGGCGGCATATCCTTCGCGATCCCGGCAAACTCGCCAATGATGGCGACGAAGCTGAAGGTAATGGCGGCAAGCGTCAGCCAGAAGATGGTCCATTCGCCCTCTTGCTGGGCAGCCGCGTCGGCGGCCATCCGGTCGAGATGCTCAGAGGCGAATAGATGAGCGGCCAGGCCGAGATAGACGATGACCGCGAAGTCCCAGGCCATGACCGAGCGCGTGGTGTTGTCGATGCTCGACGGCAGCAACGGATAGGCGACCAAACCGCATAGCAGGCCAATGAATAGAAATCGTCGGGCGGCAATGACACGCCATATGCGACGCATGTTCAGGCCAGTGTGGCGAGGAGGCCAGCCATGAGCTTGCCGCGATATGCGAGGCTCTCCACAACGATGTGTTCATCGAGTGTGTGGGCACCCGCCCCCTGCACACCAAGACCATCGAGGGTAGCTATGCCCATCGCGCCGGTGAAATTGCCATCGGAGCCGCCACCGGAACTTTGCGAGCTGATTTCGTAGCCCAGCTCTCGCGCGATGCCACGGGCGGTCTCATAGAGCGCTATCACCTTACTATCAGGCTCCCATACGGGCCTGGTCACGCCACGCGTCACCTTGAACTGCACGTCGTTCGACGATGCCGAGAGTGTCAGCATTCGGGCGACGCCGTGATCGAGGTCCTCCTGCCGCTTGGCCATCGACAGCGCCTCGCCCGTGCAGGTGGTGGATACGCAGTTCACCCATTGGCCACCGTGGATCACCCCGACCGAAAAGGTGCAATCCTCGGTGGTCATGTCTTCTATTTCGATGAGCTTTCGTGCCATTTCGCGGATCGCCGATCGGCCATCCGCGAGCCGCGCCCCCGCATGACTGGGTCGACCGACCGCCTCTAAGTCGAATCTCGCGATTGCGTAACGGCCGGTCACGACACCGCCATCAGCGCGCGCCGGCTCTGGTACCAGAACGTAGCGATGACGCGCAGCCTCTGCCTCAATCAGGTCACGGGTTGAGGGGCTGCCGACTTCCTCATCGCTCGTCAACAGCACGGTGATCGGCAAGAGGGGGTCGATCTTGGCGCGTCCGAGCTGACGGATCGCCTCCAGGGCCAGATAGTTCCCGCCCTTCATATCCAGGATGCCCGGCCCCCATGCACGGCTGCCGTCACGGCGGAACGGCAGCTTCGTCAGGGTGCCGACCGGATGAACGGTGTCGAGATGTCCCATGACCAGGATACCAGGCACGTTCGGCGTGGGGTGCGGGAAGGTCGCGCGCACGCAGTCGCCGAAGCCCATGCGGCCAGCAACGCGCTCAACGCGTGCTCCGCCGATCACCAGTTCGCGCGACGCAATGTCCATCATCCGGTTGACCGAAGCAGGGTCATAGGTCGGGCTTTCGCATTCGACCCACGCACGCAGCCCGTCCAGCATGGTTTCAGCATCGAAAGGCAGTTCGGCAGGATTCACGGGTCGTCTCCAATGGCACAGATTTATGGCAGGCGTGTCAGCCGCTCGCCGAGCAGGGCGAAGAATGCGTCGCCGTGCAGCGTCTCGAGCACGGTTGCGTTGTGCGGCAGCCCCCAGCGGTTCCAGCGGTCGATGACGGTGCGTCCGCGGCAAGGTCCTGGCCCGAGATCGACGGAGACGGTGCAAGCGCGTGTCGTGAACAGGTCAGGCCGCAGCAGCCATGCGACCGCACAGGGGTCGTGCAGCGCCGCACCCGTGCCGCCGAAGCGAGGGCCAAACGGCACGGTCGCCTGGATATCGCACAACCTGGCGAGGCACTGACTCGTTCCGGCCCGTCTGAGCACCGCCAGTCGTTCCGTGGTACACAGTGCCTGCGCTGTGAGGTTGAGCGTCACCAGCACAACCGGTCTGCCGCAGGCCAGCAAAACAGCAAGTGCCTCGGGATCGTTGAGAGCGTTGAATTCGGCGGCTGGCGTCGCATTGCCTTCGCCCCAGGCGCCCGTCATCAGCACGATCTGCTCGGCACGGTCCGCCAGCGACGGTTCCGTCATCAAAGCGAGTGCTAGGTTCGTGGCCGGCGCGATGCCGACCAACGTCACGCGCCGGGGGGCACTGCGCAGGATCGCGCGGATGGCATCGGCAGCGACGCCCGATGCGGCAGCGCCTCCGGCGGGCAGCCCAATGCCGCCAAGGCCATCGACGCCGTGCACGCGCGTCTCGTTGACGAATGCGCCAAGCAGCGGCCTATCGGCACCGGCATATACGGGCACATTCGCTTCGGCCAGCGCGACCAGTGCCAGCGCGTTGGGCAGCGTGCACTCCAGTCCAACATTGCCTCCGGCGACAGTGACAGCCAGAACCTCGAGCTCGGGCGATGCCAAAGCCAGCAAGAGGGCGAAGGCGTCGTCGGTGCCCGGATCGCAGTCGAGAATGATCGGAGTTGCCACTGTGGTGTTCCCGCTTGCGCTCGGGCAGGATGCCACCCTACGGCACCGAGCGGAACACGCATGGTAACGCAGCATTTCTCGATTGCCGCCGAGACGGATGCCAGCGGCAACCAGGCCGTGATGGTGCCACTCAACCGGCGTGCACTGGTGCCTATGCAACGCGACCGCATCTGGCGCTTGCGCAAGCACCTGGTTCAGTCGCTGCGCGCGATGCGGACGATGAGGCGTCCGGTCGAGTCAGCCTCGCCGCTGCGGCCCGAGCCGGAGGGGTTCATCGGCACGTTGGCGCGCGCTGCGTGCACGCTGTGCAAGGGCTGGTGCTGCAAGGGGGGCGGCGAACATGGCTATATGGACGAGCGTGTGATGGCGCGCGTGCGACAGGCGCGGCCACACCTCGACGCGCGCGCTGTCATCAGACTTTATACCGAGCGGGTGCCGACAAGCAGCTATGCGGATTCGTGCATCTTTCACGCCAAAACCGGCTGCACGCTGGATCGCTCGCTCCGCTCCGATGTCTGCAACAGCTATTTCTGCACTGGCCTCGGCAATTTGGTGAAGACTGCAGAAGCCCCGCCAGCGGCGATCATCATCGCCAACCATGACGGCGAAACGCGTATGTCGCCAGTCATCACTCCGTAGGAACCGTTCTATGGCGCCGCGTGTCGATACCGTCACGTCCAGCACTGATCTGCCCGCGCGCACCTCGGTCGTCGTGGTCGGCGGCGGCATCATCGGGACGTGCACAGCGTTCTTCCTGGCGCGCAAGGGCGTGCCGGTGACGTTGTGCGAGAAGGGCCATATCGCCGGAGAGCAGTCGAGCCGCAACTGGGGCTGGTGCCGCAAGATGGGCCGCGACCCGCGGGAAATTCCGTTGGCCGTCGAGGCGCTGCGGCTATGGCCAGAGATGAACGCGCTCACCGAGACTGAAACCGGCTTCCGTCGTTGCGGGATCGTCTATCTGTGCAAAACGCCGGATGAGATGGCGAAGCGCGAGGCTTGGCTGAAGGAGGCGCAGCCATATCAACTCGACACGCACATGCTGACGCGCGACGAGCTGAGCAGCGTGCTGCCTGGACTGACCGGTGATTGGCAAGGCGGATTGCATACACCGAGTGACGGCCGTGCCGAACCGCAGAAAGCGGCACCGGCGATCGCCGCGGCGGCGCAGCGACATGGCGCTGTCATCGTGCAGCAATGCGCCGTGCGCGGGATCGAAACCAGGGCCGGCCGTGTCGCCGGTGTGGTGACGGAAAAGGGGCGCATCGACTGCGACAGTGTCGTGCTCGCGGGCGGCGTCTGGTCCCGGTTGTTCTGCGGCAACCTCGATCTGCGTCTGCCGCAGCTCAAGGTCATGTCGTCGGTGATGCGCACCACGCCGATGGAGGCGGGGGTCGAGACGTCGTGCAGCGGCTTCGGCTTCGGCCTGCGCAAGCGGCTGGACGGTGGCTACACCGTCGCGAGCTGGAGCGGCAACGTGGTCGATATCGTGCCTGACACATTCCGCTTCTTCGGCGACTACCTGCCCTCTCTGCGATTGCAGTGGCGGAATTTGCGGCTGCGCGTGGGCGGCAAATTCCTGGAGGAATGGCGCACCCCGCGGCGTTGGGCGCTCGACGGGCCTTCGCCATTCGAGCAAGTGCGAACGCTGGATCCGGAACCTTATCAGCCGATCCTGGATCAAGCGCGTCGTCACGTCACTGAAGCATTCCCGGCGTTTCGCAATATGCAGGTGGCGGAGAGCTGGGGCGGCGTCATCGACGTAACACCGGATGCCGTGCCGGTTATTTCGGCAGTAGACACGCTTCCTGGCTTCTTCATCGCGACCGGGTTCACCGGTCATGGGTTTGGCATAGGACCAGGCGCGGGCCGCCTGATGGCGGACCTTGTTGCGGGTGATCCGCCAGTGGTTGATCCGAGCTCGTTCCGCTACAGCCGCTTCACCGACGGATCGCGACCGCAGCCATCACCGCTGGCGTAGAGCAGAGGCTTGGCGCCTTCGAGGGGTCGTGGCACGGTGCGCCACCCTGATTTGACCTGGAGGAAAGCATGGCCTTGCGCAAGTTCATCATCGAACGCGACATTCCCGGCGCGGGATCGCTCGAGCGCGAACAGCTGCGTGGTGCGGCCGCCAAGTCCAATGCCGTACTGAACCAGTTGGGCCCCGATATTCAGTGGGTGGAAAGCTATGTCGCCGCCGACAAAACGTTCTGCGTCTATCTCGCCAAGGACGAGGACATCATCCGCAAGCACGCAGAGATCAGCGGTTTTCCGGCGACGAAGATCACCGAGGTGCGCAAGATGATCGACCCAACCACCGAGCATCCGGGGTCGTAATGCGGATTGCGCTGATCCACGCGCTGAATCACTCCATCGCACCCATCGAAGCATCGTTCGCAAGACTCTGGCCTGAGGCACAGCGCGCCAACCTGCTGGACGACACGCTGTCGTCCGACCTTGCGCAGGAAGGCAAGCTGACGCCCGCGATGACGAAACGTTTCCTGGACCTCGCGCGCTATGCGCGATCCTGCGGCGCGGACGGCATCCTGTTCACATGCTCGGCGTTCGGTCCCTGTATCGAGGCGTGCGCTCGCGAGCTGGCGCCCCTGCCAGTGCTCAGGCCCAACGAAGCCATGATCGAGGAGGCAGTCTCGCGGGCGGGGGCGCAGGGCCGCATCGGCTTGCTGGCGACCTTTGCTCCCACGCTGGCAACAATGCCAGCGGAGTTCGCCGCCATTGCACCCGACGTGACACTGGTCCCGGCGCTGGTATCCGAAGCTCTCGCCGCGCTGAACCGTGGCGATGCGGCCGAACACGACCGATTGGCGGCAGAGGCGGCACGCGAGCTGGAAGGCTGCGATGTCGTTGCACTGGCGCAGTTCAGCCTCTCTTCGGCCGCTGATCGCGTCGCTACCGCTACCGGGCGGGCGGTGTTGACCACGCCGGACAGTGCCGTGCGAAAGCTCCGTCGGTTGTTGAGCGCATAGGCAAGTGCGCGTCTGGTATCAGAGCTTCGTCGATCCTGCCGAGCAGGCACCCTATATCGAGCGCCTGCGCGACAGGCTTCGGGCGATCGCCTCCCCTGGCATCGAGGTCGATGTGCACGGCATTTCCCCGCCGGACCGCTTCTTCCACCCGATCACGGAATTTCGCTGCGCGGAGCAGACGATCCACGCCGCGCTGGCGGCAGAGCGGGCCGGTTACGATGCCTTCGTGATCGGTCACTTCCAGGAGCCTGGACTGACGGAATGCCGGGGCGCCGTGGATATTCCGGTGATCGGTCTCGGCGAGGCCACACTGCTGTTCGCCTGCTCCATCGGACGCCGCATCGGTCTCGTGACGATCGATCCCGTCTTCGTCCCCTGGCATGAAGAACAGGTGATCCGGCACGGCCTGTCGCAGCGGGTCGGCGGCGTCACAGCGATCAAGGCGGATCTGCCGCGGTTCATGCGCGCTTTCACCGATGCCGAGGAATATGTGCGGGTGCGGGCGGATTTTGTGCGCCAGGTACAGCCGCTGCTGCAGCGCGGTTGCGATGTGCTCATTCCCGCCGGTGGCCTGCCCATGCTGCTGTTCTCGCAGGATCAGCCGTTCGTGGTTGAGGGTGCCGTGGTGCTGGAAGGGATTGCCACGGTGGTGAAGACCACAGAGATGGCACTCGCAATGCATCGCCTGACCCGCGTGGCAGCGAGTCGCGCTGGCCTCTATTCACTTGCCCCGGCGGGGGCGATCGAGGATTTCCGTGCGGCGGCTAAAGCAGGCAAGCACTCCGCCTGACACGGAACAGCGCCGCGATATCCCGTTGCGTGATCAAGGCCAATCGATCGGCTGCGAAGTGCGCCAGGTCGGGCTCGCCGCCGGCGTTGAGCAACAGCATGTAATCGTAGCCGCATAGATCGGCGAGGGCTCGATAGTTCATCATTATGTCGGCGTGCTCGGCCAGTTCCTTATAGGAGATCAGGGTTTCCACCGGTTGCTGCGACGGATTGTCGAACAGGAATGGCCAATAGGCACGACGTTCGATCAGCAGCAGAGCGGGCAAATGGGTATCCAGTTCGAGGCCGACGGACAGCGTGCGACTGAGCGGCACATGGTGCCAGTATTCAGGCGCTGCCGCGGACGTGACGTCGGCGGCCATCACGCGGGCGCCAGGTGGCACGGATGCGATGACTGTCCGCAGGTCGGTCACGTCGCGCTGATGTTCATGCCACGCGTAGCCTATGACTCCCATCCGGGTGGTGAACAAGACGGCAAACAGGCATGTCGCGTAAATCGTCATCAGCCGGTTCAGGCGTATTGGCTGTACTGCGGCGAAGAGTAGGAAGACCAGCAGAATTACAAAGCGTGTGTCGAGAAAATAGGTTCCTTTGAAAGCCCACGGTGCGACGACAAAACCGACTGTTGCCACCGCGAGGGCCACGCCGCCTGCAAGGGTCATCCGAAAGCGTCCGGTGGTGATGCAGGTGAGAAGAAACCCGGCAACCGCGCTGGCGGTGATGATATCTAAAGCCAGGATGTAGTTGGAGAAGGGCAGGACAAGTTGGCGGAGCTTGTCGACGGCAGAAGTCCATTCGATGCTGTTGGAGAGGGATGCAAGGGGAGAAGCCAGGTAGAGTGCAAATGGCGTCGCGATCATTGGCAGCATAATGCTGATCCGCCTGCAGACGACGCTCGGCCTTTTCCGCGCTGACCAGAGTTGTTGCAGTTCATATCCCGCGATCAGCACAAAAAAGAACAGCAATCCCATCAGGTGACAGAAGAACAGCGTAATCGTCCCGAGGGTGGCGATAATCACCATCCGTTTGGGATGGCGATCACGCCAGGCAATCCAGGCCGCGGCGAGCAGCAGCGCCAACCCGATACCGGCGACAAAGTTGAGAAAGCCCAGAAGAAACGTCGCGTTATAGGCAACCAGCGCCGACGCCAGCGGCCAAGCCGACCAGTTGCCGCAGGTGGCGCGACTATAAGCGACCACCCCGATAACGGGCAGCAACAGGCTGAGCCCCACAACGACGCGGCCTGCCATTTGAACCGGGAACACGTGCAGCAGCGGGGGCAGCACCAGGTCGATGCCCAGATCGGGGATGATCGCCCAGCGCGGCCTGTACATGCTCGACAGGATCGGATCGGTGTCGGCCGATGCCAGGACGACTGCTCGTGCCAGATGGTTGGGATAGTCCAGCAGAGGCGGCACGTCGACCAGGGCGAGGGGGGCGACAAGGATCAGGCACAGCAGAGCGAACGCCCATTTCATGGCAGGACTTGAGGCAGAAGCTGGCGCCGCGCACACTCCGGCTCAGGAACGGCAGGAGGGCGGATATGGATCTGGCACAGTTCCGTGCGACGGTAGCGCAGGCCGCGCCGCCGGAGGGGCTCAGCCTGGCGCTGCAGACGCTGTGGTGGGATGCGAAGGGTGATTGGAACCACGCCCATGCTTGCGCGCAGAAGGACGAAGGCGAGACCGGATCCGCCGTGCACGCCTACCTCCATCGCAAGGAAGGCGACATGCGGAATGCCGGCGGCTGGTATAGTCGCGCGGGGCGCGAGCCGGCGACCGTATCGCTGGAAGAGGAATGGCAATCGCTTGCGGAAGAAGTGCTGACCGCACAGGCGGTCGACGGCGCGCGCGCGGCGATGGATGGGTTCATGGTGGCGTTCAACGCCAAGGATGCGGAGGCCATCCGTTCGCGCTGGTTCCATTTCCCGCACGCGCGCTTTCATAGCGGGCAGATCACCGTCATGCAGACGCCGACTGAATATCACAACACGGTCTGGGCCAACCAAGGTCCGTCGGCCGAATGGTCGCAATCGATCTGGGACTACGTCGAGGTGATCGATGCAGGCCCCGACAAGGTGCACTTCCGCGTCCAGTTCACCCGGGTCCGCGCCGACGGGAGCGCCATCGGCAGCTACCGATCGCTGTACATCGTGACCTACAAGGAGGGGCGTTGGGCCATTCAGGGCCGTTCGAGCTGGGCCGAGTGACGGGGAGGGTATGATTGACGCGGATGCCAAGACGACGACGCTACGGATGATCCCTTATGGGCCCTACGTCGTGACGGCGGATGATGGCAAAGGTACGGTCGACGCAGCCACAGTGAACTGGGTGACCCGGACCGCGTTTTCTCCTTTGATGGTGGTGGTTCGGCGCCGAGCCCTTGGCGACAATGTGTTCCACCGGGCAGCTGATAACGAGGTGCTAACATGATCAGGAAATTTGCCACGGTTTATGCTGGCCATGTGGATTTGCCCGACCGTGGGCAGGATGCCACACCGGCGAACGAACGGCGTTTCTCCAACTCGCATCTGGCGAGCGTCTTCGCCAAGACCGAGGCCATCGCCAAGGTGATGGACGATGGCGGCTGGGATACGCTGTGGCTGGCCGAGCACCACTTTCAGCAGGAGGGCTACGAGGTCATCCCGAACCTGCTGATGGCGGCGGTTCACCTGTCCCATCTCACCAAGAACCTGAAGATCGGCTGCGGCTTCAACATCACGCCGATGTGGCACCCGCTACGTCTGGCCGAAGATTTTGCTACCGCCGACATCATGACCAAGGGACGCACGATTTTCGGCGTTGGCCGCGGCTATCACACCCGCGAGGTGGAAGTGTTTGGCGCACCGATGCTGGATCAGAACGCCAACCGCGAACTGTTCGAGGAGCAGGTCGAGATCATCTTCAAGTCGTTCAATAACGAACGTTTCTCACACAAGGGCAGGCATTACACCTTGCCCCCCGAGGTGCCGTATCGCGGCTACACCTTGAAGGACCTGACGCTGGTGCCGCGGCCGATCCACCTGCCGGTGGAGTGCTGGCAACCGGTGGTCAGCGCATCCGCCCGCGGTCTCGACTTCATGGTGAAGCACAACATCAAGGGCGCTGTCGGTGGGGGTGCGGCGACCATGGAGCAGGGACCGATCACCGCGTTCCAGGCGGCCGCGCATCGCGCCGGGAAGGACTGGAAGCTGGGTGAGAACCTGATGATCGGTATCGTCATCCACCTGGCTGACAGCAAGCAGCAGGCGTTGAAAGAGATCGTCCCCCTGTACGAGGAGCACGCCAAGATGTTTGCGCCTCTTGGCTTCATGCCGGGGATGACCAAGGAGCAGATCGCCGCAGTGGCCAAGCGCGGTGGTTGGTACGAGTCGGGGGTGCCGAAGGTCGAGCACTACATCAACATGGGCGGCTGGTTCGCCGGCACGTCGGATGAGCTGGTAGCTTTCCTGAAGCATCTCGAGGCGCGCTATCCCGGACTGGAACACGTCAATCTGTCGATGCCGATGGGCACGCCGGAGGCAATCATGCTCGATCAGTATCGCCGCGTGACGGCCGAGGTGATGCCGCACTTCCAACGTTGATGCGATCGAAGAAGGCGGACGCCGGCTCCTGGGGGCTAACGCGAGTGAGGCGAGGACAAGGCTATGGCAACGCCGGCACCATTTTCTCTGAACGTCCCACAGGAGGCGATTGCCGACCTCCGCGAACGTTTGAGCCGCACCCGCTTTCCCGATCAGGCCCCTGGTGAGCCATGGGCATATGGCACGAACGTCGACTATCTCCGCCAACTTGTCGAGTATTGGCGAACCAGCTTCGATTGGCGTGCAGAGGAAGCGCGGCTGAACGCGTTTCCTCAGTTCAAGGCGCCATTGCACGACATCGACCTGCACTTCCTGCATGTGCCGGGGCAGGGGCCGAAGCCTTATCCGCTGCTGCTCATGCATGGTTGGCCCGGGTCGGTGTTCGAGTTCATCGACCTTATTCCGCGCCTGACGGATCCGGCGCGGTTCGGTGGTGATCCGGCCGATGCATTCACCGTCGTCGCTCCGTCTCTACCCGGCTACGGCCTGTCGTTCCGGCCTGGGCAGAAGCGCTTCGGCATCGAAGAGATCGCCGATTGCTTTGCTGATCTGATGACGCAAACATTGGGTTATCGGCGATTTGCGGCGCAGGGCGGCGACTGGGGTGGCATCACCGCTTCCCGCATGGGGTACGCGCATTCGGACAAGCTGATCGGCATCCATGTCAACCTGCTTGCGGTGCGCCGCGAAACGAACATGCTGGCCAACCCAACGTCCGAAGAGCGCATCTATCTCGACCAGCTGGCGCACTGGCTGAAGGAGGAGACCGGATACCAATGGATCCAGGGCACGCGCCCCCAGACACTGAGTTTCGGTCTGACTGACTCGCCGGCGGGGCTGGCCGCCTGGATCATGGAAAAGTTCCGTATCTGGTCCGACTGCAACGGCGATGTGGAAAGCGTATTTGCCCGCGATCGGCTGCTCGCGAACATCAGTCTCTACTGGTTCACCGGTGCGATAGGTTCGTCATTCTTTCCTTACTACTTCCGCATGCATCGACCCTGGCCCATTCCGGAAGGTGGCAAGATATCCGTCCCGACCGGCTATACCGAGTTCCCTCATGAAATCCTGCGACCGCCGCGATCGCTTGCCGAGAAGACCTATCAGGACATCCGTCGTTGGACGATCATGCCACGGGGCGGCCACTTTGCGGCGATGGAGCAGCCCGAGGCATTGGCAGCAGAGATCCGAGAGTTCTTCCGGCCGCTGCGCTGATTCGGCGACTTAGAACAGCGGCGCATCGTAAAGCTCGGCGGCTTCTGCGCCGACCGAGACCTGCGGCTCAGAAGGGGGAAAATGCTGCCGGCGCTCCATGGCCGCCACATCGAGTCTAATGACGGTAAAGATCTGACGCAGGCTCCTGTCCGGTTCGCCGAAGGCCTTCAGCTCAGCTTCACCGAACAACGTATGGCGGTTTCCCGCCCCGCAGCCAAACGAACTGCGGTCAGCGCGCGCCGCCGTTAGGATGATCCGGCGGGGTCCGCGCAGGTCACGGATGAACGATCCGGAGTAGCAGGCGGACACAACAATGATCGTCGGATGACTGGCGAGTGGCGCCAGCATTCCCGCAAGCGCGTGCGAACTCAATCCCGTAGTTTCCCCTTCACCGACTTTGCGCGCCAACTCGTACGGCGCGCCATGCGTGCTGATGTGCACAAACATGATGTCACGAGGTCCAGCCTGCGCGGCGGCTGTACGGACGAAGGACAGGATGGTCGCATCATCGGCGATGGGGAAGCGGCCGCCACGCGAATGCAGATTGCTGGCGATCATCGGCACGACCCGATAGCTGCTCTCTTCGCGCAGCTTGTCGCCAAGCAAGACGACATCGTTTTCGGACCATTGCTCGGAATAGAGTGCCAGCCCGATATAGAACAGTCGCCCCCCCGCATCCCGAGCAGCAAGTGTTGTAGTCGGAACAAGCGCGATCGCGACAATAAACCATACCAGCCGGCGTGTGAGAGCGCCGCTCAGTGCGCTAGATCGCGATAGCATCCAGTTCCTTGCCTTTGCTCCGGCGTGAACAGCCAGATACCCAAGCCCATCAATAGCATTGCCACCGGCACGACCAGGAAAGCCTTGGCAAATGATCCAGTGCTTTGCTGGATGCCGACAGTCACGAACGGCCAGAGCACAAATCCGACCAGCCAAGCCACGGCCCACGAGAACCCGTTGCCAATGCCGCGGCACCGGGTTGGATACATTTCCGCGGTGAGGATCATGCTCGGAGCCCAGAAGCCCAGGAAGCCAATACTCCACAACAGTCCATAGACCCACAGCGCGGTATTGCTCTCGGCGAACACCCACAGCGTGCGCAACACCGCACCTTCAGGCAACATGACGTAGGACGCCGGTTTCCGGCCGAAGCGGTCGGAGATCAGGCCAGCGAAGAACAGGCCGAGGAAGCCGATCAGTCCCCACCATATATAGAAGGTACCATAGGTGGCCGTGGACCAGTGGCGCTCCTGTGCCAGGTAGAGCGGCATCCACCCGCCCACCGTGCCGTAGATAATGGTGCTGCAGCAGGCGATGAACGTCGCCGCAGCCGTGTTTTTCAGCGTATCGGGCAGGAACAGCTGACGAACCGGCGCCTTCGCAGCGCGGTCGAGCCAGGCCAGGCCTGCGGCCAGCAGTGGTTGGCCAGCGGCCTGTGCCTCGCGAAATTGCCGCCGCCGATCCTGCAGGCGCACCCAGTAGGGCGCCTTCGGCATTCCGATACGGATACCTGCGAGCAGCGCGACCACGACGGGAATCAAGCACGTGATAATTCTGCTCGAGTGGGCCGGTGACGATATCGGAGGACGCGACGGCTCCCGATGGGCTCATAGGCGGTCCCTCCTCGGAATGCGTGTTGTGGCCCTTCCTGGCAGAAGGGCGATCGAAGATGGAAGTCTTGCCGGAGCTGGGTCAAGCGCTCCCTCATGGCGGCAGTGTCTCAGTCCGTAATTCAGCCTCCGCGCCCTGTGAGCTCGCCTCGGTCGAATTCGCAGCGAGACACTCGATATTCACTTCATCCGTGACGGGAATGAGTACCAAGAGAAGCTGGTCGTCGTTCACGACATGATCCTTGTGCCCCTTGCCCCTCGTGTCTTCGAGGAAGACGATTGCACCCTGGCTGAACCTGCGCCTTTGTCCGTCACTTACCTCGACCTCTAGCGACCCTTCCGAGAACACAACAAATTGTCGAGCCGGAGCTGGATGCCAGTCGTGGGCAATCAAGGCGGCCGAGCCGACAAGAAATCGCACTTGCGTCGAGGCGATAGGAGGCGACATGCCCATCGGCGGAAGACCCTCCGCCGGAACGATGGAAGTCAGCGGCACCTCATTGTCCGAGAAGTGCGATTCTCCATGATCGTCAGCAAAGATGCGAGTGATCATCATAGTGCATCTCCTGGCTTGACACTTGTCACAACTGCTGCCCACCCTCTACGAGGCGCGGCCCGTCCACAATCGGACCGGAGGGGGAGACACAATACACTTCGACGGCACGTGCTCATCCAAGGTGCAATCGCAGACGACAATGGAAGTTCCTGGCCCGACCAACCGGCAAGTCGGCGTATCGATGATGCTGGGCAAGCACAAGTGCGCGGTTCCGCAGTGGAATGATGCAAGGATGACCTATGTGGGCACGACCGATAGTGTCGATGGCCATGGTGAACAGCGCGGCTATTTTCAGAACGTGCACACTAACGGCGATACCAGCTTCGGGACCTTCGGAGCGAAGGTCGCGATGGCAGACGCGCCGACCGTTGAAGGCACCTGGCGCTTCACCAGGGGGACAGGTTCTCTGTCAAAGCTGTCGGGAAGTGGCGTGTTCACGGCGCAGATGACATCGCCAACCGATTCCGAGATGACATGGAGCGGCAGCTACGAGCTCAGTTGAGCTGACCACATTCTGGCGGTTGAAACCGTCAGCGATTGATCCAGCTCGCGTCAGCCCAGCCGTTCTCGTCGTAGTCAGCCATGCACTGCTCGACCAGCTGTTCCATCGACCTCAGGTCGCCGCCGCGCTCAGCGCCAGTCAACGTCTGGGCCCGGATATCTTCCCAGCCACCCGCGTAATTGCGCTCATATAGTTCGTGTCGTCCGCCGAATTCGGTGCCCATAGCATCCCACAGGAGCTTCATGATCTTGATCCGCTCCTTATACTCGACGCCGTGCGAACCTCGTACATACTGACGCAGGTACGGCTCGATCGCGGGGTTTCTGAAGTCCTTCACTGACGATGGCAGGTAGATCAATGCGGAGGTGACGGTACGCTCGATAATGTCCTTGATCCTGGGATAGGCGTCCGGCGCGAAGACACGGTAGGCGAGGCCGGCGCGCAGGTTCGGCAGGACCGCATCACCCACCCATGGATCGGGATCGTTCGCCATCGCGTTCGACAGCGACCAAAAGAGATTGCGCCAGGCGATCGCTTCGCCGAGCTGCACCTGGTTCCCGCGAGCGTCGTCGCCGCCGGTGCAGCGCAACGCCTTTGCCAACAACCCGCAGATGAAGTCCAGCTTGACCGCGAACCTGGTGCAGCCCTGGAACTGGAACCCATGCATGAATCCCGAACGTGGATAGAAACTCAGCACGCGTGCCGGGTCGCGATAGATGAAGATGTCCTCCCAGGGGACGAACACGTTGTCGAGGATGAAGATCGCGTCGTTCTCGTCGAACCGCGACGACAACGGATAATCGTATGGCGAGCCGTTCAGCATTGCCGCCTTCTCGTACGACGTGCGGCAGATCAGCTTGAGGCCGGGCGCATCGATCGGCACCATGAACATCAGCGACATGTCCAGATCCTCGGTCGCGGTCTTCGAGCTCTGGCCCATGAAGTTGTAGTGGGTGATTGCAGCCGAGGTGGCTACGACCTTGGCGCCTGACACGATGATTCCGGCGTCCGTCTCCTTCTGCACGGAAACATACACGTCCTTCACCTGCTCGGCCGGCTTGTGGCGATCGATGGGCGGATT
Organism: Acetobacteraceae bacterium; assembly: GCA_024280945.1. Classification (GTDB taxonomy): domain Bacteria; phylum Pseudomonadota; class Alphaproteobacteria; order Acetobacterales; family Acetobacteraceae; genus JAMXLO01. The sequence goes on from JAMXLO010000088.1 coordinate 184,342, forward strand.
GACGATGGCGTGGTTCATGAACGGCACGGTTTCCTGCGCGCGCTTGTACCAGGCGCGGGCGTTGGCTGCGTATGGGCCGTAGTACTCGGGGTTGCCGCCCAGTGTGTTGGAGTACGCCGCCTTGTAGTCCGGTGTGCGACCCATCCAGCCATAGGTCATCCGTGACCAGGCGGCGATGGCCGCCTGTGCGCCACGCAGATCCTCGCGCGAGCGTGGCACGCGGAAGAAGCGATGGGTGTAGCCGCCGGAACCTGTGTCGGTCGGGCAGGTGAGCACATCGCGGCGCTTCTGATCATGCAGCGCGTCATAGAGGCGGGCGATCGAACGCACCGAGTTGCGCAGTGCGGGGTGCGTCGTCACGTCGGCGATGCGTTCGCCGTCGATGTAGACCTCGCGGCCGTCGCGGAGCGAGCGCATGTACTCGGCCCCGGTGTAGGGGCGCTTACGATCGGCGATGACGTCTTCGGGCTTGCTCATCGGCTTCTTGGCGCCTCCCCGCGTTGATCACTCACCTGACAGTTCACGCCGGCGACGATCCAGTTCTTCGCTGTAGCGGCGAAGTGCGTACTGCTCCGTCAGCAACCCGATCACGCGCCGTGACTCGGCGCTGTCGACCACCGAGAGAGCATCGCTCTCCGCGTTCTCGAACATCGCCACCGCTTCCTTGATCGTCATCTGCGGCAGCAGCACCGTGTCGATGTAATGCAGCAGGTCGCGGACCTGATGGTTCTCGTCGGCATCGGCGTGGACCTCGGCCGGCAGCACGATACCGGCATAGCGGTCGTCTTCGTCGATCACCACCACGCGCTGATGCGCGCCAAGAGGGAAGTCACGCTTGAAGGCGGCAATGGGAGTGTCGGCTCGCACGGTCCGCATCTCACGCCGCATCATTCGGCCAACAGTCAGATTGCGCATCCAGCCGATATCCACGGCGCTGCGGATCGCCTCACCGCGAAGATGAAAGCGCCATGTGGCGAAGGAGTACCCGAACGTCCGGCGGACCGTGAGTGCCGATATGACGCAGGCAGCGAGCACCGCGACGGTCAACGGCAGGCTGCCTGTGCTTTCGAGGGCCAGAAAGCCCATGGTCAGCGGCCCGCCGATGATCGCCACCGCCAGGCCGCTCATGCCGACCAGTGCGCAGACGACGGGCGAGACCGCGTGAGCCGTGCTGACGATGGCGAGGCCACCGGCGAATGTTCGCCCGACGAGCGCACCGAGAAACAACGAGGCAAAGAACAGACCGCCCCGGAACCCAGAGCCGATCGAGATCGCCGAAGCGATCGACTTCAACACCACCAGCATCGCGAGATGCGACAACGAATATGGCGCCTCGATGACGATGCCCAACGCGCCGTGGCCGGAGGACAGCACTGCGGGTGTGATCAAAGCCAGAGCGCCGACGGCGAGACCGCCGATAGCTGGGCGCAGCCAACCTGGGACGCCACTGCGGCGAAACAACTCCTCGGTCAGCGTGACGCCACGCATGATGGCAATGCCGATCAAGGCGCACAGCATCCCGAGAGCGAGGATCGGGATGTAGTCGAGCATGTCGACGCGCGATGGCACCTGCACCGCGAGGTCGAAGGGCGCGGTGCTGAGCGCGTTGACGACGGAAACCGCGACGATCGACGCGACGGCGACTGGCGCGAAGGTGCCTAGCGTGTATGTCCCAATGACGAGCTCGAAGGCGTAGAATGCCCCGGTGAGCGGCGCGTTGAAGGCGCCTGCGATGGCACCGGCCGCGCCGCAACCAACCATCAGCCGCAAGTCGTTGCGACGCAGGCGGAACATCCGGCCGAAGCGCGACGCGATTGCTGAACCAATCTGGGTGTAGCCGGCCTCAAGCCCGATCGACGCCCCGACGCCGTTCGACACGATCGTCTGGCCCATCACGATCAGGCCATCATTGAGCGACATGCGCCCGCCATACAGAGCATTCGCCTCGATAGGGTCGACGGCCCGGCGAGGCCGATAACGCGCGATGAGCAAACCGGCGAGTCCCAGCGCCAGTCCGCCGAGTGTCGGCACAATCACCGTCCGCAGCGGATTGAGTTCGACCATCGCGCTCAGGCGCTGATTGGGTCCGATCTCGAACAGTACCTCGTGGATGAGCTGCGTCGCCTCGGTCATCACCGAAACCATGATGCCGGCGAACGAGCCAACGAAAGCGGACAGCACGACGAGCCAGACCTCGTCGGTGCGAACCAACGCGCGCAGCGTCTGCGGCGCGTGCAGAACGGCGTCACCAAATGCACGGCGAGGACGGTGGTAGCGAGTGGACGCAGTTCGCCCCGCGGACGGGGCCGTTGAGGCACCCGCGATGGTTGAGTCGCCAGGAAGTGTCGACATGAGCGACGTCCAGCCGGCAGCGCGAAGCGACCCCCTTCTTGGGACTTGTGCGTCGCAGGATCAACCGTTGCTGTGCGGTTTTGTCCGGAGGTGTGGTAAATTTAAGCCATTCACCCCCCCGGCGGCGGAAGACCTCGCTCGATGCGCGTCGTCTCGAGGTCATCCTGCACGAAAGCCCGGATGACCTCGGCGATGGGTTCGTGGCTTGCGAAACCAAGCGTTCGGGCACGAATCGCCTCGAAGGCCGGAGGCCAGAGACCGACGATACCGGCGATCTCCTTATCCTCAACGCGTCGCACCAGACCGGATGCCCCTGGCCTCACGTCGTCAACCGCCCGCAGGAGCTGCGCGATGGTCGTGCTGAGGCCTGGGGGATTGATACTGCGGTCCAGTCCCATCCGTGTCGTATCCATGGTCGCCGCGTGCAACAGCCAGTCGACGGCGCGGCGGGGGCTGCACACCCAAGCGGCGAAATTGTCGGGCACAGGCAGGTCGGCAGGCAACCCAAGCAGGGGCTCACGGGCGATGGCGGAGAAAAAGGAACTGGCGGCACGGTTAGGCCGACCAGGACGGACAATCACGGTCGGCAGGCGGATGGATACCGCGTCGAGAAAGCCGCGACGGGATGCATCGGCCAGCATCAACTCTGCCGCGGCCTTCTGTGCGCCATAGCTGTTTGCGGGAACCTGCCTGGCATCATCGGCCAGTACGGTCTCCTGACCGCCGGAGAAGCTTGCCACCGATGAGGTGAACACGACGCGGGGTGGCTTGCCGCCTCCCGCCACCAGGCGGCGGCAGGCATCGACCACTGTATCGGTGCCCCGCAGGTTCACGCGGCGTCCCAGATCGTAATCCTGCTCCGCCTGGGCCGAAACGACGGCAGCCAGGTGAAAAATGACGTCGGTCCCCTCCGGGATCGCCTCGGATGGCAGATCGACGAGATCGCCACCGACGGTCATGACGGGGAATGGTGCCGCTTGCCCGGGAGGCGCCGCTAGATCGAACAGCGTCAGCGAGGCAACAGCAGAGCCACCGAGCTTGCCATCGTGCGCCAGGCGGCCAGCGAGCTTGCGGCCAAGGAAGCCACCACCGCCCAGAATGGATATCCGCATGTGTCCTCCATTTTCTGGCGGACACGATTGCACCGGCTTGCGCGGGCGGTCCACCGCCGTGCCAACGCCAGACGGAGCGCCGGCACCGAGGCGAGGATGAGCACCCAGGCAGCGACCATCCTGGATTCAATCCGATATGTTATTAATACAGGCGTGACGACTCCCCCGAAAGTATGGCAAGCTCGCGCAGACGTTTGCGTTCTCAAGCGGTTGTCAACGGAGAGGCCGCCTATCGCTATTAACCGGAAACCAAGGCATCGGTTCTATTGGTGAGGTGGCCTGAGGAGGGACGCGGCTCGTGATTGGCAGGAAGCCAGCAATCGGCGCATGTCTGGCGATAGCCATGGCGTACGGCATTTACCCCTACGTGGCTCTCTACCGGCTTGGCCAGGCAATTCGCGGTGGTGACGCCGCCGCCCTTCAGTCGATGGTCAACTGGGACTCCGTCCGCGAAGGAATCAAAGAAGACATATGCGACCTGGTCGTGGACCAGCCGGTGCAGGCGAAATCCGGCGGCCAGCTTCCGCCGTTCGGCGCCGGTTTTCTGCGGGGCATCGCGACCAACGTCATCGATAAGCAGGTTACGCCCGAGGCGTTGGCAAGAGCTGCTCGGCAGCCGGAGGCGAAACATGTGGCCGCGGGCGCTAACGTCCAGGTGAGCTGGGCGTTTTTCGCCAGCCCATCAACCTTCGTGGTTGACCTGAGTGCCCCGGGACAATCCTCGCCGATACGGCTGCAGATGGACCTGCGCGAGGGCGGTTGGCACGTTACGCGCGTCTGGCTTCCTCCTGATCTGCTAAGCCAGGCAAACGCCCGAACTTAGGAAAGCGCGAACTTAGGAAAGCGCTCGGGCAACTCGACCACCAGCGTCTCCACCCACCCCGCCAGCGTCTCCACCCACCCCGCCGTGTGAGCCATCATTCGGCGAGCCGATGGCTGCGCGCGACTGGTGTGAGGGTCGTTCTTCAGGAAAATATTCATCGGCTGTGCTGGGAGCGGCTTGCCAACTCCTGCAACCTATGGTTTCATAAGTTCTCTGATTGTTCTATTTATTAACGGCTCAAAAGGAGGCCCAATCTATGGTTGCAATCGCTCGACCGACTGCAACAAACCGCTGCCAGTCCTTCGGGCCCTATCGCAGATGCGAACCTTTTCGCGATGCTGAAGAGGCCTGGCTATGGACCATGGCGGCGCTGGTCGCTCGCCGTGAAGGCGCCCGCTATACGGCAGACCGGGGGAAGACCGTGCGGCCATGCGAGCCCGACGATGTGGTCAAGTGCCTGGACGCACTGTACCGGCGTCGCCGCATCGACCTGGTTCATGCACGGATCCTGCGGATCTGGGGTGAGCGGCAGGCCTCTCCGAACCCTGCCGTGGCAAGCGAGCGTTGCGACTGGAAGTTGTGGAGAGAGGCCCTGGACCGAATGGAATGGCCTCTGCGGGTCAAGGGCATCGTTGGCTGACCTATCCGCGAATTCACCCTGTATTAGGAAAAAAGTCATTGACAAACTGGCCACACGCTCGTTAGTGTTTCGGTGTCAACGGGCCAACTACGCCCGGTGACCTTTCTCCTCCTCGAACTACAGGGCTGCTGCGATCCGCGGTGGCCCTTTCTTTTTGCCCGAAGGAGTCCCGAGCATGGCCTTCGCCATTCGTAACCTGTCAGTGCTTGCGTACGCCAATGGCTTCACGCTGTGGCACTACAAGGCAGGCAAGGACCCGTTCTCCCATGTTCAGACGGTGAACTTCTTTGCGGATGCCGCCGACATGCTGAGCGATGGGGACATGATGATGGTGTCGGGGCTGGATGGCGGCCGGGTCCTCAGCGTCGTCACTGGCACTGGTGGAGAAATCGCCACCAACCCCGTCCTCTAGTCCGGTTGCCGGAGTCAGGTCTCGCCACCGGTGTGAGGCGGCACAGCGCCCCTTTCGCCCGCGTCGGCGTCACGCTCGAACCTTCTGCCGCCGCGAGGGCGGCGCAAGCGGTGCTGATTGATGGATGCAGATAACGGCGGCGCCGCCAGTCGGGCGGTGCGTGTCACGTGGGAATTCAGCCTCACAGCCATCCTGCAGGGAGTGCAGGTGATCGCGCTCCTAAGCGCGCTGGTCTATTGGTTCGTGGTCAACGCGCAGCGTGGCGCCGACAATGAGCGGCGGCTCGCCGAGTTGCAGTCGAATGTCAGCCAGCAGATCAGTGAAGTACGCCAAACCATCGCGGGCGGCCTCACCGACATGCGTCAGCAACTCAATTCGCTGCCGGATACGCGGGCAAGGCTGGACCAGGCAGAGCGTAGGCTCGCCGATATGGACGCGCGCGGGGCCGGTTTCGAAGCACGCATCACCGGAATGGAGCGCCAGGCCATCGAACTGCGCAGTGACATGAACGCAATTACGCGCGCGAGCAACGTGCCGCTCGCAGGCGGCCGCAGGTGAGTCCAAATCCGGTGCAGTTGTCCGTCCGGCAATTGTGCTGTCTCGTCCTCATCTTGTCCGTGCTCGGATCTTGCGCGAAGCCGCAAAGCCAGATGCCGCCCCACCCCCCCATGCCGGCAGACCTGCCGGCAGCCTGTCCTGCCGGGGTATCGCTTCCCAAGCCGCCGGCGCGGCCGCGGACAGTCGAACAACTCGGCGAGTGGGCACGGCTCACGGCATCCGCGGGGAATGCGGCAGAACGGGCGCGCGCGGAGTGCGCACGCAATTATCAGCGCCTCCGAGCCTGGGTACTCGCTCCTGGCTGAACCGCCGCATTTTACGGCTCTCGGCGGGCGTGGGTCGGGGTCGTGCGGTGAAGTATCTCTACAGCATGACGCCGTCGGCCAAATTCCGTGCTGCCATACCGGCCGTCCAGACGGATTTCTGCGAAACCCATCTCGACGAGCCTGGCCAGGCATGGCCCGTCCTTCATCGCCGGGGGACGACCGCTGGGTCCGCTCAGCACCAGCCGATGCAGGGCGGACCGACAACACGTCTCGAGATAGGGCTCGTTCCACACGCCCGACATCGTCAGGTCGAGGCGGCGCCGGCGCAAGCTTGACCGGGGTTCATCGATCGCGCGATCTGCCTTCCAATGTCCGCTTCCCACGGCGCAGCCGACTTTCGCAACCGACCTCTGCTCGTCCTGGATGGCGATTCCTTTGCCCATCGTTCCTACCATGCGCTGCCGAAATCGATCAGGCGCGCCGGTCACAAGGCCGGGGGCGCCATTGTCGGGTTCGCCAATGTTCTGCTTCGCCTGTACGAAACCGAGCGTCCTCGCGCCGTGGTGGTCGGTTGGGACACGCTGACCGTACGCAACTTCCGGCAGAAGCTCTTTCCTCAGTATCAGAGCGGTCGTCACTTCGACGCGGAACTGCTCGAGCAGCTGGCAGTTCTGCCGGAGCTGGTCTCCGCCTGTGGGTTCGCCAATGCGAAGGCCCCCGGCTTCGAGGCCGACGATTTTCTCGCCGCGGCAGTCGCCGAGGAGGAGCGCGCTGGTGGCGCGGCTCTGGTCGCCAGCGGCGACCGTGACTCATTCCAGCTAGCCTCCGCTGCTACGACGATCCTCTATCCGGTGAAGGCCGGTGAACTGGCGCGGATCGGCCCCGAGGAAGTCTGTCAGCGCTATGGCGTGGCTCCGCGCCAAGTCCCCGATTTTATCGCATTGCGCGGCGATCCTTCCGATAAGATCCCCGGCGCTTCAGGCATCGGTCCTAAGGGCGCCGCGGCACTGCTCGCGCGCTACGGAAGCTTGGAAGCCGCACTGGCGGACGGGCGCTGGGCATCGCAGGCCCAAGATCTGCGTCTGTACAAGCGTATCGCCACGATGGACCCGACGGCGCCGCTGCCATCGCTCGCCGATCAGGTGCCGACCTGGGACCAGGCGGCCAGGCTGGCGCGCGAGTGGCAACTGGATCGTCTCGCCCAGCGGTTCGATGAGCTGCACGCGGCGCCTCGCGCCAAGCCGGTCACGACCCCCCGTCGGCAACCTGTGGAGCAGGCCCTGAAGATCGCCACATTCAACGTCAACAACGTAAATCGTCGCTTGTCCAACCTCATGGGCTGGCTCGGCCGCGCACAACCGAACATCGTGTGCTTGCAGGAACTGAGATGCACCGATGACGCATTTCCGGCCGCCGCGCTGAGTGACATCCGTTACCGCGCGGTGTGGCGTGGACAGCGGTCTTTCAACGGCGTGGCGACCCTGACCAATCTGGGCGATCCTGTGCTTACTCGCGATCGATTGCCTGGCGATCCTGGAGACCTGCAGTGCCGCTACATCGAGGCGGCCGTGCAAGGGTTCCTGATCGCCTCGATTTATCTTCCTAACGGCAACCCCCAACCGGGACCGAAGTTTGCCTACAAGCTCGCCTGGTTCGAGCGCCTGCTGGCGCACGCCAAGAACCGCTACGCGGTCGAGGCGCCCGTGGTGTTGGCCGGCGACTTCAACGTCGTGCCAACGGATCGCGACATTTATCCAAGCAAGTCCTGGTCGAAGAATGCCTTGCTGCAGCCGGAGAGCCGTGCCGCCTTCCAGCGCCTGCTGGACCAGGGATGGGTGGATGCGGTACGGGCACGGCATCCCGATGCGCGGATGTACACCTTCTGGGACTACAAGCGGGACCGCTGGCAACGGGACGCTGGTCTGCGCATCGACTTCCTTCTGCTGAACCGGCCGGCTGCGGAGCGGTTGATCGACGCCGGCGTCGATCGGGACGTGCGTGGCGAGGAGGACGCCAGCGACCATGCGCCTGTCTGGGCGACGTTTCGTTCGGTGTGAATAGGAGCGAGAAGTCAAGCTTGGCAGATAGTCCGGATGAGCGGGTCCGGCTCGCCGGTCCAGTTCAGGCGCCAGATGCTGCCTTGCGCCACGGACTGCACGGCATGCGGCCAGAGAGCCACCAGGCAAGTGCCTCCGACATGCCGGACGGAAGGGTACACGATGCCGTTGTGGCCCAGCGCCATCGCCTCCGCCGCGAGTGCGTTACCCGCGGGGTAGCCGGTTGCCGGATCGGGATCGAGGCACGTTGGCGGCGGATCCTGGTCGCGCAGGTCGACGAACGCCCCAGCGAAGCTCGCCCAGATCTCCGCATAGTCCACCACCGCACGATAATCCTGCACACGGCTTAGCTCTCGGCGCATGTGGTAGGACACTTCGGCCAGTGAGGTCTCGACCGAGAAGGCGGCGTACCAGGCCCCGCGTCCAGGTCCGTTGAACCGGTTCATCTCCCGTGGGCGGAAATAGGTGAATGCCGCGTTCACGAAGTTGGCGTGGGGCCGATGGCTCGGGTAACTCGTCGCTGCGAAGCGCTCTTCGTGCAGCCGGGCACTCGTCGCCCCCTCGATCTCGGCCAGATCGTCCAGCATCGGTCGTGAGACCAGACCGAGCAGCACCGGGTCGCGGAGGCGGGCCGTCGCCACCAGCCGTACCGCGCGTGGTACGGCGAGGATCGAAACCGGGAAGACCACGTCGGCCCTATAGCCCTCCGCGCAGTGCATCGATGTAGCGACGGATCTCCAGCATCGCCGGGATGCCGCCCTCATGCATCGCCTCGATCGGCGTCAGATTTAGGAATAAAGGCCCGCCGTTGCGCAGCCGCACCCACCGGTCCGCCATGTCATCGACGAACAGCAGGTGCAGTCCCTTAAAGATGCCGACCATGGCCGAGACCCGCATCAATTGATCCTGCGACAGCGACTGCTTCCACGTGTTGGCTCGGATGCGCTCCCACGTGCTGACTGAAACCCCAAGCAGGTCCGCCGCCTCCTGACTGCTCAGCTTCCAGCTGCGCGCAAGACCGCGGAGTGCCTCCAACGCGGCAGGCGTGAGCCGGGAACGATCCGCGGCGCTGACGAATGTCTGCGGCGCCGTCGGCGGCGTGGGAGCGCCTGATCCGATGCTGTCGGTGCTGATTGGGCCGCGAATCATGGTTTCTCCTCGCATCGGAAATGCCCGCTCACTTGCTGTATTGCAAGTCATCAATTGAGGCAGGACCAAGATTTGCGTCTCGTCTCGCTGCACCGGATGATCCGTGCCTCTGCTTGTGGGAGGCAACATGAGGCTCAAGGACAAGGTCGCGATCATCACTGGCGCCGGTCATGGGATGGGCGAAGCCGAGGCCAGACTGTTCGCGGAGGAGGGCGCCAAGGTTGTGGTGGCAGACGTGCTTGCGAAGGAGGGCGAGGCTGTCGCCGCCGACATCTCTGCGGGTCAACGCGTGGCGCGCTTCGTCCAGACGGATGTGACCTCGGAGACCGATTGGCAGCGGCTGATCGCCGCGACCGTCGGAGCGTATGGCAGGCTCGACATTCTGGTGAACAACGCTGGGATCAGTGGCAGCTCGGTCGGCGACGCGGATCAGCTCGAAGGCTGGCAGCGACTGCTGGCGGTCAATGCCACCAGCGTATTTCTTGGCACCAAGCTCGCTGCACGAGAGATGGCGAAGACGGGCGGCGGATCGATCGTCAATATCTCGTCGATCATGGGTATCGTCGCCAGCGACGAGAGCCACCCCGGCTACGCGGCGTCCAAGGCGGCGGTGCGCAACTATACCAAGGCTGCGGCCTGCCGGTACGGCCCACAGGGCGTTCGGGTCAACTCGGTGCACCCCGGCTATATGCCGCCGATGCTGAACGCGACGAATGCAGCCGGACGGGACGCCAAGATCGCGGATACGCCGTTGCGCCGGTTGGGCAAGCCCATCGAGGTAGCCTATGGCGTCTTGTTCCTCGCCTCGGACGAGGCCTCGTTCGTCACCGGCGCCGAACTGGTGATCGATGGCGGCTATATTGCTCACTGATCGACGATAGGCGCGCAACCTGCGCTGTTGCGAAACCGTGTCATATGAGGCTGCTCATGTCCGAAGCTGCGCTCTCTTCTGCGGAAAGCCAAAGTCTGCACCGCATCGCGGGCATGATGATCCCCGCCAGCGCGGAGTACGACATCCCAGGCGCCGATGATCGGCTCATTTTCGCCGACATCGTCGGTTCGTTCGGCCGCGACTTAGGCGACGTGCGCACTGCCCTCGCAGCGCTGTCAACGCTCGCCGGCGGCAGCTTCGCGGATCTCGATGAAGCGCGGGCTGCATCGCTGCTGGAGCAATTCCTTGCTTCAGGGAGCACGTCAACTTCGGTGCTCGGGCGGGTCATCCTGCAATGCTACTACCGGGATGACCGTGTGCTGCGATCGTTGGGATTGGAGTCGCGGCCGCCTTTTCCAAAAGGTCACACGCTAGAGCAGGGCGATTGGTCGCTGCTGGACGCCGTGCGTGCACGCCCGAAGCTTTGGCGCGACGACCGTAAGGTGCTGCGATGAGCCGCAATGGCATGGTTGACGTGCTGATCATCGGCTCCGGAGCGTCCGGTGCCGCTGTCGCGTGGAGCCTGGCGGAGACCAGGATGCGCATCCTCTGCCTCGAGCAGGGCGACTGGATGAAGCACGCTGACTTTCCCAGCAATGGGCACGACTGGGAAGCGCGCCGCTATGGTGATTTCGACATCAGTCCGAACCGACGCGCACGCGCCACCGACTACCCGATCAACGATGACGCCTCGCCGATGAAGATTGCCAATTTCAATGGCGTTGGCGGCGGTACCATCTTCTACACGGCGCATTTCCCTCGCATGCATCCATCGGATTTCCGGGTGCGTTCACTCGATGGCGTCGCTGACGATTGGCCGGTCGATTACTGGACATTGGAGCCGTTCTTCGCGGAAAACGATCGCATGATGGGCGTATCCGGCCTTGCCGGCGATCCCGGCGTTCCGTCACGCAATCCACCGATGCCACCCATCCCGTTGGGTAAGACCGGTATGATTTACGCTCGGGCGATGAACAGGCTGGGCTGGCATTGGTGGCCCTCCGACACCACTGTGGCGACGACCGAGTACGATGGGCGCGCGGCGTGCATCAACGTGGGACACTGCACACCTGGCTGCGCGCAGGGTGCCAAGGCCAGCACTGACATTACCTACTGGCCGCGTGCGTTACGCGCCGGCGTCGAACTGCGCACCCGCTGTCGGGTACGCGAAATCACCACCAATGAACACGGCATGGCGTCGGGCGCCGTGTACTACGACGCCGACGGCATGGAACGCTTCCAGCCAGCAGAGGTGGTCATCCTGGCCTGCAATGGCATCGGCACCCCGCGTCTTCTGCTCAACTCGGCATCTGCTCGCTTTCCCAACGGCCTGGCAAATTCCAGCGGATTGGTTGGCAGGAACCTGATGCTGCATCCCTGGCCGCAGGTCACCGGCTACGTCGAGGACAAGGTGGATGGCAGTCGCGGTCCGATGACCTGCATGTGGAGCAAGGAGTTTTACGAGACCGACCCGTCACGCGGCTTTGTGCGCGGCTACACGCTGCAATTTGCCCGCGGCACCGGGCCCGTGAACGAGGCGGTGACCAGTGTTGCAGCCGGACGCCTCCCCTGGGGCATGGATCATCACCGCGTCTACCGGCAATTGCTCGATCACCGGCTGCAAATCGGAATCGCCTGTGAAGACCTGCCCGAGGAGCACAACGGGGTAACACTCGATCCGGTGTTGAAGGATGACCACGGCATCCCCGCTCCACGGATCGACTACACGATCAGCGAGAACACCAGGCGTATGATGGAACACGGGATCGCGCGCGCCGAGCAGATTCTGACCGAGGCCGGCGCCAGCAATCTCTATGCCTCCCGCACGGTGCTGAACAGTCCAGGACATCTGCTTGGTACCGCGCGGATGGGCAATGACCCGGAACGGTCCGTCGTCAATGCGTGGGGCCGCTGCCACGACGTGAAAAACTTGTTCATCGTTGACGGCAGCATCTGGGTCACGTCAGGCGGCGTGAATCCGACCTCTACGATCCAGGCGCTGGCGCTGTACGTCGCCGACAGCATGAAGCAGCGCCTGGCAACATTGTTCGATTGATCGGTCCGTCGCTCAACGCTGCATCTGCATCATCTGGTCCATCGGCACCATGTTCTGGTTCAGGTGGTCCATGATCCACAGCGAGCCAGCGACGACCAGAACGACGATCAGAATACCGAAGGCCAGCGCCAGGATATTGTTGGTGTTGTCCGGTGCGGTGGTGATGTGCAGGAAGAACGCCAGATGAATGCCGATCTGGGCGATCGCGAGCACGGCGAGGGCAATCGGAATGCTGGGTGCCCAGATCAGGTTGGTACCGGCCACGTAGAACGAAGCGATCGTGAGCAGGGTGGCGAACACCAAGCCAAGCAGATAACCCCCGATCTTCTCCCGGACAGTCTCCTCGGGCGCGTCGATTACGCCAGGCGCGACATCTGAACCGTTTGGTTCGAGGTCTTCTCTTCGCCCGCTCATCGGCCTCCTCCGATCAGATAGACGATGGTGAACAGGGCCACCCAGATGATGTCCAACGTGTGCCAGAACAGGTTGAAGCACAGCAGCCGGCGTTGGATGTTGGGCCGAAAGCCTTTGACAAAGACCTGCGCCATCATCGTTCCGAGCCACAGCAGCCCTGCGGTGACGTGGCAGCCGTGCAGGCCGACGACCGCGAAGAAAGACGACAGAAAAGCGCTTGTCTGTGGGCCAGCGCCGCTGCGGATCATGTTCGTGAATTCATATGCCTCCAATGCGAGGAAGCATGTACCGAGAACGCCAGTGACCAGGAGCGAGACCTGCGTCCAGAGCTGATTGCGTACACTGCTCGCGACGGCAGACATGCCACAGGTGAAGCTGGAGGCGAGCAAGAAGGCTGTTTCGAGCGCGACTCGCGATGGATCGAACAGGTCACGTCCCGACGGGCCACCTGCCGTTGCCGTCTGCAGCACAGCATGCGCCGCGAAGAAGGCCGAGAACATGACGATGTCGCTGAGCAGGAAGATCCAAAATCCAAATCCAACGATGACACGCTTGGACGCCGGTCCTCCTGCGCCACGGCCTGTCGCATCTTGTCCCCTGCCGCCGTAGCCGGCGGCGCCATAGCCGCGTCCGAGCCGATACGGATCGATGTCGCGGCGGTGGCGCTGCGGCACGGCTTCGCTGCTGGTACTCATGCTGGTTCTTCGGCCCGTGCATGCGCGTCAAGCCAAGCCTGCCGCGCGCCTCGGCGCTCGCGATCGAGGCGCGCGACCTCGGCCGCCGGAATGACGTATTCGTCCACGTCACGCCAGGCAAACCAGACAAAGACGACGTAGGCGGCGACGAGGCCAAGCACCACCATCCACCAAATATGCCAGATTGCCGCGAAACCGGTGATGGTAGCGAAGAAGGCGGTGATCACCCCCGTCGGGCTGTTGCGTGGCATTTCTATGTCTTCGTATTGCGGTTCGGGGGTCAGATGCGCGCTTTCGATGGCGCGCCGTTTGATCTCCCAGTACGGCTCCTCGCCATGCACATTGGGCAGTACGGCGAAGTTGAACGACGGTGGTGGCGACGACGTCGCCCATTCCAACGAGCGTCCGTTCCACGGGTCCCCGATCACGTCCCTTAGCTCGTCGCGATGGCGAATGCTTACGACGAGTTGCACAACCTGGCAGATTCCGCCGGCGAGCAGGATCAGCACGCCGACGGCAGCCACCAACATCCAGGGGCGCCAGGCGGCCACGTCGTAATGCTGCATGCGCCGGGTCATGCCTTGCAGGCCCGCCGCATAGAGCGGGATGAAGGTGACGTAAAAGCCGATCAGACCCAACCAAAAAGCGGCCTTGCCCCAAGCTTCATCGAGTTGAAAGCCGAAAGCTTTGGGGAACCAGTAGGTGAGGGCAGCGAAGCCAGCAAACAGAACGCCGCCGATGATCACGTTATGGAAGTGTGCAACCAGAAACAGGCTGTTGTGTAACATGAAATCGGCGGGCGGTACCGCCAACAATACGCCCGTCATGCCACCGATGATGAAAGTGACAATGAAGCCCATGGCCCATAGCATCGGTGTGGCAAAGCGAATGCGGCCGCCGTACATCGTAAAGATCCAGTTGTACACCTTCACTCCGGTGCCAACTGCGATGACGCTGGTCGCAATGCCGAATGTGGCGTTGACATTGGCCCCGGCTCCCATGGTGAAAAAATGGTGCAGCCACACTGTGAAGGACACCACGCAGATGAACAGTGTCGCCATCACCATCGAGCGGTAACCGAACAGGGGCTTGCCAGAGAACGTCGAGAATATTTCGGAGAACACCCCGAATGCCGGTAGAACAAGGATATAGACTTCCGGATGCCCCCAGACCCAGATGAGGTTGACGAACATCATCATGTTGCCGCCAGCCGTGTTGGTGAAGAAATGGAAGCCGAGATAGCGGTCCAGCAGCAGCATTCCCAGCGTGGCGGTGAGTACCGGGAATGCCGCGACGATCAGCAGGCTGGAGGCAAGTGCCGTCCAGCAGAACATCGGCATCCTGAAATAGCTCATACCGGGCGCCCGTATCTTCAGGATCGTCGTGACGAAGTTGACGCCAGTCAGCAGGGTGCCGACGCCCGAGATCTGTAACGACCATAAATAATAGTCGACGCCCACGCCGGGCAGGTATTGCGTCTCCGACAGCGGAGGATAGGGCAGCCAACCCGTCCGCGCGAATTCGCCGACCACCAGCGAGATGTTGACCAGCAAGGCCCCCGTCGCGGTGAGCCAGAAGCTGGTGGAATTCAAAGTAGGAAACGCGACATCGCGCACGCCGAGTTGCAGCGGCACCACAAAATTCATCAGGCCGATGACCAAGGGCATCGCGGCAAAGAAGATCATGATTGTGCCGTGGGCACTGAAGATCTGGTTGTAGTGCTCAGGTGGAAGATAACCAGGAGCGTTAAATGCGATCGCCTGCTGTGACCGCATCATGAGTGCGTCGATGAAGCCGCGCAGCAGCATGACCACTCCGAGCAGGATGTACATCACCCCGATCCGCTTGTGGTCTACGCTGGTGATCCATTCGCGCCAAAGATACGGCAGGTAGCCGCGCACGATCACCCATGCGATGACGGCGAGCAGGACGAGCAGCACCACGCCGCCGGCAACAAGTGGTATTGGCTGGCTCCACGGGATCGCGTCCCATGTCAGCTTCCCAAGCATCTCAGCGCTCCGCTTTTTCGGCGCGCTGCGTGCCCGGTCCCGGTTGCGGCGGGATATGCCGGGTCACGACAGCATCGAACAGCGCCGGATCGATCTGGCGATAGGTGAATGGTTGTGCGGTATCCTGCTTGGACAGCTCAGCATAACCGGCGCGATCCAATACCGGCCCCGACCGCCGAACGCCTGCAACCCAGTCCGCGAATTCATTTTGAGGGACAGCGTGAACGGTGAATCCCATGTCCGGAAAGCCATCGCCGCTGAATTGTGCTGACAGGCCCTTGTAGTCGCCGGCACGGTCGGCTTGCAGGTGCAACTGTGTCACCATGCCATTCATCGTGTAGATCATGCTGCCGAGCTGCGGCACGAAGAATGCGTTCATCACGCTCGCAGAGGTCAGGTTGAAGTGGATCGGCATGCCCACGGGAACAAAGAGTTGGTTTACGCTGGCGACGCCCTGGTCAGGGTAGATGAACAGCCACTTCCAATCGAGCGATACGACCTGTACCTCAAGAGGCTTGTTCTGCGAGACGATCGGCCGTGCCGGATCGAGATCGTGCGAACCGATGTAGATGACGCCACCCAGGAAGCAGATGACCAGGACGGGGATAGACCAGACGATCAGTTCTATCCGCCCCGAGTAAGCCCAATGTGGCTGGTACTGTGCCCTGGTATTCGATTCGCGGAACCACCACGCGAACACCAGCGCGGCAATGATCGTTGGAATGACGATCGCCGCCATGATCTCCAAGGCATTGAACAGGATCAGCCTGTTTGCTGCGCCGATCGGGCCATGCGGCTCCAATATGCCGCCTGAGCACCCGGCCAATAATGCCGGCAGTACGGCGAGGGCAATCCCAAGTAACCAGTCGCGCACATTGCGTTGCATTGAACTATTGTGCACGCCGGATGAATTCGCGGCAGAGCAACGGCGCGTCGGACCACTTCAGACTAGAACAAATCGGAAGTTGTGGCACGGAGAGCACACCTACGAGCAAGGTCACCATCTCACCGCCGGATGGCGGGATTGACGCGATCTTTCCGCTGCGCGGGCCGGTCCTGGCGAGCGCCACGATCAAGATCGCTATATGCGCCGACAAGCCAATCAAAGAATAAGACACTCGGCGGTCGGCACACCTCGCGCCGAGTCGAACGTCACCGATCACATAGCATGCAAGCGTAGGATATGGGAACCAGTGGCCTCAACGGCTTCTCGGGCTGCATCGGCCTTGGTCGGCAGCCCGAAGCTCGAGTGCGCGATGTCCGCGCAGCTCAATCAAGATGTGCCTGCTGCAAGGCGGTCAGCCCGTGGGCAACGATACTACGACACAGCCGCAATGCTGCTTCCCTCCTGGGCCCTCTCTCGTCTTCGGCTAGAGCCATGGCCGCCGGCACGTCGATCTCCCGCTCGAACCAGATCCTCGGCCTGCTCGTATTGCCGATATCGTCGCCGATGAGATCGGCCGAGATGGCGTGGGCGAGCCTGCTGACGGCGTTCGAGCAGGGACAGGCATAGGGTCCTAATGCCTCCGCATCCAGCACCTCGATGCTGCCCCGGCGCTGGCGGATCAGGCCTTCGCGCTGCAGCATCTCCAAGGTGATGCTGATTCCTGCCCGTCTGACCCCGAGCATGGTGGCCAGAAACGCGTGGGTCACCGGCAGCACCGCCCCTAGATGGGCGTGCAGCTTGAGTAACCAGTGCGCGCACCGTCCCTCCAGCGAATGGTGGGCGTTGCAGACCGCGACCAGCTCGGTCTGCGCGATACGCTCGCGGAGTTGCTGCAGGTAGGCCTCCTGCAGAGCGGGCTGACGCTGCATGGCCAGACGCAGCAATCCCCAAGGGATCTCCATCAGGTTCACCGATGAAATTGCGCGAAATTCGCTGGCATACGGACCCGCGTCCGACGGCCATCCGATCAGCGTGCCGGAGCCCAACAGCTCAACGCAGGTTGGTGGCGTGCGATCCAGTGCGACGGAGACTGCGACGACACCTGATTCGACAAGATATGCGCCCGGCGGCTCCTCGCGCTTGGTAACGATCGAGCCTCCTGGCGCAACGCTGCGTCTTGTTCTGCCCCGTTGCAGTCCTGTCGGGTCCATGGTCTCTATCATTGGTGATCCGGACGTGCAGTGGCCGTTGGACTCTCGCTCATCGCCGGACCGAGCGCAAGCAAACGCCGTTCGTGACAGTCAGTCCGCGCTCTCCGGCACCAAAGTGCTGTCGACCGTCCCAACACCACTCCCAAGGTCCGCATCGGTCAGCACCCGCCAAGTTCCGCCTGTCAGCACCTCTGCTGGCCGGAAGCGCGATTTGTACGCCATCTTGCGGCTCTCCGGCACCCAATAGCCAAGATAGACATACGGCAGGCCCAGGCTGCGTGCCCGCTCGATCAGCCACAGGATCGCGTGGGTGCCGAGTGAGCGCCGCTCCAATGCTGGCGCAAAGAATGAGTAGACTGCCGAAAGCCCGTCCCCCAGCCGGTCGGCCAGGCACGCGCTCACCATCCGGTCGTCTGGATCGCGGAACTCCACGATGAAGGTCTCGATCGGTGTGTCCTCGACCATGGCGCGGTAGTCATAGAAGCTCATCGTCGCCATGTCGCCGTCGCCGTGGCGCGCGCTTTGATAGCGCTGGAACAGCTGGAACTGCTCGGCCGTGGCGCGCGCCGGAACCTCGAAACCCTCCAGCGCCGCGTTGACGCGCCAGATGCGCCGGAGCGTCCGGTCGGGCTGGAAATTGGCCACCGGAATGCGGATCGGGATGCACGCCTGGCAGGACGGACACACCGGTGCATAAGCAATGTTGTGACTGCGCCGGAAGCCGGCGCGCGACAGCCGGTCATGCAACCCATCGGCATCGGGTCCGGTGATCTCGGTGACCACCTTGCGCTCGGTCCGGCCGGCCAAGTACGGGCAGGGCAGGGGAGCCGTCGTGTAGAAGAACTGTGGCCGGCGCGGCGGTTTGTAGCTCATGTGTAGGGCGATCCGCCCTGCATGTTCCAGGAGCCGAAGCCTCCGGTCAACGCCCGCGCGCGCGCCACGACGAGACCGCTTGCCAGGTCATGCAGAGTGCGGTGGCGCACGGTGGCGAGTGCGACCAGCAGCAGCAGGCCGGTGGTCGCAAGCGTCAGGTAGAACACCAGTGTGTAGACGAAGGCCTGCGCGAAACTTGGCGGTCCCAGATCGTCGTTGCGGCGGACCACCAGTCCAAGCGCCTGTTGGCCTGGAGTGGCGGTCCAGGGTCCGGCGACGAAGAACAAATGATAGCAGAACGGCACGAACGGCAGCACGCCAAGCAGCGGCATGCCGAGCCCCAGCGTCAGTACCCCGAACAGCATCAGCACGAGCCATAACGCCGCTACGATCAGCCCCACCAGCAGCACGTCCAGCAACCACGCGAAGATGCGCCGGGTCATCACGCCAGCGGTGAGCCAGCCATCGTCCATCGGAGGGGTGTGGTAGATCATGGGGTCAGCCTGATGGTTGCAGTCGTCGTGCCTGGATTTGGCCCCAGCGTGACGGTGGCTCCATCCCGCCAGCGGGCAAGGAAGTCGCGCGCGTGCCGGCTGAGCAGGTTGCCGGATTGGCCGGGCGCCACCACGAACAACGAGCGGTCGAGATCGGCAAGGTCATAGACCCCTCGATACTCCGCCCCGTGCACTGATTGAAACTGTTTGTAGGCGGGCCCCCCACGATCGATCGTGCTGTCGTCGCCGGGGCTCTCGATGCTGAGAGTCCCCAGCGCGCCGAGGATCGGAATAGGACGCAGAATTGGATGGGCGAACACCGCCTGGTGTGCATCGCCCCATCGCCACTTAGCGGGATCACCGCCGAAGCGGCGCGTCAGGTCGTTGATCGCATCGCCAAGCGATACCTGCAGGACCGCCGTGCAGTTGCCGCCGCACCAGTGCGCAGCCGCGGGCGACAGCATATGGGCGACGAACTCCAGGAGAGGTCCACCGTCCCCTCGCGGAACATCGGCCTGCTGCAGCACCCTGCCGTAGAAGAACTGGATCCAGGCGTTGAAGATCAGCGGCTGCGGCGCGTCGGTTGTCATGCTGCCATCCCAGTCACGCAGCAGCGCCTGAGCCCGGCGCGCCGTATCGTCAGCGACCGGCACGGACAGGAGCGCCGGCAGGACCCGCCGCGCGAACGTGGAGTGCACATCGACCTGCATCCGCGCGAAGTCGGCCGCCGTGTGCTTGGCGGAACTGTCCAGTAGCTGGCGGATGCGCTGGGCACGCCAGTCGCCGAACCAGTCGCGACCGAGGAACACTGGGAAATCCGCCGGCGCGATGCGGTCGTTGGCGTTGACGAGCCGGCCGCTGGCCGGCGCGACGTACTGCGGCAACTGATCGCCGGATGCCCAACCTATCCAGTCATGCGAGCCATCCCCCGGCACCGGAGCCGAGCCGTCACCGGCGCGCCGGATCGGCACGCGCCCGGTCACGAAAAGGGCAATCCGCTCACGATCCGCCACCAGCAGGTTCTGCGCCGGCGAGGTGATCATCGCCGCGGACGCGCGCGCCTCATCGATATTGGTCGCCTGGTTCAAGGCCAGCAGGCCGGCGGCAGCGGTATTGTCCGGCGCAAGGTTCGCCATCGAGACGGCCAGGATCTGCGGCGCGCCGACCAGGTCGCTGACCACCGGACCGTGCCGCGTCTCTCGCACCGTCAGGACCTGGTCTGGTTCACCCCGTACTTTGATCCGTTCCTCGCGCACCCCAAAAGGGCGGGGGCCATCTGGGGTCTGATACTGGCCATCGCCGACGGGTGTCTCGACGAACACGTCCTGGACGTCGGCGCCCGTGGTGGTGAAGGTCCAGGCGATGTGGTCATTGTGGCCCAACACCAGGAACGGTACCCCAGGTGCCGTGGCGCCTGCGAGGACCCCGCGTGGTGTCTCGATACGTGCCAGGTACCAGATGGCAGGAAATGCGAACCCCAAATGTGGATCGCCTGCGAGCAACGGTGCACCGGTCGCGGTATGCTGCCCGTCCACCGCCCACTCATTCGACGCCGTGTGGGGTAGGGTGAATGGCTCCGGGAAACGCGGCAGCATGTCCAGCAACTCGCGGGCCGCATCGGCGTGCTCGCGGGTCGGCGCGACGCCGGCCTGCGGCTTGCCGTCGCCGGGCACCGACGGCCATAGCTCATCGACCTTCTCTTTCGGCAGTCGCGCCCCCAGCGCGTAGCGCGACAGCTCGGTGCGCCAGTTCAGCGACAGCATCAGTCCCATCGTCTCGCCCCAGAGCAGGCTGTCCACCGGTTGCCACGGCTCCGGCTTCCCCAGGAACAGGAACTCGGGCGCGCTGAACCGGCCGCGCTCGGCAATCCAGGCGTTCACGCCACGGGCATAGGCTTCCAGCATGGCACGGGCCTGCTGCGGGAGCGCCTCGTAGCTGGCGAGCGCCTGGCGGCGCAGTCCGAGCGTCCGCATCGTGCGGTCGTAGTTCAGCGTCCCCGAACCGGCGATCTCG
Organism: Acetobacteraceae bacterium; assembly: GCA_024280945.1. Classification (GTDB taxonomy): domain Bacteria; phylum Pseudomonadota; class Alphaproteobacteria; order Acetobacterales; family Acetobacteraceae; genus JAMXLO01. The sequence goes on from JAMXLO010000088.1 coordinate 205,293, forward strand.
GACAGGCGGCCGGAGGCGGCGCGGCGCATCATCTCCATCTGGAACAGCCGGTCCCTGGCGTGAACGAACCCCAGGCCGGCCGCGGCGTCGATGGCGCTGGCCGCGCGGATGCGCGGAATTCCGTCAGCGTCAAAGCCGATATCCACCGGGCCGGTCAGCCCCGGAATGCGTGCCTGCTGCGAGCGCGGCGGCAAGGTGAGCCACAGCACGCCGGTGACCACCGCAGCCACCAGCAACACGATGAACCCGATGCCGGCCAGCAGGCGGCGGAGCAGCCGGAAAGATCTGCGCATGACTGCAAGGTGGCTGCGCCCTGTGCGGATGAAAAGCCACGTTCGGGCGCGATCCGGTTGCGCTGGCAATCCACCAGGCATCCTCCTACGCTGAGGTCAAGCTATCGGGAGGACGGACATGACGGACGTTCGCGAGCTGCAAAAGATCACCCCACGATCCGATACGCGCGACGTACTCGCACACGCGGCAAAAGACGCGCAAAAGCTTGCTGACACCTTCATTGTCGATATCGACGCCCATGTGACCGAGACCGCATTCTGGTCCGAGATCACCGACCGCATCGACAACGACTATTTGCGCCACGCCGCAAAGTCGTTCCGCGAGCGCGGCGGCTCGCCGCCGGGGCTGCTGAATATACAGCCGGGCATGCTGTATCAGGACATGTTCGGGCGCATCCCACATGGCCAGCAGTCGGATGCCATCATCGGCGAGGATACGCATCGCCAGATCGAGCTGACCCGACGCGCGATGGACAGCATGGGCATCGACTACACTGTCGCGTTTCCGACGCCGATGCTGCTGCTGGGCATGCATCCGCAGGCGGAAGTCGAGGTGGCATTGGGCCGCGCGTTCAATCGCTGGCTGATCGAGGAGTTGCTGCCGCGCGAGCCACGCATCAAGGCGATGATGTACCTGCCGTTCAACGACCCGGACGCCTGCGTCGACGTGGTCGAGGAATTTGCCGATGCACCCGGCGTGATCGGCTTCACTGTGGTGTCCACCCGCTACAAGCCGGTACACCACAATAGCTATATGCGGCTGTATGCCGCGTTGCAGGCTGCGGGCAGGCCGCTGGCATTTCACTCGGGGTTCCATTGGGGCGACGAGTCGATGAAGCAGGTCAACCGCTTCATCTCGATGCACGCCATCTCGTTCTGCTACTTCAATATGATCCACCTGACGAACTGGATCATCAACGGCATCCCGGAGCGCTTTCCTAGCCTCAAGATTATCTGGGTCGAGAGCGGCCTGGCGTGGGTGCCATTCCTGATGCAGCGGCTGGATTCCGAGTACATGATGCGTTCGTCCGAGGCGCCGCTGCTGCGCAGACGACCCAGTGAGTACATCCGCGACATGTTCTTCACCAGCCAGCCGCTGGAGACGAGCAATCTCAAGCTCACGCAGGCGACCATGGAGGCGATCAACGCGGAGAGCCAACTGTTGTTCGCATCTGACTGGCCGCACTGGGATTTCGATCTGCCACGGTCGATCACCAGCCTCCCATTCCTGTCGGAGCAGGCGAAGCGCAACATTCTTGGACTGAATGCCGCGCGGCTGTTCGGCTTCGAGGTGCCGCCGCACAAGCTTGCGACTGTGCCGGCGCCGGAGCCGGCGCTCGCCAAGTGAACGACATCCCGGCGCTCGCCGCGGCATTCGACAGCGCAGTGGCGACGGCGTTGCGCTGCGGCGACGTGCAGGCGATCTCCGACGATGCACTGCGTCAGGTGCTGACCGCTGCTGTGAAGGCCTATGCCGCGAAGGCTGAAGCGGTGGAGGCGGAGTTCGCGCCGTTTCAGCCTGATGCGGTGACGGCGACCGAGGTGGCAGTTGCGGCATGTGCGATGATCCGCGCGGCCGACCTCAATTTGTTTGACATCGCCATGTGGTTCGGGCGCCCGGTGGGGCGGGCTTCAGGGAGAGCTGACAATGGCTGAGATCATGGTGGGCAACGCAACGGACATTGCCGATGGCGACCACCGCATCTTTGCATTGGGCGAGATCGAAGTCGGCGTGTTTCGCCTGGGCGACCGGTTCGTCGCCTATGAGAACCGCTGTCCGCACCATGGCGGTCCCGTATGCCAGGGCAGGCTGTTCAACCGGGTCGAGGAGATCATCATGCCGGACCAGACGAGCCGCGGGATGCGGTTCGGCAGAGACCGGCACGTGGTCTGCCCGTGGCACGGCTATGAATTCGATCTCGAGACCGGACGACATCCGGGAGACGCTCGGATGCGCCTGCGTCCGATACCTGTGCGCATATCGGGCGACGCACTTTATATCGAAGCGCCATGATAGACAGTTGAGGCCGCCGCGACCAATTAGCGGTTGCATCGTGCCACGTGTCAGCTCTTCGCGACCTTGTTATCGAGCCGATGATCCCGTGTTCACTTATAGTGCCGCCAGACGGGGAGAGCACGATGAGCGGCTTGTTGGGTCAGATGCTTGGCAGCATCATGGGTGGGCAACAGGGCGGTCAGCCGACCGCTATCACCAGCATCCTGCAGCAGTTGTTGGCCTCGGATGGCGGCGGCGTGGCCGGGCTCGTGTCACGGTTTCAAGCCGCCGGACTGGGCACTCAGGCGCAGTCCTGGGTCGCCGAGGGAGACAATATGCCGGTCTCTGCCGCGCAGATCAGCCAGGTGTTCTCGCCAGAACAACTCCAAGGCTGGGCGAGCCAGGCGGGGACGACGCCCGACAAGCTGCAGGCCGTGCTTGCAGAGGCGCTGCCGCAAGCGGTGAACCACGTGACGCCCGGCGGACAGGTGGCCGAGGCGAATGCGATGCCGGATCTCTCCTCGCTGATGGCCAGGTTTTTCGGCAGCGCCGAGAGGTAGTTCTCTTATCCGATCGGCGCAGCAGGTGTGTCAGTATTCAGTATACGGCGTCTGGTCACGATAGATCGCCGAGAGCACATTCCAACGTCGGCTGACGGATTTCAGTAACGATCCAGCCGTTCCTCTGTGGGTTCCAGGCTGCGATGAAAATGTATAAGCATGAGTGACCGTCGTGTCACCTCCGATGAACTGGGTCTGTGTGGTCCTGCCACCCTTCTTGTTCTTATCGGTGGTCGATACCGCTGTCATTGGCGTTCTATCCACGAAGATCTTGGACCACGCCTCTAGAACTGATGCGCGCATTTTCGTCATACCATCGCCGGTATGGCAACCGGCTTGCTCCACCGGTGAGCAATGTCTACCGTCCCGATTTCATCGGGAGACATGCGTGATGGCCAACATTCCGAACCGTCCAGAATATCAGAGCGACCTATTCAAGAAGGGCCTCGAAGTACGCCGCGATGTGCTGGGTGCAGACTACGTCGATGGCTCGGTCAGCCGTGCTGACGATTTCAATGCCGCGTTCCAGCAGATGACGACCGAGGT
>JAMXLO010000089.1 GCA_024280945.1 Acetobacteraceae bacterium
TGAGCGCGGGAATACGCCGGCAAACCGGCAGCAGCGCCGTTTGCGGTAAACAGGCAAAGACCTAGAGCCAATTGCAGCTCGATCTCCTGCTTGTCACGATCCGGTCCCTCAGGCAGGGAGCGCAACGCAGCCAGGCCTCGCTCCAGATGGGCAATTGCTTCACGGTAAGCAACGTGGGATGCCGCGTATCGTCCCGCTCGCAGCCATTGCTCGACGGCGCGCTTATTGTCGCCCGCTGCGGTCAGATGCTGCGCGAGCAATTCAGGCTGGCGCTCGACGAGTTCGGCAAAGTCCTGTGACAACACCGCTGCGACCCGCGCGTGCAATTCCTGCCGGCGGCTGCGCAACAAGGTACCATAAGCAGTGTCCAGAACCAGCGCATGCTTGAACAAGTAAGACGATGCAGGCGGCAGGCCCCGGCTGAACAAGAGCCCTGCCTCGCTCAAGCGGGCGAGTGCGGCCTGCAGTTCTGCTTCTGGCCGCCGCGCCACCCGCTCGATCAGCTCGTAACCAAATTCACGGCCGAGAACAGCGCCGATCTGCGCAATCTCCCGGGCCCCAGGACCGATCCGGTCAAGTCGTGCGATCAGTGAGGAGTGCAGGGTCGGCGGTACAGACAATGAGGTGACGGCAGTTTCTGACAACACCGCGGCAACGCGATCCTCGTCGTTGGAACGCTCAAGAACCGCCTTGGTCAATTCCTCGACGAATAATGGCACACCATCGGTGCGCTCGACGATTTCGTTGACTACCTCGCTGCCCAGAGGGGCATTGCCGGCGAGACCTTCGATCAGAGCGGCGACCTGCCGGTCATCAAGCCGGTTCAGCGTCAGCGTTGTGACATGCGGCTGACCGGTCCAGCTCGGTCGAAACTCCGGGCGGAACGTGACGATCAGGAGCACCGATACCTGCCGCACGCGATCGATCATCAGATCCAGCAATTCGCGCGACGTGGGGTCGATCCAGTGCACGTCCTCGAACACGGCAAGCACCGGCTGCTGCCGCGCGAGAACCGCCAATTGCCGCAACAGGACCTCGAAGAGCTTTTCTCGCTTGCGCGGCGTACTGAGGTTCAGCGCTGCGGCAGAATTGGGCAGCGACAGCAATTCAGCCAAGAGCTCGAAATCGCTTCCGTCCTCGACATCGACCACAGTGCGCAGTTTTCCCAGTCTTACTTCCGCGACATCGTCACGCATTATGCCGGCCGCCCGTTCGAGCTGGGCGATGACCGGATTCATCGCGCTATCCCGGTGATGCGGCGAGCAGAACCAGCGGAGCCTCGTGTACGGCTCGCTGCCGATATGCTCGGTCACTGCCGCGGTCAGGCGCGACTTCCCAATGCCGGGTTCGCCCGACAGCAGCACAACGCGGCCGCCATCCGACCTTGTTTGCTGCCATCGGCGCAGCAGCAACTCCATTTCCTCATCGCGGCCGATCAACGGCGTCGCCTCGGAACGCAGCGCCTCGAAGCGACTCGCTGCGCTGCTCTCGGTGAGAACCCGCCACGCACGTTGTGGTGCGGCGAACCCGGCAAGTTCGCGCAAGCCGAGGTCTTCAACCTCGAACAGCGAACCGATCTCGTTGCGCGTGCTGTCGGCAATGACCAATATGTTTGGCGCCGCCAGAGACTGCAGGCGCGCCGCGAGATTCGGAGTCTCTCCGATGGCCGTCTGCTGTCGTGCGTCGCCCTCGCCGATCGGCGCGCCGACGACGACAAGCCCGGTGGCGATGCCGACCCGAATGCTCAGGTGCTCGCCATGAATCGGCGTCTGCCTCATCCTGGCGATCACCGCGAGTCCGGCGCGCACAGCTCTTTCAGCGTCCGTCTCGTGCGCCTCTGGCCAGCCGAAATAGATCAGCACGCCATCGCCGACGTAGCGCGCAATGAATCCACCGAAGCCTGCGATTGTGGCTCGTACCACTGACTGGTAACTGCGCACCACGGTGCTCAGGTCTTCCGGATCAAGCCGTGTGGAGAGTGCGGTCGAGCCGGAGATGTCGCAGAACATCACGCTGACCTGACGCCGTTCTGCGAACGGTTCCGCGGCGTTTGGCTCGGCAACCGGCTCTGTGTCGGTGCGCAACGCCGTGATGGCATTCAGCAGGCGGCGGCGGTGACCGATAACGGTGACACCCAGATCCTTGAGATCATCGGCCGTCAAAGTCGGCAGCAGGTCCATGGTGATGGCATTCGAATCAAACGCCGCCACATATTCACTGAGCCCGAGATCGCGAAGCCATCCCGCGACGTCCATCACCGCCCCTCCGCCCAGTACCTTGGCGCACTGTGGCACCGGCAATGTTGCACGAATAATATCGGCCGGTCGAGCAAACCATGATGGCAGGGCGACGAGAGGGTTTGACACTAGTGGTTTGCTGCGCCCCTGCCCGGTTACTGGACAGAGCCGGGGCCGCTACCTAGCCTTTCCTGATCCAGGAGAGGATCGCCAGGACGTGGCCGAACCGGTGCTGGAGCTGCGCGGTATTTCGAAAAGCTTCGGCGCGATCCGCGCGTTGAGCGACGTGGACGTCTCGCTCGAGCCCGGCGAGGTGCTTGGGTTGATGGGTGACAACGGCGCCGGCAAATCCACGCTGGTGCGGATCATGGCCGGCAATTTCGCGCCCACCACCGGCGAAATGCGGCTGAACGGCACGCCGGTGCACTTCCATCGCCCGCTCGATGCACGGCGCAGCGGGATCGAGATCGTGTATCAGGATCTTGCCCTCTGCGACAATCTGACGGCCGCCGCCAATGTGTTCCTCGGGCGTGAGATGACACGGCGCATAGGACCGCTGCGGCTGCTGGACTATGGCGGCATGTACGCCCGGGCCGGCGCGCTGTTCGCAGAGCTGAAGTCCGAGACCAGGCCGCGCGACCTGGTGCGACGGATGTCGGGCGGCCAGCGTCAGGCGGTGGCGATCGCACGCACGCGCTTGTCCAATCCGCGGATCGTGCTGCTGGATGAGCCGACCGCCGCGATATCGGTCCGACAGGTGGCGGAGGTGCTGGACCTGATCCGGCGGCTGCGCGATCAGGGTATTGCGGTGGTGCTGATCAGCCATCGTATGCCGGACGTGTTCTCGGTCGCCGATCGCGTGCTGGTGCTGCGCCGCGGGCGCAAGGTGGCAGAGAAGCCGATTGCGGCATCGAATCCTGAAGAGGTTACCGGGCTGATCACCGGGGCGATCGATGTCGCTTGAAGCGCCGCTGACGATGCGCGGGATCACCGAGCAGCGAGGGCACTCGCTGATACAGCGTCTGCTGTCGGCGCAGGCCTTCTGGGTCACGCTGGCGCTGCTAGGCATGTGCGTGACGATGTCGCTGCTGCAGCCGCAGGCGTTCGCCAGCACCGAGAATTTTTACAACATCACCCGCAACTTCGCCTTCATCGGCATCATGGCGTTGGGCATGACCACGGTCATCATCACCGGCGGCATCGATCTTTCGGTGGGTTCGGTGATGGGGCTGGCGGCGATCGTTGCCGGCCTGGTGCTGCAGGATGCAGGCCCGTGGTGGCTGGCGATGGGGGCCGGACTTGCCACCGGCGTCGTGGTGGGCGCGGTCAATGGCGCGCTGATCGCATGGGTTGGGCTGCCATCCTTCGTGGTGACGCTGGGCTCGCTGTCGATCGGTCGTTCGCTCGCCGTGGTGCTGTCGCAGAACAAGATGATCTACGACTTTGGTCCTGATTCCGACACGGTGTTCGCCATCGGCGGCGGGCAGATCCTTGGCATCGCCAATCCGGTGTGGGTGCTGCTGGTGTTGACGGTGGTGTTCTCGGTCGTGCTGCATGTGACGCGCTGGGGACGCTATCTGTACGCGATCGGCGGCAACGAGCAGGCGGCGGTGCTGACGGGCGTGCCGGTCGTGCGGGCGAAGCTTGCGGCCTATACGGTGTCGGGTCTGACCGCAGCGCTTGCCGCCGTGCTGATCATCGGCTGGCAGGGCTCGGCCATCAACGCGCTTGGCACCGGCTATGAGCTGCGGGTCATCGCCTCGACAGTGATCGGTGGCGCCAATCTGATGGGCGGCGAAGGTGGTGCTTATGGCGCGTTCATCGGCGCGGCATTGATCGAGGTGATTCGCAATTCGCTGCTGATGGCTGGGGTGGACTCCAACTGGCAAGGCACATTCGTCGGCGTGTTCATCGTGCTCGCGGTGGTGCTGGAGAAACTGCGCGGCCGCCGGCGTCCATAGAGGAGGCAACGACATGAAAGCATTGTTGGCATTGCTGGCTGCGATCGCGGTGGCGCAACCGGCCGCGGCGGCGGACAAGAAATACGTGTTCGCGCTGGTGCCGAAGAACACCAACAATCCGTTCTTCGATCAGGCGCGCGATGGCTGCAAGAAAGCCGAGAAAGAACTGAACGGCGCGATCGAGTGCCTGTATGTCGGCCCTGGCGAACACGGTGGCGGCGAAGAGCAGGTGCAGGTGGTGAACGACCTGATCGCGCGCCATGTCGATGGCATCGCGGTGTCGCCGTCCAATGCGCCGGCGATGGGACGCACTTTGGCCGAGGCGAACAAGGCCGGCATTCCCGTGCTGACGTGGGATTCCGATCTGCTGGATCGCGACAAGAAGGAACGCGTCGCCTATGTCGGCACGCACAACTATGAGATCGGCGTGAACCTCGCCAAGCTGGCGATGGCGATCAAGCCGAAGGGCGGCACGATCTGCATCCAGTCGGGCGGCGCGGCGGCGGCCAATCACAACGAGCGCATGCAGGGCATCCGCGACACGCTGTCGGGCAAGCCATCCAAGCAGTCTCCTGGCGAGCGGCTGAGCGGGCAGAATGGCTGGAAGGAGGTCGATGGCTGTCCGCTTTATACCAATGATGATTTCCCGGTCGCGGTGCAGCAGATGGAGGACATCCTGGGCAAGTATCCGCAGCTGGATGCGTTCGTGCCCACGGGCGGGTTCCCGCAGTTCCTGCCGCAGGCGTATCGCAAGGTGGCGGAGAAGGTGAAGACGCGGATCGACGATGGATCATTGGCACTGGTGGTCGCGGACACGCTGCCGGTGCAGATCGATCTGCTGAAGGCGGGGCTGTCGCGCGGCCAGGTCGGACAGCGGCCGTTCGAGATGGGCTACAAGACGATGTACTTCCTGAAGGACATCAAGGACGGGAAGGGCAAGCCGGCTGATCCGACGTATACGGGGCTGGATGTGTGCACGCCGCAGAACGTGGCGACGTGCGTTGGGGGCGGCTGATTCGATTTGGTATGGCGCTTTCGGGCGCGTTCGCGCTCAACTCTCTGAGCGACGGAGAGTGCTGCTGTGAGCGAGCACCGCCGCGCCAGAACATCATTGGGGTGGGTCCTCCAAATCATATTGTTGGCAAAACATGTCGATGGGGTCGGTGGGCTCCTGAAATATGAGGTCAAAGTCTTGGATGTACAGCTCACAAAGCTTCGGCAGCATTCTGGCCATCTCAGTCCTCCTCCGGCAGACCGGAAAATGCAGGTCATCGCTATTGGGGACGTTTCCATGCGGCTACGGGTAATCGATATGACCAATATCGTATTGGATGGAATGATTGTTCCAGGTGTGAAGCTGAGCGTATACACTTGACACGATCGGAATTGCTATGATGATCGTCCGCTGATCCGGTACCTCGATCGTGGGTAACGGGAGATGATATGATGTGGGGGAGTACTTGAACAGCAGCGTCCTGCCGCGGTCTCTATCGGTAAACCCATACATACACACTCACCCATTCCTCCTTTGCGATTCTGTCGCAGTCGGTGTCATCAACTTGAAATCTGAGGCCAGCGACGGAAATCGTTGACGTTGTGGTGCTGGTGCAGGCGCCGATGCCGAACAGCACCTGGAGTATCCACAAGGCAACGATGATAGATATCAGGAGGGGCAATAAGAGAAGTGCCGCCGCGCCGCAAGCGCCGCTGCTTCCCGCCTGGTAACCCCTCCGCATGAATTCCGCCGTTTCCGTGTCAAGGCCATATGGCTTGCCGGGCGATGCATTGCTCGAAAACCGGGATGCATAACCGCCGGCGATCGTCAGCGCTTGATCCAAGGAAAGCGGCGACAGTTCCTGGCTGCCGCTCTTGCGCCGCATCGGTCACAAGCTGACTTGGCCGAGCGTCGTTACGCGCCACGGGCTCAGTGGTTGCCGCACTGGTCAAGTCTATGGGGAATTGCAACGGCGGTGGCGCCGTTCCCGGCGGGATCGCCGATGCCGCCCAACTTGCCGCACCTGAGTAATCCCAAGTGGCTGGACGTGCGTTCAGGGCGCGGACAGCGGCGTCAATCGCATCAGGAGAAGCGTCGAGGTGCGGTTGGGGAGCGGCCGCGCTGAAGTTGGCCTGGGTGCTGCGTACTCCGCGCCTGGGCGCCGAAACGCCGGATGCCGGATCGATGCGAGCAGGACCCGCATCGGGTGCCCAGGGTCCGGGTTCATTCGCCAACGCGGCACCGAATTGTCGCAGGCCGCTCAGTGCCCGGTTTCCCGGCACAAGCGCATCTTGCTGTGCGCCCGTACGTGACGGGGCAGCCAGGCGTGGGCTTGTGCGTGTTGCGCTCGCGCGTTGGTCCTGGTCCGGGATGAACTGGGCCCGGCCGATATGCTCGTAGGGATAGCCGGGCAGCGTCCCGCCATCGGGCACGAGAACGGCGGGGATCATCACCGGGTTGGGCCCGACGGCCCGGGTGATGTCGGCCATGGAAATATCGGCGCCGTCCGGCACGAACACCGCGCGGAATTTCAGCGTGTGGTGGTGGAAGGGATTCGGGTTATCGGACGATGAACCGTGCATGCGTCGCCCTCGATCGGCCCAGGCGATCGTTTCAGGGGGGCGGGCCGGAGCGGGGGAGCGCCAGGGCTTGGCAGGGCGGCTCCGGCCAGGCGGGGGCAATGAGCCAGCTCAGCACGGGACGCCAGAAGTATCGGCCGCGGATGATGTCGATGACGAGCCTGGCCAGGCTGCCGCCCTCTTGCATGATGACCTGGCGGAGTTCCGGCCACAGCGGATGGTCGTGCCTGATGCCGAGATCGCGGCAGATGTCGGCGATAACGGCGCCGATCGGCTGGCGGTTGGCCAAGGTGACGATCTGCTCCGGCGTGGGCAGGCGGGTGACGCCGAAAGCGGATCGGTCACCCGGGCTTGGCCGATCTGCGGACCGCGGAAGCCTGGTTTGGGGCCGGCGGGCGCGCGGCTTGCGCGCCGCGTCCAGGCGGGCGGCGTTGCGGAGGATCCTGGCTTCGAGCGCTTCCGCCCGCAGCAGGCCGCGGGCGATGCGGCCGAGGATCGCCGCGATATCGCTGTCGCCGGGGCACTGCTGTTTGCCACGGAGCGCTCTGCCGAATTGCCTGCCGTAGTCGATCAGGCGGCGGACGAGGCTGAGGAGGCGCGCGGAGCGATTGGATGGAGGAGCGGCGGCGGCTGGCGCGTCCGACATGGACGGAATAAGGGCCACAGGACTGCGGTCCGCGTCAAGGAATATTTTCTTGATAGATGAGGACGCAGTCAGGAAACGCCGCCGAAAGGCGTTCGGCCGCAGGATGGCCTCCATGCGCATCAGCGACATTCTGATCGCGGCAGGACTTCTGACCGCGGAAGGCGTTCGTACCGCAGCCACGCACCAGGCGGAGCAAGGCGGCAGCTTCTGTGACAGTCTGGCCGCGCTGGGCATCGTCAGCCAGGCCGATCTCGCGCGCATCGTTGACTATGCGCCTGCGACGCCGGCAACGGTTGCAGAGACGGGGCTGAGCGAGCGCTTCTTGCTGGACCTGCTGGTCAAGGTGATGCATGCGGCCGGCTGCGAGGCACTCTCCGAGATTGCCGCAACGATCAAGCTGCCATTTCAGATCGTCTCGCAGCTCGCCAAGGAGGCTGCGCGCCGCGACCTGGCATCGGCCGCCGCGCCACGCGACGGCAAGGCTTTGTGGGACACGCGCTATGTTCTGTCCGATGCCGGGCGCCGCTGGGCTGTCGATGCACTCGCGCAGTCCCAGTATATCGGTCCGGCGCCGGTGTCATGGACCGCCTTCAAAGAGTCGATCTTGCGCCAGAGGGCGGCCAATCAGACGGTCAACTGGCAGGGTATCCAACGGGCGTTCGCTGGCCTGACCGTGTCGGGAGAGTTTCTGGAACAACTCGGGCCGGCCATCAGCTCCGGTCAGACGATGTTGTTGTACGGCCCGCCAGGAAACGGCAAGACGTCGCTGGCGCTACGGCTCGAACAGATGTTCGACGACCTGATCTACATACCGCACGCAGTGTTTGTCGACGGATGCGTGATGCGCGTGTTCGATCCATCCTTGCACCGCCCCATTATCGTGAATACCGTATCGGATGATACGATTGTCTCCATACGGCGCGGCGAGGTCGATGACCGATGGGTGCCATGCCGGCGGCCATTCATCGTTGCCGGCGGCGAGTTGACGATGGAGATGCTCGATCTGCGCTACGATCAGGCCTCGAAATTCTATGAGGCGCCGCTGCACATCAAGGCCAATGGCGGCTGTCTGCTGATCGATGACTTCGGCCGGCAGATCGTGTCTCCGACCGCACTGCTCAACCGCTGGATCATTCCGCTGGAAAACCGGATCGACTACCTGAAATTCCATACGGGCAAGTCGGTCGAGGTGCCGTTCGAGCAACTGGTCATCTTCTCTACAAACCTCGATCCGTCCGACCTGATGGATGGCGCGTTCTTGCGGCGGATACCCTACAAGATCGAGGTGAAGGGGCCGACCAGGGAGGAATTTCACAGCATCCTTCAGGGGCTCGCCGCGCGTCACGGTCTTGCGCTGACGGACGGAACTTTCGAGTTCCTGGTGAGGGAGATTACCGAACACCGAGGCTGTGAGCTGGCCAACTACCAGCCAAAATTCATCGTCGAGCAGCTTCTTGCCGCCAGCAAGTTCCTGGGTCGCGAGCCTTCGTTCGACCCGCGTCTGCTCCGGTTCGCGATCGACAATCTTTGCGTTCGAAGCGGCGGCGGGCGTGAGAGGGAAGATCGGCTTCCGACGCTCGCTGAGGCCGCCTAGCGGGACGGTGACGGACGACGGCGCTGACCCCATGCCGGGTATGGGCACCTGGCGGCGCGAATAGTGCAACAGGCTCGGATAAACGTCGTGCCGCACCGCTACCGTCCGAACAGGCGTCCATTTATGAGATTAGCATACTGGGCACGCCGGTTGTGCTCAGCGCTTTTCGACTAATACCAAGTCTCGATGAGCATGACTCTTATCGTCATGGCCTGACCTGGCAAAGCCATCCACGTCTTTGACAGCAACACAGAGAGAAGTCGTGGATGGCCCGCCTTCGCGGGCCATGACGGGATGCGTTCTCGTCATAGAGCATTGGTATAAGCTTATATATCGCTCCGAGTGCTGCACGCGGTCTGATCAGCGGTCAGCAGCCAGGAAGTGGTTTTCACGGGGTATCACCAGCCCAGCGTCGTCCGTGAAGCTGTCGAGCCTTTCGATCAGGTACGACACGAAGCGAACACGCATGTCTTCGGAGAATGTCCGGAACTGTGCCGCATTGGGCGAGGCTTGCGTCCAACCAACGAGGAACTCGCGAATATCGGGATACCGTGCCGTCCGATTCTCGAACCTTACTTTGATGCCAGTGAAGCCCGCATCTAAGGCGAGCTTATGAAGCTCGCCATATGTGTTCAGTGACATTCCAAGTGTCGATGGATTGAGGGCTTCTGGGCCGAAAAAGGCGCCGAGCCCTTCTCTGTAGATAACATCAAACGGTTGGCGCTCAAGTGGCCCCCATACGTTGAGCGCTAGTCTCCCGCCGGGCGCTAGCACCCGATGCATTTCACGCATTCCCTTCGCACGATCGGGAAAATATTGCAGACCTTGTTGGCAGAACACGACATCGAAGCTACCATCGTCAAACGGCAGTTCGGTCGCACTGCCGAGGTACCAGTCAATGTCTGGTCGTGTCCGTCGTGCCGCGTTGAGCATTACCTCGTTTACGTCAATGCCGGTGATCTTGCAGTTTGTCTGGCTCACCTGATTGACTTTGCCCGCGACCAAACCAGGGCCACACGCGACATCGAGGACTCGGTCGCTATCTTTGCATCGGGCTTGAAGGATCAAGTCCTCCGTCCAAGGCTCCTGCATCGCGTAGGCATAGCGCATGTAGAACGACGGTGCATCGCCGCTCACCTGCCAACCGCTTTCCTGTGCCATGACGCTTTCTCCCCCTGTTCAGGGAAGACTGGCAACCATCTGAGGTTTGTCAATCATCAACCCGAGTCGTGAATAAGCAAGGATCCGAAGTGCGACAGATGCCGCCTCGTCAATCCAGCCTTCCACGTCAAATCCTGTGATCGCAGCAACTGCGCACCCCACTCGGTTTGCTCGTTCCTTCCGTCGCCCCTGATGCAACAGCGCGAACCATCGACGTGTTAGCGACCCGTCCGCCTGCCGCTATACCCGGTGAAGGCGGGCACCCGCTTTTCAAGCCGGTACAAAAGCGTAGCCGTTGCCCTCTTTAGCGATCGTGCCAACGTTTGGCTGAAGCCAGTGGACTCCGGTGACCATGAGCTTGTCCGCTATCGCCCGATCGAAAATTCTGTTCCGTGTTTCAACCGCCGTTGGACCGTCTTGATCGAGAGCCGCTTGTAGCCGGGATTCTTGACAAACAGCGCCGGAAGGAAACTCACGTCAGTGGTTGCAGGTAATTGCTTGTCGCCGGCCAAGCGGACGCGCGAGCTGAGCAGGACTATGGCCGGGCGCTTGAATTGTCCGATAGACGTTCCTCAGTCTTGCGCTGACGCCAGATCCGGCGGTGGATAGTATGGCTCATCGCCCAACGCGTGGACGCGCTGCCAGAACGCCTCACCACTGGCTTTGCCGACCTCGTCGAGATCGGCGGCCTGGCGCCACATGTTCCATGACTCCGGATGCAGGCGGCTGGCTTCGGCCAGGTGGACATCGGCCTCTGCGGTGTTGCCGTGCTGGCGCAGCCACACACCCAGGCGGAAGTGTGCTTGTGCCAGAGCGATCTCGGGGGTGATTTGCGGCAGCCGTGCCATTGCCGCGTCCGCCGGCAGTGCGTAACGCCCGGTCAGCGCCCAGTCGCGTACCGCATCGAGATACGCCGTGCGTGCCGCGAGACGTGCGGACTGGTGTTCGGGTGCGAGCGTGCGCGTGGTGCGGTCCATCAGGCGGAAGTGGTCGGTCGAGCCGGCGTTCTCCGGCGGCCGCACGATGTGGCCGGCTTCGTCGATCCACACCGCCTGCGGCACGTTGACCATGCCGTAGAGGTCGGCGACGCGGTGCTCGGTGTCGATCAGGCAGCAGTATTGCGCGCCGGCCTGCTCGATCCACGGACGCGCGTGTTCGGCGCCGCGGCTCTCCTCCGCGACGGCGACGATCATGAATTTTTCGTCCTTCAGGCTGTCGAACAGTTGCTGCCACACGGGCAAGTCAAAGCGACAGCCTCACCAGGACGCCCAGGTACAGAGGAACACTTTTTTCCCGCGCAGCGCCGACAGCGTGTGCGGTGTGCCGGTGAGATCGGGCAGGGTGAAGTCGGGTGCGGTCAGTCCGGCAAGCGCGGCGTTGCGCTGCTGTGCGCCGGCACCGAGCACCCAGGCCTCGCCAGCGGCATCGTTGACCACGGGGCAGCCGACTGCGCGCCAGAACGCGGCGACGTCGACGCGGCCGTCGCGCACGGTTGTCGGCACGCAGAGATCGTCGCGGCACATGCCCTCGGGCTTCAACGTCCAGCCGGTTGCGCGTTCGGCGTCCTCGGCCGACAGAAACAGCCCGTTCGTGGCGGCGACGGTCAGTTCGCCCTGATCGGTCAGCACGGTTGCCATCGCGGCCTCCTCCCTTGCCGGGGTGCAGGCAAACACGTTGAATGCCGCGCACGCAAGATGGAGGGGACATCGATGCCGAGGCTCGCGGGCAAGATCGCGTGGATCACTGGTGCGGGCAGCGGTATCGGCGAGGCGGCCGCACTGGCGCTGGCCGATGAAGGCGCGGTGACCGTGCTGACCGGGCGCACTGCGGACAAGCTGGAGCGCGTGGCCGCGCGCATCAAGCAGCAGGGTGGCGAGGGGCATGTGCAGCCGGCCGATCTGATGGACAGCAAGCAGGTGCAGGCGGTCGGCGCGTTCATCCGCAACTCGCTGGGCCGGCTGGATATCCTGGTGAACAATGCGGGGCTGAATATTCTCGATCGGCACTGGGACAAGCTGACACCCGAAGGCATCGACCAGTTGGTGAACGGCAATCTGACCCAGGCGCTGTACTGCGTGACCGTCGCGCTGCCGATGATGCGCGCGCAGAAGGACGGGCTGCTGGTCCACACCGCCTCGATCGCCGGGCGCCTGGTCGGTGGCTTTCCTGGCCCGATCTACACTGCGGCGAAGCATGGTGTGGTCGCCATGAGTCACACGATCAATCAGCAGGAATGTATCAACGGCATTCGCTCGACGGTGTTCCTGCCGGGCGAGGTGGCGACGCCGATCCTGGACAAACGGCCCAACCCGGTGGGGCCGGAGGTGCGTGCGCAAATGGTGCAGCCGGAGGATTGCGGCGACCTGATCCGCTACGTTGCCTGTCTGCCGAAGCACCTGGTGATGAGCGAGGTGTGGCTGGCGCCGACGCATAACCGCAGCTACATCGCCGCCCTGCAACAGAAACTCTGAGAGAAACGATGGCGTCCAATCGCAAGAAGGTCATGTTGCCGCACAATATGGGCAAGGAAGGCGTCGACAAGCTGCGCGCCCGCGACGACATCGAAGTGGCGATCTATCCCGCGACCATCGGTCAGGCCGAGCTGTTGCCGATGCTGTCGGATGTCGCCGGCATCGCGCTGTCCGGCACGCCGTATCGGAAGGCGGAGATGGACGCGTCGGGGGCGATGGAGGTGGTGGCGCGCATCGGCGTCGGCTACGACACGGTGGAGGTGCCGGCACTGACGGCGCGGCGGGTGCCGCTGATGGTGGCCGGAACCGCGAACTCCACATCGGTGGCAGAGCATGCGTTCCATCTGATGATGGCGCTGGCCAAGCGCAGCACGGCGCTGGATGCGATGGTGCGCAAGGGAAGGTGGGGCGACCGGCATGACGGTCTGCCGATGGAGCTTGCGGGCAAGACCGTGCTGATCGTCGGCTTCGGCCGCATCGGCACGCGTTCGGCACGGCGCTGCCTGGGCTTTGATATGAACGTGCTGATCTATGATCCGTATGTGGCGGCGGAGAAGATCACCGCGGGGGGCTGCGAACGCGTGACCGATCTCGATGCCGCGTTGCCGCGTGCCGACTTCGTTTCCATCCACTGTCCGAAGAATGCGGAGACGATCGGGATGTTCAATGCCGCCCGTTTCGCGCGCATGAAGCGCGGCGCGTTGATCGTCAACACGGCGCGCGGCGGCATCATCGATGAGCCGGCACTGCATGCGGCGCTGACCTCGGGACATCTGGCTGGCGCGGGACTGGACGTGTTCGAGGCGGAGCCGACGCCGGTGAACAACACGCTGCTGGCGCTGGACAAGGTGATTGCCTCGCCGCACATGGCGGGTGTCACCACCGAGTCGGTGGCGGGCATGGCGGTGGTGACGGCGGAGAACATTCTCAGCGTGCTGGACGGCAAACCAAACCGGGACAACGTGATCAACCAGGAGGTACTGGACTGACATGCTGGAAACTCCGGGGTTTCACCACCTGCATCTGAACTCGATCGATCCCGATGCGGCGATCGACTGGTATGTGCGGCAGTTCCCGACCTGCGCCAAGGGCGAATGGGCCGGCATCCCTGCGCTGCTGTCGCCCAACAATGTGATGGTGCTGTTCACCAAGGTTGATCGCGCTCCATCATCGCAGCCGCAGAGTGCGATCTGGCATTTCGGTTGGCATGTCACCGATGTGCGTGCGAGTCTCGCGGCGTATCAGCAGCGTTCGGAGGTGGAGCTGCTGCCGCTCTACACCACGGATGAGGGCGGTTCGGTGCTGGTGAGCAGCGACACCTGGCCGAATGTTGGCGGCGTGCTCGGGCTGACGCGTGCGCAGATTGCCGAGGCGCGTGCCAGTGGTGTGCAGCCGCCGGGTGGGGGCGGGTTCGCCTACATGACCGGGCCGGACGATGCGCTGGTGGAGTACGCGGGGAACTACCCGGCCGAGCGGTTCAATCATGTGCACCTGTGGCAGGAGGAGCCGCTCTGCGCATTGCTGTGGTATCAGAAGCATCTGAACGCGCCGGTGCGGGCAGGCTTCAGTGGTGCGCTGCCGACCGAAGCGGACTGCAAGGTGCCGCGCGGGGCGGACCGCACCTGGCCGGCGCTGAACCGCGAAGGCATGTTCCGCACGCCACGTGCCGGGGTGGAGTTCGGCGACGTGGTGCTGACCTGGTACGCCAATCAGGGCGAGACGCCGCTGGTCAGTTCACGCGGGCAGTTGCAGGACCATATCGCGCTGAGTGTCGGCGATCTCGATGCCTGGGTGAACAAGCTGCGTGCCGAGGAGGTAGTGGTTGTCGGTAAGCCGTACCGACTGGGCGCCGCCCGTGCCGTCATGATCGAGGGGCCGAGTCGCGAGGCGATTGAACTGGTCGAAATCCGGTAAGAAACCTGGGTCGGACGACTCTGCGCGCTTGACCCGGCTCGCAGCGACTTGGCACGGATGGAACATGTCCGTTTCGCTGTCAGTGCGTTGCTTCCGGCTGCTGCTGTGCGGCATGCTGGCGGCGCCTGGGGCATTGGCGCAGACGCCGAATTCGCAGCCTTCCGCGCAGCAGCCGAAAGCCAAGCAGACACCCGTTGTGAGGCCGCACGGCCCGACCCACGCACAGAAGCCGCCGGCCAAGACGCCCGCGAAGTCACCCGCGAAAACCCCGGCGGCGCCTCCCGTTCCGGCGCCGGTGCCGGCTCCTGCACCGGCGCCAACGGAGGAGAAGAAGCCGGCGGAGACCGAGGGCAACAAAGGATCCGCGACGGGCTTACCATTGCCTCGGTATGCCGCGCTGCGCTCGGATGAGGTGAACCTGCGCGCCGGTCCCGGCACGCGTTATCCGATCGATTGGGTTTACAAGCGCCGTGACCTGCCAGTCGAGATTCTCCGTGAGTTCGAAGTGTGGCGGCTGGTGCAGGACCCGGACGGGATCAAGGGATGGGTGCACCAGGCGACGCTGACCGGCCGCCGCAGCTTCATCGTCACCGGCGGCGATGCGACATTGCGGCGAGAGCCGAAGGACACTGCCTCGGCAGTTGCGATCCTGAAGCCAGGTGTCATCGGTCGCATGCGTTCGTGCCAGGCGAAGTCCGATTGGTGCCAGGTGCAGGTGGGCGACCATCGCGGCTATCTCAAGCGCGGGCAGTTCTGGGGAACGCTTCCCGACGAGGTCGTTGCGGGGTGAACGCGGCGACCTGACGCAGCTCACCGCTACAGCCGGATGAGCGCGGGGAAGACGCGCCCAACCGGCTCCAGCCTGATCACCGCTCTCACGGCATGGTTGCCGGCGATGAGAAGGGCTTGGTCGCGTCGGTCACAAACATGACCAAGGCGATCAGGTCGCCAGTACCGCTGCTTGACACCTGCATTGGCGTGTTAGGTGAATGCCCAGGCATGGACTGGCCAGCCGAGACATGGTGTACGCCGTCCGGCATCTGTTGGGTGAGTTCGCCGCTCAGCACGTAAAAGGTTTCTGCCCCTGGATGTGTGTGCACCGGCGTCTTGGCGCCGGGCTGGCCGCCAGCCCGGTTGACGCGCAAAAGGTATTCGGGGGCGGTCATCGAAGGCACCGGCCCTATCTCGGCCACCTTGTTACCGCCGGGCGACGACCCGCCGGGCGGCCCGAGCGTGAAGAGCCACGCCTTGCCGGCGACTTCAGCGGCGAGCGCCGTCGGGCTCGCAGCGGCTTGTGCCTTGGCGAGCGATGGGAAAGTGTCGACGCGCCAGTACAGCGGGCCGGGCGGCAGCTGCGCGACCTTCTCTTCCGCCACGGGCGTGATATCGAATTTCTGCGCCTGCGCCGCCGTCGAGAGCAGCAACCCCGCTATCACCGTTACCCAGACGAGACGTGAGCATCGCCAAGCCCGCGGGGGACACATCATTCTTCCTCGTCGTCGCCTTCGCGGCGTGGGGCAAAGTTGACACCGGAACCTATGTCTGACGAGTTAAGTTTTTTTCATCAACTCAGGGAGTCCATCGCTGTCCTTTGCGGAACGGTCTCACCATGTATAAGAACAGATATACATAATGTGGATATGACATTGTGACTTGGGTGCTGTGCTGATAACAGCATTGACGCGGCAGATCGTCGAGGTCGTAATTGCTCCATTCAGCATCCAAAGATGAGCGCTGAAACGCGGTCCTCCCGATCGGGCCACACGCGTTGCCAGATCGTGACCTTGTATCAGTCCAGGTCGAAATCGGTAGGCAGTTGAGGGTGGTTTAGGTGGTGGAACATGCGTTCGAGCTGCGAGTGCAGCACCCGACTGACCGACAGGTCTGCCGGTAGCTCTTCCTCCGCGAAGAATGCGATCTCGGTTGTCTCCGGGCCTATCCGTGCCTCACCTCCCTCGATTTCGCAGAGGAAGAACAGCTTCCAAATATGGAACAGGTATTGCGGCTCGTGCGCATGACGCGCGCGGTCCCAGACGGCAGCAAGCTTGTACGGCCGGACAGTAAACCCGGCTTCCTCCCAGACTTCCTTCGTCACGGCCTCGGCCGGGCTCTCGTTCACGTCGGCCCAGCCACCCGGCAAGGTCCAGCGATCATGGTCCGCCTTCTCACGAACCAGGAGCAATTTGCCGTTGCGAAACACGGCCCCGCGCACGTCGACCTTTGGGGTGGCATAGCCGCTTTCGGCGCTAAACGTCATTTCGATGGGTCGAGCGTCCAGGCCGGTGTGCTGGGCAATGATCTCTGCAGCGAGTGCCTGAACCCGAAGGTACCGATCACGGTCGTACGAATCACGGGTGAAGTGCAGTCCTGTCTGTGCGATGGCCTGCAATTCTCGAGCCCAGACGAGCCAGCTTGGCTGAACGGCGTTGCCGGATATCCGGCCTGCGGACATCAGTGCCGCCTTTCGCTGTAGTTGGACACGCTGGATTCCCGCATGCGCGGGAAAGACGGGTGAAGCCGGATCGACATCCTGTCGTGACGATCAGCGGTTCCGGACACTGGGGTCGCCTTTCGCCGTACTGCGACGTCGTTCCGTGCGGCGTGTCGGAGCAATGGTCATCGCCGCGCAAGCGGGGATCCGACCCGTCTGCCGGTGCTGTTGACACGCTGGATTCCCGCATGCGCGGGAAAGACGGGTGAAGCCGGATCGACATCCTGTTGTGACCATCAGCGGTTCCGGACACTAGGGTCGCAGAAACCCGACCAATCGCTCGGCCTCCGCCACGATCGGATCGGCGATCGCCGCGGCCCGCTGCGCGCCATCGCGCAGCACGGCGTCGACGCTCGACGGGTCGTCGAGCAAGCGGCGCGCTTCCGCGGCGATCGGACGCAACTTGTCGATCAGCAACGCGGCCAGAGTGTCCTTGAACGTGCCGAAGCCCTTGCCGCCGTGCTCGCGCAGCACCGCCGCATGGTCCACACTTTCCAGCGCTGCGTAGATGCCGACGAGGTTGCGTGCCTCCGGGCGATGTTCCAGCCCGCGCGCCTCTGATGGCAGCGGCTCGGGGTCCGTCTTCGCCCGGCGGATTTTTAGCGCGATGGTATCCGGGTCATCGGTCAGGTTGATCCGGCTCTGGTCGGACGCGTCCGACTTCGACATTTTCTTGGTGCCGTCGCGCAGGCTCATCACCCGTGGCGCCGGTCCCATGATCAGCGGCTCGATGCGCGGGAAGAACTCGGTGCCGCAGTCGTGGTTGAATTTTTGGGCAATGTCATTGGCAAGCTCGAGGTGCTGCCTCTGATCCTCGCCCACCGGCACCCCGGTCGCATGATAGGCCAGGATGTCGGCCGCCATCAGGTTTGGATAGACGTAGAGGCCGGACGAGGCGTTCTCGCGGTTCTTGCCGGCCTTGTCCTTGAACTGGGTCATGCGGTTCAGCCAGCCGATCCGGGCGACGCAATTGAAGATCCAGGCGAGCTGGGCGTGCGCGCGGACCGAGGACTGCGCGAACAGGATATGCTTCTGCGCATCGATGCCGCAGGCCAGCAGCATCGCGGCCATTTCGCGGGTTTGCTGGGCCAGCGTGCCACCGGTCTGCCAGTTCTCGGTGATGGCATGCAGGTCGACGACGCAGTAGATGCATTCGTGGCTTGCCTGGAGCGCGACCCAGTTGCGGAAGGCGCCCAGGTAATTACCGAGATGGGCAATGCCGGTGGGCTGGACACCGGAGAATACTCGTTGCATTTCGGACTGATGGCCGATCCCGGGCGGCTTCGCAAGGCGGCCCTGCCGGCCCCGCTGAAAGGAGCCGATCGACATGCCCCAGCCGGACCACATCTCCAAGCTTGGTGTACCGGATCCGAGCACGCTGGACGACGACCTGAAGGTCATTTGGCAGAAATGCGTCGATAAGCTGGGGTTCGTGCCGAACGTATTCAGCGCCTACAGTCTGCGGCCGCAGCGCCTGCGCAACTTCATGGCGATGTACAACGAGATCATGCTGTCGGAGTCCGGGCTGTCGAAGCTGGAGCGGGAAATGGTGGCGGTCGTCGTGTCGTCGGCGAATCGCTGCTTCTACTGCCTGGTGGCGCACGGCGCCGCAGTGCGCGCGCTGTCCGGCGATGCCGAACTCGGTGAGATGATGGCGCTGAATTACCGCGTCGCGAAGCTTGATGTCCGCCAGCGGGCGATGCTGGATTACGCCTGGAAGCTGACCGCAACGCCTTGGCTGATCGACGATGCGGATCGCGCCGCTCTGCGAACGGCGGGACTGAGCAGCGAGGACATCTTTGACCTGTCGGAGACGGTCGCGTTCTTCAACCTGTCCAATCGCATGGCATCATCGACCGATATGATGCCGAACCGTGAATACCACACGATCGCACGCTAGTGCCGACTTTCGGTGAAGGTCGGCACGTCGCTCTTTGGTTCGAGTATCCGATTCACGCGGCGGATCCTGTGTCGCACGCGATTCACGCTCCTCTGCGACCGGATACTAGCGCAGTTCCATCGGTCTGCGCACCATCAGCTCAATGGCCTTCAGCAGCCATATCGGCCGCACCCCGCCCAAAGGACCGTGGAGACGAACCAGCTTATCGGCAGCCGGAGCTGTCATCAGGCAGCATAGAGCGGTGATCGAGAACCACACCTCACCCGATCGACA
>JAMXLO010000090.1 GCA_024280945.1 Acetobacteraceae bacterium
CGTTACGCCAGGTGATCTCGGCTCTGCGGGGATGATCACACCGCCGCGTGGGGTCCGCATCCGGCTGGCAGCCGGTGATGCTGGTGGTTTGCGTGCAGCAGCGATCTACAGCCTGATCGAAACTGCCAAGGCAAACGGTCTCGATCCCGAGGCCTATCTGCGGCATGTGATCGAGCACATCGCCGATCATCCCGTTCACCGCATCACAGAGCTATTGCCCTGGAACATCGAGGGCATCCGCCTCAGTCTCGATCAGAGGCTCGCCGCATATAATACAACCACCCCTTCGGCGGACGCTGACGTGCTGCGAGCGATTGGTTGGGTGCTGCTCTAACACTGCTGATTTCGGGGATCGGCGCCGTTTGGATCGAAATGGACCAAGGCTGGAGGGCATGGCCATGAAGATCGGGATCGGTGGAGGCCGTCACGATAAGGACCCAACGTCCCAGCCACTTTACACTGCCGCGGTGGCGATGGTGCTCGTCGTCATTATGGCGGCGCTTGTCGCAGCGGTTGTCCTGCTTACACGGCTTTTCTGACCGCGCAGGCAGTCGATGGGCAAATGATTGGCCGGTCCCAAAAAGCGCCGGACAGGCGAGGGCCGCCCGCCGGCGAAGTTTCCACTCTCAGCAAAAATGGGACAGCGGCGTAGGCACACCGCGCCCCGCGCCAATTGTCTGAGGGGCGCGGGCTCGTTTGCAAAGCCGCCCTTCGGCTACCGCGTAAGAGTTGCGGGGGCAGTGGTTTTCCTCGTCCGCCCTGTCCGCAAAACCCCAGTCAGGCAGCTCAAAGAGCACAGCACCAACTGTCGATTGAACAGTCATTTGATTATCCGGAACGATGCTTGTTCCACACGTGCGTAAAAGGGCTAGCAAATAGCGCCCCAGCGACACGTATCCACAGGGTTGCCGACAGGCTCACCCACAGGGCTGTGCACAAAGTTTCACCCACAGACAGGAGAGGCCGATAACCCTTAGCGGAGGCAGCGGAACCTTTACCTCATCATCGTTGCGATAAAGCCGAAATGTGAAGTGCAGCATGCGTAACTGGCTCTGTGAGGTGCAATCATCGTAGCTGTTGTGTAATCGGACCGAATTCCTACTAAACCTTGGCCACGCTCCCGGCGTGGCTTTTCTTTTGCCTCATGCCGAAGTATTTTGGTATTCGTAACATTACCTACCGGTGACTTGATCCAGATCAATGCACGCAGTGCGTGTCGTTGTCAGATTGCGCCCAACGCAGGGCACGCAGCAGTCCTCCTAGGCTCGACCGCTCGAATTGCTCTGCGTTACCCGGTTGGTCCTATTTTCGCGCTCAGTGATCCTGCACGCTTTTCGTCCGGACCGGTTTGACGCATCGCATATCGTGGCGTCGTTCGCGGGCATGACGACTTTCATCACTCCGCAGTTCTGGACGATCGTTATCGAGATCGTTGCCTCGATTGCGATGCCTGCTATTGCCTTCGTGGTACTTTATCGCAGGCAGTCGTTTGCCTGCACCTTGGGATTGGCGTTGCTGGTGAACGCGAAGCAGCACCGCTGAGTTTGGAGGCCGTACCGACGCGCGATGAGTTGATGCGCCCCTCAATGCAACCTGGTTTCCTTTTGTGGATTCTGCGCTCAGATCAACCAGCAGCGCATGGAGCGAGTGATGCCCCGTGGCAGCGATCCGGCACCGCCGCGCACTGAGAGGAACGCCGCCTCGGCTTTCCGGCCCGCCTGTCGATGCCTGACCTTCTATAGCCAGGTTCATGCAAGAGCAGTAATGCCGCGAGCAATCGCTTCAAGCTCTGGCGTTAGCGAGGGAATAAGCGCTCGCTGGCTGAGGCCATTCTCACCCGCCGCCATGACCGACTGTCAGCACGGCGGTCGGCAATCGCGTGACGCAAATAGATCATGTCCGACAGCAACCCGGTCCTGCCGTAGTGCAGATGAACGGTGCGCAGCAGGCTCACTTGCACCATCAAACTGACTTCTGCGGTTTGCTCGGCGATCTGTCGCGTCAGGGCGCAAGTGGCCCCTGCTAGTACCAGCAGTCGCCGGTTGCGGTCGATCAGGTCGTCCGCGTCCATCTGGTAGGAACGCACACTGGCCACTGAGGTGGCGCAAGCACAGGCCGCGGCAGCCGAACAAGCTCAGGCCCGCGAGGGATGAACCGACTGCCGCCAGTTCGGCGCGACCGGCATCGGCTTGCTCGCCAGATCAACGACTTCCTGCATCGCCATGATCCGAGGCAACCTCGCCGACGAACTGATCGTTCGCCGCGCTGCTACGCCGGAGGAGAGTTGAGATGTCCTGGGGCGACCTGATCGCGGAGCGAGTGTCGTTGAGAGTAGGAGATGTGCCGACCCCTGCTGAGCTTCGACGGTAGTCGATCTGCCTTCTTGCCCATGCAAGAGAGTTGCGGGAGGAGGCGGAAGCGGCGCGATTGCGATCGATGAACCGCCGCGAGCAGTCAGAACGGGCACTTGCATTCGGCGAAGGAAATGCGTCGTCTGGCCGAGGCCGTCGCCCGCCGCCGCTTCGCAGGGGTGCTGGCGCGCTTGCTATTGTCTGGCCCGTGTTCATCGGCGCGGGCCGCAATTCGGACGTCGGAGAATGCTCGGCCCCACCGCCCGCGCTCGTTCGCGCACGTCTATTGATCTGTCCAGCAGTTCGCGGTTGCGAGCGATCAGCTTGGCCCGCCGGTCAACATTCGATCCCATCCGGGGACCGTTGACGCCTCTGATCGCTATAAGCGATCATGCCTCGTGGCGCTTACCTTTCAGCACCGGATCGAGAAGGTCCGCCGGGGTATTCCGCGCGAGGTATGGGACCGGCTAATCGTGCGCCTGGAACGGATCGCGGGTGCCCCATACGGCCAGCATCCCGACGCGAAGCGACGCACCGAGGGAACTTCCAGGTCAGGCACGGCACCTGGCGCGCTGTCTACCGCGTCATCGGGCACGACGTCGTGGTGATCCACGTGGCCGATAGGCGGGAGGTAAACCGAGTATGAGCGACAAAAAGCAGCCCATCCAGCTGCTCGCCGAGACAGCCGACACTGTCACTCTGCGCCGTTCCGACTTCGAGGCCCTGCTTGAGGAACTCGAAGACGCGGAGGATAGCAATGCCGTCCTCCAGCATGATCTTGAGGCCGCAAGGGGCGACCATAAAACGCCCCCGCTGACAGTCGATGAGTTCGACCGGCTGACGACTGGTGGGAACCGGGTGAAGGTCTGGCGGCAGAAGATGAGCATGACGCAGCGACAGCTCGCCGAGTATGCGCATTTGAGCCAGAGTCATCTGGCCGAGATAGAAAAGGGCACCAAGATCGGCAGCGTCGACACGCTGAAGAAGATCGCGCAGGCGCTGAACATCAGCCTCGATGCGCTCACTGGATGATTCAGCCCATCGTCACCAGAACCACCGACCGAAGCGCGCACCTGGAAGAAGCGGGCTGCGCACCTGTCGAGAACAGGGGTTCACAAATGCATGCGAGGAACTACCCAAATTTTCGCTCGCCCTCAGCGCTCCAGATCCAGGCTTTTTCAGTCTACCGAGCTCTATTCGAGACGGCGCCACACGCCTATCTAGTCTTGACCCCCGATCTGGTAATCGTCGAGGGCAATGCCGCGTATCTTCGTTCGACAGATCGCCAGCGTGATCACCTTGTGGGTCGCCAGATGTTTGAAGCTTTTCCAGACAACCCAGCAGATCCAGGCGCAACGGGAGTTCAGAACCTCTCCGCCTCATTTGCTCGCATTTTAGGGGGCCGCCGCCAGGATGTCATGCCGATCCAACGCTATGACGTCGTGGGACTGGACGGAAAGTTCCAGCCGCGCTGCTGGAAGCCTGTGAACTGGCCAATCTTGGATGACGCAGGATCAGTCATCGCTCTTGTTCATCACGTTGTGAAAATGCCCATGCGGGAGACAGGACCAAGATTAAGCAGTGCGGCCTACTCGGAAGAACTGCGCCAGACCACCCAGGAGTTGCTCACCAAAACATTCGAGCTTGTCGATGAGGCCGAACTACTCGCCATGCAACGGGAGACGCTGGCGCGAGGTGTGACCCGGCACCCCCCGCGCCGATAAAGAAAGGGCTGATCGTGCGCCGCGCTCACAGCATGACTGATCGCGACGAAACACCGCAGGAGATGGCCGCACGGCACATAGCCGAGAGCGAGGTGCGGATCGCCCGTCAAAAGAAGCTCATCGAGGAAATGGATCGGGATGACCACCCGGACGCGGCCTCGAGAGGCCGCCAAGTCCTGGCCGTCTTTGAAGAAACCCTTCGGGTCCTTCGGCGTCACGCTGAAACGTTGGGTGACCCGCCAGCGTGAGTGATGACCATG
Organism: Acetobacteraceae bacterium; assembly: GCA_024280945.1. Taxonomy (GTDB): domain Bacteria; phylum Pseudomonadota; class Alphaproteobacteria; order Acetobacterales; family Acetobacteraceae; genus JAMXLO01. Next base: position 4,336 of record JAMXLO010000090.1, read on the forward strand.
GCTTGGCACAGGACGCCACTGTCGCCTGCTGTTCTTCGACAGCACTCGATTCAGCTCGTTGAGCATGCGAGGGAGCTGCGAGAGGGGGCTGAGGCGGCGCGGGCACGTTCGGTGAAACGCCGCGAGCAATCGCTTCAAGCACTGGCGTCGGCGCGGAATAAGTGGTCGCTGGTTGAGGCCATTCTCGCCCGCCGCCATGATTGATTGTCAGGCAACGCTGGCCGGCAAGCAGATGACGCAAGTAGATCATGTCCGCCAGCAGTCCGGTCCTGCTGTAGTGTAGATGCACGGTGCGCAATAGGGTGATGTGCGAACCCCCCGACACTGATCCAATAATCTCGCAGACCGTGTGAGAAGGCGGACGTTCGCGATCGGGATCGCTATCCGGGCGCTTTGGCGGCTGCCACGCCTGCCGGGCTGACGCTCTGCGGGATGCTATCAGGCATCGCTCTGCTGATTGGTCACGACAAACTCGTCGGGCGGGATGGTAGAATGCGTGCAGGCTGTGGCTGTTAACTCTGGACCGCGGCCATCAGCTCGGCAAATGTGGTGATGTTGAGCACACGTCGGATATTATAGGCGAGCGCGGTCAGGCTGAACTCACCGCGAACGTTCTCGAGATCGCGCGTCACGAACGCGCCCTGGTTCATCCATTGTTTGATTGTGCCAAATGGATGCTCCACCGTTTCGCGGCGCTGCAGCAACGGCCCTAGGCTTCGCTTGCTGCGCAACCTGCGCCTGCTCGGCCCGCGCGAGATGCGCCTCGGCGATCTGATTGATCTGCCGCACATGGGCACAAAGTGCCGCCGCGCGCGCGAGCAGACGGTGATTCCGCCCAATCAGCTCAGCGGTCGTCGTCTTTTCCATCTCTGAGCGCGGCGGGCGAGCTATCGCGCCAGTCGGAGACGCTGCGCCGTGATGTTGATGCGTTACTGACCACTGTTCGCGCCGCGTGAGAGAAGCGGCAGGCCCATTGCCTGATGCACGAACAGACGCTTGAGCGGCGGCAGCCGATGTACCGCTGCGATGCCGATGTCGCGCGCGAGCCGTAGCAACTGATTGTCATTGCTGAACAGCCGGTCCAGCGCATCGGTCGCCGCCAGCATCAGCAGGTTGTCGGGGCGGCGCCGTCGCTGGTAGCGACGCAGCAACTCCGGCGCACCCGGATCCGCGCCCCGCTCCGATGCCTCGATCAGCAGGTCGGCGAGCGCCATTGCGTCACGGAAGCCCAGGTTCAGGCCCTGGCCAGCGATCGGATGAATGGTGTGCGCGGCATCCCCGACCAGCACCAGGCGCCTGTCGAAGTAGCGATGCGCATGCAACGCACCAAGTGGATAATGCCAGCGACGGCCGATCACGCGCACGATGCCGAGGTGATCGCCGAGGCGGCGCGCTATCTCGGCAGAGAACGCAGCGTCATCACTGGTGAGGATGCGCCGGGCGACGGCACTGCGCTCCGTCCAGACGATGGCCGAGACATTTGCTGCACCGCCCTCCTGGGCGTCCGGGCTGGCGCACATCGGCAACCGCGCAAACGGTCCCGACGGAAGGAAGTGCTCCAACGCGACGTTATTGTGCGGGTGCTGGTGGGTGATCGCACAGACAATGCCGGTCTGATCATACGGCAGATATGTCACAGGTATGCCGGCTGCACGCCGCAGCGGCGAGTTGCGCCCCTCGGCGGCCACCACGAGACGGCAATTGATCGTGGGTCCTCCAGCGACTGCGACCACGGCATCGGCATCTCGTCGCTCGACCGTGGCATGCGCGTGCGCGAATACGTGCAACGCCGGCAGCGCGTGCATCCGCGCGTTCAATGCGACACGCAGGCTACGCGCCTCGACCATGTGCCCGAATGCCGCCTCGGCGGCCTCAGCGTGGTCGAAGTGCAGACATAGCGACGAGGCAGGGCGGCCGAGGCAACCATCGGTGACCCTGATGTCCAGGATCGGGCAGGCCGGCTCGAGCAGCCTGTCCCACACCCCGCTTTCCACCAACAGCCGCTGGGAGCCGGTCGCGATGGCATAGGCACGGCCATCGAATGCCGGATGCTCCATTGGCGGCAGAGGGGCCCGATCGACCACTGCGGTGGCAATGCCGGCCGCAGCCAGTCGACAGGCGAGCGTTCCGCCCACCGGACCCGCTCCCACCACGCAGACCTCAACCGATAGGTTCTGTCTCATGCGCGGAGAGTGACGTGACAGACACAGTACCGACAAGCCGCTGGTAACGCCCTTCAGGAATCAGCTACCTCGCCCCTATAGTTCCAACCTTGCTCGAAGAGCGGACACAAGCATGGCCAGCGCCAGGACCGCAGAAACCCGTCACCTCGCCTCACCAACCATACGGGCGCTGATACAACAGCGCTCGGCAGAACTGATAGGGCTGGTGCTGGGCTTACTCGGGTTGGCGGTGCTGGTCGCACTGGCCTGCTACGATCCCCGCGACCCTTCCCTGAATACGGCAACCAGTCATCACACTGCCAACCTCGCCGGCCCGGTCGGGGCGATCCTCGCGGATCTGCTGCTGCAAGGGTTCGGCTTAGCTGGCGCCCTACCAGGGGTGGCCATGCTGACCTGGGCATGGCGCATTGCCTCGCGCCGCGGCCTTGGCAGCGCCGCAGCTCGGCTCGCGGCTCTGCTGACAGCGCTTCCGGTGGTCGCTGGGGTGCTGGCGAGCCTGCCTACGGCGTCGCGGGTAGCGTGGCCGACTGGGGCGGGACTGGGCGGGGCGATCGGCAATCTGCTCGCCGCCTCAGGGCTTGCTGCCGGAAGAGGCGTGCTGGGCCCGGTGGGCGCACTGATGATCTGGGTCATGGGGCTTGCGCTTGCAGGAACCCTGACGGTCCTCGCCCTTGGCCTGTCCGCTAGCGAGTGGCGGACAGCCGGGCGCGGCCTACGGCAGGCGGCGCGGTTCACCATGCGGCGGCGTTGGTCAGTGCCGTCCTTTCGATTGCCGCGACTGTCGGCCCGTCGCCGCCCGGACGAACATCTGCGGCATGAACCAGACGTTGTGACCCGGCTTGTCCCGCCGATGGAGGAAGAAGCGCCGCCGGTGGTCACCCGATTGACGCGCTCTGTGCCGCCACCGGTGCGCCGCCCGAGGCAGGACAGCCTCCCTTTGCCTGAAGCCGGATGGAACTTCCCTCCCCTCTCGCTGCTGAAGCCGCCGCCGGCACGCGCCGCATCGGGGCCCAGCGAGGAGGCGCTGCAGGCGAATGCCCGGCTACTCGAGTCGGTGCTATCGGACTACGGCGTGCAGGGCAGCATCGTCGAGATCCGACCAGGCCCGGTGGTGACACTGTACGAACTGGAGCCGGCGCCGGGCATTCGCAGTGCCAGGGTAATCGGGTTGGCGGACGACGTGGCGCGCAGCCTGTCGGTGACTGCGGTGCGCATCGCCACCGTGCCGGGGCGCAATGTGATCGGAATTGAGGTGCCGAACGCGAAGCGGGAGACGGTGTTTCTGTCGGAGATCCTTTCCTCGGATGAACTGCACAAGCATGGCGGACGCTTGACCCTGGCGCTGGGCAAGGAGATCAACGGTGCGCCGCTGTTCGCGGATCTCGCGCGCATGCCGCACCTGATGATTGCCGGCACCACCGGGTCGGGAAAGTCGGTCGGCGTCAACGCGATGATCCTGTCGCTGCTTTATCGGCTGTCACCGGACCAGTGTCGGCTGATCCTGATCGATCCGAAGATGCTGGAGCTGTCGATGTATGAGGGCATCCCGCATCTTATGGCGCCGGTGGTGACCGAACCTGCCAAGGCGGTGACGGCGCTGAAGTGGACGGTACGGGAGATGGAGCGGCGCTACCGCGCAATGAGCCAGCTCGGGGTGCGCAACCTGACAGGGTACAACGATCGGGTGGCGGAGGCGCGCGCGAAGGGCGAGATGATCACCCGACGGGTGCAGACCGGATTCGATCCGGACACGGGTCGTCCCACCTTTGAGGATCAGCCGCTGACCTTGGAGCCATTGCCGCTGATCGTCGTCGTGGTTGACGAGATGGCAGACCTGATGATGGTTGCCGGTAAGGAGATAGAGGCGGCTGTGCAGCGCCTCGCACAGATGGCCCGCGCCGCCGGCATCCACGTCATCATGGCGACGCAACGGCCGTCGGTAGACGTGATAACCGGCACGATCAAGGCCAATTTCCCTACGCGCATCAGTTTCCAGGTGATCAGCAAGTTCGACAGTCGCACCATTCTGGGCGAGCAGGGCGCGGAACAACTGCTTGGTATGGGCGACATGCTGTACATGGCGGGAGGCGGGCGGATCACCCGCGTGCATGGACCGTTCGTTTCGGATGAGGAGGTGGAAAAGGTGGTCGCGTTCCTGCGCGAGCAGGGCGAGCCAGCCTATCTCGAGGAAGTCACCGAACCATCCGATGACGACACCACCGGGTCTCTGCCGGGATTGAGTGCAACCGGCGAAGGCGAGCGCGGGCTGTATGAGCAAGCGGTCTCGGTGGTGGCGCGCGAAGGCAAGGCGAGCACCAGCTTCATCCAGCGGCACCTGAACATCGGCTACAACCGCGCCGCCAAACTCATCGAGCAGATGGAAAAGGAAGGCATCGTCGGGCCAGCCAACCACGTCGGCAAGCGCGAGGTGCTGATCCGCCGGGTGGTGGACGAAGATTAAATTGCGGGGACGTGCGGGACAGACTCCGCGGCGCTGCACGACGGCACCCTGGCTAAGTTGAGGCCCCTCTCTGACCAAAAGGAGAATGGCGCCCCGAGGTGCGGCCCGGCACATTGCATTCGGTGGACGACCAGGGTGCTGCGCGTACTAGCCACCAATTGCGGCAGTCCGCCTGACTTCCACAGCGGTTTGCACCGTGCATTGATCGCTCTCTGGTTTTAAAGGCATCGACCGTAACGGGATATGGCTGCATCCAAACCTTCTCGCTACGGTTTCATCGATGCGATCCGGGGCCTGGCTGCTTGTTGCGTTATGCTGCAACACTCGCTTTATGAGAGCGGGTTGCTAGGCGGCAGGCCACCAGAGGAGCTGGCAGGGTTCATTCCCACCTGGCTTGAGCTTGGTGAAACTGGCGTCGTCGCGTTCTTCCTCGTGTCGGGATTCGTCATTCCGCTGAGCCTCGAAAAGACCGCGCAGCTCAAGTTGTTTTGGATACATCGTGTACTGCGGATTTACCCACTCTACATAACCATATTTGCCCTGACGTTTCTGGTGACAGCTGGTGGTCATATCCACACGCTAGATGCGTTCATCCCGAATTTCGTCTCCCATATGCTCTTCATCCAGGAGTACACGAACCAGGAAGGGTTTGTTGGGGGCGCTTGGACGTTGTCTCTGGAGATGGTCTGGTACATCTCCATCTCCCTCGCCTTCATGTTGTCCTTGAACCGGCGCACCAATCTCTTGGTTGCTCTCACCGTCATGGTTTCTGTGGCAGCCCAATTGTCCTGTGCGGCGCATTTCCACTTGCCGATGGGTAGGCTGTCGATGCTGGTTTGCTGCGTCTTCGGACTGGTCTGTTACCGTAGAGAACAGGGAACTATTTCGAGAAGCCATTTTGCGGCTTTGTCCGCGGTGCTGGCCGCTACTATTGCGACCAATCTGTTCGTAGGCCTTCAGCTCTTCCCGGCAGTCAATCCGACCGCGAGTTTCCCGATGGCAATTGATTCGTGGGCGTTGGCCGCTGTCGTGTTCTTCGTGCCCTTTGCTCTGCGTAATGCATCGATTTGGACCCACTCGCTGTTGAGCTTTCTCGGTCAGATCAGTTACTCTGTTTACTTAGTACATCCCGTCGTGCTGCTTTTGCTGTCAAGCACGGCGATCAGCGGACTGTTGCTCATTGTCGTGACCTTCACGGTCACGATATGCATCAGCACTTTGACCTATCGGCTCGTCGAGTCGCCACCGATCCGGGTTGGGCACTCACTGCGACCTGTCAGGCCGCTACCCGCTGCCTGACAACGGGCGGAGCAGCCCGTGCCCATCAGCGGACGATTGCTGTCAGCAGAGCGTCGAGGCGCACGCGCCCCGCCGTCGTCGCGGCGAGATGGCCGTCACGCCATGCGAGGTAGTCTTCCCCAAGTGCTCGCTGAAGCATCGCCATGTCCAGCGCATCATCAAGTGCGACGCCGGTGCGCAGGGCGAACAGCGCTGGATCGATACCCTCGACTAGACGCAGGCCCATCAGCAGCATCTCCCGCGCTCGTTCGATGGGCTGTAGTGGTAATTCCTCAACAATGCCGTGGCCGTCACGTTCGACCAGTTCCGCCCATTGTTCAGGAGCCCGATGACGGCGGGTAGCGAAAATTGAGCTCGGAGCCGCTTCCATCGGAGTGATCCGACCATGCGCTCCTGGCCCAATCCCGGAATAGTCGCTGTAGCGCCAGTAGGTGAGATTGTGCCGGCTTTCGCTGCCGGGCACTGCGTAGTTTGAAACCTCGTAGGCCTGCAGGCCGAAACGTGCGGCTTCCTCTGCGGTCGCTTCATACAACGCCGCGGCCTGATCCCCATCCGGCAGCTCGATCTCGCCGCGCCGATGCATGAGGGCGAACTTCGTGCCTGGTTCAATCGTAAGCTGGTAGAGCGACAGATGATCCGCTGCCAGCGCCAGGGCCTGCCGCAGCTCCGCCTGCCACGCCGCCAGTGTTTGACCAGGGCGCGCATAGATCAGGTCAAAGGAGATCCGCGGGAAAGTCTTCCGCGCTACTTCTAGCGCATCGATTGACTGGGCAGCCGAGTGCTGTCGTCCCAGCAGCGCCAACGCCTGTGGAGCAAGGCTCTGAACACCGATCGAGACGCGATCCACGCCGGCATCGCGGAACGCTGCGAAACGGCCAGCTTCCACGCTGGTGGGATTGGCCTCAAGCGTGATCTCGATGTCGTCCGCCGGCGCGAACAGGCGCCGGGCATCGTCGATCAGCGCCGCGACGGTCTCCGGTTCCATCAAGCTCGGAGTGCCGCCACCGAAGAAGATCGAGCGCAGCTTGCGGGAGCCGAGGCGGGCGCCCTCCCACGCCAGTTCACGCCGCAGGGCCGCCCGAAAGCGCGCCTGCGGGATACGCTCCCGGACATGCGAGTTGAAGTCGCAGTATGGGCACTTGGCGAGGCAGAACGGCCAGTGGATATAGAGCGCGAGTGGTTCCATTGCGGGGAGATATAGCATGTCCGCCAGCGAAACCGGCGGCTCGGTCGAGCGCGTGCGTGCCGCACTGGTCGTCGCCGGTCATCCCGACACGATCTCGCAGTTTCCTGCCGGGACGCGGACCGCGGCGGACGCGGCAGCCGCAGTGGGCTGCACCGTTGCGCAAATCGCCAAGTCCATTGTGTTCCGCTGTGGGATGCGCGCTGTCGTGGTCGTTACCTCAGGCGCCAATCGCGTCGACCAGGCGAAGGCGGAGGCGGCGCTGGGCGCGAAGCTGGGGCGCGCCGATGCTGACTGGGTGCGAGAGGTGACCGGGTTCGCGATCGGCGGCGTCGCACCGGTGGGCCATGCCTCGGCGCCGATGTTGCTGCTGGACGAGGACCTGATGGCGCTGGATCCGATCTGGGCGGCGGCCGGCTCGCCTCGCCACGTGTTCCAGACCTCGGCGACCGAGCTGCTACGGATCACGGGGGCGAAGGTGGCAGCGATCCGGGTGGAGTGAAGCACGCAGCCTGGAACTGGGCGAATGCTCGCGCGCGGTGACTGACGGCATGTTTGTCCGCCGGACTCAGCTCGCCGAACGTCGCTGTCCGGCCAGCAGGAGTGAACATTGGGTCATAGCCGAAGCCGTTGGTGCCGCGCGGCGGCCAGGTGGCGAGACCATCCACCCGACCGACGAAGGTCTCGGCGTGGCCGTCGGGCCAGGCCAGGCATAGCGCCGCGACGAACCAGGCGCGACGATCCGAAACCTCGCCCATCGAGTGGTTGACGCGATCCATCGCGCTGGAAAAGTCCTTGGTGGGTCCGGCCCAGCGCGCAGAATAGACGCCGGGCGCACCGCGCAGGGCGGCAACGCAAAAGCCGCTGTCGTCCGCCAGCGCCGGCAGGCTGCTCCCGCATGCCGCGGCCAAGGCCTTGATGCGCGCGTTGCCAACGAAGTCGGGCGCGTCCTCCGAAGGTTCGGGCAAACCCAGCGCACCGGCGGAGACTACAGCGATATCGTGCGGTCGCAGCAGTTCGGTCAATTCAGCGACCTTGCCAGGGTTGTGGCTGGCGAGCACCAGCTGTGTTCCGGGTTCCAGGCGGCGTGCCATCAGATCGTCTCGATTGCCTGGCGCTGCGCCTCGAACAGTTCTGCGACGCCTTGGCGGGCAAGGGAAAGCATGCCGAGAAACTGGGCCTCGGTGAACGCACCACGCTCGGCTGTGCCTTGGATCTCGACGATACCGCCGCTGTTGGTCAGCACGAAATTGGCATCCGCTTCAGCGGAAGAATCCTCGGCATAGTCCAGGTCCAGCACCGGCTCCGCACCGATGACGCCGCAGGAGACCGCGGCAACATGACCCGTCAGCGGCAGCGTCTTGATCACGTTCATCTTCAGCATGTGCCGGAAGGCGAGGCTAAGTGCCACCCAGGCGCCGGTGATCGCAGCACAGCGCGTACCGCCATCCGCATTCAGCACGTCACAATCCAATGTCACGGTCACCTCGCCCATCTGTGTCCGGTCGACCACGGCACGCAACGAGCGGCCGATCAGACGCTGAATCTCCTGCGTGCGCCCGGACTGCTTGCCGCGTGCCGCCTCACGTTCGCTGCGCGTGTGAGTGGCGCGAGGCAGCATGCCATATTCCGCGGTTACCCAACCCTGGCCAGAGTTGCGCAGGAACGGCGGCACGCGACCTTCGACGCTGGCGGCGCAAAGGACTTCGGTATTGCCCGCGCGGATCAGGCAGGATCCCTCGGCGTGACGAGCGAAGCCGGGCGTGAGCGAGATCGGGCGCAGAGCGTCGCTGGCGCGACCGGATGGACGCATAAACTTCAATCCTTGGCCATATGTTGATGGATGAGAATAACGCGGCTAGAGGCTTCCTCCTAATCGTCGCTGGCTGTACGACAGGCCTCGTGATCCGCGCCAGCAGTCGGGACTTGTCGGCGGCGCGCGGGATATGTGGAAATCGGCGGGTAAAGCCGCCGAGCGGTTGTGGTTCTCCTTCGGTCCAGTAGCCGACGCATTGGCAGCCCTGCTCGAGCAGACGAGCAGTCATTTCATAGATGTGTCGATGGTCCGATCCGATCGCAGCGAACCTGAGCGCGCGTGAGCTACCGGTGTTCATGGTGGCCCCTGTCAGACTGGCCCAGCAAGCGATCCCGCCACCACATTCAAACGCCGGCGGCTGCCTCACGCAGTTCGCCTGTCCAGGCAGGATCGTCAAAGACGCTTACAGGCCACGGCAGGCCGTAATGTTCGCGCAAAGTTTTTCCAACATACTCCGTGCGAAAGAGCCCGCGACACTGCAGAATCGGGATGACGCCCTGGCTGAAAGCGTCCAACTGAGCGGGAAGCAGCGGCGGCATGATATTGAACCCGTCCGCTGCGCCGGTATTGAACCAGTCCTCGATCAGATCAGCGATCTGCTCCGGCGTCCCAGCTGTCACATAATGCCCGCGCGCGCCTGCCAGATAACTCAGCAACTGGCGCAGCGTCGGTTTGTCCCGCCGGACCAGGTCGATGATCACCTCAGTACGGCTGCGCGCCGCCTGCACTGTGCGCGGGTCAGGGAAATCCTCGGGCACGAGTGGCCGGTCCAGAGGCAAACGCGAGAAATCGTAACCTCCGAATCGGCCGGATAGCCGCTTGCGTCCCACCTCTGGGTCGGTCAATTCGTTGGCTTCCCGTGCAAGCCGCTGCGCCTCGGCTTCAGTCGAGGCAATCATCGGGCTCAGCCCCGGCAAGATGAGGATATGCTCCGGCGATCGCCCGCCGTCCGCTGCCAGTTTTTTCAAATCGGCATAGAACTCCTGTGCCGCTTTCTTCGCCATCTGGGCGGTGAACACCGCATCAGCATGTCGCGCGGCGAAGCGGCGGCCGGTGTCTGACGAGCCCGCCTGCACCAGGACCGGACGACTTTGAGGACATCGTGGCATGTTGAGTGGTCCGGCAACCGAATAGAAAGCGCCACGATGGCTGATTGGCCTGATGCGGTCGCGGCGTGCATAAATTCCGCTGGTTCGATCGTCGATCACAGCATCGTCCGCCCAGCTGTCCCAGAGCTGGTTCACGACTTCCATAAATTCCTCGCCGCGGTCGTAGCGGTCTCCGTGGCTCACCTGCCCGGCAGCGCCAAAGTTCTCCGCCGCAGTCGCAAGCCACGAGGTCACGATGTTCCAGGCCGCGCGCCCGTTGCTGATGTGATCGATGGACGCGAACTGACGCGCGAGATTGAACGGCTCGGTGTATGTGGTGGACGCTGTGGCGATCAATCCGACCCGCTGCGTTGCCATGGCGAGCGCCGCCAAGACTGTGATTGGCTCAAGCCACGTGCGCGGCGCCTGGGCTACGTCACCACCTACCGCCAGTTGGTCAGCCATAAAAATGGAGTCGAACAGCGCGGCTTCGGCTCGCTGTGCCACCTCCACGTAATAGCTGATGTCCGTCAGTGCCAGCGGTGACGCCGCCGGATGGCGCCACGCCGCCTCGTGATGTCCTCGTCCGTGAATGAACAAATTCAGGTGCAATTGTCGCTTCATGATCGAATCCTCCTATTTGCACCCAACTCTGCGACTACAACCTGTCAGTGGCTACTTGTCGAGCCAGATCGTCGCCAGATCCTGGTTGACGTAATGGCTGGGGCTGATCTTGAAGCCTTTGACGTAGCTCCGATACGGAACGATGCGGTAACGCCAGAGCAGGAAGGCTTCGTGCGCCTCTGTATCGAGGACCCGTTTCTCAAGCTGACGCATCAGGTCACGCTGCCGCGCAAAATTCGGTTCACGCAGCATCCGGTTGTAAATATCGATTTCAGTCGGATCATCATAGTTCCCATAGTTCGCATCGGACACCGAGTGGGGCAGATACTTGGTGCCATCGAGCAGCGGATTGACAATGTTCTGGCACTCCGCATCGATGGCCACTGCAAAGTCCCCGTTGCGGAGCGCTTCCTCATAGGGTCCGGTCGGCACCACGCGCTGGGTGGCGTGCACACCGATCTTGCTCCATTCGTCGATGACCCAGGTTCCGTTGAACTTGTATGGCTGATCGACATTTCGATTGAGCAATTCGAATGACAACCCCTCCGCCCCGGCCTCTTTCAACAGCCGCCTGGCCTCGGCGCGCGACGCGTTGATATCCGGCCAATACCCGGCCAATTGCTGCAACTCCTCCCGGTTTGCAGCCAGAGGCGAGCCAGGAAACACAATTCCACCAACTGTCCGTTGCAGCGTGATGCGCGACATCGGTGCGGCGCCATGCCAGCGGTCGATCGCGAGCGTCAAAGCCCGCCGGACGCGCACGTCATCGAATGGCTTGCGCGCGTGGTTGGGCGTGACCAAGGCCCCACAGTTCCAGTCGCTCTCCTGCACGGTGACACGATCACCCAAGGCAGCCACCAACTCGTCGCGTGTTGCCGGGGGGAAACCACGGAACTCGATCGCCGCCCTGTCGGCCTTGATCGCCGCCACGCGCACCGCCTGCTTGTCGGCAAAGATGCCGATGAACCCATCGAGGTACGGCAAGCCTGGCCGGTAATAGTCGGGATTGCGCATACCGGACACTGCCTGCCCCACCTGATATTCTTTGAAGCGGAACGGCCCTGAACCCATGATCTTCGTCTCGAACCAGTGCGGGTCGCGATCGAGGATGTCCTTTTTGTAAATGAAGGCATACGGGTCGGCGAGCGCCGGCATGAACGCCGCGGTCGCGAACTTGAGGTGGAACACGGCCGTCTTCGCGGTCGGCGCCTCGATCCTGTCGATCATCGAATAGTAGCCGCGGCGCACGCTGATCACTCCCTCCGGCGGAGCAACGATCTTGTTCCAGCTTGCTACCACGTCGTAGGCGGTCATCGGCGATCCATCGCTGAACCGCACATCGTCACGGATCTGCAAGGCGTAGGTTTGGCCGTCGTCAATTGCCTTAGGGATCTCGGTGCAGACGTCGCAGACGAATTGGGTCGTGTCGGCTGGATTCTCGGGGTTCGCGCGGATCAACACGCTATAGAAAGGTGCCACAGCATGTATGGTGGCGAACGTGTTCTCGCGGTGGCCATCGAAGCTCGGCGGCGTGTCCGCCGGGATCATGAAGGTCAGGATACCGCCGCGCTTGGGCGTATCGTCGGCCCATGCGGGCCAAGTCAGGGACAGGGCTATCGCCGCGCCCGCGGCGAGACATCGATGCATTGCTGCCTCTCCGGCCAAGGCTGGTCACTGGCTTGCAGCGCGTTTAGGCTTCGCCTGCCAGCCGGCCACCGACACAAACCATTGGAGGCATCATGACAGCAGAGATTGCCGCGCTCGTCGATGCCGAGCACGGATTGATCAGTCGCCGTATCTTCATTGAGCCGGAGATCTACGAAATGGAGCTGCGGCAGATCTTTGCGCGCTGCTGGCTGTTCCTGTGTCATGACAGCCAGATCCCGGAACATGGCGACTTCATCACCACCTATATGGGAGAGGATCCGATCCTGGTGGCACGTGACGGCCTGGGAAACGTGGGAGCGTTCCTCAACGTCTGCCGCCATCGCGGAAACCGGCTGTGTCGTGCAGATGAGGGCAATGCGGCAAGCTTCATCTGCGCCTATCATGGCTGGACGTTCGGCAATGACGGAAGCCTGACGGGGGTGCCGAACCTTCGCGAAGCCTATCACGGTGATCTCGCCAGAGAGAGCCTCGGGTTGATTCCCGTGGCACAACTAGAGAGTTACAAAGGGCTCTGGTTTGCTACGTTCGACCCCGGTGCACCGGCATTGCGCGAGTACCTCGGAGAAATGGCGTGGTACATCGACACGTTCGTCGACCGGTGCGAGGGCGGTATCGAGGTCATTGCGACCCACAAGTGGATCATGCCGTGCAACTGGAAGTTCCCCGCCGAGAACTTCGGTGGTGATGCATACCACGTCCAGTGGAACCACCTGTCTGCAGTCAAGATCGGATTGAGCCGTGGAGTCACGGCGAATACGCACAGTAGACAGCGCATGGCCTCGCCGGGTAATGGTCATGCATTGATCTGTGTCGGCCCTGATGATGTCGGTGATCCACCGATGCCGGAAATCGAGAAGTACGAAAAAGAAATCGCCGCCAGCGTTCGCCGGCGTCTTGGGCCGCGCGCCAATCTGATCAATCCGATCGTTGGCACAGTTTTTCCGCATTTCTCGCTGCTGCGCGGCACTTCCCGCACTTTCCGGGTCTGGCAGCCGCGAGGCCCGGAGAAGACCGAGGTTCGCTCTTTTGTCTTTGCAGACAAGGCAGCACCGTCCGAGGTCAAGCGGGCAATCCGTCAGGCAGGGATTCGCGGTTTCAGCCCATCAGGGTCGTTCGAGCAGGACGACATGGACAATTGGCAGGAGTGCACGCAGACCTGTCGTGGAGTGGTGGCGCGGCGCATGCCGATCAACAACAGGATGGGACTGGGACACGACCACTTCGATCCGGACCTCGGCGCCTGGGTCAGCGACTATCGGTTCAGCGAGAGCAATCAAAGGCGATTCTATCGACGATGGGCGGAGTTGATGGCGGCCGCAGACTGGGGCGCGGTGGGGTGCTCGCCCGCGCGGGAAGCGGAACATGCTTGACGCAGAGACGATCCGAAGTGTCGAGCAGTTCCTCTATCGTGAGGCTCGCCTGCTGGACGAGAGGCGCTTTCATGAATGGCTCGGACTGTTCACTGACGACGTCCACTACTGGATGACGGCGCGGACGAACCGCTATCCCAGGTCCAGCAAGGCGATCGCCATCTTGGACGCAGACCGCTATTCGAGGGAAGATCCGGAAACGGCGGACGACTTCGGGCTGTTCGACGAGGACATCGGGACGCTAAGGGCACGGGTCGCGCGGCTTGATACGGGCATGGCCTGGGCGGAGGACCCGCCATCGCGGACCCGTCATCTGATCACCAATATCGAGGTCGCGTCCGAATCATGCGACGCAGACTTGACAATCCATTGCAATTTTATCGTCTACCGCAGCCGCGGCGAGACAGAGCAAGACTTCTATGTCGGCACCCGTCATGACAAGTTGCGCCGTATCGGCGGCGAGTGGCGGATTTTCAGTCGCAGAATGGTTCTGGATCAGAACGTGCTGACGGCAAAGAACCTGAGCATCTTCTTCTGACAAGGGGGCGAGGTGCATCGGCGAACGATGCACCTGTGCCGTAACCTCTCGCCTACTCTGCTGCTGCCCTGATCCACTCCTCCGGGATCGACTGGGCTCGCTGGTCCGCAACCAGCTTCTGACGCCGGGCCTGCTCATCCGCGCTGATCGAGGCAGGATCCTCACGAAATTCCGGTCCCAGCGCCATTGCCTTTTTCACCGCCGCCCGTTCGCCGATTTCTTCCAGCCAGCATTTGACGTTCGGGAATTCCTCGATGTCGATAGTGCGCGTGGACCAGCTTGAGGCCCATGGATAGCAGATCATGTCCGCGATGGTGTACTGCCCCGCGGCGAGGTAGCGCTTGTTGAACAGACCCAGATTCATCACCCCAAAGATGCGGTGAGCCTCGTTGTCGAAACGGCGGATCGCGTAGGAAAGATCGCCGTTCTTGCCGCTCGCCAGCGCACGACGGAAGTGGCCTTGTTCGCCCAGCTTTGGCCCCTGGTTTGCCAATTGCCAACTAACCCATTGCGCAACGTCGTACTTGCCGCGCGGATCCAGCGGAAGGAACCGTCCGTGCTTCTCTGCCAGGTAGGTCATGATGGCGCCGGACTCGAAAATCGAGATCGGCTCACCACCGCCCATCGGTTCGTCGTCCACGATCGCCGGCATGCGGCCGTTCGGTGAGATCTTCAGGAATGCCGGCGTCAGCTGATCACCCCGGCCGATGTTGATAGGCTGGAAGGTGTAGGGAACGCCCAGTTCCTCGAGCAGGATGACAACCTTCTTGCCGTTACCGGTAGGCCAGAAATACAGGTCGATCATGAGTGCTCTCCCTATGTGATGACCGGCATACTGCCGCGATCCGCCGCAGTATGATAGGCATGGCGTTTCATACGGTCCCAAGCAACGACGCGGGACCGTGCAAGATGGAATGGAGGAGATAGCATGCCCCAGTTCGGAGATTCTAAAGGCGAATATCGCGGTGGCGTCTATCGTGACGATGCCGCACTGAAGGCATGGCTCACGAAACGCCCCACCGAAGCCGCGCTGGAACCGGATCTGCCGATCATCGATCCGCACCACCATTTCTGGGATATGCCGCATCGCGGTCATTATCTGCTTCCCGAGCTGCTGGCAGATATCGGCAGCGGCCACAACATAGTCTCGACGGTATTCCTCGAATGCCGCGCGATGTACCGCAAGGACGGTCCCCGCGAGATGGCCGCGCTGGGGGAAGTCGAGTTCGTCACCGGCATTGCGGCGATGAGTGCCTCGGGCGGCTATGGCCCCTGCCGGGTGGCTGAGGGCATCGTGGGCGGCGGCGATCTTACTGTAGGTGCGCGCGTCCGAGAGTTGCTGGAGGCCGAGGTACAGGCCGCAGGCGGCCGGTTGCGCGGGCTGCGCCATGGTGTCGCTTGGGATGGCCACGAGTCTGTTGGCAAGTATGCCTCGCGCGTGGTTCCACCGCACCTGGTGCTGGACCCGAAATTCCGCGAAGGATTCGCCCAACTCGCCCCATTGGGACTGAGTTTCGAGTCCTGGCAGTATCATCCACAACTACCCGACGCGGTGGACCTCGCTCGATCCTTTCCAGGCACCACCATCATTCTGAACCATGTGGGTGGTATCTTGGGGGTAGGTCCGTACAACGGTGATCGCGAGGAGATCCTCGCGACGTGGCGCAAGGACATCAACGATCTCGCCAAGTGTCCGAACGTCTACTGCAAGCTTGGCGGTCTCGGCATGGTGTCCGTTGGTTTCGACTTCCATGAACGTGACATGCCGCCCACCTCCGAGGATCTGGCTGCGGCGTGGCGACCGTATATCGAGGGCTGCATCGAAGCGTTCGGCGTCGACCGGTGCATGTTCGAGAGCAACTTTCCGCCCGATAAGCAGTCGGGTGGCTACACCGAGCTATGGAACGCGTTCAAACGCATAACATCCGGCGCATCGGCGGCGGAAAAGAAGGCGCTGTACAGCGGCACAGCGGGAAAGGTGTACCGGCTGACAGTGCCGTGATCGGCATATCGCACGCTCCTCCGCCGGAGGAGCGTGCGTGGTACAACGTGGTGCATCAAGGCGACACCCTACGGCTGGCCGTGGGCGGGTCCTGGATCATAAGTGAGGCGCGGCGCCTTGATTCCACATTGCGTGCCTTCGATGCCACCGGGTCTACCCGCGTCGAAATCGACTGCGCCGCGCTTGATAGCATCGATACAACAGGCGCATGGCTACTGCTGCGTACAAAGCGGATTCTCGAGAACAGAGGTATCGCAGTAGAGCCAGTCAACGTTCGCCCGGAGTACCGTGCTCTGGTGCACACGATCGATCACGAGTGCAGAGCTCCTCCTGTAGAGTTGCCGCGGCGACATTCGTTGACCGCGCATCTTGAGCGAATCGGCCGCGGCCTTTGCCATTCGTTGCATCAAGGCTACCAACTCGTTGGATTCTTCGGCCACGTCGTTTTCGAGACCATTGAGACAATACTCCATCCCAGGCGCCTGCGTCTCGCTGCCCTCGTCCATCAGATGGAGGAGACGGGTTTGAACGCCCTGCCAATCGTGGGGTTACTGGCCTTCCTGGTCGGCGTGGTGTTCGCTTATCAGGGCTCCGATCAATTGCGCGATTTTGGCGCGGAACTATATACCGTAAATCTCCTTGGGATCGGCTTCCTGCGCGAACTGGGCGGGCTGCTCGCTGCCATTATCGTCGCGGGGCGATCCGGATCCGCCTTCACTGCACAAATCGGCACGATGAAGGTCAGTGAGGAGCTGGATGCCATTCAGATCTCAGGCCTTAATATCATCGAGGTCCTGGTACTGCCGCGCCTGCTTGGCATCATTATTACCCTACCGCTCCTGACCTTCTATTCGAACGTGATGGGACTGATCGGGGGCGCGTCCATGTGCTATCTCGATCTAGGCATCACAGTACCGGCGTTCTTGCACCAACTCCAAACCGCGGTGGTTGGCTGGACGTTCTGGGTTGGGCTAATCAAGGCTCCGGTATTCGCATTCGTCGTCGCATTGGTGGGTTGTCACCAGGGATTCGAAGTGGAACGGAATGCCTCGAGTGTCGGTCGGCACACGACGCAGGCGGTGGTTGAATCCATCTTTTTGGTCATTGTCGCGGACGCAGCATTCTCGATCACCTTCTCATGGTTGGGGATATGAGCGAGCTTACTGACCGGTCCGTCGTCATTAGAATTCGGGGTCTGCGTACACGGCTTGGCGGACGTGTTCTGCACGACAATCTCGACCTTGACGTGTTCCGGGGCGAAGTTCTCGGCGTGGTCGGCGGTTCCGGTTCCGGCAAATCCGTTCTCCTAAGGTCGATCGTCGGCCTGCAGCAGCCGACCAGCGGCACCATTGAAGTGCTCGGCCAGAACCTGGCTGACTTAGACGGGGATGCGCTGATAAGGATGCAGATCCGCTGGGGCGTTCTGTTCCAGGATGGAGCACTGTTCGGGGATCAGACTGTGGCCGAGAATGTCCAGATCCCTCTACGCGAACATACCGATCTGCCCCAGCGGCTCATGGACGAGATCGCTTCGGTGAAGCTCAGCATGGTGGGATTGCCACCGGATGCCTCCGGGAAATATCCCGCTGAGCTTTCAGGCGGCATGCGCAAGCGCGCTGGTCTCGCGCGGGCTCTGGCGCTGGATCCCGAGATCTTGTTTCTCGATGAACCCACTGCGGGCCTCGATCCTATTTCGGCTGCGCAATTCGACACCCTTGTGCGCGAACTACAACAAAGCCTGCACCTTACAGTATTCATGGTAACACACGACATCGATACCTTGCGCGCTACGACCGATCGCATCGCTGTACTGGTCGACAGCAAGATTACCATCGGCACAATCGCCACCTTGCGTGACAACGCCAATCCCTGGATTCATGAGTACTTTGCCGGTGTGCGAGGGCGCGCGGCGCTCACTGCATAGGGAGCTGGTTTGATAATGGAAGCGCGCGCAAACTACGTTGCCGTCGGGGCGTTCGTGCTGCTGGTTATGATGGGGATGCTGGTAGGCAGCCTTTGGCTGGCACGCGTGCAATTCTCGACTCAATATCAGTACGTCGAAACCGATGTCGCCGGGCCGGTCAGTGGTCTGAGCACGGGGGCAAGTGTGCGTTTGAATGGCATCGATGTGGGCCGTGTCGCAAAGATTGACCTCAGTCCTGATGATCCGACGTTGGTAACCCTGCTTTTACAAGTGCGCAGCACGGTCCGCGTCCACTCCGATGCAATCGCATCGATCGAAAGCCAAGGACTTACGGGCGTCAGTTACGTGGAGATTGCGGGAGGAACACGCAACTCCCCTCCGCTGACCGCACAACAAGGGCAAAGATATCCCCGCATCGCGTCGCGCCCGTCGTCACTACAGCAGGTCTTCAACAACGCACCGGAGTTGGTTGGCCGACTGCTGGTGATAGGGGACAGGCTCGAGTCGCTACTCGATGACAGGAACCGCGACGCGATTAGCGAGACCCTTGGTAATGTCCGGGAGATGACAAGCGTGGTTGCTCGTCGAAGCAGAGACATCGACGGGCTCATTGCAGACGGCGCTGCCGCTATGCACAATCTGACCAATGCCAGTGCCTCTCTGGAAGTCGTGGCGAACAATCTTGAGCGCTCATCGGGCAAGGGTGATCAGCTGATTGCCTCAGCCCGCGACACATTTGATCGTGCCACGAAGCTTGCGTCTGATCTCGACGCTCTGGTGCAAGCCAGTCGACCCGGGCTCCGGGAGCTTACGACAAATGGCGTGGCACAGCTGGACGAGCTATTGGCTGAAACACGCCGGCTTGTTGCCAGTCTCAATCGCGTCTCGATGGGGCTTGAACGGGATCCCAGCAGGCTCTTGCTTGGGGCACGCCGTGAAGGCTATCGGCCCAAATGATCCTCCGGCGTAGAGTACTGGTGGTCGAACTATGCGCCGTCCCGGTCGTGGGATGCAGCGTGTTTCCGAGTCCATCCGCGCCGCAGATGTATCGCCTCAGCCCAGAAAGCTCTGCTGCAGGCGATCCGCAACACCGACGCATCCTGCGCAGACAGCTCGTGATCGATATTCCTACTGTATCGGAAAGTCTGGACACTGACCGTATTGCATTGATCCGTGGCCGGACAAAGTTCGATTACTACGCAAATTCGCTCTGGACCGACCGGGTCCCGGTGCTGGTACAAACGCTGCTGGTTGAGGCATTCGAGAACGATGGCAGTATCGCACGGGTCGGACGTAACGCGCAGGAGCTGACCCCGGAGTACCTTCTTGAGACGGAGGTCCGGAGATTCGAAGCGGTTTACGGCGACGCCGACCAGCCGCCCACAGCCGTCATCGCGCTCGACCTGGTGTTGGTCAAGATGCCTGACCATCGGATGCTCGCTCGCACCCTTTTGGTGGAACGGTCCCTGGCGTCCAGCAACAGTGTCGAGAGCGTTGTCGAGGCATTCGATGTTGCGATTGGCAAGCTACTGCCGCAGTGCGTTGCCTGGGCAACCAGCCTCATCCACCGAACTGGCTAAAATGGCCGCCACTGGCCTATGACCCTCGAGGTCAGTCACGCCTAAACGATACGTCCCTTCCACCCTCGACAATTGGCAGAAAGTGCGCAACGAGTTGGCCCTGTCGGGGGTGGCTCGGGCCACACGTGGGGATCTACCCTCTAGTCGCGATGCGTCCTGACAAAAGGGAAGAACGACATGAGAACTCAGCGTGACATGGATCAGCTGGCTATCAACACCATACGAATGTTGGTTGTTGACGCGGTGCAGAAGGCAAAGTCTGGCCATCCAGGTACGCCCATGGACGCCGCGCCGGCTGCCTACACGCTGTGGCAGCGCGTACTGCGCTATGATCCGGCAAACCCCGGTTGGATCAATCGCGACCGGTTCGTGCTGTCCAGCGGCCACGCGTCGATGCTGCTCTACAGCCTGATTCACCTGGCGGGCATCAGGGCAATTAACTCCAGCTATGAGCAGGTCGGACGCGAGGCGGTCACGCTGGACGACATCAAGGGCTTTCGACAGGCCGGCAGCCGTTGTCCTGGCCATCCGGAATATGGCTGGACATCCGGTGTGGAGACGACAACTGGTCCGCTCGGCCAGGGTGCTGCAACTAGTGTGGGCATGGCTATCGCGCGAAATTGGCTCGGCGCAACTTATAACCGTCCTGGCTTTGAATTGTTCGATTTCAATGTCTATGCGCTGTGTGGCGACGGTGACATGATGGAGGGTATTACCAGTGAGGCGGCGTCGACAGCGGGACATCTAGGCCTGTCCAACTTGTGTTGGATTTATGACAGTAATCGTGTCAGCATCGAAGGCCACACGGACATCGCCTTTACCGAGGATGTTGCCGCGCGTTTCCTCGCGTATGGCTGGAATGTGCTGCATGTCGGTGACGCCAACGACATTGGCCGTCTGGAGCAGGCCTATAGGGCCTTCGTGCGCACGACCGACCGGCCGACCCTTATCGTCGTTCAGTCCCATATCGGCTACGGTGCGCCGCACAAGCAGGATTCACCCGAAGCTCATGGTGAGCCTCTTGGCGAGGAGGAAGTACGCCTGGTCAAACAGTTTTTTGGCTTCGACCCGGCCCAGTTCTTTGTTGTTCCCGATGGCGTGCGCGAATATTTCGCCGCGCAACTCGGCAGGCGTGGCGCAACAGAGAGCGGCGCATGGCAATCACTGTTTCAGCGTTATCGCCAGGAATATCCCGAGCAGGCCGAGCAGATCGACCACATCAATCGCCGTGGACTTCCCGCGGGGTGGGAGACCGCATTGCCGGAATTTCCCCCAAGTGAAGCAGGGCTCTCAACACGTGACGCCTCGGGGAGAGTATTGAATGCTGTAGGGCAGCGTATCCCATGGATCGTGGGCGGAGCTGCGGATCTCGCTCCGAGTACCAAAACACGACTGACCTTCGAACGTGCCGGTGACTTCCAGCCTCCCGGGTCCCTGGGCAGCTACCTTGGCCGCAATCTGCATTTCGGCGTCCGCGAACACGCGATGTGCGCCGCGGTCAATGGAATGGTGCTCACTGGACTTCGCGCGTTTGGCTCTGGCTTCCTGATTTTCACCGACTATGCGCGTGGCGCCATTCGACTTTCGTCACTTATGGACCTGCCAGTGCTGCACATCTGGACGCACGACTCGATCAGCGTCGGGGAAGATGGACCGACGCACGAACCAATCGAGCAGCTGGTATCGCTACGCGCAATCCCTGGCATGGTGGTTATTAGACCGGCGGACGCAAACGAAATGTCCGAAGCATACCGCTGCGCCCTGACAATGACCAATCGGCCGGTCGCGTTGATCTGCTCGCGGCAGGCGTTGCCAATATATGATCGCTCCAAAGTGGCGGCAGCCTCGGGCCTTCACAGAGGCGCCTACGTGCTGGTGGACGCACCGGATGCCAAGCCTGACGTGATCCTGATCGCCAGT
This sequence comes from Acetobacteraceae bacterium, assembly GCA_024280945.1. GTDB lineage: Bacteria > Pseudomonadota > Alphaproteobacteria > Acetobacterales > Acetobacteraceae > JAMXLO01. Next base: position 25,992 of record JAMXLO010000090.1, read on the forward strand.
GGCAGCGAGGTGGCACTTTGCATGGCAGCCCGGGATAGGTTGGCAAGCGATGGTGTAGCCGCGCGCGTGGTCAGCATGCCGTCATGGGAGTTGTTCGAGGAGCAAGATACAGCCTATCGTGACAGCGTTCTGCCACCCGGCGCCACCGCTCGTGTTACGGTCGAGGAAGGTTCGACGCTCGGATGGCAGCGTTACGCGGGGACTGCGGGCATTGTCATGGGCATGCACACGTTTGGCATGTCCGCACCGATGAAAGTGGTAGCTGAGCACTTTGGATTTACCGTGGATGCAGTAACTGCTGCGGCCAAGAAGGCTGCCGGCCGCCCGGTTTGACTAGTTAGGGAGACTGTCGATGGAACTAGGCATGATCGGCCTTGGTCGCATGGGTGCGAACATGGTGGAGCGCTTGATCAAGGCCGGCCACCAGTGCGTGGTCAATGACACGAATGCGGACACTGTGCAGCAACTGATCGCCAAGGGCGCCAAGGGCACGACCAAGCTGCCCGAGTTCATACAGATGCTGGCGAAGCCGCGCGCCGTGTGGCTGATGCTTCCAGCCGCGGCGGTGGACCCGGTGCTGCATTCGCTGACCCCGCTACTGGAGCCAGGCGACATCGTCATCGAAGGTGGCAACTCCTATTATCATGACGACATCCGACGCGCTGGCGAGCTGAAAGCCAAGGGCCTGCATTATGTCGATGTCGGGGTCAGTGGCGGCGTGTGGGGGCTGGAGCGTGGCTACTGCCACATGATCGGCGGCGAGGACGCGGTGGTGAAGCACCTCGATCCGATCTTCCGTTCGTTGGCGCCTGGTGTTGAGACCGCGGAGCGCACGCCCGGCGCGACCGGCGAGCCGTCGCAGGCCGAGTATGGCTATCTTCACTGCGGGCCGAATGGTGCGGGCCACTTTGTGAAGATGATCCACAACGGCATCGAATATGGCATGATGCAGGCGTTCGCCGAGGGCTTCAACATCATCAAGAATGCGGATATCGGCCTGCGCCACCAGCAGGTGAACGCGGAAACCACGGCGCTGCGGGCGCCGAGATACTACAAGTACCAGATTGATGTGGTGCGGGTCGCCGAGA
>JAMXLO010000091.1 GCA_024280945.1 Acetobacteraceae bacterium
GCAACTCATATTATCATGACGACATCCGGCGTGCACGCGAGTTGAAAGCCAAGGGCCTGCATTACGTCGATGTCGGGGTCAGCGGCGGGGTGTGGGGTCTGGAGCGTGGCTACTGCCACATGATCGGGGGCGAGGACGCCGTCGTGAAGCACCTCGATCCGATATTCCGCTCACTGGCGCCTGGTGTCGAGGCGGCACCTCGCACACCGGGTGCAACTGGTGCACCAACTCAGGCGGAATATGGTTATCTTCACTGCGGCCCGAACGGTGCCGGTCACTTTGTGAAGATGATCCACAATGGTATCGAATATGGTATGATGGCGGCATTCGCCGAGGGTTTCAACATTATCAAGAATGCCGATATCGGCCTCCGCCGTCAGGAAGTGGATGCCGAGACTACGCCGCTGCGCGAGCCCGATCACTACAAGTACCAGATCGATGTCGCCCAGGTCGCCGAGATGTGGCGACGCGGCAGCGTGGTGGGTTCGTGGCTGCTCGACCTCACTGCCGGGGCTTTGCGCCAGGATCCCAAACTGGACAACTTCCAGGGACGGGTTTCAGATTCCGGCGAGGGTCGCTGGACCTTGCATGCCGCGATCGATGAAGGCGTGCCGGCACCGGTGATCAGTACTGCGCTGTATTCGCGGTTCGAATCACGCGGCAACGCCGACTTCGCCAATCGTATTCTCTCGGCCATGCGCTTCGCGTTCGGCGGCCACGTCGAGAAGAAGGGTTAGGAGGCAATAATGGCAGCCGCGCCATCCGATGCACTTGTGTTCTTTGGCGCGACCGGTGATCTCGCCTATAAGCAGATCTTTCCCTCGTTGCTCGGATTGGTGCGCGAGGAAGGTCTGAATGTCCCTATCATTGGCGTGGCCAAAGCCGGATGGAACCTGGACCAATTGAAGGCGCGCGCCACCGACAGCCTGCAGCACCATGGCGGTAGCGATCCGAAGGCGATCCAGCAGTTGCTCGGCCTGCTGCGCTATGTAGACGGCGACTACGGCGACGAGAGCACCTTTACGGCGCTGCGCCAACAACTTGGGCAGGCGAAACGGCCGCTGCATTATCTCGCGGTTCCGCCGAGCCTGTTCGCGACGGTGGCGCAGGCATTGGCCAAGTCGGGCTGTGCCGACGGCGCGAGGCTGGTGATCGAGAAGCCGTTTGGCCACGACCGAGCGACGGCGCGAACGCTCAGCCGGCTGCTGTCGCAGTACTTCCCCGAGGAGAACATCTTCCGCATCGACCACTACTTAGGGAAAGAGCCGGTACAGAACATCGTTTATACCCGATTTGCCAACTCGATGTTCGAGCCGCTGTGGAACCGTGACCATGTCAGCAGCATCCAGATTACCATGGCCGAGGACTTCGGCGTCCAGGATCGTGGCCGGTTTTACGACGAGACCGGTGCCCTGCGGGACGTGGTACAGAACCATATGCTGCAGGTCCTCGCACAACTGACAATGGATCCGCCGACCGGCGAAGAACATGAGGCATTGCGCGATCAGAAGTCCGCTTTGCTGAAGGCGGTGCGTCCTCTGGAACTTTCCGACATGGTGCGGGGGCAATATGTCGGGTACCAGTCCGTGCCTGGCGTGCGTGCCGGCTCGACAGTCGAGACGTTCGTCGCGCTGAAGCTGTTTATTGAATCCTGGCGCTGGGCCGGAGTGCCGATCTATATTCGTGCGGGCAAGATGCTGCCGGTGACGGCAACTGAGATTATGGTGCGGTTCAAACGACCGCCACGAGAGACGTTTGACGAGTTGGTGCCGGTGAGTTCCGGGCACGTACGCATGCGTATCAGCCCTGATGTGAGTATCGGCATGGGCGTGCGCGTGAAGCTGCCTGGCGAACGCATGGTCGGCGAAGACGTCGAGATGCTGCTGACAGAACATGCGCCGAACCTGATGCCACCATATCAACGACTGCTAGGTGATGCGATGCGGGGGCTTGGCGAATTGTTCGGACGCGACGATATCGTTGATGCCCAGTGGCGGATCGTAGAGCCGGTCCTGGATGACTCGACGCCCGTTTATCCGTACGAGCCGGGGACCTGGGGCCCCGATGAGGCCCAGGCATTGATCGGATCGGATGGGCCCTGGCACAACCCAAACCCCGCGGCAGAGACAGCTGCGTGAGGAGGCCGATATGAAGGCAACAGAGCGGCTCCATGCACTGGGTCAGAGCCTCTGGCTAGACAATATCACCCGAGATCTTCTGACCAGCGGTACCTTGCAGAGGTACATTAACGAGCTATCGGTAACCGGCCTCACCTCCAACCCATCGATATTCGATCACGCAATCACGCACAGCAAAGCCTATGATGACGAGATCAGGCGGCAAGCAGGCTCTGGCAAGAGTGGCGAGGCACTGTTCTTTGAATTGGCGATCCAGGACCTGACCAAGGCGGCCGACATGTTCGCGGCAATCCACAAACGCACGGCCGGTGTGGATGGCTGGGTATCGCTGGAGGTCTCCCCCCTCCTCGCGCATGACACGGCGAAGACGGTCGCGGAGGCGCGTGCGCTGCATGGTCAAGCCAGACGTGCCAATCTGTTCATCAAGATTCCCGGGACTCTAGAGGGCCTCCCCGCAATTGAGGAGGCCATCTTCGCTGGTGTGCCGATCAACGTCACGCTGTTGTTCTCGCGCGATGATTATGTGCGCGCCGCCGATGCATACATGCGTGGCCTCGAACGGCGTGTGGCTGCTGGTCTCGACCCGGATGTACGATCTGTCGCCTCGGTGTTCGTCAGCCGCTGGGACAAGGCGACGTTGGAGAAAGTCCCGGCGGAGCTTCGCGATCGGCTTGGGATCGCGGTCTCGCAGCAGAGCTATAAGGCCTACCGGGACTTGCTAGCGTCAGAGCGCTGGCAGCGACTGGAGGGATACGGTGCGCGTCCGCAGCGGCTGCTGTTCGCCAGTACCAGCACCAAGGATCCGCAGGCATCGGATGTGCTGTACATCGGCGCGCTGGCGGCTCCGAATACGGTCAACACGATGCCGGAGGAGACGCTGCTCGCGTTCGGAGAGCATGGTTCGGTCGGCCAGGCGATGCCGCGCGATGGCGGCGACGCCGAACAGGTGCTGGTAGCGATCGCGCGCGCAGGCGTCGATGTGTCCGCGCTTGCCAAGCAGCTGCAGGATGAAGGCGCCAAGGGGTTCGTCGATTCCTGGAAGGACCTGCTGGGTGCCATCGAGGCGAAGAGCAAGGCGCTGACATAGACGCGACGGAGGAGGACCCATGGCAGCTCAGTCGAACCAGACCGCGGCTTGGCAGGCGCTCGCGACGCACTATCAGCAGATCAAGGACGCGCATCTGAGACAGCTCTTTGCTGACGATCCTGGGCGTGGCGAACGGCTGACAGCGGAAGGTGCAGGGCTATATCTCGACTATTCGAAAAACCGTGTCACTGACGAGACCATGCGGCTGCTGCTCGGTCTTGCAGCGGAACGCGGGGTAATGGCGCGCCGGGATGCGATGTTCCGCGGTGAAAAGATCAATGTCACCGAGCAGCGCGCGGTGCTGCACGTGGCGCTGCGCGCGCCAAGGGACGCGCGTATCCTGGTCGATGGCCACGACGTCGTGCCTGATGTGCACCAGGTGCTGGATGCCATGTCCCAGTTCGCCACGCGCATTCGCTCCGGCGCGTGGCTCGGTCATACCGGCAAGCGCATCCGCAACGTCATCAATATCGGCATCGGCGGCTCGTATCTCGGGCCGGAGATGGCCTATCTCGCGCTGCGTCCATTCAGTGAACGATCGATGATATTTCGCTTCGTCTCCAACGTCGACGGAGCCGACTTTACCGAGGCGACGCGCGACCTGGATGCAGGCGAAACGCTGTTTGTCATCGCCTCAAAGACCTTTACCACGCTCGAGACGATGACCAACGCTGCAACCGCGCGCAAATGGCTGGTGGACGCGTTGGGCTCGGAGACTGCTGTCGCCAAGCACTTTGTTGCCCTGTCGACCAACACTGAGGCAGTGCGCAAGTTCGGCATCGACACCGCCAACATGTTTGGCTTCTGGGATTGGGTTGGCGGCCGCTACTCGATGGATTCGGCAATCGGGTTGTCAACCATGATTGCCATCGGCCCCGACGGGTTCCGCGACTTGCTGGCAGGCTTTTGTGCAATAGACGAGCACTTCCGCACCGCCTCACCTGAGCGGAATCTGCCGCTGCTGCTTGGCCTGCTGACTGTCTGGTACAATGACTTCTTCGGAGCTCAGACACTCGGTGTGATGCCCTACTCGTCGCATCTCAGACGCTTTCCTGCCTATCTGCAGCAGCTGCAGATGGAGAGCAACGGCAAGCATGTTGACCTGCAGGGCCACGCGGTAAGTGCGCAGACCGGCCCGATCGTATGGGGGGAACCGGGCACCGACGGGCAGCACTCATTCTATCAGTTGCTGCATCAGGGCACGAAACTGGTGCCATGCGACTTCATCGGCTTTTGTCAGCCGCTTAGCCCACTCACCGACCAGCACAATCTGCTGATGGCCAACCTGTTCGCCCAGGCGGAAGCGCTGGCCTTCGGCAAGACGGCGGATGAACTCACCGCCGAAGGCTCACCAGCGTTCCAGACGCCTTTCCGGGTGACCGAGGGCAACCGCCCCAGCAACGTGATTCTCGCGGATGCCCTGACTCCCAGAAGCTTGGGATCGCTGGTGGCCTTGTACGAGCACAGCGTATTCACTCAGGGTGCGATTTGGGGGATCGACTCCTTCGATCAATGGGGCGTCGAGCTGGGCAAGGTCCTGGCGCAACGGATCATTCCAGAACTTTCCGCGTCTGCGACGCCCGCGCTGCAGCATGACAGCTCGACCAACGCCCTCATTCGCCGCTTCCGAGAGCGCCGGTGAATCAATGCTTCTGGGTTGATGCCAAGTAGATATCGTGGATTGCGCCGGCCAGTGTCGCATTGAACGCGTCATCGCTCATTGACCGCGTCAGGCCTTCGGCCAGGGCTCGCGAGAAACTCGCGATCATCCCGTGATTTTTGGCCAAGCGCTGGCACGCTTCGGCTCGGGTATACCCTCCCGAGAGAGCGACAACCCTCGCTACGCGCTCATGATTGATCAGCGGGGCGTAGAGGTCCGATACATCCGGGATCGTCAACTTCAGCATCACCTGACGATTGCGCGGCAACGCATCCAGCCCACGCTTAAGTTCCGCTAGCAGAATCGCCTCGGCGCCGGCCTTGTCCGGACTCTTGATTGAGACTTCCGGCTCAAGAATTGGCATCAGCCCATGCCGATCGATTTGCGTGGCAACTTCGAATTGTTGCGCAACAATAGCGGAAATGCCCGCCTTCGAGGGCAAATTGATGACCGAGCGCATTTTCGTGCCAAATACGCCGAGTTTCGCCGCACGGGCAAGTAGCGCATCCAAGTCAGGCATCGGCCGCATCAAGCTGACCCCGTCGTTCTCGGCCTGCAGACCCTTATCGACCTTTACAAAGGGTACGACGCCACGCTTGTTCCATAGAAAGGTTGGAACCGCCTCCCCTTGTACCTGACCATCCATCGTCCCCTCAAAAAGAATAGTGCCTATGATCTTTTCTCCGCTGAAAGCGGGGGCCGTCATGATACGAACCCGGAAAGCGTGCATCAGCGCGAACATCTCAGCGTCACTGCTATAGGCGCTGTCCGGAATACCATAGAGACGCAATGCACCGGGCGTCGATCCTCCGCTTTGATCAAGCGCAGCGATGAAGCCGTCCTTGGTGGAAATCTGCGCAGCCATTCTCTCATTGGTCATGATCAGTGCCCTATCTCTGGTTCAACCACTGTATCAGCGTCGAGTTCCCAATGGCAAAATACATGCCCGGCTCCTATCTGACCGACAAAAATTATGTATATGCGTATGCCGCCTCAAAGCTGATGCTGCAGGTGCTGAAGCAGCGCAATGGCGATTTCTCACGTGAGAACGTGATGAAACAGGCAGAGAAGCTGTACGATATCGAGCTGCCGATCGTGCTGCCTGGCATCAAAGCAAGCACCAGCCACACTGATCATCGCCCCATTAAAGCCATGCAGGTGGAGCGCTGGGACGGCAAGAGCTGGGTACTCTTTGGCGACATTGTCGAGGCTGGCTCGTAAGCCCGAAGCACTTCCCGCTTACGATACCTGACGCCAAAACGGCCTGCGGCTGCGGACCGGGTCGAGCAGCGACCAGTCCCCCTGCTCGACGACGTGCCCTTTCGGGAAGGGCGGACGCGCCTCGAGGCCGAGTGACACCATCACCCGATCGTCGCGGTAATAGCATAGCAGCACGATCCGGGTCAGAACCCCGATCGGAGCGCCGCCTTCGGCACGCAGCCTGGCCGCCACTTCATTCCGGCGCGCGGCATCCAGGGTGCCAAATGGGCCACCGGCGAGCATCCGAAGTTTGGCCAGTGCGGCACATACCTTATCGCGGTCGCGGCCTATGCTTTTGACAATATCAGCAAAGATCGTGTCGTCGTCCGCGCCAGGTACGCCATGCGCTGGGCTGGCGGGAACAATCATGCCCGCGAGGCAACGCAGATCGGCGACCTCGGTCTTGGTCAGTGTCTGGCCGTTCATTTGACCTCCTTAGTCGAACAGAGTCGCCAAACGTTGCTTGATACTGTCGGCGATGTACAGCGCCAGTGCCTGAATTGTGGAGGTAGGATTCACGCCGCCGGACGTTACGAAGATGCTGCCGTCGACAATGAAGAGGTTCTTGACGTCGTGGCTGCGTCCCCAGGAATTCACCACAGAGCGTTCTGGGTCGTTGCCCATACGGGCCGTACCGAGCAAGTGCCAACCGCCATAGACCACGGGGCGGACGATGTGAACATGTCGCGCACCAGCAGCTGCTAGGATCGCTTTGCCGCGATCGATGGCAAAGTCGAGCATGCGGTTGGTGTTCTCGCCAATCGTGTAGTCGATCCTTGGCGCAGGGATGCCGTGACGATCCTTCAGCACCGGATCGAGCGTTACCTGGTTGTGCTCTTCCGGCAGATCCTCCGTGCAGATGCCCACCGACATGCGATGACCGACAAGACCGCGGAACGCATCGTGATGCCCCTCGCCCCACGGCACGAGGCCGATTGCCTCCGCATTGACCGCCTCGGTGCCGATGCCGATGGTACGGTTGAACTGAAAGTTGAACCCGCGGACGAAGCCGCGGGAGCGGTCGGTCTCATAGAACTCCTGGCTCCACAGGCAAAGTGGCGGCCCGCGGTGCCCGTCCATCGGCTCGTCGACGTAGCCGACAACGTGCGCCCAGGGATGGAACATCAGGTTCTTGCCCACGAGCCCACTCGAGTTGGCGAGCCCGTTGGGGAAACCGCCCGAGGCCGAATGCAGCAGCAACCGCGGGGTGCCGACCCCATTGCACGCCATGATGACGACTTCGGCCGGCTGGAACTGCGCGACGCCATCGGCATCGTAATAAACCACGCCCGTCGCCATGCCGTCTTCGCCGGCAGTGATTTCTCGCACGCGGCAATTGGTGCGCAGTTCAACCCCGGCACGGATGGCATGCGGCCAATAGGTGATGTCGGTGCTCGCCTTCGCCCCCTGGGCGCAGGCCGGCGTACAGTGTCCGATGTTGATGCACGGAGCGCGACCATCATATTCGGTCGTCGCGATCGCACTGTCCGACGGCCACCAATGCCAGCCAAGCTTGTTCATCGTCTGCGCAATCTTGGTGCCAGTGTTGCCCAGAGGCAGCGGCGGCATCGGCGGCTCATGTGCAGGGTAGGCGGGATCGCCAGCGAGCCCCGAGACGCCAGTCATGCGGTCATTCTCGGCGAAGAACGGCTCCAGCGTCGCGTAGTCTATCGGCCAGTCATCTGCCACGCCGTCCAGCGTGCGGACGCGGAAGTCGGATGGATGCAGGCGCGGGTAATGCGCTGTGTACATCACAGTCGAGCCGCCAACGGCATTGAAGTTCACCACCTTGATAGGCGAGTTGTCATCGTTGATCGGGTAGTCACTCGGCCGCTGGCGGATGTTCGGGCTGGTGGCATAGTCGCTGAACACCCGCGCCTCGTAGTCCCGGCCGTTGGATGGGTAGTCTGACTGCTTCATCCAGTCGCCCTGCTCCAGACACAGAATGCGCATCTTCGTCTCGGCAAGGCTCCAGGCAACGGCAGC
>JAMXLO010000092.1 GCA_024280945.1 Acetobacteraceae bacterium
CAGCCGTAGAACTCGACCATCCGGGCGCCCCATAGATCCTGGATGCGCTCGCGCGTCGCCTTCACGCTCACGCCGGGTTCGCCGGCGACAAACAAGGTGCGCACCGCGGTCTTGCGCGGGTCGGCGCCGAGGCTCTCGATCACCCGCCCGAGGTGCAGCGCATAGGATGGCGTGAGCAGCAGGATCGTCGGCTGGTAGCGCAACACGACGTTGGCGCGCGCCCGCGCATCCATGCCGCCGCCGGGGATTATCGGCAGCCGCATTTTCTCCAGTGCATATTGGACGCCCCAAGCCCAAACGTGCGGACCGTAGCCGGTCACCATGAACACCGTGTCGCCCTTGCGGAAATCCATCGCATGCAGCGCACGCGCGTTGGCCCACGCGCCCATCTCGCGATCTACATGGCTGTAGCGAAACACGCGCGGCGCGCCGGTTGAGCCGGAAGACGCAAACATCATCCAGCCGCGCTCCGCCCACACCGTTTCGCTCATTGCCGTGTAGGTTCCGTAGGGCGGATTGGCGATCGCGTCCTCCGCCATCTCGGCTTTGTCGACGACGGGCCATTTGGCGATCAGGTCATCGACGGTGCGGATGTCATCAGGCAGGAGGCCGAGCCGATCAAACCGGCGACGGTAGAAGGCACTGTTCTCATACAGAAACGGCACGACAGCGGCGACCTTCGCCTCCTGAATTGCCCGCAACTCGTCGCGTGAGGCGGTGTCGAGACGCGGCGACCAGTACTGCGGCGAGCCTGGCGCATCGCGATCCTCACGAAAATGCTCCAGCGTCTCGAGCCAGCGTGCGCGTGTCTTATCGGCGCGCCCCTCCGCTGCGACAGCACTCATTTCCGTCCCCTGCGGTTATCTATAGTCCTATAGATTTTAAGACCAGACCGGCTTGGAACTCAAGCGGCGTAAACATCAATGCAGCGCCAGCCACCCGTGGGTGGACTTTGTTCGCAATCACCGCGTGCACCAGATAAACGGCTGTTCATGTTGATGAAAACGTCTCCATGCAAGAAACGATCAGGCCGCACTGGCGTTAGCCGTCGGGGAGCTTGAGACCGCTCTGGAGGAGGAAATGAAGTCAGTCAGAAGTCTCACGCTGACGCTCTTGGCAACCGCGGCACTTGGATTGGGGTCGCTGCAAGTTGCTCAGGCGCAAGGTATGAACCAAGGCAGTAGTGGCCAAAGCCAGGCCGGGGCGCAGGCCCAGTCGCATGGCCAAGCCGGCGCTGCCAAGCAGAGCACTGCCGCCAACCAGCAGGGCGCTGGCAAGGGCCAGCAAGGCGCTTCCAACAGTCAGTCCGGCGGTGGCCAGCAGGCGTCGGGCGGCAACATGAATCGCTCAATGCAGATGGGCCGCGCCGGCGGAGCCACGGTCGGTGGCGGTTCAACGAGTGTGACCACGCAGCGCAGCGCGACCGTGCGCAACGGCGGCTCCTACGCGCTGTATGGTCATCCGTACAACCGGACCACGGTCATCCGCCGCGGGCAGCCTGACCGCTACGTGTATCTGCACGGGCGGCGTCACTACGGTCCGTCCGAGCGCTATGTGCTTCTGCACAAAAAGCGCTACTACGGCTATGCGCCCGGCAGCAGCACCACCGTCATCAATCGCTATCACCAGGGCGGCGGCTATGCGGTCGGTGGCGTGAGCGGCGGCGGAGCCCGTATCGGCTCGCAGACCACCACCACGACGACCCGGTCGGCGACGGGCGGGAACGCCGGCATTCGCGGAAACGGGGCCAGCGCGGCCAATATGAATCGCGCCGGCGGATCTTCCAACCCGGGTAATGGCGGCGCGGCGGCGCAGCAAGGCAGCCATAACGCAGGCGGTCAAGCTGCCAACAAGCCGTCCTCCGGCGGCGCTTCCAATGCGGCGGGCGCCGGTGGCAACAGCGCGCACTAACGACGCTCACTAATACTGGAAGGGAACTAATAGGGCCGCGCAAGCGGCCCTTTTTTCTGCATGCATTCTGCAGTGGCGCCCGTCCCCGTCATCCGGTTGTTTCGAATTCCATTCGCCGGGGTTCGGTGACCCGCTTGGAGGCATCGAGGATTTCCAGTGAGATCAAATTCCCCTGCGCGTCATAATCCAAGATGATGCCGGGCTTGTCCTCGTCGCTCTCCGCGACGTTAACGTCAGGTCGCAAGACAATGCTGAGGGTGTCCGTCTCCGCGTCGTAGGTGGCTTTCACGTCTTATCTCTAGTATTTCATAATTTTGCTGGTTCGATACACCGTAACAACCTCCGGCGGGCTTCGGCTTATATCAACGACCACGCGTACAAGGTACTTGTGTCCCGCAAATGCGATCCTGCATTGTAATAGGTCCCGATCGGTCCGAAGACTATATCGCTGCTCTGGGGCAGTGAGGACCTGGCGCACAACCTCCTCTGGGATGCCACGACGGTTCATTTCGAATGTCGAGTGATTCGTCATTCGGTATTCGCCGATTGGCTGTGCCATACGGGTGTGCGATCGGGTCAGATAATTGGCTGCACCTGTTGCTCAAATCCATTCGCATGCGATCGCACGCGCAGTCAACGAACCCGCGCAACCTCGGCGGGGCCGGGTCGCATAATCGATGAAACAAGACGTCACGTGCGGGTTAAGGTTGGCGATCAACCGTGGCGCGAATATAGGCCCACACCTCTTCGATCTGGTCGGGTTTCAGCACGCCACGCCAGGGCGGCATGTCTTTCTTGCCGTTGAGCACCGAATTGACGAAGCGCTCGTGCTCGGTCGGGCGCAGCCGGCGCAGGTCGAAGGTCACCCCACCGCTGGTGTTGTGCAGGGCCTCGCCGTGGCAGCGCGAGCAATAGTCGTCGTAGATCGCAGCACCGGCTTCAGCCTCCGCGTGCTTTTCCTGGGAGAAGGTAGGTGTGGTGTAGAAGGTGATGCTTGCTGCGACAAGGCAGTAGAGACGCCGGTGATAAGTCATAATCATGTAGACGGCAGACCTCTCAGTTCGTCAGGCGCGGGCTTGACCCGGCTAATCCACGTCATTGCGAGCGCAGCGAAGCAGTCCAGAGCTGAGGCGCCGAGCTGGATTGCTTGGTCGCTTCGCTCCTCGTAATGACGATCGCCGGGACGAGCCCGGCGATCACGTAGGAGTTTGTTTTGAGTTTGATTGCAACACAAACTAATTGCTGGACGCTGAGCGCTGCGGGAATTCCTCGAACAGCTTGAAGGTCCACACACTACCACCCGCCGGCACATGCGCAAGGCGCGGGTCCTCGACATGCATGGCGTAAACCCCGCCGATGCCGCTGTTGACGGTGATGTACTGCTTGCCGTCCTTCTCCCAGGTGATCGGCGAGCCGTTGATCGATGACGGTGTCTGGAACTCCCACATCAGCTTGCCGGTGTCGGCATCAAACGCCATCACCTCGCCGGTCATCTGCCCGGTGATGACGAGCCCGCCGGCGGTGACGAGGGTGCCGGCGAAGTTCGGCGTCTTGAACGGAACCTGCCATTTGACCTCACCGGTCAGCGGATTGATGGCTTTCAGGCTGCCCCGCTTCTCCGGATCAAACACCAGCGGGAACTTGACGCCAAAGAACGGGTCGCCAGGTTTGAGGTTGGCGATCTTGTCGGCCGGAAGCGTCTCATAATCCATGCCCATTTCGATGGCGTTGACATAGACGAGCCCGCGGGTGGGATCGAACGCCATCGGCGCCCAGTTCTTGCCGCCCGTGACTGACGGAAAGATCCGCGCCTTCCCGCCATGCTCGATGATGTCCTTGGTCTGCGCGCTCCAGACCGGGCGTCCGGTGGCAAGGTCAACGCGGTCGGCCCAGTTCACATCGACGAACTTGTTCGCCGCGATCAGCTTGCCGTTGGTGCGATCGATCACATACAGGAAACCGTTGCGGTTGCCCTGCATCACGACTTTGCGCGGACTGCCGCTCGCGTCCTTGAGATCGGCGATGATCCATTCATTGACGCCGTCGTAATCGAACGGATCGTTCGGGCTCATCTGGTACTTCCAGACAATTTCGCCGGTCTTCGGCCGCAGCGCCAGCACGGAGTTGGTGTTGAGGTTGTCGCCCTTGCGCAGGATCGGATTCCACGGCGCCGGATTGCCCACGCCCCAGTAGACAAGATTAAGCTCGGGGTCATAGGTGCCGGTCACCCAGGTGCTGCCGCCCGCGCGCGTGCTGTTTGCCGGCCAAGAATCGTAGCCCGGCTCGCCCTGAGCCGGGATCGTGTAGGTGCGCCACAGCGATTTGCCGGTCTGCGCGTCGAACCCTTCCAGATAGCCGCGAACGCCGAACTCCG
>JAMXLO010000093.1 GCA_024280945.1 Acetobacteraceae bacterium
GAGGTAGGAGCGGCGCATCTCCTCCTCGAGGGTCACAGGCTGGGTGTCTTCGGGTGGACCCGGAGGCGCGTCGTCGGGGCTATCGCTCAATAAAGGCTCGGTTCACTGGTTCGGCGGCACGCACCAGCCGCTCCGGCGCTGCACCGCATCATGCGGTGTTAGATAGGCGAATTCGACCGAAATGACGAGAGGCCGCAGGCCTAAGGCGTCGCCTGCAGCCGCGCCAGAAGTTGCGGCGACGGCACACCATCGACCGGCAAGCCCGACACGCTCTCGAACTGGCTGATCGCGGCGCTGGTCTGTGGCCCAGACATGCCGTCCGGCGGCGAACGAAGATAACCCAGTCGGTTCAGCTGCGTCTGCACGGCGTAGGTCAGATTGCCACTCGGCGGAGGCGGTGGGGGTGGTGGCGCATTGACCATCATTGGCCCATAGCCTGGCACCATGTTGCCCTTCGCATACATGCACTGGGCAAATGCATTATCGTATTGCGCCTGGATACCGCCTTGTTCGTTCGAGCTCATGCCGGCCCCGATCCCGGCGCCGCCCAGTGCGCCGCTCGCCGCGCCGATCCCTGCACCGCGGCCACCGCCGATAGCCGCTCCGAGCCCCGCACCCAGCACCGTGGTGATCGCCGCAGCCCCGACACCGCGCGTATTGGCGTTCTGTGCCTGTCCGGCGACCGCACCCTCGGCGAACTGCTTGCAGCCCGCCTGATCGTAGGTGAACTGATCGAACGACTTGCCTGGCCCCGGCATGACCTGGACCGTTGGACCCAACGGCGTCTGCGCACAGCCCGAAACCAAGAGGCTCAGCATGACCAGGCCGGCAACCCCGGCACTCGTCCAACCGCGTTGATTCACTTCACATTTCCCCAATGGATTGGCGACCGCGGCTGTTTAGTGGCAGGGCCACTGAAGTCGCAAGCAAAACCCTCGGGCGGCCGCATTCATCCTTCGGGTAACAGGACTGCCCATTCGAACCGCGCGGGTGCATGCCCGCGCGGTCGGACATAGGGCAGTTCGATCGGTGCCTCCCGCCGGACCGCGCCAAGGCTGTCCAGCCAGGGCGGCGGCCCCGACGGCGCCTGCCAGATGAACACTGCGCCGTACCGCGCCAAGACCCCAGGTGTAATCCACGGGCTCTTGGCCGGATCGGCATCGATGAACACAGATGGCCGCTCCTCGCCGTAGAACGCGATGTTGCCAGCCAGCCAGACATCGCCAGCCACAATTGCCAGAGGTGCGCGACCAGCGACCGCGTGCCAGCGTTGTTCCACTGCCGCAGCGAGCTCGCGGCCAGGGAACTGGCCGCGCGTAGGTTTCCGCATCAGAGAACTGCCAATCGTTTGCTGAACGGCAAACGCAGCCGCAACGACAACCAGAATGGTCCCCCAGGCGATCGCAAATCGCTGCAGGCCACCGGTGGTAATCGGGCCGACGGCCTCCGCCATCGCAAACAGGCCGATAAAACACCACATCGGGGAGCCCCACATGTCCTTCAGATGCAGCCCCAGAATGAGCGATGCCGTCACCGCCAGGACGGCCGGTCCCCAGGTGATCGTCCAGAGATAGGCGCGGACGGCCGGGGCCAGCGGGTTCGGCTGGCTGTCGAACAACGCCTCGCCGTCGCGCCGCCACCCCAACAGCGCCATCGCCAGCAGCGCCGGAGCGATACCGCCGAATTGCGCGGCCGCGAACAGCAGCGGGTAAAATACGTGGTCGTACCAATGAGCCGCCGCCGGTGCGCGAGCGAACGGGAAGAAGAGCGGGGCAAAGTCGATCTGCCACAGACCGAGAAGGTGCGGCAGGAGCAGCAACAGCGCCACGCCGATCGATATGTAAGGACCTCGGGTGGCCCACAACTTGCGCAGACCTGGGTGCAACACCGCCAGTCCAAGCAACGAGACCAACAAGAGCGCCGTCGTGTATTTGCCAAGCATGCCGAGTGCCATCAGCACGCCCAGCAGGACCCAGCTGCCATTGTTAAAGATCGCACGATAGCCGGCCAGGCCGATCGCCGCCCACAGCGGCAACAGCACCACGTTGTGGTTGAACTCCGGGGTGAAGAACGTGAAATACAGCACGCAATCCTGGGCCAGCATGGCCAGCAGCGCGCGCCGCGGACCGAGCAAGTTGCACCCCAATCGCCAGACCGCCATGAGAGCCAGCGCCGATGCGAGCGGGCCCGCCAGATACATCGCCGGCGCCCAGCGCGCGAAGACCACGGCAATGGATTCCAGGATCCATGCCGGGAGCGGTGGGTGCTTGAAATAGGCGATCTGCCACTCGCGTCCCCAAGCGAGCTGCTCGATCACGTCCAGCGGCAGATTGTGCTGCAACAGTGCCGGCAACAGCCACCAGACCAGCACGTGCAGAAGGAGAAACCCGCCGACTAACACTCCCCCTCCCCTTGCGGGAGGAGCCTGCCCCGGACTTGATCCGGGGGGTTCGGGGGAGGGGGCAGCGACTACCTTGGCATCCCCTCGCCCCGACTCAGCCGCTAGCCTCAGAAGGGAATCTCGTCGTCCAGATCACCGCCCTTCGGCGCATCCCATGATGGCCCGCTGCCTCGTGGCGCACCCGCAGGCGCACGTTGCGCCGGCGCGCGCTCGCGATAGCCGCCGCCGCTCTCGCCAATTCCGCTATCGCTGCCGCCGCGCGTGTCGAGCATCGTCAGTTCGCCCTTGAAGCGGCTGATCACCACCTCGGTCGTGTAACGCTCCTGGCCCGATTGGTCGGTCCACTTCCGTGTCTGCAATGCGCCTTCGACATAGACCTTGCTGCCCTTGCGCAGGTATCGCTCAGCCACGTCGCCGACCCGGTCATTGAAAATGACCACGCGGTGCCACTCGGTGCGTTCCTTGCGCTCGCCGGTCTGGCGGTCGTTCCAGTTCTCACTCGTCGCCAGCGTCAGATTGACGATTTTCTGGCCGTCCTGGGTGGTGCGGACCTCGGGATCCTTTCCCAGGTTCCCGACCAGGATCACCTTGTTGACGCTGCCAGCCATCGCGCGAATCCCTTGCCAAAGGAGGCACACTAGCCCCCGTCCAAACACCCTGCCATCCTGGATGGCGCTGCTTAACAGACCTTTCCAAGACTCGAGAAAATTGCCATATAGAGCGAGAACATCCAGAGAACAAGCGTAGGATCACGCGGCATGGCCGGCTCCATCCACGTGCGCGGCGCGCGCGAGCACAATCTGAAGAACGTGGATGTGCTGATCCCGCGCGACAAATTGACGGTAATCACCGGACTATCGGGTTCCGGCAAATCTTCGCTGGCTTTCGACACGATCTATGCCGAAGGCCAACGGCGCTATGTCGAGTCGCTGTCGGCGTATGCGCGGCAATTCCTCGAACTGATGGGCAAGCCCGACGTCGATTCGATCGAAGGTCTGTCGCCGGCAATTTCGATCGAGCAGAAGACCACCAGCCGAAACCCTCGCTCTACTGTCGGAACGGTTACCGAGATCCACGACTACATGCGACTGCTGTGGGCGCGCACCGGTGTGCCGTACTCGCCGGCCACAGGCTTGCCGATCGAAGCGCAGACCGTGTCGCAGATGGTGGATCGGGTGTTGGCGATGCCACAGGCAACTCGCCTGCTGTTGCTTGCCCCGGTCGTGCGCGACCGCAAGGGGGAGTACCGCAAGGAACTGGCCGAACTGCAGCGTCGTGGCTTCACGCGCGTGAAGGTCGACGGAAAGTTGTACGAGATCGGCGAAGTCCCCGCACTGAACCGCAAGACCAAGCACGAGATCGAGGCAGTGGTGGACCGCATCGTCGTGCGTGACGGCATTGCACCGCGCCTTGCCGACAGCTTCGAAACTGCGCTCGCCCTCTCGGATGGCGTCGTCTACGCCGAGAACGCTGATGGCGGGGAACGTACCGTATTTTCCTCACGCTTCGCCTGCCCGGTGTCCGGCTTCTCGATCGAGGAGATCGAACCCCGGCTCTTCAGCTTCAACTCGCCGCACGGCGCCTGCCCAGCCTGCGATGGACTGGGCGTCGAGACTTTCTTCGACCCCGCTTTGGTGGTCCCTGACGAGCGGCTGTCGATCGCGGGCGGCGCGGTGATGCCATGGACCGGTGCGCAGAGTCCCTATTACGAGCAGACCCTGCAGAGCCTGGCGCGCCATTTCAAGGTCTCGACCACCACAGCTTGGCAGGACCTATCGGCGAAGGTGCGCGATGCCATTCTCAATGGCACCGGCGAGGAACCGGTCGCGTTCACCTACAAGGACGGCGTGCGCGCCTACACAGTGACGAAGCCGTTCGAAGGTGTTCTGCGCAATCTGCAGCGCAGGTATCAGGAAACGGACAGCGTCTGGGTGCGCGAGGAAATGTCGCGCTATCAGGCAGAAAAGCCGTGTGCTGTCTGTAACGGCGCACGCTTGAAGCCCGAGGCGCTGGCGGTGCGCGTCGGCGGCAAGAACATCGCGGAAGCATCCGAACTTTCCATCCGCGCCGCATCGGCATGGTTCGACAGCGTGCTGGGCATGCTGACGCCGCAACGACAGGAAATCGCGCGCCGCATTCTGCGCGAGATCTGCGAGCGCTTGCAGTTTCTGGTCGACGTGGGTCTCGACTATCTGACGCTGTCGCGCAGTTCTGCCACGCTGTCCGGCGGTGAGAGCCAGCGCATTCGGCTGGCCAGCCAGATCGGTTCGGGCCTGACCGGCGTCCTCTATGTGCTCGACGAACCGTCGATCGGCCTGCATCAACGTGATAACGAGCGACTGCTTGGAACGCTGCGCCGGCTGCGCGACCTCGGCAACACTGTACTCGTCGTAGAGCACGATGAGGAGGCAATCCGCGAGGCCGATCACCTGATCGACATGGGCCCTGCCGCCGGCATCGATGGCGGACGCGTGGTCGCCGAAGGCACACCGCCAGAAGTCGCAGCAAATCCCCGGTCGTTGACCGGAGACTATCTCGCAGGCCGCCGGCGGATCGATGTGCCGCTGATGCGACGGCCGGTTCAGAGTGATCGCATCCTTCGCGTGGTGAATGCGCGCGGCAACAATCTCAAATCGATCGATGCGGAGTTCCCACTCGGCACGTTCACCTGTGTGACTGGCGTCTCAGGTGGTGGCAAATCGACGCTCGTGGTAGATACGCTGTACAAGGCTGCCGCGCGCCGACTGATGGGTGCAGGCGAGGTTCCGACACCGCATGATCACATCGAAGGCCTGGAACAGCTAGACAAGATCATTGATATCGACCAGTCACCGATCGGTCGCACGCCGCGCTCCAATCCAGCGACCTATACCGATTTGTTTGCGCCGATCCGTGACTGGTTCGCCGAGCTGCCGGAGTCACGCGCGCGCGGCTACAAGCCAGGCCGCTTCAGCTTCAACGTGAAGGGCGGCCGTTGCGAAGCGTGTCAGGGTGACGGGGTTCTGAAGATCGAAATGCACTTCCTGCCCGACGTCTACGTCACCTGCGACGTATGCAAGGGCAAGCGCTATAATCGCGAAACATTGGAGATCAAGTTCCGCGACAAGTCGATCGCCGATGTGCTGGCGATGACGGTGGACGAGGCCGTACCATATTTCAGTGCGCAGACGCGCATCCATGATCGGCTGCGCATCCTGCAGCAGGTCGGGCTCGGATATATCGCGTTGGGTCAGCAGGCGACGACACTGTCCGGCGGCGAGGCGCAGCGGATCAAGCTGTCGAAGGAACTGGCGCGGCGTGCGACCGGCCGCACTCTGTATATACTCGACGAGCCGACCACGGGTCTGCACTTCGAAGATGTGCGCAAGCTGCTGGAGGTGCTGCATGCGCTGGTGGATCAGGGCAATACTGTTGTGGTGATCGAGCACAATCTTGAGGTGATCAAGACGGCAGACTGGATTCTGGATCTTGGGCCAGAAGGCGGCGACGGTGGTGGCCGCATCGTTGCCGCCGGAACACCCGAGGATATCACCGAGCGTCCTGATAGCCACACCGGGCGATTCCTGGCGCCATTGTTGCTGCGCGCAACACGGCAGAAGGTCAGACGCCGAGCGTGACCTTAGGACCAGCCGCGCCTACTTCGAGAACGCTTCGAGAAGCTCGGCATGATTGGCCTGAGTCTCTTCTTGCCCGACACCGAAAAATGGTGAGCCAAGGATAAGCCTGTCGTAAAGCCCCTCGAATTGCCGAGCCTGGGCGCGGACATCATCCCGCGTCCCCGCAAAAGAGAGCGCGGCAACCATATCGTCGGTGACCGCGCTTACCATGGCTGCATAGTCCCCTCGACCGAAAGCAGCGCGGATCGCCGCAGCCTGAGCAGAGAAGCCTAAAGGGATAAGAACAACGTCGTAGTAGGGAAGCACGCTATAGAAGGCGATTGCGTGCCGGACCAGGTTGCGCGCGTGAGCAGCGTTCCGGTCGACGGCGCAGAGCCGTAGCAGACACAGTTCGCAGGTCCCGCCGTTACGCTTCGAAGTTCCCCTTCGCAGGCTCGGATGCACTATGTCCTGCAGATAAGAGACGCTGTTGAGCGGCCCCAAAATCAGTCCATCGGCATGAGAGCCGGCCAGTTGGATCATCAGGCGGTTGACGGCCGCCAGATAAATGGGAAAAGCCGTGATTGGAGAAGGCAGAAACGGGACGTAATCGGTCACCTTGTAATAGGTTCCAGCGAATGACACTGGATTGCCTGGCGCCGCTCGAAGAAGCGATCGGATGCATTCCATGTACTCGCGAATTTGCGCCACCGGTTTCTGTACATCCAGGTTATGCCAATTCTGATTCCATATTTTCGGTGCGGTCCCGACACCAAGGATGAACTTTCCCTTGGTAAGCTCCGCCATAGACAGCGCGCTGAGGGTGGTGAGCACTGGTGGTCTGGCCATCTGCGCGATTGCGGTTCCGACCCGAAGCTTCTTGGCCACGCTCGCGATGGCTGCGAGAGGAACGAATGCGTCTCGCCATCCTTCCGCAGTCCAGACGACATCGGCGCCCGCAGCTTCGGCTTGGGACGCAAACTGCAGAATACCTTCGAGCGACAGAGCATCTCCGTTATAAATTACGCCCCATTTCGCGATGGCCATCCGCGCCTCCCCCGAATTCTTTTCGCTGACCCGAGAGACAGTAGTCCGCCGCTGCTCGAAGGGGGAAGGAGAAAGCGCGGTGGTCGCCGGCCTGGCGTAATTATCCCGTTGCTCAAACCGCCTGCCCGTGTTGAACTGTGCAGCGGCGAAGGTTAGCTCGCGGACGTTGCATTGCGCGTTGCTGAATCAGCGACATAGCGCAGCGGCTCCGTCCTTGATGCCTATGCCCTGGCTCGAACCGCAGAACACCAAAAGGAGGAGCTATGCTGACGAGGATCAAAATCCACACCAACTTGGCCAGCGCGGCGCTCGCCCTGTTCATGCTTGCGAGCGCCTTGGCGACACTCTCGGCATGCAACACGACTGCCGGTGTGGGTCAGGATGTCAGCGCCGCCGGACGCGCGGTGAGCAACAGCGCCGAGAAGGTCAAGCAAGGCCTGTGACACCGCCCGCAGCCTAACCATTCGCCTCAAATCCGGCCGGTAAACCCAGCCCAGATCACCGCCAGCCGATCGCCTGCACCGCGCGGGCGCGGGAACAGGTCCACCCGACGTAAGTCCCGACGCGCCAGGACGGCCGGCAGCGCCGCTGCAACCAAAGCCCGCGGCAGTCGTGTGTGTCGCAGCAGTGCCAGTCCTTTTCGTGACAATTGACCGACCACGCCAAGCGCCGTCTGGGGATCAGCGATGACCTGATCCGGCGACAGCTGATGCGCCGCAAGTTCGTCAAGCGGCAGCAGGCAGCGCCCTTGTCGTGCGTGCGCCCCCACGCTGCGCAGCAAGCCGGCAAGCCCGAATACTGCCCCGTACGATCGAAACTGCTCAGGCTCGGTGGCGCCCAGGAGACGCGCGGCCGCGACTGCCAGGCCGCCGGCACCTGCCTGCAGATAGTTATGCCATTCGCGTGAGGTCTCGATCACCGGTCCGGGCTCGATCTCCCTTGCTTCAATGATGCCAAGAAGATCGTCGCGCGGCAGCGCACCCGCATCGACAAAAGCGCTCAGCGGCTCCGCAATCTCGTGACGACGGCGGCTACCCTCGACCACCTCACGCCACCATTGCAGCCGGATCAGCGCAAGCGGGGCCTCCGACACCGTCTCGCGCGCACGCGCCAGTTCATGATTGAACGCATACAACGCAAAAAGCGCCTCCCGCTTGGCTGGCGGTGCGAACAACGCGGTGAGGAAGCGATCCGGGTCGTGGCGGCGGACGAACCCGGCAAGGCTTGACGCGTTCCGGGCCGGGTCATAGCTAGAAGTCACTCCCATCGACCCGGTTTCGCTTCACTGCAACCCAGCGGAGGACGCTCCATGGCATTCGAATTGCCCTCGCTCCC
>JAMXLO010000094.1 GCA_024280945.1 Acetobacteraceae bacterium
CGCCCGTGATCCCTGCCCTGGCGCACGCTTTACCCCATAATGAGCGGAACCCGTCCCCCGCGGTGTGCCGTCTAGTTCACACGGATGACCGGAGACACCTTGGGCGTTGCGTCCAGTGCAGCCTTGAGCGGCTTGCCGACGGGATGACGACTCGCCTGCCCCGCTTCCCTTGGCGCAATCGGATGTGCGTGCCGTCGTACGCCGTCCAAGTCAACGAGAGTAGATCGCCCTGGCGCTGCCCGGTCCATGACGCCAAGAGGAACGGCAGGTGCAGATGAGTCGGCGCGCGTTCCAGAAATGCGGTGATATCGGTCTCGGTCCAGACCTTGTCGACACGGGAACCGCGATACAGCCGGCCACCCTTGGCGCACGGGTTGGTGCCCACAAGGCCGTTGTCGACCCCGAACGACAGAACCTTGGACAGCACCGACCATGTGTGGTCCGCTTGCCGCCGCGATGCCTCCGCCAACTTGTCCCGCCAAGCCTTGAATACGCCGCGGGTCCGTTTGCCGGTCAAGGCCGCCAGTGGGAAGTCACCGAACTTCCTATCGATGATCCTGAGTTTCGCCGTGTAGTCAGATCGCGAACGCGGTGAAAGGTCTTTGAAATCGGATGACGATTCGTACGCCCGGATCAGCTCGACCAGTCAATCGGAGGAAAGACGCGGAGCGCCCACATGACCGATAGCGCTTTCATCCTCCCTATGCGCAACGGGCGGTTATGCGCCAGCCAGCGGTGAATGCGTCTCCGAGCGTTTCCACATAAATGGGAACATTGCGGGTGGCTGCCAATAGCCGTGACCATCCTATTCGTTGACGGCTCGTCTCGGTCATCACGGCATTGCACGGACACTCTGATCGTCAAGTCTCGCGAAGCGCCAGCAACCAATTGCGCCACGCCTTCTCGATGTGGAACTGCGCGACTGCGAGCTTGAGCGCCGTCTCTTCATCAGGGGCGTAAACGTGGCCCACCAGCTTGGCGGGCGTGTGAGTAATGCGGACGATGCGCCAGCGCTGTTCTGTGCGCTCGATTATCTTGATCCGCCTCACCATATCGGGAAGATAGTACCCGTTCGCGTGGAAAGCGAGTTCATGTCCAAGCAGCGACACGAACCGGGGAGCATGGCTCAGGTTAAGCATCCACCCGGCCTACCGATGACGCTCGGCAACAACAAGATGAATTATGCCCGTGCTGAGTTCGAAACGGTCGGCGGCTGAAACAAGAACAACAACGCGCCGTGATCGGCAGCGTGGACGCATGAGCCTGGCGCCTAAGCTCGACAGGTTATTGACGATCATCAATGTTTCTGCTGGGCATCCGAACATAAGGGAGTGTCTGGTGTGTGGTGGCTATCCTCCACCCACCAGGACGGCCCTAGCCGAGCACAGCCCGTTCCGACCAGGGCCGTCCGCATTGCTGTGGCGCGAACGCAACGTGGCAGGAGAGTAACCTACGTAAAAGTACGGTGGGAGTTTCAGCGGGTGGTCCTTCCGCAAACGTGGTATCATTCATCCTTCGTCCGAAGGCAGCCTTCTGTGTCTCCCATTCCCAGAGACCTGTTCGGCGTTTACATGACCCTTGCATGTCCCCACTGCCGCTTTCCTCTTACAAAGAAGGGAAGCTGGTTTAGTTCCAGGGGCCAATACACATGTGCGGGCTGCCATCGGTCTATGCATCTGACCTATGACGACAAGCTAAACTTGTTTAAGCGATACGCGCCGAAACCACCACGAAAATAGGCATGGAGACGTTCGTGGAAAACGCGGTTGTTATCATTCCGGGGTGCGGAGCCGTGATTGTGAGCGTGGTCGCGTGGCTCGTCTGGCTGCGGGTTCACGGCGGGTAGTCGATGCCCGCCAGCGTCATCAATGACCCCGAGCATTGGCGCAGGCGCGGCGAGGAAATCCGCACGCTTGCCGGGGACATGCGGGACGCCGAAGCCAAGGCCATGATGCTGCGCATCGCTGACGACTATGACCGCCTTGCCCGCCGTGCAGAAGAACGGTCAGCCGGAGATGAGCGTCACCCGGAGGTGAGGTGAGATCAGCCGCATCTACACCAAAATCTGCGGAACGGGCGAGGCGTGGCCGTTTTAATGTAAAATGACGCAGCCGGAATTTTACCGCGCCCAGGCAGCCAAATGCGACGACGATGCTGCCAGACAGACCGATCTAGCAAGAGCGCACCGCCTCAAACTACTTGCCAGTGAATGGCGGGAATTGGCCAACAAGATCGAACGAATGAGCCACCGCGCCCGACCGGCGCAGTTAGGTGACCGTGCTTGATATCATCGAAAACTTCCAGTGTGACGTGATCCGAATTGCCGAGGCCTTCGATGCGGGCAGGCTCACTGAGGTGGATCAGAAGATAATCCGCTTCGCGCTTCAGATCGTTTGTTCACGCCGAGCCAACACGCACGCCGTCGCAACCGCAGTCGCGATCTTGAAATTAGTAATTCCACCAACCGCGCCCTAACCCCGACCAAATCCGGGTCGCGCGATGAGCACGATGACCGCCTGGGCATCTTCTCGGGTCAAATGCGCGTCTACTCTTAGCAAACCGTGGAACAACACTGGATTTGCCCAATTAGTGGTTTCATAAGCGAGGTACCATTGATGTACCAGACCAACCGGCATATCCGCTTCCTTGAGAGCCGGGCCGAGCGTGCCTTCGACAATGCTGCGGCGGTGCGGGCCAAGGCGGAAGCAATGGAGGACGGCAGTTTCAAGGATTACTTGCTCAGACTGGCGGCGGATTATGACCGGATCGCGAACCGGGCCACTGAACAGATCAAGCGTGATAAAGCATCGAGCACGACGATCGCCGCCTATCTCGATTAAACGGCTTGCTGTCCGACCATCCAGCATGATTGCCTTGCGTCTCGGCAGCTTTACAGGCATCGCTGACCGTCTCGGCGGGGCGCGTGACCCACGCGCGAACGCCCTGCCACCGGCGCCGCCTACACCCGGCGAACTCGCTGATCAGCTAGGGAAAGGATTTGCTTAGGAGGATTAACCCAAGCAAATGCTTTTCCGGGCGTAGTGATGTAGCTGACTAATGGCATCGGCTCCCTTCGCCAGTGCCTTTGCCGAGGCGGCGGGGATTTCAGTGTGCTTCCTCGTTGCCTTCCGCGTCGCGTTTGAGGTTTCACACGATGAGTGACCAGACATATCAGATTGATGATCCTGACCGATGGCGTGGACGAGCTGCTGAGGTGCGTCGCCTCGCTGATCAGGCCAGTAATCCGCTTGCGAAGGAATCATTGCTGCGGACTGCTGAACAATACGAGCATTGGGCTCTCCGCCCGGAGAATCGCCACGAGTTCAGGTGAAAGTCCTGCATGGCACAGCATGATTAGCGCCGAGTCCATAACCCCTTCCTTGCCGCGCGCTCCGAGCCTGCGATGGTTCTGCGGACCGACCGCACCTCTCCAGGCGCGAGCGATAGCCAACCGATCTCGGTGGGACTTAGTTCGCCTAGGACTTCCACTGGCGTGCCGTCGACGACCTTAGCGGCGACACGCACCGCCTCTACGGCCTGGTTCTCGTCCTCGATCGCGAGTTGAAAATACTCCTGCATCGAAGCTCCACCACTGTTCGGTGGAGTGGTCACTCGGATCGTATATCCGGATGGCATTCAGGCACTCATCATTGGCGGGTTTATGTAACGAGAGGGCGCGGTCGGCAACTGACCGCGCCCGTCGCCGTCTGGGTTTTGATTTCGGAGATTCAGACCGGACAGCAACCCAATGCGGCGCAGAGGTGTCCGTTCCGCCCGAGCGAAGCTATTTCAGCGCGTTCGACAATATCTTTTCGGCTTCAGTCGGCTTTATCCAGATCAGTCTTGCTGCCTCTTGCTCAAAGACGGAGTCGCGGATCATTCGATAGATCGCCATGACCTGTTCCGTTGCAAGCAAGGTCAGGCAAGAGCGCTTTCGCCGTCTCTTTCACCGCCAGCCTGAAAGCAGTGCGGCCGGTGATGCTTCCACGTTACACTTGGAACGAACTCCTGTCCGATCTATTTGAGACGCCTAAAACACCCATGCCGCTGTTTACTCACTTTTGTCGGTCTGCCTACCCGTCCCTTCCCGTCCGGATCGGCCGCTCTCCCCGTCAGGACGCTGTCCAAGCTCGACAGTTTGTTTATTGACCATCATCAATGCTTCTGCTGAGCATCGGAGAGTAACGTAACGCTTGCCGTGGTGGCTATTCTCGACCGAGTAGGACGGCCCCAGCCGAGCATAGCCCGTTCACGTGCGGCCGAACTGGAAAGAGACAAGTTCGGTTCTCGATTGGCGTGGAGGCGATGCGATGGGAGGTGAGTGATGGCACGGTATGCCAACGGTTGACGAAGTAGCTTGACGCTTTGGTGGTGCTCATGCTGCTCTTTATGATGTTCGTTGCTGGTGCGGAGCACTGCCCATGCCACGTTGGCGCATCGACATAGTACGGAAACACGCTGAACACCTCGGAATCGTCACCGCATCGAACGCGCAAGAGGCTCGCAATAGGGCGACAACGCTGTATCGGATCGATCCATCTCGATACGGCAAGCTGATGATCACGAAGATAGACGAGCGGGAATCAAGCCGGTTCGATGATTAGTCCTGGCCGGACCGGACGCGG
>JAMXLO010000095.1 GCA_024280945.1 Acetobacteraceae bacterium
TGTCGGACTGCGACTGTTCCTGCCCAGCGTCTGGCCGATGATCCACCGCGCTGTGCCAAGGCCGGGGTGCCGGAAGCGGCGCGTATTGCACAAACCAAGCCTGAGATTGCGCTGGCCGAGATCGACCCTGTGATGGCGAGTGGAGTGCGCTTCGGTTGCGTGCTGGCCGATGCCGGATACGGCAACGGCGCTCCATTCCGCCAAGGGCTGAGCGCACGCGGCCTCACCTGGGCGGTCGGTGTTCCCCGCACGCTGAAGGTCTTCACCACAGAAGTGAACCTGCTGTTCCCCAGGGCGAGCCGAGGCAAGCCGCGCCAGCATCCTGTGCCGAGGAAACCGCCCAGGATGCCGCCGACATGTTGGCCGGATCCCGTGGCGGCGTGTGGTCTGGCGGCAAGGCACCAAAGGGTGCACTCGCCGCGTGCTTCGCAGCCAAGCGCGTGCGCGTCGCCGATGGACCGCGCAGCCCTCGCCATGGCCACTTGCCCGGTGAAGACGTCTGGCTTATCGGTGAATGGCGCCGCAACGGCGAGCGCAAATACTATCTCAGCAATCTCCCGCCTCGCACTGCGCTGCGCCGTTTGGCGGCAACCATCAAGGCCCGCTGGGTCTGTGAGCAGGCGCACCAGCAACTTAAGCAGGAACTCGGTCTTGACCACTTCGAGGGACGATCCTGGACCGGATTGCGCCGACATGCGCTCATGACCTGCATCGCATGTGCCTATCTCCAGCACCTCCGGCTGAAGACCGCAGCACGGGGGAAAAAATCGGCCGCCGGACGCGCCACCGCCCAGACCAACACTTCCTGAATTGCGCCGCGCCATCAGCGCGCGGCTACTCGCCACACCAATCCCGCCATCGCGATGTCCGTACTGCCATAAGCGCTTGCGCCTCCTCAGAAGAGAAGTGCCAAAGTAGGGCTACTGTAGGTCAGGCCACGGTGCAGCCAGCACTTCGCGTAGAAGTGCGCGCCGCGCGAAGCTGGCTGACGCGATCCGCCCCGGCAGGGCCGAGGCTGACGAGGAATTCACCCGCCTTCCGGGAGGCTGCGGCGTCGCCACGGCGTTGCATCGCTTCAGGAGAATGGGTTGATGATACATAGAGCAATGTGGCCGATGTGCGTCGTGATCGCGATCGATACGGGGATCGCCCTGAATTGGATCATCTATCAACTGATCGACACCAGTCCGTGAGCGTTGCCGCGGAACGCAGCCGGCCCGCTGCCAGAAGACGCGGCGGTTTCTCCCGCGCCCTCGGCCTTGGACTCATTTCAGGTGCTGCTGACGACGATCCCTCGGCCATAGGAACTTACGCCAGTGCCGGCGCTCAACTCGGGACATCGTTCTTGTGGACCGCACCCGTCACTCTGCCGATGATGTTTGCCGTCGTCTATTTGTCGGCGAAATTGGGCCAGGTGTCGGGGCGCGGGCTTTTTCTAGCCATTCGAGACCATTATCCACGTTGGGTGCTATACCCTACATTGATTGGTGTGTTGATCGGCAACACGATCGAAGCTGGCGCGGATCTCGGCGGTATGGCAGCGGCCCTGAACATCCTTGTGCCGTTGCCGGTGCCGTGGCTCTGCCTGGTGATCGCGGTCGCCCTGCTCGCATTGCAGGTCCTCGGTTCATACATTCTTATCCGCAACATCTTTCGCTGGTTAGCCCTCGTCCTGCTCGCGTACGTCGGCGCGGCATTTTTTGCCAAACCCGATTACACCGAGGTGTTGCGCGGCACGCTGATCCCTACGATCCAATTCGACCGCAATTTCCTCACGCTGATTGTCGCTGTTATCGGTACGACCCTGTCGGCGTACCTCTCCAGTTGGCAATCGAATGCCGAGGTCGAGGAAGAGATCGCCGCGGGGCGTAGAAGGCTTGATCAGCGTAAGGGCGCGACCAAGGAAGAACTGGCCCGCAGCCGGCGTGATACTCTGATTGGCATGATCTTCTCCAATCTGGTGATGTATTTCATCATCCTCTCTACCGCGGCAACGCTCCATAAGTCAGGTCACACAGACATTCAGACTGCCGCAGATGCTGCTCAGGCACTCAGACCACTTGCTGGTGATGCTGCGGGCTACCTCTTTCTTGCAGGTGTCATCGGTGTCGGCTTTCTGGCCGTTCCGGTCATGACAACGGGCGCTGCCTATGATGTCGCTCAGATCTTTGGCTGGAGACACAGCCTCCACGCCAGACCCGGCGAAGCAAAGGCGTTTTATGTTGCCATCATCACCTTCACCATGATCGGTGTGATGATGAACTTCCTCGGTCTCAATCCCATGAAGGCTCTTGTGTGGGCTGGTGTGGTCCAGGGGTTCTCGACACCGCCACTGCTGCTCCTCATCGTCTTGATGACCAGCAGGCGTCGCATCATGGGAAACAAGGTGAACAGCCTCTGGCTCAACATTTTGGGATGGGCGACAACAGCCGCCATATTTGCTGCGAGCGCAGGCCTCGTTGTCAGTTGGTTTTTGTGAACGCAGCAGCGCCATCCCTCAGTGACTAACCTCATGTTGACCGTGCCGGGCTCACGCATGTTCTCGCCGCGAGAGAACCAAGCGCCGCACGTTGTTGGGCGCTCACATAGCAACAGCGGGTGTATCTCACGATTGGTCGCTTACCCGGGTACGGGCCAAATCGATTCACACTCCGGCACTGGCATGTGCCGCGCGTCCATCCTGCCTCCCATCCATGTTTGTTACGATATAGACAAATAAAGCAAGCCGCCAGTGGTCCGCCGCATGCAATAGAGCGCCAGACTGCCCTCGGCTAATGTTCCGACATGACGGAAATGGCCGACCGTATTATCGGGCACTACGAGCGCCACGCCCACCATTGGGACGCCGACCGCAATCGCTACGTTGACCACTGGAACGATAAGCCCTGGCATGACCGCTTTATTGCCGCGCTGCCAGCAGGAGCGGCAGTTCTCGATCTAGGCTGCGGGTCAGGTTTTCCAGTCGCAAAATACATGGCTGAACATGGGCTTCACGTGACCGGCGTTGACACCTCACCGACGCTTATTGCGCTGTGTCGCCAGCGTCTCCCCGCTCATGAATGGCTGGTTGGGGACATGAGGTTACTGCAGCTTCCCGGCCGGTTTGATGGTGTCCTCGCCTGGGATAGCTTTTTTCACCTCAGGCCAGATGACCAACGAGGAATGTTTGGTGTGTTCGCTCGGCATGCCGCGCCATCGGCCGTGCTGATGTTCAACAGCGGACCCGCCAATGGCGAAAGCATCGGAACGTATCGGGGCGATCCTCTCTATCACGCCAGCCTGAGTCTCGACGAATATAGAACGCTACTGGGCAGTATTGGCTTTGTGGTAGTTGCTCACGCTGTCGAGGATTGGCAAACCGGGGGTGGCCGCACCGTTTGGATCGCCCGAGGCCGCACGTCGTAGAAAACTGGCCAGCATTGAGACCGGCTACACCGGGGGAGGGAAGAATGCCCGGAGACACCGAGCGCTACCGAATGCGTGGCCTCATAGCACTCCTGTGTTGCGCCGTTTCCGGGGCCTTCTGGTGGGTAGTCTTCACAGAAACCGAGCAAACCGTGGCACGCCAGGTCGATTATGAGGACGCGACACTTTGCACGAAATTCGGTTTTGCTGTTAGCACCGCCAAGCACGATGCTTGTAAGATGGACCTGCTCGACCTCCGACACCGGCATGCAGACCTGATAAGGCAGGCGTCTTTTCCCTGAGGTGAGGTGATGAAATAGTGTTCACACACCGCGGACCTGACGTGGTTGCTAGCTTCGGGTAGTCGTAGCATCGCTGCATTTGGAAGAAGCGGATCAGCGATATAGTTCGCTGCCTGCTACGGAGGCGCGACTGCCAGGCGGGGGTATGAGCCGAGGTTGCGGGCTAGCGGCCGGGCACGTGCCGAGTGTGGGATGCGATGAACTCCAAGATGTCGTTTTCATCCGGCGGCTTTTCGAGGACTCTGTCGATCCCGAACTCTGCTGCGCGAGCTACGATGGATGGCGATGGCAATCCGGTCACCAGCAAAATGGGGAGTTGGTTGCCCTGCGCGCAACTGTTCGGCCAACTGCAGGCCCGTCATTTCAGGCACGTGATGATCCAAAACCAGACACGCAACGGCTGAGCCGTCGTGGGCAAGAAACTGCCGGCCGGAGGCGAATGTCACAACGGGATGATCAAGGGTTTCGAGAAAAAGTCTGAGTGAGTCCCGGACAGCGTCGTTGTCATCGACGACAGCGACCATTTTCCCGTGTCGTGGATCATCGATCATTCTGCCCGACCCGCGGAGCCTACCGGCCGCCCTTTTGCTGATGCGAGTTGGGTGGCTGGCTGTCCTCGTGCCGCGCTGCGCTAACGTTGGCGCATGGCGCGGCACGCACCTGCACGCCCGCGGCTCCCCCGCGACCGCCGTTCACCGCGCTTCGAAAAGAGTGCGTTCGCTCCCGGTCCGCAAACGCGCGGCCTGCGCTGCAACCGGCGGGGATAGAGGAAACCCTGCCGCAGAAGACAGGGCTCCGACCGTAATTAGCTCACGGACCTGTGAGGTGCTTTTCTCGTGCCAATTTCGTATTGAAATGGCCATCCTACTGAACCTTGGCCACGCTCCCCTGCGTGGCTTTCTTTTTTTGCCATCGGCGGGAAATCGGTGGTTTTCTCCAATCGGCCTGCGCGGATGCAGGCGCTAATAGCACGCCCGATTGGAATCAGTAATGTTCCTTATACGAAACTTGATTTCCTCACCTGAGAGTGCCAGGTTCGCACGCCGCCTCTCGGTCCGGCCCGCGAGGACCGGGCAATCCCCCGGCGCCGTGACGCAGGCTGGGCTGATTCTCGGCCACCGGCCAAGGGGCGGCACCTAATTCCCGGCAGCGCTGGTCGGTGAAGGTCGCACGCGACTGGGCGCGGGTGTATTGCACCGGCTATCGGCGTCCGTAGTGCGCGGGGCTTTAGCGAAGCCCCAGGAAAGCCAGAACCTAGTGTCGTTTGTGCTGACAGCACCATCGTCTCCCACATAGGTTCACTCGATTCAGCGCTCCGACTTGCCTGTGAACTGGAACGTGACGGCCACACGGTAATGCGCACCGACCACGGGGCCAGCACCGTACTGGAGGAAGAGGACCTGCGGGTAGCGATAGGAGGGAATGCCTCGCTGTAAGAACCCCCAGGGCTGGGCCAAATCGAATCGTGCTCGGAATTGGCATGTGCCGCGCGACCATTCTGCACCGTCCAGGCGTCGTTACGGTATAGTTACGCATGTAAACCGGTCCAACCGTCGTCGAGACCGGTTCGCGCTGCGGGTGTTATGGTGAGTCGGCTGTGTCCTCGGGTGGCGAGCCGGAACCGAGATGCAGCGCCCCGACCCTAACAATCACCGGCCCCTTGGGGGCGGAAATGAAGTGCCTGCGCGTCTACGCTGATGAGCAGGGCGAGTCGCATGTCTCCGAAATGGGGATCGCGATGTCAGAATCTCAGTTAGTTCCTGGTTACACGATCCAGAGGTCCAGCCCCACGGCGGCAGCGCATATTCAGTTTCTGACCTTCACTGGCGCGGTATCTAACGACTGGCATCCCGCACCCGCACGGCAATTCGCAATCTCGTTAGATGGAACATTCGAGATCCAAACCAGTGATGGTGAACGTCGTCAGGTGGGGCCTTCGAACGTGATTTTGTCGAAGACACGTGGGGTAAGGGCCACAAGACCCGGTCGTCCGACGCGCACGCGGGGACAACGATCTTTATCCCCGTAGCGGGAGACAGCCTCAGATAGGACCTGCGCCCAGGCGCCAGGGCGACACCGCGCAAAGCGTGGTCCAGATCACCGCAGTAGCTGGTGACACCGGCATGGTGAGAACAGATTCCGGGTGCGGAGGGATGCTCACTGTAGCTGTAGGTGCCATCACCGCACCGCGCGGTCGCGTCTGAAGGTGGCGCCTGGTGGTGCCAATCGCCACAAGGTCGAGGCACCGCGTGCCCCGACTTGTTGATGTAGTACACGCACGAACCGGACGGGGCACTGAAGTTTGGACGCTGCGCCGTCGTCATGGCGGCTGAGACGAGCAAGGCAATCGTACCCAGCACCACACAACGGTTGATCATGGGATGGCTGGCTCATCGCATTGGCGATGGACAACCCTATACTCGCCGACATTGCGCCGGGGTTGCAGGGACCACGGCCTGCTGCGCCCGGTGAGGCTGCAGGCCGCCAAAAGCTGACGGCACGACGCCTCTGACTTCCCCAACTTGCCGGCCACAGGCCACCAGACTACTGGTTCCAGCTGACGGCGAGAATGAGCGGACCGTGGCCGTATTTGCTGGAACGCTGGAACGCGCAATTGGGTTCGCTGCATCACTGCTGGCGATCTTCTGTCAGATCATCCTCTTGGCAACGACATCGTTGCCGCCGATCGGTGCTGATCCCTTTGGCAGTGCGCCGATCTGCCACGCAGATGGCGATCTGCAGGCCCCTCAGCAGCCGGCGAAATCCGACCACCACTCGCACGACTGCGTGCTTTGCGTCCTCTGCCTATCGCACGCAGAGCTTCTGGCAGTCCTGCCGTCGCTGCCCGCTTTTCCAAAACGGCAATCGATGGGGAGTGTGCGGTTAGCCGCAGCGTGGCCGCGTGCACCGCCGGTTCGCCTTGCATTCGCGCCGCAGCCTCGTGGCCCGCCGCCACTGATCTGAAGTTAGGCCTGCCGATACCTCGGTGCCACGCCGGTGACGCGTCGGTGCTGCTAACTCAGATCAGGGGAATAAATCATGCCTCGACCAAAGCTGTTGGTCACGCTTGTTGGAACGACTTTGCTACCGTTGCAGCCCGTATTCGCACACGGGTTCGCCGGTCCACACATGTTCATCAGCACACTGCTGATCGATGACCCCAACGTGTCCGACGAAGCTTCAGTGCCAACATTCTCTTACCTGCCACAACCGAACGATGGCGGAACAACGCCCAAGCTGTATGGCGTGGATTTCGAGTTCGACAAGCGGATAACGGAGAACTTCGGTTTCTCAGTCTCCGACGGCCACCAATGGCTGCACGCTCCAGGCGCCGGAACTGCTAGCGGATGGGAGAATGTAGAGCTGGGGCTGAAGTACAAGATCTACGTCAACCCGGAACATGAGTTCATGCTGTCACTGGGCGTGTTCCGCGAGTTCGGGCGGACTGGCGCCACGGGCCATACCGCCTCCGCACTCGATGTCGATCAGACCAGTTCCACGACGCCGACGATCTTTTGGGGTAAAGGGTTTGGTGACCTGCCGATTGGCTTGCTGCGACCGCTCGCGCTCACCGGAACACTGGGCTACTCGATTGCCGATCAGAAGCTGAAGGTGACCGGCTTCGACCCGGATACAGGAAACGCCCTATTCAATAATGGCACGTCCAACCTGTGGACCGGGGGCTTATCGCTGCAGTACAGCATGCGCTACCTGCAGAGCCAGGTGAAGGACTTCGGTTTCCCCGAGTTTGTCAACCGTTTGATACCCTTGGTTGAAGTCGCGTGGTCATCGCCCGCCAGCAAGCCGAACACGACGGCCACCCAATACTTGGTTGGTGTCGGCGTTAATTACACCGCGCAGGGATATGCCGTGGGGGTCGAGATGCTGATCCCGGCCAACAAGCAGACCGGCTCGCACGTTGGTGTAATCGCACAACTCCACCTCTATTTCGACGATCTGTTGCCAAACAGTCTCGGCAAACCGATCGCAGGTTGGTTCCAATGATGCGCTTGGCGCTTCTCGCGGCGGTGCTGGCGATGCCGACCCCGGCCCTTGCGCACGCCTTCTTAGAGCGCGCGTCCCCGCCGGTCGGCAGCGAACTGGCGCAGCCGCCTCACCAGCTTACGTTGACCTTCACCGAACGCATCGAACCGCTGTTCAGCACCATTGAACTACGCGCCGCGAACGGTGCGACGGTGCCCCTCGGCAAGCCGCACCTGGCTGCCGACGATCGACAGCTTCTGGTCGACCTGCCGGTCCTGCAGGCGGGTGAATATACGGTGGTCTGGCATGTGACCTCGGTCGATACTCACAAGACCGAAGGAAGCTTCCGGTTCACTGTCCGATAACTCATGGGGGCCACTGACATTTTGCTGCGTGGCATCCACGTAGCTGCGCTCGGATCGTTGTTCGGCACACTGCTGTTCGCACAGTGGGTGCTGCCGGCCGGGGGCGAGGCGGCCATGCGCAAATTGCTGCAGCTACGCGTCGCACCCCTAAGCCTGGCCATCGCCTGCCTTGCCGGGTTCGCCTGGTTAGTGACGGAAAGCGCGGCGATGGCGAGCGCAGACAACGTTGGCGGGGCGTTCCACGCACTGCCACTCGTGGCCCTGCGGACGCACTTCGGCCACTGGATGGTGCTGCGGCTGGGGCTGCTGATTCTGATTCTGCCGCTGCTCCGCCGCCCAACCATAGCGGTGGCTGTGACCGGCGCGGCGTTCGCTGTGCAGCCGATGCTGGGCCATGCTGGCGCGGTTGGGGGCAGCATGGGCGCGGAGATGATAGCGTCGGAGGTTGTTCACGTGCTGGCTGCTGGCGCCTGGCTGGGCGGACTGCTGCCACTATTCCTCGCAGTCGGCCGGCTGCCGCGCGAGCTGGCCGTTGCCACCTGCCGAGGCTTCACGCCGGTTGGTCTAGCCGCAGTGCTGTTGCTCGCCGGGACGGCGGTAGTCCAGGCAGCAATATTAGGCGGTGGCCTGCCCGGACTGCTCGGCACCAGCTACGGCCATGCGGCATTGGTCAAGTCGAGCCTGTTCCTTGGACTGCTAGCGCTTGCCGCGCTCAACCGCTTTGTATTCATCGATCGCCTCGCCCGCAGCCCGGACGCGATGCGAGTGTCGATCGCCGGCGAGATGCTGTTGGGGTTCGCGGTCATCCTGAGTGCAGCTGTGCTCGCATCGCGCATGCCCGGAACGCACGAGCAGCCGGTGTGGCCGCTGCCGTGGCGCCTCAGCGGATGGGCGTTCGCAGATCCCGACGCACGGGCCGGCGTGATCACCGCCCTGGCCGGCACTAGCGCGGGGATCGGTGCCGCCATTGCGGGCCTCGCCTGGCGGCGCGTCCGATGGTTCGCGTGCGCCGCGGCGGCGATCCTGCTGGCATTGGGACTGCCGCGGCTCGATTTACTTCTGGTTCCCGCCTATCCAACCAGCTATCTCGCCTCGCCGACCGAATTCGCGGCAACCTCGATCGCTGCCGGTGCGCGGCTGTTCGTCACGCAGTGTGCCGCGTGCCATGGCGCCCAAGGTCACGGCGACAGCCCTGCTGCGGGATCACTGCCTGTGCGGCCCGCCGACCTGACCGAGCATGTCGCGATGCATCGAGACGGCGATCTGTATTGGTTCATCGCCCACGGCTTCACTGCACCGGATGGCACTACCGTGATGCCCGGTTTTGCGCCGACACTCTCCACCGATGCCATCTGGCACCTAGTCGACTATCTACGTGCCCATAACGCGGGCGAGGCCATGCGGCGCACTGGACGATGGCCACAGCCAGTACCCATGCCGCAGTTCGATGCCGCATGCGCGGACGGACGCACGATTGACTTAGACGACTTGCGTGGCAGGGCGTTCCGCATAGTGGCAGGGAATGAGCCGGTCCCTTCGGAGTTCAATGCCGTGATAGTCCTCGTCAATCGCGGCACTGCATCGCCCACCGACGATGTGTGTGTCGCCGCAGAACCACAGGTGTGGTTCGCCCTTGCTATCCTCGTAGGGGCCTCGCCGGATGCGCTGCCGGGCACTCAGGTGCTGGTTGATGCAAACGGCTGGCTGCGGGCCGTCTCGCGTTCAGGCGAATCAATCCAGATCGGGCAGGCACGCGACATCATCGCCCATCCGCTGCCGGTAGATGCGGCGGGGCCGACCGGGCATCATCATTGATTCAAAAGCGACCAAGCCACCCGGCTT
Source organism: Acetobacteraceae bacterium (assembly GCA_024280945.1). Taxonomy (GTDB): domain Bacteria; phylum Pseudomonadota; class Alphaproteobacteria; order Acetobacterales; family Acetobacteraceae; genus JAMXLO01. The sequence goes on from JAMXLO010000095.1 coordinate 9,899, forward strand.
CGAATTCGTGCCAGGCGTACGCCTGCAACTAGGCCATGATCGCTTTCGCTAAAGCACTGCATTCGCCTCGTCGCGTTCCAGCAGCCGCCAGACGCTCGCCGCATGCCAAGGACCGCCACGTGCCGTGCGGACGCCCCCGCGGGTTCAGCGCCGCCGCGAGCTGCGCCAGCGTGGTGCTGCATCCCGCCCTGCGTGCCGCCTCGATGTAGGGCCGCACCTGCGCCGCCCGATCGGCGGCTTGGCGCTGCTTGGCCGCAGCCGCCTGAAGGGCTTGTTCGCGCGTGCCAGGCTGAAGCCTCGGGTTGCCGAGCCTGACCCCCTCGCCTTCGCCTGGGCCAGCGCGGCCTTGGTGCGCTCGCTGATCAGCCCCGCTTCCAGTTCGGCGACGGCGGCCATGATGGCGATGACGAACTTGCCGGACGGCCCGGCGGGACCTGCGGCAGGTCGCAGAACATCACGCCGCCCTGCCCGCTCCCCTCCACCACGGACAGCAGGAACGCCGCGTTGCGGGCCAAGCGATCGAGCTTGGCGATGATCAGGGCGGCGTGCATGGCGCGACAGGCAGCCAGCGCCTGGGCGAGCGCTGGGCGTGTGTTGAGCTTGCCGGTCTCGACTTCCTCGAAGGCGTCCACCAGCTTCCCGGCGACCGCCGCCACGTGCTTTTGGACCGCCTCCTGCTGCGCGGCCAGACCGAGGCCGGACCGCCCTGCTGCTGGGTGCTGACCCAATAGTAGGCCACGAAACGGCGGTGGGCGGTCGAACATTTGCTATTCGTAACATAACGACTGCAGCGTGGACCCTGTACGGGCCTTGCCGGTTCGGGTGCCGCTGGCGAGCCTGGATGTCCAGTCTCGCCGGCGACATCGTCACCACCCGCCCGAGCAGTTGCTGTTGCCGTGGGTCGCATCGAGATCGAACTTGGAGACGGCAGCCGTGTGCGTGTGGATGATGGAGCGAGTCTGGTGACGTTACGCCAGGTGATCTCGGCTCTGCGGGGATGATCACACCGCCGCGTGGGGTCCGCATCCGGCTGGCAGCCGGTGATGCTGGTGGTTTGCGTGCAGCAGCGATCTACAGCCTGATCGAAACTGCC
>JAMXLO010000096.1 GCA_024280945.1 Acetobacteraceae bacterium
GCCAGGCCGGGCTGCCCACATCGATCACCGAGTACCTCACGCTGCTCGGGGCGATGAAGGCGGGAGTGGCAGGGTGGAGCGTCGATGACTTCTACTATCTGAGCCGCGCTACCCTGGTGAAGGACGAACGACATCTCGATCGGTTCGACCGGGTGTTCGCGCAGTGCTTCAAGGGGCTGGAGAGCGACGAAGGTGCGTTGCCGCGCCACTTGCCGGAGGAATGGCTGCGCAAGCTTGCGGAAAAATTTCTGACGCCCGAGGAGATGGCGGAGATCCAGTCGCTGGGCGGCTTCGAAGCTCTGATGCAGCGCCTCGCGGAACTGCTGGCGCAGCAGAAGGAACGCCACCAGGGTGGGTCGAAATGGATCGGCACCGCTGGCACCTCGCCATTCGGTGCCTACGGTTACAACCCCGAAGGCGTGCGCATCGGCCAGCACGAGTCACGACACCGGCGTGCAGTGAAGGTGTGGGACCGACGCGAATTCCGCGACCTCGATGACACGGTCGAGCAAGGCACGCGCAATCTCAAACTGGCACTGCGCCGTTTGCGCCGTTTTGCACGACAGGGCGCGGCCACCGAGCTCGACCTGCCGGACACCATCCGCTGCACCGCGAAGAACGCCGGCACCCTCGACCTGAAGCTGGTACCGGAGCGGCACAATGCGGTGAAGGTGCTGCTGTTCCTCGATGTCGGCGGTTCGATGGACGATTTCGTCAAGCTGTCGGAGGAGCTGTTCTCGGCGGCCCGCTCCGAGTTCAAGCACCTGGAGTATTTCTACTTCCACAACTTCCCCTATGAACGGGTATGGCGAAACAACCGCCGACGCCATGACGAGCGCATTTCGACCTTCGAGGTGATTCGCAAATACGGCGCGGACTACAAGTTGATTTTCGTCGGCGACGCGGCGATGAGCCCGTACGAAATCACCATGCCCGGCGGCAGCGTCGAACATATGAACGAAGAGCCAGGGCGGGTCTGGCTGGAACGCCTGACCTCGCACTATCGCAACGCGGCTTGGCTCAATCCAACGCCACGCGCCTCGTGGCAGCATGTCCGCTCGATCGGCATGACCAGCGAGCTGATGGAAGGCCGGATGTACCCATTGACGGTGAATGGCATCGACGAGATGGCCCTCGAACTCAGCCACTGATCCAGTGGTGGGTCGCCGGCGCGGCGTGCTATCGATCACGCGATGAAACTTGGCGCAGCGGTCGTGGCCCTTCTGTTATGTCCGCTGTCGACCTTTGCACAGGCGCGCAAGGTGGAGACGCCGCACTCCGAGCAGACGATCGGATCCTGGCTGCTGTCCTGCGCGACTGATCCGATGACGGACGTAAGGGCCTGCCGCATGCGCACCAAATTCTGGCTGGTAGCGCCGGGTGAGAACCGCGCAGGCATCGCGCTCGAGGTGCAACTGCGGTCCGGGCAGATGGTGCCCGTCGTCGCGGTCCGGGAGCTGTCGCTGAACACTGCCTGGAGCGGGCTGCTGGCGCTGACCATGACCGCACAGATCCGCTTCGATGAGGCGGCGATGGTTGCGCTGCCATGCATGCTGGAGGGTGCCTCTGTGGTGTGCGCGCCGGCACAATCGGATGCCGGTCGATTGGCCGATGAGCTGATCAAGGCGAAGGCGGTACTGGTGCGGTTTCGTGCCGTCGGAAATCTACCACTGCCGGTGCCTGACGGACCGCTCGCTCTGGACCTCGATCACACGCAGGAGGCGCTGGAGCGGTATCGCGTCGCTGCTCCGGAAGTGGCGCCAGAACCGTCATCGTTCATTCGAGACCTGAGAGACGCGACCGAGCGCCTGTTGCGAGATCTAGGCGTGTCTGGGACCGATGCTGAGCAACGATCGCCGAAGTAGTAGGGAAGCGAACAGCCAAGCCCTGGCCTCGGCCGCGCTTCCCTTGTTAGAAGCGCCGTGACAGGCGGCGCCGGGCGCGGCCGGAACGAGGTGATGCTGAAGCGAATACCCGCCGTCTCCCTGCTGCTGTTGCTCGGTGCCTGCACGGTCGGTCCGGACTTCACACCGCCCGAATGGCTGTCGCCTGCGTCGTGGTTCGCCAAGAAGGACGAGCCGATTCCGCGCGAGCGGAGTGTCGCGGTGGCAGAACCGATCGATCCGAACTGGTGGAAGCTGTTCAAGGATCCGTTGCTGACGAAGCTGGAACGGCGGGTCGTTGGCGAGAACCTGGACGTGCGGATCGCCGGGGTGCGGATCGCGGAATCGCGGGCCCAGCTTGGCATCGTCGGGGCTGCGCAGTTCCCAACGTTGAACGCCAACGGGTCCTACACGCGCCAAAAGGCGAGCGATGTCGGTGTGTTCTCGAACTCACCCAATGCGTTGGGTGCCAATGGCGCGTTCGGCAATACGACGGGTGGCATCAGGGGCGGCACACTCGCACCATTCGACGTTTACCAGGTCGGATTTGACGCCTCCTGGGAGGTCGATCTGTGGGGCGCGGTGCGCCGTTCGGTGGAGGCCGCCGGCGCGTCCGTGGCGGCGTCGAACGAGGCGCGACGAGCGGCACTGCTCAGCTCTGTGGCGGAACTGGCGCGCGATTACATGCTGTTGCGCGGCAGACAATCAGAATTGCAGATCGCCCGCGACAACCTGAGAACCGCCCAGCAAAGTCTGCAGCTGACGCAACAGCGCGCAGCCGGCGGCGTAACCACGGACCTGGACGTCGCCAACGCCTCGGCGCAGGTGCGCACGACTGCGGCGCAGATTCCGCCGCTGGAGCAGGATATATCGGAGCTGATCAACGCGATCAGCCTTCTGCTGGGCCAGCCGCCGAACGCGCTTCAAGCGGAGCTGATCAGGGCCAAGCCGGTACCGCCGGTGCCGCCGCGGGTTCCTGTTGGCCTGCCATCTGAGTTGGCACGGCGCCGCCCGGACATCCGGCAGGCGGAGGCTCAGCTGCACGCGGCGACCGCCGACATCGGCGTTGCGGTGGCGAACTTCTATCCATCGGTGACGCTGTCGGGCAGCGTTGGACTGCAGGCTCTGCAGCCGTGGAAGATGTTCGACATCAATGCCCGCAACTACGCGATGGGCCCGGGTATCACCATCCCGATATTCCAGGGAGGCCAGCTTCGCGGCACTCTCGAGCTGCGCAAGGCACAGCAGCAGGAAGCCGCTATCACTTACCAGAAGACGGTACTGCAGGCCTGGCACGACGTCGATAATGCACTCACCGCCTATCGGACCGAGCAGGCGCGACGCGACCAGCTGACCCTGGCGGTCGCTCAGAACCAGCGGGCGCTGACCCTGGCACAGAGCCGCTATCAGGAGGGAGTTGCCGACTTCCTACAGGTCCTGACCGCGCAGCAAAACCTGCTGTCAACGCAACAACAGCTGGCGATTGCAACCACCAACGTATCAGCCAACCTGGTTGCGCTCTACAAGGCGCTGGGCGGTGGCTGGGAGACGCAGCTGCCGGTGGCAAACGACAAGCTGACGCCCCTCGGTGCCCCGCACCTGTAGCGGCTCCGCCCTCAGTGTTGAGAGGGCGGAACTGGCTTAGTAGGCGATGTAGTCGCGACCTCGCACGTGGTCCGCGGCGAAAGCCGGATCGAACACCCGAGACAGATCAGACCTCGACAACCCGATATCGGCCAGTTCGCGGTCGCTCATCAAGGCGAGTTCGGCCATGACCAGACGACGCTGACGCCACTGCCGGAGCCAGGCGAAGACCGAATGCGTCTGAGCGGCCGGCTGGGCTGTCGGCTGCTCGTCATAGCTCGCATCGATGTACGACAGATTGCCCAGCGAAAATGCCAGTTGGTCCTTGGTGATTGGAGCGGTCATAGTTCCAGGTCCAGAATACGGCCGGGTCTGGCGCACCGTCCGTACGGCGAAGCGCCCCCGGTCTCTTTCGCGACCGTAAGATAGGCTTCCGTGCTGCAACGCAAAAATGCTGTTTGATACCAGCGGCCATGCGCTGATCGCATACATTCTTAACAGGATATGAACACCACGCATGTCCGCGGCATGCGTCGCCTGTCGTCATGATCGCGCCCGTTAAACGGATCGTAGGTTGCTTGGGGCATGGTCGGGCGCATGCCCGCCCGCTCCGCCTGGTTCCGGATCGGAGGCCGCCTGGGGGTAGGGGTTCTCGTCTGCACCCTGGCCTATGGCGGCCTGCGGGCAGAACTCCTGTCGGAGTACTTCCCGAACGGCGTGCCCGGGTATGGCACAGCGCCCGGTGTGACGGTGGCGTCGCGTCAGCGGCCGAAGTTCGATCCAGCCGGTGTTCGCGCCGGCGGCTTCTTTCTGCGTCCCCAGGTCGAAGAAGGCCTTGGCTACGACAGCAATGTGTTCGGCAGTGGCCCCCGATCGCCGGGAAGCTGGCTGGCCGGCACACGTCCGTCGTTGCTGGTCGCCTCCGACTGGTCTCGCAACAGCATCGGCGCGTATGTCGGGGCAAGCGACCTGCGCTACCTGGATCAGCCACGGCAAAGCTTCACCGACTGGACGGCATCACTCGGGGGCACGATGTCGGTCGGACGAGATCTGCTCACCGTGGCGGCGGCGCATCTGCAGTTGCACCAGGCCCGCACCGATCTCGACGCCCTGCCCTCCGATACGCCGATCGCCTATCGGGTCAATGACGTAAGGGCGAGCTACCTGGTGCCTTGGGGCCGGTTCTCGGTGACGCCAAGCCTGGCGTTCACCACCTACGACTACGCGGCGACCACAATTTTCGGAGTCCCCACCTCCCAGGCATATCGCGACCGCGATGTGCTGCAGGGTGCCGTCACCACGCGCTACCAGGTGTCGCCGCAGCACGACCTGCTCATGGTGGGCCGCCTCCTGGGGGTCAATTACACCGCACCCCAGCCTGGGCAGCCGACGCGCAATTCGACCGGTACCGAGGTGCTGCTGGGCATGGCGAACGAAGCAAATGCTGTCTGGCAATACCGGGTGCTGGTGGGCTGGGTGATGCGTGCGTTTGCGGCGTCGCAGTACTCGACGCACCAGGCGCCGATCGCCGAGGCTGCGGTCACCTGGAATCCGAGCGGGGTGACCACGTTGACTGCCACGCTGACCCGCAGCATCGAGGACGCTGCTCAGGAAGGCATCGCCGCCTACACTCATACCGGTGGTCGGCTTGTGGTGGACCACGAGGCGCGGCGCAACCTGCTGCTGCAGGCATCGGCCGGCCTGCAGTATGCCGACTACCTGCAAGGTGGTGGCCATGCCAGTGGGTTCTCGCTGGGCGCCGGTGCGACCTGGCTGGTGAACCGGCACATGCGGGTGTCGGCCACCTACGATTTCACCGATCAACGCGGGACCAGCAGCCCGACGTTGCAGACCACCGGCAACTATGTGCGCAGCGTGGGACTGATAACCCTACGGTTCGGTATGTGAGGCTTGTGAGGCTGGGCCACCACATGGCACGGTCGCCGCGCCGAACAGAAGCAGCGAGCGACGTCCGTGACCCTTATCTTGGCCAGCCGCCCGAACGTTTATTCATCCAGCCCACTGGACCGCGCCGGCACCCGCCGCGAGGACGCGGAATGGATCGAGCGGCAGTTGCACGCCCCCGATACGCTGTTCGTGCCCGTGTGGCGCAACCGGAACCTGGTGCGGGGGATGGATGAGGGTGCCCCGGAGGCGGTGTTCATTTCGGGCGAGATGGCCCAGACGCTGCGCATGCAGGGTGGACCATGGGCATTCCTTGGACTGCATGACGGACTCGCGATCTTCGCCGTCGACATCAGCGCCGCGGAAGACCCGGTGCCGCTGTTGTCGGCGGAACTGGGCAATTTCGTTGACCTCCGTTCGGTCGGTTGGGGCGTCGCCCGGCCAGAGGCATCGATCCTGGCGCACGCACGTGGATTGATGCACTGGCGGGCGCGGCATCGGTTCTGCGGGGTGTGTGGCGCGGTGTGCGATGCCCGCAGCGCTGGCCACATGATGGTCTGCACGGCGTGCGAGGCGCAGCATTTCCCTCGCACCGACCCTGCCGTGATCATGCTGGTAACCCGCGGTGGCCATGCGCTGCTGGGCCATTCGCAACGTTTTCCGCGGTCCAGCATGTATTCGACGCTCGCCGGTTTCGTGGAGCCGGGCGAGACGTTGGAGGAGGCTGTGCGACGCGAGGTGCTGGAGGAGTCCGGCATCCAGGTCGGCGCGGTACAGTATCATTCGAGCCAACCCTGGCCATTCCCCGGCAACATCATGCTGGGCTTCTACGGCGAGGGGCTGAGCGAAGCGATCACCATCGACCCTGAAGAAATGTTGGACGTGCGCTGGTTCTCACGTGAGCAGATTCGTGATCCCGACGCGCACGGCTTCCAGTTGCCGCGGGTCGACAGCATCGCACGCCGGCTGATCGAGGACTGGGTGGCTGCGGAGTGAGAGGTTGGTGTTGCGCACTCCTGCTGTTAGCCCATTGCAGTGCTGACAACACCCCTCAGGCGCAGTGCGAACGTCAGGCCGATCAGGATCCGACGGTCCAGTCGATCTATCGCGGCGATCAGGGCGACTATACCCGCCTCGGCCCGGCCCGCTCGAACCTGATGTTTGCAAAGCGGCAGGCGACGATTGCGTGCCTGCAGGCAAAGGGCATCCTGCCGCCGGGCGGGGTCGAGCCGGTCCGGCCACCGGTGTACTGATGTCTGATCAGCTGCTGACCATCGGCTACGAAGGCTGCACGATCGGCGATGTTCTGGCTGAATTGAAGGCGGCGGGGATCGGCCTGTTGATCGATGTCCGCGCTGTGCCGCAGTCGCGCAAGCCCGGCTTCTCCAAACGGCAGCTTGCCGCAGGCCTGGACGAGCAGGGCATTGCCTATCTGCATCTGCAGGGACTGGGCACGCCCAAACCTGGCCGCGATGCGGTGCGTGCCGGCCATCCGGAGCGCATGGAGCCGATCTTTCGCGAGCATATGCGATCGGACCGTGCTCAGGCCGAACTGGCGCAGGCCAGGGAACTGGCGCGGGAGAAGCGGGTCTGTCTGCTGTGCTTCGAGCAGGACCCGATGCACTGCCATCGACGCTTCGTCGCCGAGATGATCGCCGAGGAGACGGCACAGCCGGTCGTGCATCTGCACGCGCGCCGCTGACCTATCGGGCTGCCTCGATGGCCGCACGAATGGCCGCTTCAGCCTCGGCTTTGTCCGTCCAACCGATCACCTTCACCCACTTATCCGGCTCGAGGTCTTTGTAGCGCTCGAAGAAGTGCTCGATCGCCGAGCGTGTGATGGCCGGCAGGTCGAAGATACTCTCAACGCCCGCGAATTGCGGATGGACCCGTTCGTGGGGGACGCAGATGATCTTTTCGTCGAGTCCGTTCTCGTCCTCCATCTTCAGCATTCCGATGGGCCGTGCGCGAATGACGGCGCCTGGCACGACTTGGGCGGGGATCAGCACAAGTGCGTCGGCAGGGTCGCCATCTGCCGCGCGGGTCCCTGGAATGAAGCCGTAAGCGGACGGATAAGCCGTCGCGGTGAACAGGAACCGATCGACGAATATCGCGCCCGAGTCCTTGTCCACCTCGTACTTCACCGACGAGCCCTGGGGAATCTCCACCACGACGAAAACGTCGTGGGGTGGTGCGCGGCCGGTTGGGATTTTCGCGACGTCCATTGAACTCTCCTCTGCCTGCCAGAGAACATCGGCCACGCCATCCTGCCCCGCGATGTTTATGTGCGCGTGACCGGTGACACTCCTGTGTAATCGTTCGGCCGTTATCGCGCATCCCAACGTGCGTGTGATGGGAACCTTAAGTCGTGATAGCGAAGAATTCGGGTCGGCCAAACCTTGATGTGGCCCCAGCACGCCCAGATGGCGCGCCATTGGCATTGGCCGGGATCCGGGTGGCCGACTTCGGTCATTTCATCGCCGGACCCATCTGCTCGATGATCCTCGGCGATCTCGGTGCCGAAGTGATCAAGATTGAAAAGGTTGACGGCGGAGACGATTTCCGCCGGCTGCGCCCCCCGGTGACCGAGCAAGAGGGCGGCCCCTATCTTTGGTGCAATCGCAATAAGAAGAGCATCGCGCTGGACCTGAAACGTCCCGAGGGGCGCAAGATTGCGCGCGACATTGTCGATCGGTCCGACGTGCTGGTGGAGAACTTCGCCACCGGAGTGATGGCCAAATTCGGCCTCGATTACCCCACTGTCTCGGCGACGAACCGCAGGCTGATCTACGCCTCTGTGTCGGCCTACGGGCGCGATGGTACTCAGAGGGACCGACTTGGATTCGATCCGATCGCGCAGGCGGAATCTGGGTTCATGTCGATGAACGGCGAGCCTGACAGGATGGGCGTGCGCACCGGGCCCTCGGTCATGGACATGATGACGGGAGTGATGACCGCAAACGCCGTGCTTGCGGCGCTTTACGCGCGCGAGCAGCTTGGGCATGGCCAGCTGGTCGAGGCGGCACTGTTCGATACTGCCGTCAACATGCTCGGCTTCCATGCGATGAATTATCTGGTAAGTGGCCAGGAGCCGACCCGCTTCGGCAACAACAGCCGCGACACCGTGCCCTGCAATTCATTCGAAACGGCGGATGCACCGATCTTCGTCGATTGCGCCAATGACCGCACGTGGCATCGCCTGGCAACACAGGTGCTGGAAAGACCTGACCTGGCCGAGCACCCCAATTATGCGAAAACGCCGGAACGGCTGCGCAACCGCGACACTCTGATACCTGTCATCGAGCGGATCCTGAGGACCATGCCGCGCGCCTACTGGCTCGCCCGTATGCGCGCAGCCGGCGTACCGGCGGGTGCCATCAACTCGATTGCAGAAGCATTTGCCTCGGAGGAGTTGGCGGCGCGCGGCCTGGTGCACGCCATTCCGCACTCGGTGGTAGGATCCGTGCCGAATATCCGGTTGCCGTTCCAACTGCACGACACCCCACTTGCTGACCCCATCGCGGCGCCAGGACTAAGTCAGCATGCTCTGGAGATCCTGACCGATGTTCTGGAGTACGATGGTGAGCGGATCCGCGCCGTGGCTGAGGCGGGAGCTGTCACCCTTCGCTGACCGGATCACGCAGTGGTCTGACGCGATGTACTCGCGCTGAGATCTGCGGGCAGACGCAAGGTCAGCGTCAGGGCGATAAGGCCCATGCAGGCGGTCAGCAGGAAGACACCATGAAAAGCCTGCGAGGCTGCTTGAGCGATATCTGCCCGCTCTGAGAGCGTCATTGCGGCCTGGCGGTCGAGCAACCTGCCTAACGGGTCGGAGACGCTGGGCAAAAGACTTCGCAGGCTGAAGGACAGGATGATACCGCCCATTGCGGCCCCGAGAGCCTGCCCCAGAAAGCGCATGAACATCACGGCGGAGGTGGCGGAGCCGCGTTCGTGGTAGGCAACGCCGGTCTGCACGCAAACGATCCATGTCGTGTTGCAGAACCCCAGGCCGAGGCCGAGAATCGACACGCCCAGCACCGCTTCGGCAAGCGAGGACCGTGGGGTGAGCGTGGCCAGCAGCAATGCGCCGGCGATGATCGCGCACGCGCCGGCATAACCTGTGACGCGATACGGGATATGCACCATCAGCCACCCCGAGCCGATGCTGCCGAACGTCCAAACGATCACCATGATCCCAAGGACAAGACCGGCGGTGCCGGTCGTGCCGCCCATGACTGCCTGGGCGTAGCCGGGCAGCGAAGCGATCACGCTCATGATCGCCCCACCGACGGCAAATGCACCCAGGCTTCCGACCACGACAACTCTGTTGCGCCAGAGCGTCCGCGGGACCATGGGCGCGGATGTCCTCACCTCATGGCGGGCAAACGCAACAAGCGCGGCCATCCCTGCGGCAAACGAGGTTAGGGCGGTAGCGGCGCCAATGCGCCCCCAGCGATCGGCGCCAAAGGTCACGCCGGCAATTCCGAGCATCAACAGGACGGCGCCGACGATATCGATCGGTTGGCGGCGCGGCGTGGTGTCCTCGTGGAGGAAAGCAACCAGCATGGCCATCGCGGCGCCGACAATGGGCAGATTGATCCAGAACACGAGCCGCCAGGTAAGCTGAGCGACAAGCAGTGTCCCGAGGCTTGGCCCAGCGATCGCAGCAACGCCGAACACGCCGGACAGCATACCCTGAATGCGAGCACGCTCCACCGGGCGGTATATGTCCCCGATGATTGTATAGGCGATCGGCTGGACACACCCGGCCCCGCAGCCTTGCAGCGCGCGAAACGCAATCAGACCCGAGATGTCCGTGGCGGCGCCGCACAAGGCAGAGCCGATGAAGAAGATCGCGGCCCCGCCCAGGAAGATCTTCTTGCGCCCGTACAGGTCCGCGAGGCGGCCGTATATCGGTATGGTTACGGCCTGGGTCAGCAGGTAAGCGGAGAAGACCCAGGACGTCAGTTCGGCTCCCCGCAGTTCGAACGCGATGGTCGGCAGCGCCGTCGCCACAATGGTGCTTTCAACCGCGGCCGTGAAGGTCGCCATCATGCACGCCGCAAGAACCAGACTGCGCCGCGGGTGAATTGGTGCAGTATCGAACACGGTGCAAAGCCTTAGAGAGCCGGGAAGGGGAATCACGTCTTGTAGACGCAATAACATCACTACCGTTAGAATGCACAGGTGAAATGTCATCGTCCGGGAGACCTCGCATCGATCCTCGATTCGTGCCGGTCGGCGATTGCGCGCTGTCCGTTGAATTCGATAACGTAATAGACCGGCAGGTGAGTGCACTGGTGCGTGCTCTGGACCTTGCGATCGCCGCATCGGACATCCCTGGAATCGTCGAGACGGTCCCTAGTTTCCGTGCATTGCTTATCGTCTATGAGCCGGAAGATATCGGCTTCGACTCACTGATCGAGCAACTGCTGCGGTTGATCAGCCTCGGGCTCAATACGCGGGTGAGCAGCGGCCGATCCTGGATCGTGCCGGTGGCGTACGGCTTCCCCGACGAAGAGGATTTCCGCGAAATCGCCGCCGTAACCAAGCTGACGACCGACGAAATCGTCGCGATCCATAGCAGCGCCGTCTTCCAGGTCTACGTTGTCGGCTTTGTTCCCGGCCTGCCCGTGCTGGGCGGCCTGCCAGACGCGCTGCATCTATCCCGCCGCCCGGCTCCCCGACCAGATCTGCCGGCCGGACGCGTAATGATCGGCGGCATGCAGGGGATTATCGTGCCGATGCCAATGCCCTCGGGCTATTACAGTGTGGGGCAGACGCCGTTGCGGCCCTATCAACGCGGCGCCGCCAATCCATTCTTGTTTCGCCCCGGGGACCGCATCCGTTTCCAACCGATCCTGCCGGCAGAGCTCGATGTTTTGGCTGGCACGTCCAGCGACCGCTTCCTCACCACCGGAGACGAGTAATGCAAGGGCCGGCGCTGCGAGCCATAGCCCCCACTCCGCATGTCACTCTTCAGGATGGCGGGCGCCGAGGATGGCGGCGTTTTGGTCTGGCCGGCGCCGGCGCCATGGACAGGATGGCCCTGGCACTCGCCAATTCGCTTGTGGGCAACCGGGCAAGCGAAGCCGCGCTCGAGTTCGCGTATGCGGGTGGCGAGTGGGCCGTTGACGCCGCCAGTTGTCGTATCGCAGTCGCTGGCGCCGGCTTCGTCACGACGATCGATGGTGTCGCGGTGCCACCGCTGACGTCAGCCATCCTCCGAGGGGGGCAGCGATTGCGCATCGGTGGCTCGCCCCAGCGAGTCTGGGGCTATCTGGCAGTAGCAGGCGGGTTCGCCATCCCGCCTGAATTCGGCAGCCGGTCGACGCATGTCAGAACCAGAATCGGGGGTCTTCGCGGCAGAACGATTCAGGCGGGGGCGATATTGCCGCTGGTCGCTTACCGGGCAAACGATGAGCCTGAACGGGCGATGAGCATGCCGCATGAGGAAGAGGGGCCCTGCCGCATTGTGCTAGGGCCGCAGGACGACTTCTTTGGCGCAGATTCCATATCATTGCTGCTGAACAGCGAGTATCAGATAACCTGGCAGCAGGATCGGATGGCGTACCGGTTGGATGGGCCCAATCTGCGCCACTGCAGAGGCTATAATATCATCTCTGACGGGGTCATGCCCGGCTGTATCCAGGTGCCGGGGACCGGCACGCCGATCCTGTTGATGCGCGATGCCGGGACCGTTGGCGGATATCCCAAGATCGCCACAGTGATCGAGCCTGACCTCGGCCGGGTGGCGCAGATGCGCCCCGGCAGCGTGGTGCAATTTCAGGCCGTCAGCGTCGCCGAGGCGCATGCCATCCGACGGCGCTACCTGGCCCGATTGCAACTGATAGCCGACGAAACGGGACCTCTGCCGAGTGCGCTGACTTGATCGGACCAGCTAAAGCGTGATGAGGTCAGGTTGACCTCGCCACGGCTTTGGCTTCTTTGTTTGAGCGCGTGATTCAGACCTCCGGGCGATTCCGCCTCCGGTCATCACGCGCTAGTCGGTTGTCAACGCGCCGATGAGAGCGCGCGCCGGCGAAGAATTCGCCGAGACGGATCCGGCCGCGGGAGAATTGACAGGATCGGCCGGCCGCGCGACGCCGATCCTGTTGAACCCCGTGGCGATTTGAAATCGTCTGGACAGCCCGGTTGCACCAATCCGTCCTAACAACTCAGCGAATTGCCAGGCCAGGTGGGGGCGACCGACAATGATGACCTGAAAATCGAACATCAGCGCGGCACACGCCGCGCGCGCCTCTGCCAGCGACCCGGCATTGGCCAGACGGCCTATTCTGCGCATTTCGTCGCGCACATATCTGACATCGGCTCCCGGCGGAAACGGGCGGCCTGGTCGCGGTCCTCGTTGCAAATCCGTTTCCGACATCGTCTCATTTGCCTGTCCAACTGCAAAATATTGCACCAAAGCCCGTTTCGCTGCGGTTTCGAGAACGTCGCGATTGCCGAAACTCTCGGGTAACGTTCCGGGACCTAAATTTTCTCCGGGGCGTCTTGGGCACCCTACGAGAGCAGCGTCCGGTGACATGACATTCAGCAAGATCCTCTACGGCTTGCAATTGGCTGACCTCCTGCGAGCCCCAGTGAACAAGCTGTCGTCTTTCGGCACCGGCGTCGCCAGCCGGTTCTGGCGTCTGATGCGGCGAGCTCTGTTCGGTCGTGGCCTGCGCAGCGTTCTGCCGGAAATGCTAGCGATCCTCGGCTTGCTTGGCATGATCTGGGTCAGCACCGTCATAATCCTTGAACGGGAGCGCGCGCATGAACTGGAGACGGCGCGCGGTATGACAGTTGCGCTGTCGGAGGCCTTCGCCGAGACGACCGCCCGCATCGTGTCTGAGGTGGACCAGACGCTGCTCAGCGCGCGGACCTCACTGGCGCAACTCGGCAAAGACTTCGACATTCAGCGTTGGGCCCGTGACCAAATTCGCAATGACCAGTTGCGCGTACAGGTTGCGCTGATGGACAAGCTCGGCGACGTCATCAAGTCCACGCTGGAACGCTCGAATCAGGGACGGATCAACATCGCGGATCGGCCGCATTTCCGCTACCAGCTCGATCCCTCCCGCGACGACCTCTACATAAGCGATCCAGTGATCGGCCGGGGCAGCAAGGAACGTACCATCCAGTTCTCTCGCAAAGTGCTGAACCAGGATGGCGAGCTCGCCGGCGTCGTGGTCCTGTCACTGGGGTGTGCGGAACTCTCCCGCTTCTATAGCACCGCTGGTACCGATGAAGGATCAGTCACCATCGCAAACGAAGGGGGCGTGATCATCGCGGCAAGCAATGCCCCGCAAGACGTTGTGGGATCGAAGGCAGTGATACCCCCCGGTGCTGCCCAGACGAAAGACAACGGCCGACCATTCGTTTTCGTGACCAAGCACGACGATCTGCTCGCCTACAAGCAGCTGAAGCGCTATCCGATCACCACGATCATCAGGCGCAATGCGGACCAAATTTACGCCCGCTATTGGGTCACCGCCAGGCACTTTCTTGTCGCCAGCTCGCTCGCCAGCGTGATGGTTCTGCTACTCGGGGTCTTCTGGGTATCGCAACGCCGGCGAGCGGTCGAATCATCGCGCGCACTGTCGGTCACGCTTTCCAGTGTTGTGCAGGGTATCGCGATGATTGACTTCCGAGGGAGGATCTCGGTCATCAACGATCGTGCACGAGCCCTGCTGGGCCTTTCGAAGCAAAGCGGTGACGCCGCGGAAGCGATGATCGATCGCCTGGTCAGTACTGGCAGTCCAACTCTCATCTCCGGCCAGTCAGACGCGTCGGACTCAAAGCGGCAATCGCTGGTCTCGGTTGCAGAGGATGGCCAGGTGATCGAGATCAGCACCACTCGCCTGCCGGATGGCGGTAAGGTGCACACCCTGACAGACATCACCGAGCAGCATAAGGCACAATCCAGGATCCATTATCTCGCTCATCACGACGCCCTGACCGATCTGCCCAACCGGGTCCTTCTTGCGGACCGGATACGTGCGGCACTGAGCAACGCCGCGGCCGCGGATCAGAAGGTCGTCGTGATGTTCCTGGATCTGGATGGCTTCAAAGGCGTCAATGATACGCGCGGTCACTTGTTCGGCGACCGCCTGCTCCAGCACGTTGCCGGCCTTATCAAGTCTACGATTGCCGCAGATGATTTTGTGGCGCGCCTCGGCGGCGACGA
Source organism: Acetobacteraceae bacterium (assembly GCA_024280945.1). Lineage (GTDB taxonomy): Bacteria > Pseudomonadota > Alphaproteobacteria > Acetobacterales > Acetobacteraceae > JAMXLO01. Next base: position 14,566 of record JAMXLO010000096.1, read on the forward strand.
ATTCACGATTGTCCGCGAAGGCGTCAGTGATCTGGCTGACGCGTTGCGTCTGGCTCCTGTTCTGATCGACCGAATCAGCGACCCAGTCACGATTGAGGGGCGTGAGGTTCGGGTAAGTGCCAGCATCGGCATTGCAGTGTTTCCACGCGACGGTGTCGACCATCACGAGTTGTTCAGACATGCGGACATCGCGCTATATCGCGCCAAGAACGAAGGTCGGGCGACGTATCGCATGTTCCAGCGCGGCATGGACGAGAGCCTGCAGCGTCGAATGCTGCTGGAAGCAGAACTGAGAAGTGCGCTCGATGCCGGCAAACTCGAAGTGCATTTCCAGCCGCAAATGGAGATCGGCTCGCTGCGGATCGTCGGTTTTGAGGCTTTGGCGCGCTGGCAGCACCCTGGCCTTGGCTGGGTGCCACCCACCGACTTCATTGCACTCGCCGAGGAATGTGGGCTGATCAATCGGCTTGGCGCATTCGTGCTAAGGCAGGCTTGCTGGGAGGCGACCAGCTGGCCTGCATCCTGCTACGTATCGGTCAACGTCTCGCCGCTGCAATTGCTCGATACCGGTTTCCCAGAACTTGTGCGGAACATCTTGATCGAAGCGGGACTGCCGCCGCGTCGTCTCGAACTGGAAATCACTGAAAGCGCGATGACCGACAACAGCGGACACACGATGGCTGCACTCGAGTCATTACAGGCGCTTGGCGTGCGCCTTGCGCTGGATGATTTCGGCACCGGCTACTCCAGCTTGAGCAACCTCCTGCGCATCCGCTTCGAGAAGGTCAAGATCGACTCCTCCTTTGTTCAAGGTCAGTTACACGATCCCAAGGCGCATGCCATCGTTGCCGCAATCCTTGCGATGAGCCAGCACATGGGGTTGACAGTGACCGCCGAGGGCGTGGAGACGGAAGCGCATCTGGCAATGCTTCGTGGTCAGAAGTGTCCACTTATCCAGGGCCACTTGTCCGGCCGTGCGATCGCCAGTGGCGAGACGCTGATGCTTCTGCGCGACAGTCAGAGCAGTCGACGCGTCGCACGCCAGATTGCTGAGATCGTGGCGGAACACGCCGCCGAACAGGTTCCGCTCACACCGCTGGATTAAGCCCGCATTACGTCGGCCGACGCGGGCCCGCCCCCGGGTCCCAAGAGCGCCCGGAATGCCGGAGGGTCGAGGTTTCATACGGTCTCGATCTTCGAGTTCAGCATCGCTCGCACTCGAGCAGCGAGCGCTTCAATCCGGAAGGGCTTTTCGATCAGCTCAATGTCCCCATCAAGCCGACCATGATGAACGATAACGTCTTGCGAATAGCCGGTCATGAATAGAATGCGCACATTCGGCATCACCGTCCGGGCTTCATTGGCCAGTTCCCGGCCATTCATTCCCGGCATGACAATGTCCGTCAGCAGCATGTCAATGTCGGCTCCGCTCTGCCGGACAGTTGCAAGTGCCGCGGCAGCATCTGGTGCCTCCATTACAATATAGCCCAGGGTCCTCAAGACCTCGACGACGTGCCCTCGTACTCCTGCGTCATCCTCGACGACCAAAATTCTCTCCCCCCTCCCGCGATCACCAGTGCCGGCGCGCTGTTCCAGGGTATCAAACGGCGTCGCTTCTCCTCCTACCAACGCCGGCAGAAAGACCCGGACCGTCGTGCCTGCTCCAGGCGAGCTCTCGATGTCAGCATGTCCATTCGATTGTTTGGCGAATCCGTATACCATACTGAGTCCGAGGCCAGTGCCGCGACCTGCCTCCTTGGTAGTAAAGAACGGCTCAAAGGCACGCTCGGCTGTCTCGCGAGACATGCCAATGCCGGTGTCGCAGACCGACAGTGTCACGTATGCTCCAGGCGCAACACGACGCAGCCGCGCATTCGCGTCGTCCAGCGTTACCCTACCAGTTTCGACCTTCAGCTGTCCGCCTGTTTGCATCGCATCTCGCGCGTTTATGACAAGGTTGAGAAGAGCCGTCTCAAGCTGGTTGGCGTCGCAGAAACACCAGGGCTGCGATTGGTCGAGGCTGAACTCATACTTGATTGCCTCCCCATGCGTACGACAGATCAGGTCACGCATGTCAGTGACAAGCGTATTCAAGTCCACTCCACGTGGCCGCAGCGGCTGCCTCTGTGCATAGGCCAAAAGGCGCTGGATCAGCGTCACGGCTTTGGTCGCACCGTCCATCGCAGATTTGATAGCCCTGAGGACCCGACCAGAGGGCGTGTCCAGATTCCGCTCGAGTATCTCGAGATTACCGATGATGACGGTAAGAAGGTTATTGAAATCATGTGCTATGCCACCGGTGAGCTGGCCAACCGATTCCATCTTCTGGAGCTGATGCAATTGTTCCTCGGTTCGCCTGTGTGTTTGCGCTGCCTCCTTGTCCGCAGTGATGTTTCGCCCGATCACGTAGATCAGCCCCTGTTCGGCGGTCAGTGTCCAGTATATCCAACGATATGACCCATCCTTGTGTTTGAATCGGTTCTCCAGGCGTACAGAACCGGCACCCTCTGCGAGGCGTCTCCGGGCTTCGACACCAATGACTACATCGTCAGGATGACGGAGCTGGTTGACGTGCTGTGACTTGATCTCCTCCTCGGTCCAGCCGAGCGTCTTGGTCCAGGCTGGGTTGACGCTCGTGAAGTACCCTTCGAAGTTGCTGACGCCGAGCAGATCTTCGGAAACCTGCCAAATCCGATTGCGTTCCCGGGTCCGATCCATCAGTAGCCGAGCCACGCGTTGACGTTCGCCGCTGCTCAACATCAACAGCACCCCAAGGAGGCTCGTACCAAGGACGCCAGTGACCAGAACTGCCCAGCTTTGCCAGCTCTGGTGCCATGCCATGTACAGTTTGGTGGGGACTGTCGCAACTTCGTAACCTCGTCCGCCGAAGCGAATCGTGCGATCGTAATGTTCGGTATGGGCGACACCTGGGGGGCTTTGATAGAGTACCTGCTTGGTCTGCCGATCGGCAAGCTGGACGCTCAGCATTTGCTTTGCCGAACCCAGTTGCGCTTCGACGCATTTGTCGATCTGCAGGACAAAAAGCAACAGCCCAGCGCCATTGGATTCATTCGAAACCGCCAAGATCAACAGCACTCCGCTGCCACTGACCGGGGCCAATTTAATCGGCTCCGTCACGGTAACGGTGCCGGTGAGGACAGCGGCTTGAATTGCCGCCGCACGGATTGGCTCTGAGGTCAAATCGAACCCAATCGCCGTCCGGTCGCCTTTGAGTGGTTCGACGTACGTGACGGGATAGTACTCCGCCTTCTCGCCAGTGGGGGCCGCGCTGCTTCCTTCGCTAAGAGTTCGAATAGCAAAGTCAGCGATACTCTGTCGCTGTTCCGCCTCGAATGCGGCGCGACTCGCTCCGGCAACGCGCGGCGCCCATTCGACGGCACCGATCGCCGGAAATCGCTGCAACAGGTGATTGGTAAGGGCGCCGAATTGGTTCCGGGTGATGCGATCCTGCGCTTTCCAGAAGGTGCCAAGCTGCCGGAGTAAATCTTCTTGCGCGGTCAGTTGGAATTGCAGCCGATCGAGGAACCCCTGTGACCGAAGCCGGAATTCCGCCAGTGACTGGTCTTCCTCTGCTTCTCGCGTGCGAACGAAGATTGCCAAAAACAGCGAGAAGAACAGCAGCATGGGGACGGCTACATTGCGTGCTCGGCTGCGCCAAAGAACGCGCGGCTCGCCAGCAAGCACCATCATCAGCGGCAAGAAGAACAGGACCCCTAATGTGTCACCGATCCACCAAGCAAACCAGTTGGAGCCGACTTGCGGCCGACTGATCCCACCAAGTGCTGTCAGTCCCCCCAGCGATAGCGTGACACTGGATGTACAGACCGCTGGGGATATGAGAAGGAACCGCGCCAGATCACGGACGTTATCCAGTCCCAGCGGGTAACCGATGAACCGCCGCAGTGACCATGCTCCGAAAGCTGCTTGACCTGTGGACGCCGCCGCAATCACGACTGCGATGACGACAAAAGTCCAAGTGTTCAGGTCATCGACCGTCGAGCCGACCCACAGATTCAGGGCGAACGAACCGATGAACACCCAGGGCAGCACATTCCATCTTCCGATCAGAACCGCTGCCATCGCGATCCCTGCTGGTGGGAAGACGGCTGTCGCGTAGCCCGGCGGGATCGCCAGAAGCAGTGCCAGGCGTCCGGTGATCGCGTAGGCCATGGCCAGCGCCAGTCCAGGGATGAAGTGCTGCTTACTACTGACGAGCAACAAGGCGCGTTCGAACTGCATCATGCGACGCTCAGTCCCCCTTTAGTCCATCCCCCAACTGGCGTCCGGCTGCGCGCAGGGTTCTAGGCATCAACCTTATAGAGATTACGCCATTTGTATTCGACAGAACATTGGACGAACAATCGCAGCGGAGCACCAGGTCAACTTCCAATCAAGAAAATGGTGTTTTACCGTTGCGGCCAATCAATTTCGATCAGAAACAACAAACCGGAGGCGTCCCATGCCAATAAGCCGCCGATCCCTTCTCGCCACTGCCGCCGCTGCTACCATCGCCCGCCGCAGGGCGCATGCCCAGACCAGGACGGTAATTCGGATCGGCGTTATCAATGACCAGTCTGGTCCGTATCGCGACGTCAATGGCCCGACAAGCATTGCCTGCACTCGACAGGCAATTCAGGAATTCTCCGCTGGCGGCTTCGAGGTGGAAGTGTTGACCGCCGACCATCAGAACAAACCCGATGTCGGTACCGCGATCACCAGACAATGGATCGATCAGATGGGCGTCGACTTCATCCAGGACGGTGCGTCATCGGCGGTCGCGTTGGCGATAAGTTCGATCTGCCGCGAGAGAAACAAAGTGTTTGTACCCACCAGCACTGCCACCTCCGACCTTACCGGCAAGGCGTGCTCTCCGAATACCATACACTGGGTTTACGATACCTACATGGAGGCCAAATCGACCGGGGGTGCCATGGTGAAAGCAGGCGGCGACACCTGGTATTTCATTACACCAAACTACGCGGCAGGTCTCGCCTTCCAGCGTGATACCACAGGCTTCGTGGAAGCTGCCGGCGGCAAGATCCTGGGAAGTCACCAATACCCGTTTCCCGAGACATCCGACTTCTCAGCCCCATTGGTTGAGGCGAAGGCATCGGGTGCAAAGATCCTGGGTATCGCCGGCGCCGGCTCAGACCTTATCAACATCGTCAAGCAGGCGCACGAGTTCGGCGTGCAAAAGACGATGAACCTGGCAGCGTTGATCGCGTATTCGACCGACGTTCACTCGATGGGATTGGAAACGGCGCAAGGACTACGTCTATCGGAAACGTACTATTGGGACCTCAACGATCGAACGCGGTCCTTTCAGAATCGGATCAAGGACAAAGTCGCGCTGTGGCCGAACATGTCGCAGGCGGGCAACTACTCCTGCACATTGCACTACCTGAAGGCTGTGCAGACCATGGGCGCCGCGGCGGCCAAGGCAGACGGTGCGGCAACCGTCGCGCGCATGAAGGCGATGCCGACGGACGACGACTGCTTCGGCGCAGGGCGCATCCGCGAGGACGGACGCAAAATCCACCCAGTCTATCTGTTCGAGGTGAAGAAGCCAGCCGAGAGCCGGCACGAGTGGGACCTGTACAAGCTGATCGCCACTACGTCCGCCGAGGAGGCTTGGCGGCCGCTGACGGAGCGCGCCTGTCCGCTGGTCAAGGCGTAAGCAAGGCAAGAGCCTGCCCGGCCGGTTGCGGCGTCGCCACCAAGAACCGCGGTGAGCGTGTGGCGCCCGATCGGAGGAGCATGCTTAGCTTCAGCACGAAATAATCAGCCACCCTACGCGCTTGACCACTGTCAGTTGCGATGTCTACAACCATAGGTGATAGGCCGAATCCGATACTGGCTGTATTCCGCGCAGCGATTCGGGGAGCACGCGCTATGGTCATGCGGTTTCTGTTCTGCCTGACGAGTTCGCTCTTATCGGGATCTGTGATAGCGGTCTTGCTCACCGCCGTCGTGCAGCACGCCTTTCCTGAAGCATCCGAAAATCAGCAGCCCGCTCTGGGAGCATTGGCGACGAACCAAGACGGGCGGCCGGCGAAAGTCCCCCAGCAGCGTGAGCCAGCGACAGAACAGACCTCCCCCGAGATCCGGGCAGTGGCGCTCAGGAATGGCGCTCCAGAACCGCCGGCGCCGGAACAGACGACCGATACGACGGTGCAACAGGATTCTTTCTCCGTCCTTCGGTCACGCCCAGGGTCTTCCGTAGAACGGGAGCGATATCCGGAGTTCGCTGTCCTGACCCAACAGGCAGCGCAGAACAGGGGGCAGCTTCTCGCGGCTTCGGGAACCACTGGCCTCTTGGAAGAAGGCGTTCAGGAGGCGCAAGCGACAGAAGCCGCTCCGGACCCTCCGAAACAACCGGATAAGCTTGCAGGTATCGCTCAACCGACTACCGGGCCACCAACCCAAGAGCGAGATCCCGCGACTGATCCGCTCATTCAGCAGAATGCACGGGACCACAAGCCAACTACAGCGGCGTCTCCGGTCGCACGGGGAGCGCATGTGCGAACGGCCATAGGCAGCCGCACAACGCGCAGCCGACAGATGACTCGCGGGTCTCACGCTGATCACGCCCACGGACGAACGGCAGACCGCTCCGCGGATCACCGCGGGTCCAGTCAACAGGCCCGGCGACAAGCGCAAAACTGAAGCGTGTCAGATTGCCAACTGTTTGCAGACTTCGTTGGCGATGCGCGCGCGGAGATGCGGTAGTCTGAGCCGATCGCCCTTATCCTGAGGCTGCGGTGCTGCCGTAATGAATATGCTGCTGGTCCTGCTCGTCGTATTGATCTGGTTCCTTATGCAGCACCACGAGTCGTTTTGAACGGCTGGACCGGAATAGTCATCTAGTAGTGGTGGTTCCAAAGTCCGCCGCTTTGCGGATCAGCCGCAGTAGCGAAACTTCGGAACCAGAAACCACAACTATTATAGAACCAATAGTTTGCTGGCGTCCTCATCGATTCGGAAGTCCGTATCTAGCGGATCCACATTTTGACGGACGTCCGCATCGGACACTAGCCGATGGCTGCCTGAACCGGAAAAGCTGGTGCCGCTTTGCAGATACGCTTACCATGCAAAGCGCACTTCCAAAGGAAGCGGCGTCTGGGGAGGAATCATGACACATTATACCGGTGGCTGCCTGTGCGGCGCGGTAAGATACTCGATAGATGCGGAGCCGATCCGGCAGTTGCTTTGCAACTGCGTTGATTGTCAGAAGCAAACCGGAACTGCTTTCCTATCCGGCCTGCAAGTTCCATCCGAAGCGGTGTCCATTATTGGCGCGATGTCCACCTTTACGATGCCCGGCGGCCAGAGCGGTGAACCCATGCATCGGCGCTTTTGCAGCAAATGCGGCTCGCCGATCCTCATCGAAAAGGATGGGACAGGCAGAAGACTCATCATGGCGGGCACGCTCGACGACAAGTCTCAGTTCAAGCCTACCGTCAGTCTGTTCTGCGAGCAGGCTCCTTCGTGGGTCGTCATGCCAACCGATACCGAGAACCTGCCGCGCTACTACACCTGAATCATGGCATCCCGCCTGAGCAGGTGGCGGGATCGAGCATAGCAACGAAATATGGAACTCGCTGACGCCGCCCCGGCCTGGTTTTGCGCGATCTGTCAGCAGAACTAATCTCGGCACGCAAAGCTGACCAACCGAGCAGTCCGAGGAGGTACGAGCTTGCCCACCAGCCTGACACCGCAGCGCCGTCCATATGTCAGTCGCACAGCCTCCTTCGCCGGCAGCGCCGACTCGCCCGTGCAGGTGCTGGAGGAATGTCTGGCCGAGATCGACCGTAGGGAGGCGGAGGTCGGCGCCTTCACGGTAATCGACGCGGCCAAAGCGCGGGCCGCCGCCGAGGCATCAGCGGCGCGCTGGCGGGCGGCGACGCCGCTTTCGGTCATCGACGGCATGCCGGTCGGCGTGAAGGACATGATCGACACCGCCGACATGGTCACGGGCATGGGCTCGCCACTCTTCGAGGGCTACCGCCCGCTGTTCGATGCGGCCAGCGTGCAGGGCTTGCGCGAGGCCGGCGCGGTCATCGTGGGCAAAACTGTTACAACCGAATTTGCCTCGTCTCATCCGCGGGGGACGCGCAACCCGTGGGACCTCAGGCGGACACCCGGGGGCAGCAGCAGCGGATCGGCTGCGGCGGTCGGATGCGGCATGCTGTGCGGCGGTCTCGGTACGCAGGTGGTGGGCTCCATTCTGCGGCCGTCGGGTTTCTGCGGGGCCTATGGCTTCAAGCCCTCCGTGGGCGGGATCAACCGCGGCGGCAGCCTGGATTATCTCAGCCAGAGCGTCACCGGCACGATTGCGGCAAGTCTCGCGGACGCCTGGGCGATGGCCCGTGTGGTCGCCGATCGGGTGGGCGGCGATCCTGGTTATCCCGGCCTGACCGGCCCGCTGAGCTTGCCGCCACCGCGACGACCGACGCGCCTCGCATTGCTGCACACAGCCGGATGGCCGATTTTGGCTGCCCCTGCCCGTGCCTCGCTCGAGGGGGCGGTGGACAGGCTGCGCGCAGTTGGCGTGACGGTGCTGACCCCGGACGACTGCCCCGCACTGGTTGCGGTGGAAGAGGCAACCTCAGACGCTCTGCAGATAACCGCGGGCATCAATGCATGGGAGTGGCGCTGGCCGCTGGGCAGTTTTGCGGCGCGCGATGCCTCGGTGCTGAGTGCGAGCGCGCTGGACCGTCACGCGAGATCGCATGCGATGACACAGCCGGAGTATGCGGCGCTTCTGGCCAAGCGTGACAGAGCGCGGGCAACCTACGCGTTGCTGGGTGAACAAGTGGACGCTGTCATCAGCGTTACCGCGCCTGGAGGGGCGCCAATCGGCCTGGAGAGCACGGGGAACCCGATTTTTGTCGTACCGGGCTCCATGCTGGGCGCCCCTGGTGTCAGCCTGCCGGTGCTGGACGATGGCGGCCTGCCGCTGGGACTGCAGCTACTGGGGTTCCCGCAGGCTGATGCAGACATTTTCGCCGTGGCAGGCTGGGTCGAGGGCGCATTGCGCTGAAATCCCGCGGGTCGAACCTGAACCCGCGGCGTGCATGACGCAACGAGAGCTGCAGTCTTCGCTTGACCCGCTCTACCCGGCGGTCAGGCTCACTGAGCCTGACGAACAGCGCGGCTGACATTTGGCCGCTGACATGGCACTGTCACGAATGTCGCATCGTTAAATGAAAGAGCTGACTATGGATCGGCATTCGGCCCCGGATCCGTTGCACCCGCTGGGTGATGGCACCAGGGTGCTGGTGCAACCCGACGACGGCGTACTGCCTGTGCAGGAGCTGATCGGCAACGCCGAACGCTCGGTCTGGATCAAGCAGTTCACCTTCACCCATCCAAACCTGCTGGATGCTGTCATTGCCGCCCATAACGCTGGCCGCGATGTCAGGGTCATGATGAACGCGCACCGGTCGTCAGGCGATCGGGCAAACGATGCCTCCTATGCCATGCTGGAGGCGGCTGGCGTCAGGGTGCAATGGAGCAGCCCAAGTTTTGCCGTCACGCACGAGAAGTCGATGCTGATCGACGACCGGCTGGCGATGATCGCTACGTTCAACTTTACCGAAAAGTACTTCACTCTGACGCGCGACTACGGACTGGTCACTGAACGACCCCCCGAGGTAGCGGAGATCCGCGCCTGCTTCGAAGCGGACTGGGATCGCCAGTCATTTCATCCCGCACGAGGCACAGCGCTGCTGTGGAGCAATCTCAATTCCCGCCGCAACATGAGCGCGTTCATCGACACCGCGCGCCACAGCCTCGATGTCCAGCACCCCAAGTTCGTCGATGCCACCATTCTGGAGCGGATCGCTCAGGCCAGCCGCCGCGGCGTGAATGTGCGCGTGTTGTGCGGTGGCAAGCACGGAATCAGCGAATGGGACGTGCTGGACACGTTCGCATCGCTCCGAGTGATGGACCAGTTCGGCGTCAAAGTTCGCAAGCAGAAGAATCTCCGGGTGCATGCCAAGCTGCTGATCGCCGATGGCCACAGTGCGTTGGTGGGCTCGATGAACATCGATCGCAGCGCTTTTGATGTGCGCCGGGAGCTGGGCGCGGTGGTGGCGGGAAGGGCCGCCGTGCATCTCCTGGCCAGCACGTTCGAGGCCGACTGGCATGCCGCGCATCACTACGATGCCCCTGATCCGCTGTTGTCACACACCCATGTGGAGGATGACTTCCCGCACGATCCAGACCTCGTCCATGAGTGAGACCGCCAGGGTTCCGCTTTGGCGCATCGCGCTCAGCTTCAATCAAATCGCGCTCGCCAGCTTTGGCGGCGGTCTGTCGGCCTGGTCGCGGCAGATGGTGGTCGAGCAACGACGGTGGATGAGCGATGAGGAGTTTCTCAGCGCGATGACCGTCTGTCGCGTGCTGCCCGGTGCCAACCAGGTGAACCTGGCGGTGTTCGTCGGCGCCCGGTTGCGCGGTGTCCCAGGCGCGATCGTCGCAACCACCGGGCTTCTGGCGGCCCCAATAGTGATCGTTCTGGTGCTCGGCGCCCTCTATATCGCGCATCGCAACGATGCGTCGGTGCAGGCGGTGCTGCGCGGCATGACTGCCGCCGCGGTCGCGCTGAGCCTATCGATGGCGTATCGAACCGGTCGTACATGTCTGCACAGCCCAGTCGCCTGGGCCTTGTTCGCGGCCGCGCTACTGGCAAGCGCGGTGGTGCGTCTGCCGCTGTTGATCGTGCTCTTGGTGCTGGCGCCCCTTGCAATGTGGTGGGCGTGGCCACGCCGGCGCCAGGCGGCATCGTGACTCCCGCGATCGCTTTGCAGCTGTGCCTGCTGTTCGGGAGCGCGTCGTTGATGTCGATCGGCGGCGGCAACTCGGTGGTGCCAGAGATCGAGCTTCAGGCGGTGGACATGTATCACTGGCTCACGCGGGGCCAGTTCGCCGATCTGTTCGCGTTGGCGCAGGCGGCCCCAGGACCCAGCATCCTGATCGTGACCCTGGTCGGCTATAGTGCAGCGGGAGTGGTAGGCGCGGTGCTGGCGACCGTCGCAATGGTGCTGCCTGCCGCCGCATTGGTGCTTGTGTTCGCGCGGGTATGGGAGCGCGTGCACATGTCGCCTTGGCGATCAGCGTTCGAGCACGGGCTGGCGCCGATTGCCGTAGGCTTGATCGCGGCGAGCGGCATCATCGTGGCGCGCGGTGCCGATCATACTCTGGCGCAATACGTGCTGACCGCTCTGTCGACCGTGGTGTTCTGCACGACCAAAGTGCAGCCGCTCGTGGTCGTCGGGCTCGCTGGCCTGGCGGGATGGCTGGGACTGGTGTGAGCCCCTTACTCTGCCGCGAGCGCCTGCGCCTCTTCGGCAAGCAGGCGATCCACTGTTCGGCGCATGTGCAGCCGCACCGTGTCACTGACAATGTCCACCAGGTTTGACTCACCGAGTTCGGTCAGCCGAGCCTGCTGCGCCTCGACCACGGCCTTGTCCTCCAGGAACGCGGCGCCAGTCTGCTGAAACAGCAGCTCGGTTGCAGCAGGGTCGTCCTGGCGAAAGCCGTTGGCGGCAGACCAGAAGTAGAAGCACGTCGTCTCGGTCTCCGGCGTCAGGCCGTGAAACAGCCGGAACTGCAGTTTGCTGCTGTCGGTATTGCCGTCGCGATACTCGCCCACTTCTGCTGCACCGGTCCACTGCAGTACCGCGCCGGGTGCCACGAACTCGAACTTCTGGCAGCGATCGATCCGCCCCTGAAATCCGACCGCCTTCACGTAGGTCGGAGGCGGTATCGAATTCAGCATCCATCGGGTGAACCTCACCCCGAGCGGCGTGCGCTCGATGTCCATCTTGGCATCGACGTGCTGCGAGGGGTTACCGCCGATGGTCGACGTGTGGACGTAACCGAGATGGGTCAGATCCATCAGGTTGTCCACCATCAACATCGCGGCAGCCTTTATGGGATACATGGTGTGCCTGTGCGGCCAATTGACCGCATCATTATGGTAGGGCCAAGGCACGATCTTGGCCGGATCGGCCTGGGCCGGATCACCCATCCAGACCCACACAAAGGCATCCTGCTCGACCACAGGGAAGCTGCGTACGCGGGTGCGCTCGATGATGCGGTCCTGGCCGGGCACGCACACGCACTGTCCCGAACGATCGAAAATCAGCCCGTGGTAGCCGCATTCCAGACCTTGATCGACAACTCTGCCCAGGTGAAGTGGGGCACCGCGGTGACAGCACATGTCGAGCAGAGCAGCAGGCTGGCTCTGTCGGTCACGATACAGCACGACGGGCTCGTTGCAGATCCGCCGCGCCAGGGGTGTCGCGCCGATCTCGTCGGCCCAGGCGGCGATGTACCATGCGTTGCGGATGAACATTGGCGCCTCCCCGGGCCTGTGTTGCAGCGATGACATCCCCGCAGCTTCGACCAAGTCAAGCTTTCCACCTTGCGGCCGGTGGCGAGCCGGCCATACTGGAGACAATTTAGCTGCGGGAGGGGACGATGCAGCTCAGCCACGAGGCGCTGCTCACGGCCTATCGCTCGATGGTGACAATCCGCCGCTTCGAGGAGCGAGTTCAGGAGGAATTCTCCAAGGGGGGTATCCCGGGCTTCGTGCATCTTTATGCCGGGCAGGAAGCATCCGCGGTCGGTGTCTGCTCGCATCTCGGGCCGCGCGACTACATCGCCAGCACGCATCGCGGCCATGGCCACAGCATCGCCAAGGGGTGCGATGTCACCGGGATGATGCTGGAATTGTTCGCCAAACAGGGCGGCCTGTGCGGCGGCAAGGGCGGATCGATGCACATCGCCGATCTCGATCAGGGCATGCTCGGCGCCAATGGCATCGTCGGCGGTGGACCGCCGCTGGTGATCGGCGCTGCCTTGACGGCGAAGACACTGAGAACCGGCAACGTCGCGGTGTCATTCACTGGCGACGGCGGATCGAACCAGGGCACCACGTTCGAAGCGATGAACATGGCCGTGGTGCTACAACTGCCGGCGATTTTCGTGTTCGAGAACAACGGCTATGGCGAATACACCGCGGCCTCCTACGCGGTCGGATGCCATGACATCGCCGGCCGCGCGGCGGGGTTTGGCATGCCGGCGGTCAAGGCGAATGGCGACGATTTCTTCGATGTGCATGAAGCGGCACGCGAGGCGATAGAGCGTGCGCGAGGTGGCGGTGGACCCAGCGCGATCGAAGTAAACACGTGTCGCTTCTACGGACACCACTCGGGCGATGCACAGCTGTATCGCGGCAAAGACGAGGTGAAACGGCTGCGTGATGAGCGGGATTGTCTGAAGCATTTCCGTCGGCGGGTGACAGAGGCAGGACTGCTGGACGCGCACCAGTTGGACGAGGTGGACACCGGCGTCGCGAATCTGATCGAGCAGGCGGTTGTCGCAGCGCGTGCAGGAGAGCCGCCGCAGTCTGGCGCGCTGTTGACCGACGTGTATGTGTCGTATTGAAGGATCCGTGTCATGCCAGTGAAGACCATGCGCCAGGCATTGCAAGAGGCGCTGGCGCACGAGATGCGGCGCGATCCGACCGTAGTTATCATCGGCGAAGATGTGTCAGGCGGCGCTGGCACAGAAGGTGGCCGTGACGCCGCCGGTGGCGTGCTCGGCGTCACGAAGGGCCTGATCAAGGAATTCGGCGAGAGCCGGGTGATCGATACGCCGATCACGGAATCGGCGATCATGGGAGCAGCGGCAGGAGCAGCGGTCACGGGTCTTCGACCGGTCGCCGAGCTGATGTTCTCCGACTTCCTTGGCGTCTGCTTCGACCAGATCTTCAATCAGGCGGCAAAGTTCCGCTACATGTTCGGCGGCAAGGCCCGCACGCCGCTGGTGATCCGCACCATGGTCGGTGCCGGCCGCAGCGCGGCGGCCCAGCATTCGCAGAGCCCATATCACATCTTCACATCGGTTCCCGGACTGAAGGTCGTGGTGCCGTCGAACGCGTATGATGCGAAGGGATTGCTGATTCAGGCGATCCGTGACGACGACCCCGTCGTATTCTGCGAGCACAAGCTGATGTACGACCTGCGCACCGAGGTACCGGACGAGGCCTATACGATTCCATTCGGCGAGGCGAACGTGGTGCGCGAGGGTGACGATGTCACCGTTGTGGCGCTGGCGCGCATGGTGCATTACGCGTTGGACGCCGCGGAGAAGCTAGGGGCGGAAGGCATCGAATGCGAGATCATCGATCCGCGCACGACGTCGCCGCTGGATGAAGACACAATTCTGGATAGCGTGGAGCGCACCGGACGACTGGTTGTGGTCGATGAGGCGACGCCTCGATGCAGCATGGCGACCGATATCGCTGCACTGGTAGCCGACCGCGCCTTCTCGGCGCTGAAAGCGCCTGTGCGACGGGTGACCGCGCCGCATACGCCTGTGCCGTTCGCGCCGTCGTTGGAGAAGCTATACATCCCCGATCCCGATCGCATCGCCGCCGTGGTGCGCGAGGTGCACGGATTCGTGCAATGATCACCGCGATTACCATGCCCAAATGGGGTCTGACGATGACCGAGGGCAAGGTGGTGCAATGGCTCAAGCAGCCGGGTGCGTCCTTTGCCGCCGGTGACGAGCTACTGGAGATCGAGACCAGCAAAATCACCAATGTGGTCGAAGCCGACGGTGCGGGCAGTTTGATACGTATCGTCGCGCCTGAGGGGAGCACCCTTCCCATCGGAGCCCTGCTGGCAGTCGTCGCTCCACCTGAGACAGCCGCCGCAGAGATCGATGCATTCGTATCGCAGTTCGTCGTTGTCGAACCGGCCGACACTGGATCGGAAGATGTGGCTGCGCCAACGCCGCGCGAACTGGAGGTTCTCGGCCGGACGCTGCGCTTTCTGGAATTGGGCACTGGCGATGTGCCAGTGTTGCTGCTGCACGGGTTCGGCGGTGACCTCAATACCTGGATGTTCAATCAGCCCGCTCTGTGCAGCGACAGGCGCACACTGGCGCTCGAACTGCCAGGCCATGGCCTGTCGAGCAAAGACGTGGGCAGCGGTGATATTACTTTTTTCACTGAGGTTATCGAAGCGGCGCTGGCGGCGCTCACGGTGGAACGCGCACATTTCGTCGGACATTCGATGGGTGGAGCGCTGGCGCTCGCACTCGCAGCGCGGCGCCCGGAGCAGATCGCCACGCTGAGTCTGTTGGCTCCGGCGGGATTGGGGCCGGAAATCAACGGCGCGTTCATCGACGCGTTCATGCGCGCGTCACGGCGCAAGGATGCCGCCGAGGCGTTGCAATACCTGGTGCACGCTTCGTCATCGATCAGCCGGGCGATGGTGGAAGAATTCCTGCGCTACAAGCGGCTGGACGGCGTTGCGTCGGCGCTGGAGGCCGTTGCGCACGCGTGGTTTCCGCAGGGCCGTCAGGCTGTTGATCTGACGGCGTCACTGCGTGCGCTTTCGACACCGGTCCAGATAATCTGGGGCAGCGGCGATCGGATTATCCCCGTCGCCCATTCCGACGCAGCGTCGCCGGCGGCGGTGCATGTGCTGAAGGACGTCGGTCATCTGCCGCACATGGAAAAGGCAGGCGAGGTGAACCGGCTGCTCAGGGCGATGATGGACTGAGTGCCAGCCTTCCCCAGGCGCCCATCGCTGCCTGCCGGCTGGCGATGTTGTGCGTCAGCACCGTCAGAATGTCACGCCGGATCTGGGCGAGTGGATCGGAGTCGTAGACCGATTGCGCACCGCAAATCTCGATCAGTTTTTCCACGGCCTGTTGCGCTTGATGCTGCGCACAGGTCATGTCCCGACGAGTGCGTAGAACGTATTCCTGCGGGATAGGCTCCTGCTTCGCAATCAGCGCCTCGGCTCGCGCGCGCCCACTGTGCATTGTCAGTGTCGCCGCATCGATCGCCGCCGCCGCCTCGGCAACCGTCATCTGCACGAACTCGCTGGCGGCCAGCGGATTGACACCGCGCGAGACTTTGCCGCGCAGCGTTGCCAGCGCGATCTGCAGCGCGCGATTACCCAGCGCGATGGCGACCGGCGGAAGCGAGTAGTTCACCATCAGTCCGCGCGGCGTTCGCACCAGCGGGTAATCGGCATGCACTTCGGCGCCGGGAACAGTACCGGCCAGAAGATCCGCGAGCATGACGCAGCGATGTTCGGGCACGAACACATCACGCAGCTTCAAAGTGCGGCTACCGGTACCGGCAAGGCCCAGCACATGCCAGTCGTCGATGATCTCGATCTCGGCGAAGGGAACCAACAGATAGGCGATGGCCGCGGGATCGCGTGGCCTGTCGAGGAACGCGCCGATGATCGCCCACTGCGCGTGACTGCTGCCGCTGGAGAACGGGAACGAGCCGGACAGCCGCCAGCCGCCGGCGGTGCGTTCGGCGGTTGCGCGCGGTGCCAATGAAGATGAGGCGACCGCATGTGGATTGTCGCCCCAGACATCGATCTGCGCCTGCAAGGGGTACGATGAAAGAAGCCACTGGTGCTCGCCAAGCACGGCATAGACCCAACCGGACGACGCGCAGCCGGCGGTGAGCTCCTCTACGATCTGCGAGAACAGCGAGAAACGTAGCTGTAAACCGCCGAACCGGCGCGGCTGTATGATGCGCAGGATGCTGGTGCGATGGAACTCCGCGACGGTTTCCGGCAGCACGTCGCGCGCAGCATTGGTTGCCGCAGCGCGTTGCGAGAGGGCAGGGACCAGCTCACGGGCCTGCGCCAGCAGATGCTGCTCTTCGTCGGTGAAGTCGGTACCGATCAACGGTTCATGCCGCGCACAGCATGGCACACGGCGTTTGTCACCTCTGCTGTGGTCGCCTTGCCGCCAAGATCGGGGGTCATGATGCCGGCAGCACAGACCTGTTCCACGGCGCGCATCAACAGGTCGGCCGAAGATGTTTCGCCCAGATGCTCGAGCATCATGGCCCCGGTCCAGAAGCTGGCCACAGGATTGGCGATGCCCTTGCCGGTGATGTCGAACGCAGAGCCGTGGATGGGCTCGAACATCGAGGGGCTGCGGCGCTCGGGATCTACGTTGCCGGTCGGCGCGATGCCGAGGGAACCCGCCAATGCAGCAGCGAGATCGGACAGGATGTCGGCGTGCAGGTTGGTCGCAACCACGGTGTCGAGGCTCTGGGGACGGCGGACCATGCGCATGGTCATCGCATCCACCAGTTCCTTGTCCCAGGTCACGTCAGGATAGTCGTGCGACACCAGGCCGGCGATCTCGTCCCAGAAAACCATTCCGTGTCGTTGTGCGTTGGACTTGGTGACGACGGTCAGCAGCTTGCGGGGTCGGCTGCGCGCGATGTCGAACGCGAAGCGCATGATCCGCTCGACGCCGCGGCGCGTGAAGATGGCGGTTTCAGTCGCAACCTCTTCCGGCATGCCACGATGGGCGCGACCCCCGTGTCCGGCGTATTCGCCTTCGCTGTTCTCGCGCACGATCACCCAGTCGAGATCGCCGGGGCCCACGTCGCGCAATGGCGAGGTGATGCCGGTCAGGATGCGCGTCGGGCGGACATTGGCGTACTGATCGAGCCCCTGGCAGATCGGCAGCCGCAGGCCCCATAGCGTGACATGGTCGGGAATGTCCGGGTCGCCGACTGCGCCGAAATAGATTGCGTCAGCGGTGCGCAGCCAGGCCAGCGCATCGGCCGGCATGAAGCTGCCGTGCTTGCGGTATCTGTCGGAGCCCCAGTCATAGTGGTCGATGGTCAGTCGGAAGCTCCCGTCGCGTGCCGCCACGGCGTCCAAGACTTCCAGGCCAGCGCTGATCACTTCAGGGCCGATGCCATCAGCCGGGATGGAGGCGATGCGATACTCGCGCATGATTGGTCTCCTTCTTTCCCCGACGTATCGAAGAGAGCCATCGCTGGCAACTCGGGTCTCAACAAGAGGTGAGCGAAACGGTTCGGCAATCCGCCGCAATTCTCCGGTGTTCTGGACCATACATATCGTGCCAGAGGGGAGAATGAATTCATCAGCACATCCGGTCGGCGGCTCTGGCCCGGCGTTCCTGATCGCAGGCGGCGAAATGGCTGCGCTGATCGACAGCCGGGACTGGTCGGCAACGCCGATCGGTCCACGGCATGGATGGCAGCAGAGCCTGCAGACGGCACTCCGAATCCTGGTGACGTCCCGCTATGCGATGTGGCTTGGCTGGGGGCGTGAGCTGACATTCTTCTACAACGACGCGTACGCCACGATGACCCTGGGCGCAAAGCATCCATGGGCGCTCGGCCGGCCAGCATCCGATGTCTGGGCGGAGATCTGGCCCGATATCGGTCCGCGTGCCGCTACCGTTATGCGGACCGGCCAGGCGACGTGGGATGAAGGCCTGCTCCTCTTCCTGGAGCGCAACGGCTATCCGGAAGAGACCTACCACACCTTTTCCTATAGCCCCTTGCCGGACGACGACGGAGCAGTCGGCGGCATGCTGTGCGTCGTCACCGAAGATACCGAACGCGTTATTGCCGAGCGGCGGCTGGCCACGCTGAGAGAACTGGCAAGCCTTCTGGCGGCCGTCCGCACGGAACCGGACGTGCTGGCTGCAACCGAACGCGGACTCGCGACAAACCGGAGCGATCTGCCATTCGCGATCGTCTGGTTATTCATGCAGGACGGAACTCGGGCCCGACTGGCCTGCACCAGCGGCATTGCTGCCGACCATCCTATGGCGACGGTCGAGCTCGATTTGAGCGCGTTGCCTTCAACCCATCCGGCGTCCCGTATTGTTGCGGGCGAACCGCATGTGACGCTCGCTGATCTTGCCGCGTATGGACCATTGCCGACCGGCGCCTGGGATCGGCCGCCGCACCTGGCCGTTGCGATGCCGATCGTCCAGCAAGGCGAGACCAAGCCCGCCGGCATGTTGATCGCGGCCCTGAACCCTTACCGTCCCTTTTCGGAGAGCTATCGCGACTTTCTCGACCTGGTCGCGTCCCAGATCGCCGCGGGCCTCGCCAGTGCGCGCGCCTACGAGGCGGAGCGGCAGCGCGCCGAAGCGTTGGCGGAGATCGACAGGGCGAAGACCGCATTCTTTTCCAATGTCAGCCACGAGTTCCGCACGCCGCTGACCTTGATGCTGGGGCCAATCGAAGAAGAGATCCGATCGCGTCTCGACGGTGCGAGCGACAGGCTAGGCATGGTGCATCGTAACGGGCTGCGACTGCTGCGGTTGGTGAATGCACTGCTCGATTTCTCCCGTATCGAGGCGGGTCGCGTGCGCGCGAATTTCCGCCCCGTCGAACTCGCGGCCTACACCGCCGAACTGGCCAGCAATTTTCACTCTGCGTGCGAACAGGCGGGTCTTCGGTTTCGAGTGGATTGCGCACCATTGCCGCAGCCGGTGTACGTCGACCCGAACATGTGGGAACGGGTGGTCCTGAACCTGATTTCGAACGCGTTCAAATACACGCTTGAGGGCAGCATCGAGGTCGTGGTTCGATCGGTCGATGCCGGTGGCGCGGAGCTTCTGGTGGCCGATAGCGGCGTCGGCATCCCCGAGGAGGAATTGCCGCATATCTTCGATCGATTCCATCGGATCGAGGGACAGCCAGGCAGGACGATGGAAGGTACGGGAATTGGCCTGGCACTGGTCAACGAGTTGGTCCGTCTGCACGGCGGAACGATTGAAGTACAGAGCTGCCTCGGAGGCGGTACCACGGTACGGGTCACGCTTCCATTGGGGTTTTCCCATCTGCCAGCCGAACAGGTGTCGCAGGGGCTGGACCACATCTCGCCAGAGGGCGCCGCGGCAGCATCGTTCGTGGCCGAGGCGATGCGGTGGCTGCCCGATGGTGGTCCAGGTCGCGAAGATGGCTTGCTTGATTCGACGGCGCCATTGATCGATGCGGGCCGTCCGAGCCATCCGGAGGGCCATCGACCGTATATCTTGCTGGCCGACGACAACGCCGACATGCGCGAATACGCAACGCGGCTATTGAACCCACAGTACGAGGTGAAGGTTGTCGCCGATGGCGAGGCGGCGCTGCGGGCGATGCATGAACGCCGTCCCGATCTGCTTGTGAGCGATGTTATGATGCCGAGGCTGGATGGGTTCGGTTTGCTTGCCGCAACGCGCGCCGATCCTGCGTTACGCGATCTGCCTGTCATCTTGCTTTCTGCGCGGGCGGGCGATGAAGCACGCGTGGACGGCCTGGACGCAGGCGCAGACGACTATCTGGTGAAGCCGTTCGCCGCACGCGAATTGCTGGCGCGCGTGCGATCGAATCTGGATCTTGCGCAAATGCGGCGCGAGGCCGCAGAGCAGCTGCGTGAGGAAGCCCGGCGGCTGGAATTGCTCAATCGTGCGGGCAGCGCAATCGCCGCGGAACTGGATCTTGAACGACTGGTGCAGATCGTCACGGATGCCGCGGTCGAACTCACGGGAGCCGAATTCGGGGCGTTCTTGTACAACGTGTTGAACGATGCAGAGGAACCCTACACGCTCTATACACTGTCGGGTGCATCACGCGAGGCGTTCTCGGGATTTCCGATGCCACGCAACACCAAGGTGTTCGATCCGACGTTTCGTGGTGAAGCCATCGTGCGGTCGGACGACATTACGCGCGATCCTCGCTTTGGTCAGAATCCGCCTTGTTTCGGCAAACCGAAGGGACATCTCCCGGTGCGCAGCTATCTCGCCGTACCAGTGGTCTCACGGTCCGGCGAGGTAATCGGTGGTCTGTTCTTCGGACATTCGTCCTCCGGTGTCTTCGGCGAGCGTGCCGAGCTGATCGCCGGTGGCATCGCGGCGCAGGCGGCAATTGCCATCGACAATGCGCGGCTTTACCGCGCCAGCCGGCAGGCAGAGGAGAGCCTGCGTGAACTGAACGACAGCCTGGAGCGGCGAGTTGCGGATGAAATAGAGGAGCGCATGCGCACCGAGGAGGCGTTGCGCCAGGCGCAGAAGATGGAGGCCGTCGGTCAGCTCACCGGAGGCGTCGCACACGATTTCAACAACCTGCTGACGGCGATCTGCGGTGGCGCGGACACCTTGCAGCGGTTGCTGCCGCGCGAGCTGGGACCGAACGAGGACCGGATCCGTCGTGCTGTGCGTATGATCGACGTGGGCGGGCAGCGAGCTGCCACTCTGACGCAGCGCCTTCTGGCATTCGCACGCCGGCAGGCGCTCGATCCCCGTCCGCTCGATGCCAACAAACTCGTCGCGGGAATGTCAGAGCTGCTGCGGCGGACACTGGGTGAGAGGGTGGCCATCGAAACGGTGCTGGCTGGTGGCCTGTGGCGTACTATGGCTGACCCGAATCAACTAGAGAATGCGTTGCTGAATCTTGCCGTGAATGCGCGTGATGCTATGCCTGACGGAGGGCGGCTGACGATCGAGACGGCAAACGCTTACCTCGATGAGACATACGCGCTGCAGCACCAAGTGGTGCCGGGTCAGTATGTGATGATCGCGGTATCGGACACTGGGGTCGGCATGACGCTCGAGACAATGGATCGCGTCTTCGAACCCTTCTTCACCACCAAGGACGTTGGTCACGGAACCGGGCTGGGCCTCAGTCAGGTCTATGGCTTCATTAAGCAGTCCAACGGGCATATCAAATTGTACAGCGAAGTGGCGCATGGCGCTGTTGTGAAGCTGTATCTGCCGCGATTGCTGGGTGAAGCACAGAGCGAGGCCGAAGGCGAAGCAGTCTTGCAAGAACCCGACGGTGGCTCGGGCGAGCTGGTCCTGGCGGTGGAGGACGATGAGGCGGTCCGGGCCTATAGCGTCGACTCATTGCGTGAGCTTGGGTATCGGGTGATTGCAGCGACCAACGGTCCGGAGGGACTGGACATGCTGGCGCGCTATCCCACGATTCGCCTGCTGTTCACCGACGTTGGTCTGCCCGGTGGCATGACTGGCCGCCAGCTTGCCGATCAGGCCCGGCGGCAACGTCCGGACCTGCTGGTGCTGTTCACCACAGGCTATGCGCGCAATGCGATCGTGCATGGCGGGATTCTGGATCCGGGCACACACCTGCTGCCAAAACCATTCACGCTGGCAGCGCTTGCCGCCAAGGTCCGATCGATGCTGGATGGCTGAGAATCACTCATCCTGGCCTCGATGACCTGCTGGGCGCTCAAGCTCGAATATGATGGTGCATCGTTTGTCGGCTGGCAGCGACAGGCGACCGGGCTGTCGGTTCAGGAAGTGCTGGAGAAGGCCGCCGCCAGGCTGAACCGCGGGAACCCGGTCTCCAGCGTCGTCGCTGGCCGCACCGATGCAGGCGTCCATGCCTCCGCCCAGGTGGCACAGTTGACGCTGCCGGACGCAATGACCGCGGCAAAGGTTCGCGATGCCCTGAACTATCACATGAAGCCGCATCCCGTGGTCGTGTTGGATGTGGTGTGCGCGCCTGCGGGCTGGAATGCCCGCTTTTCTGCGGTCAGTCGTTCCTATCGCTATGACATCCTGAACCGCCGCGCTCGTCCGACCTTGCTGGCAAACCGTGTCTGGCACGTTCCCACCGCGCTTGACGCCCAGGCAATGCATGCCGCAGCGCTGTCGCTGCTGGGGCGGCATGATTTCTCTTCGTTCCGTGCGGCCGCCTGCCAGGCGAACAGTCCGTTGCGGACGCTGGACCGGCTGGACGTGCGTCGGTGCGGCGACATCATCGAGATCGTCGCCGAAGCTCGGAGCTTTCTGCACCACCAGGTGCGCAACATGGTCGGTACCCTCAAGCTGGTGGGGGACGGAAGCTGGCCAGTGGAGCGCGTCGCCGCCGCGTTGGCGGCGCGACACCGCGCCGCTGCTGGCCCGACCGCCCCCGCCAGCGGTCTGTGCCTCACCAGCGTGCGCTATCCGGACGAGATCTGGGGCAGTGGCCGATAACAAAACGGCCAGGTTGCAGGACTCAGCCCAATCGGTTGGCAACGATTGCCGCAAGACAATTTGCGACGAAGCGCTGCTTACCTGACAAGTGTCGCTACGTCATATTAGAGAAGTCCTGATGTGGAGCCTGCCTCTTGGCAAAGGTGTTGGTGATCGAGGACGACGAAGGAACGGCCGAGGAGATCGTGACAGCTCTCGGCGACCGAGGTTACATACTCGACCGCGCGGCAGACGGGGTCGATGGCCTGCAAAGGGCGCGGGTCGGCGGATGGGACGTGCTGGTTGTGGACCGCATGTTGCCCGAGCTCGATGGCCTCAGCGTGATCGAAACGTTGCGCAGCGAAGGTATAAGCACCCCGGTCCTGGTGCTGAGCGCACTGAACGCGGTGAACGATCGGGTTCGCGGCCTCCGTGCCGGGGGCGACGATTATCTTGCCAAGCCTTTCGCGCTGTCGGAACTGGCTGCGCGTCTGGAAGCCTTGCTGCGCCGGCCAGCCGAGCCGCGGGCGACGGTGCTGCGGGTCGGTCCACTGGAGTTGGACCTGCTGTCACGAAAGGCGTGCCGGGGCCGCCGTGAACTGGAACTGTTGCCACGAGAGTTTCAGCTCCTGGAATACATGATGCGCCGGGAGGGCCAAGTTCTCACGCGCGCGATGCTGCTGGAGAATGTCTGGAACTATCGGTTCGTACCGCAGACCAATCTGGTGGACGTGCATATCGGCCGGCTGCGCCGCAAGGTCGATAATCCGGACGAACCGCCGATGATACTGAGCGTCCGCGGCGTTGGGTTTATGCTGCGTGCGGCTTCCTGAATACGTTCACTCGCTCACGTTCCGCTGGGCGGTTGGCGTCGCCGGCGCATTCGGCGTCTGCACTCTTTTGTTGTTTGGTTTCGTCTACTGGCAGACCGCGGATTACGTGATCGCCGCCGTTGACACGATCATCACGGCCGACGCGAAGGCGAATGGCGCCACGACGGCAAGCGACCTGTCGCGGTTCATCAGGCAGTACCTCGAGGATGATCCGCGGCGGGTCAAGCTGGCCGAACTGTTCACGGGAAGCGGGACGCCGTCGGTGGGCAACGTTGCGGAGCTCCCGCCGGGCCTTCCTATCGACGGCATGCCGCATACGGCGCGACTGGCTCGCCTGGACAATCGCGGACGCGAAACCCAGGCCACCCGTGCCATTGCCCGCCAGTTATCCTCCGGAGAGGTATTCCTGGTCGGACACGATACCGGTCTGTTGCATCAGGTTGGCCAGGTCGTCACTCGTGCCCTCGCCCTTGGTCTGGTGCCTGCAGTGTGCCTTGCACTTCTGACCGGCACCTGGCTCAGCAAAAGGGCCCAGCGACGAATCGATGAAATGAATCGCCGTGTGCAGCGAGTCGTGGCGGGTGAGTTCAAGGAGCGGCTACCGGTCGGCGGCTATGACGATCCACTCAACCGGCTGGCCAGGATCGTCAACGCCATGCTGGACCGCATCGAGCGATTGATCGGCGAATTGTCCAGTGTCGGCGACGACATCGCGCACGATCTGCGCACGCCGCTGACGCGCGCCCGCGCGATGCTCGAGCGTGGCCGCGAGAACGCCACGACGTTGCAGGATCTGTCAGAGTCGGTCGATGGTGCGATTGCCGGACTCGACCAGTCGCTGGCGATCATCACGGCGCTGTTGCGGATCGCCGAGATCGACCATAGCCGCCGTAGCGCGGCGATGACCACGCTGCGGCTGGAAGAAATACTCCGTGCCGTACACGAGCTTTATTCTCCGATTGCGGAAGACAAAGGGGTTTCGCTGCGACTCGATCTGCATGACACCGCTGCCGTCTCCGGCGACCGTGACCTGCTGCTGGAGGCGGTTGCCAACCTGGTGGACAACGCCATCAAGTTCACGCCCGAACAGGGTGCGGTCGCTCTGCGTCTGCTGCAGCGGCCCGATGGACCGGTAGTACGCGTCGAGGACACTGGTCCAGGTATCGCTGCCGCGGAGCGCGAAGCTATTTGGACGCGATTCTATCGATCAGATCGGAGTCGCCATGCGCCCGGTGTAGGACTCGGCTTAAGCCTTGTCGCGGCGATCGTGAAATTGCATGGCTTTCGCCTGGCAATAGTTGACGGGCCTGGATGTCGAATCGAGATCGCCTGCCACGTTGCCGGCGCTTGAGTCGAGCCGACTTCGTACAGGCCCGGCTCAGACAAATCGCTGCAGCCCTAGTATCCCGATTCGGAAGTCCGTCACAGTGTGGATCCGCTGGATACGGACTTCCGAATCGATGAGGACACTAGCAAATCATTGATTTCAGTGTGATTTCAGGTTCCGTGGTCCGCTACGACGGCTGATCCGCAAAGCGGCGGACTTCTGAACCACCACACTAGTTGAGTGTCGTGCTGTTCGAGCCACCAGAGGGTGTGGCCTGCGTCGTCGACCTGGTCTGCTCACCCGTGAGCTGCCATGCGTTCGCCGGCGCATCATTCGCGCGCGCCCCAGGAGCCGTTGGGACTACCCCCGGAAGCTCAGTGAAGAAGCTGTTGGGGCCGACAACGCCACTATCCTCAGCGCCGTTGTCCGCATGGGCTGCGCCTACTCCGAGGCAAAACGCCACGGCAGCGGCAAGAAATATCGTCTTCATTTCGTCCGTCCCTTTGGTGCAGGCGTGTCCAAACCGCCTTCGACACGGGGGAGATGTAGGGAAGAGCAGCTGACGCTTCGACTAAACAGGCATTTAGCTGACTAAATTCGCGTTTAGTGGGGGTCCCGACGGAGCACGTGCGCTGTTCGCATGACGTTTTGATTGTTCAGGTCGATGTAGCGCATACTCTGATGGCATGAACGATCTTCCCTTCGCCGGCGGCACGAACGTTCCAGAGTACACGGTCTCGGAAATCTCTGGGGCGGTGAAGCGCGCGCTGGAGGGCAATTTCGGCCGGGTCCGCGTGCGCGGAGAGATTACCGAACTCAAGCGATACCCCTCTGGCCACATCTACTTCTCGCTCAAAGACGAGAGCGCCAAGATCGCCGGAGTCGTCTGGAAATCGTCGGTGCCGCGGCTCGGCATGCGACCCGACAATGGCGTGGAGGTCGTCGCCACCGGGCGCATCTCCGCCTACACCGAACGCTCGGCATACCAGCTCATTGTGGAGCGCATGGAGTATGCCGGTGTCGGCGCGCTACTTGCCCGAATCGAGATGCTGCGTGTGCGGCTGGCTGCTGAAGGTCTGTTCGACGCAGACCGGAAGAAGCAGCTGCCGGTGCTCCCGCTCGTGGTCGGCGTCGTCACCAGCGAACGTGGTGCCGTCATCCAGGATATCCGCACCACAATCACGCGTCGTTTTCCGCGGCCGGTACTGCTGTGGCCGGTGCCGGTGCAAGGCGAGGGCGCCGCGGAACGCATCGCGGCTGCGATCGCCGGTTTCTGCCGTGTCATACCTCGCCCCGACGTGCTGATCGTTGCTCGCGGCGGCGGCAGCCTGGAAGATCTGATGGCATTCAATGACGAGGCGGTGGTGCGCGCGGTGGCTGAATGCCGCATACCGCTGATTTCCGCGGTCGGGCATGAGACCGACACGACTCTGATCGACTTCGTCGCCGACCGCCGTGCTCCGACACCGACCGCGGCTGCGGAGCTGGCTGTGCCGGCGCGAACGGACCTCGTATCCGACCTCGAGCACAAGGCGGCGCGCTTGGTTGGCGCGCTGAATCGGCTGGCGCAGGAGCGTCGGCTGCGCCTGTCGCGCGCGGAACGAGGTTTGCCGGACCTGCCCGGATTGTTGGGCAATGGCCGTCAACGGTTGGATGATCGGGCGGAACGCCTGACATTGGCACTGCCCAACCTGTTGCAGCGGCGCCGCACCGCACTCGGCGCGATCGAGCGCAACCTGCCGGACCTTCCGGGGAGGCTGGCGCGTTCCCGGCAACGGGTCCAGGAACACCAGGCGCGTCTGATCATCGCACTGCCGAACTTCGTGGCTCGCCGGCATGCGGCGCTCGATCTGTGTGGACAGAGGCTGGTATCCTGCCTGCGACACGCCGTCGCCACCATCCACAACCGGGCAGGGCGTTCGCTTGGGCGTTTGTCCGATGCGCCGCTGCGAGCGGCCTTGCGCGAAGCGCGCGCGCGATTGGAGGGCTGTGCGGCGCGGCTCGAGTCCGTATCGCCTCTGGCGGTGTTACAGCGGGGTTATGCAGTCGTTTCCGACGCCGCCGGCCATCCGCTGACGAGCGCCGCAAGTGTACGGCCCGGCGCACGTCTGAGGCTTCGTTTTGCCGATGGCGAAGTGGGTGCGATGGCCGATCGGCCGGAACGGCAGGGGCGACTCCCGCTGTAAGCGGGCTAGAGCATGATCGGATCAGGTTGACCCGATCATGCTCTGCGATTCATTGATGTAGAGCGCGATTCACGCTTTCCAACGATTCCGCTTCAAGCGATCGCGCTCTAAGCGCGCCCGACGGTGGCCCGCACCGCCTGCAACAATGCAGCTCGCGAATAGGGCTTCATGATGATTGGATCGTCCAAGGGCACTCCACCGGTGCCCAAGGCGTCGGCGGCGCCGGTCACGTAGATCACCGACAGGTTAGGCTGAATCGAGCGCGCGAGCCGAACGAACTCGTAGCCGGACATGATCGGCATGGCGTAATCGACCAGCGCCAGGTTGACCGGCCCGGCTGCCAGGATGTCTCGCGCCTCGGCCGCATTGCCGGCCTCGCGCACCACATAGCCGGCTTCACGCAGGAAGATCGCGGCGATGTCTCGTACGCTCGCATCGTCGTCGACCAGCAGAATGGTACCACCGGTATCGGGGTTCTCAGAGATGGCCGACTCCTCGGCTATCGGATGCGACGAATCGACCAGCGCACGCGGAAGATATACTTCCACCGTCGTGCCGATACCGGGCGTGCTCAGAAGCTGGACGGCACCGCCAAACTGCGTCGCCACACCGTAGACCTGCGCGAGTCCGAGGCCGCTGCCCTTGCCAATTTCCTTGGTGGTGAAGAATGGCTCCAAGGCCCGCTCAAGCACCTCGCGCGTCATGCCGACGCCGTTGTCCTTCACCGCGATCCGCACATAGTCGCCCGGCTGCAGCTCGGCCAGATCGGGACGCTCGACATTGCGGGTCACGATACGCAGGCGACCACCTTCAGGCATCGCGTCCCTGGCGTTGATGGCGAGATTGAGGATGACCAGCTCCAGTTGTGTCGGATCACTCGTGGCTTGCCAAAGATCGGGCGCCAGATCCGTCTCCACCTGGACCAGGCCGCCCAGGCTGCGTTGCAGCAGTTCACCCATTCCGGCGACCACCGAATTGACGTCCACCGGCCGCGGCGACAGGTTCTGTCGCCGAGCATAGGCCAGCAGTTGCTGGGTGAGCTGGCCGCCGCGAAACGCTGAGCGCAGGGCGGCATTGACAAGACCAAGCGAGCGCTCGTCGGAGAGCCGGGTTTGCAGCAATTCAAGGTTGCCGATGACCGCGGTAAGCAGGTTGTTGAAGTCGTGGGCGATGCCTCCGGTCAGCTGGCCGACCGCCTCCATCTTCTGTGCCTGCCGCAATTGCGCCTCGACCCGGCGCATCGCCGTCAGGTCGACCGAGGTCAGCAGTACGTGGTCGATACGCCCGCTCTCTCCCGGCAGCGGCACAAGAAACGAACGGCGCGTGACCTCGCCGGCCGGGAACTGACATGTGTACTCGTATTCGACCGGCTCTCTTGTTTCGATGGCGCGGAGATACTGCATCTTGGCAAAGTCTGCCTGTTGTGGCGGGAAGACCTCCTCCAGAGTGCGTCCGACGACAGCACCCAGCGGGTATCCGGAGTGCCGTACCCACGCCGGATTGGCTTCTTCACATTCGATGCGGCCGTCGGGGTGCACCGCCATGATGACGAGATCGACCGGCGAGTGTTGGAAGATAGCGCTGTAGCGCGCACGCGACTGGCGGAGCTCCTCCACTGCCTGCCGTAGCTCGCGGGTTCGCGCGGTCACCTCGAGTTCCAGCCGGTCGGCGAAGTCACGCAACGCCTGCTCGGCCTCGATTCTCTCGGTGATATCGCGCCAATAGACCGCGACCCCATCGCCCGATGGACCCACGTTCACCGAGACCCAGACGCCTGTTGTGGGCGACTCCGACTCGAACGTGACGACACGCTGCTCGGCCCTGACCCGGCGCAGCACGCGCTCGTTGAGAGTTCCCACCATGGAGGGGAAGCGCCGCCAGATCACCTGCCCGATGACGCTGTCGGCGGTGGTGCCCCAGAACGCCAGCGCCCGCCGGTTGGCATAAACGAAGCGCCACTCGGCATCCAATGCATAGAACGCGTCGCCCATACTCTCGAGGATGGCCTGGGCGTCTGCCGAGAGGGTCAATAGCTCTTTTGCGATGATCGCCTCCGCGTTGATAATCGTTAAGATTACATGGCCGCTCAAGATCGCGCGACTCAATCGAGCATGCGCAGATCGACGGGAGTGGCGATCCGATGAGGCAAGATGCGCCGGCTTGTTCTGATTGTCCTTGGCACCTCGCTCGCAGGCCTCCTCCCGAGCGCTTCCGCCACCGCATCCACGCCGGTCGCGGTGCAGCTGGTACTGGCGGTGGACGTATCTGGCAGCGTCAGCCAGGATCGGTTCGAGCTGCAGCGTGAGGGTTACGCGGCTGCGTTCCGCAGCCCTGAGGTGCTCCAGGCTATCCGATCGACTGCCACCGGCTCGATCGCCGTGGCGATGCTGCAGTGGACCGGCCCGACACTGCACGTGGTCTCGGTGGATTGGACATTGATCGACGGCGCGGCCTCGGCCGAACGATTTGCCGCGGCCATCGCCCATATGCCACGCGTCCTCTTCGGTGGCGGCACGTCGATCAGCGGGGCCGTCGATTTTGCCCGCTCAATGCTGGCTCAGGCGCCCTACCATGGCCACAAGCGTATCATCGACGTATCCGGTGATGGAGCCAACAACAGGGGTCGGCCAGCCGAGGACGCGCGGGATGAGGCGGTGCAGCAGGGGGTCGTGATCAACGGCCTGCCGATCCTGGCGCTGGAGCCGGATCTGGACCGTTATTACCGGCAGAGCGTCATCGGCGGTCCCGGCGCATTTGTTGTTGCGGCCAGCGGTTACGAGCAGTTCGCGGTTGCGTTGCGAAGCAAGCTGATTACCGAAATCGCCAGTTCCGGCTCAGGCGAACATGCTGTCGATCTCCGCCTGCACGAGGTCGGCGGCGGCGGATGAGGGCGGAGCCTCCTGGACATCGTCGGGCATCATCTCCGAGAGCATTGTCTCCACCTGCTGCAGGTGTTGGATGGCGCGACGGATGCGCTGGCCGGTCAGGTCCTGGAATGTGCAGGCCTCGAAGATCGCATTGACCTGCTGCGTGACGGCTGGCAGCGACCCCGGATCGCCACCCTTCCGCAGCCAGGTGCTGATCGCCTCGGCGGCCCCCATGATCTGGTTGGCGGCATGCTCGGTCGCCTGCACGACGGCCTCCAGTTCGACGCCGCTGCTCCGGGTTGCCGCCGCAGGTGTTGCGATAACACGCGCGATCTGCTCGTGGATACTGCTGAGCTTCGCCGAAAGGTTGGTCTCGCTGTAGTCGACGAGCTGCACGGTGGCATGGATCTCCATGCTCAGTTCAGCGATACGACGGTCCACGAAGCGGCGCAGCTCATCGATCTCCTTGTGGACACTGCTGCGCAGGAGTTCTTCGAGGCTAGCGGACATGGCGCCATGAGACGCCTCGCAGCTTAAGGTCGGGTAAAGGTGCAGGCTTTACGGCCTTCGGCGGAAGAAGCGGAATAGCCGCGCGAGTGAGGCCCTAACACAGAGGGCAACGGGCAATCCGCCAGGCAGACCGCTGCTATAAGTAAGAATGCTGGCGTGATGTTCATCGGGTGTCCTTGCCGCATTGATTGGAGCTCGACCCGCCGAGCCGATGTCCGGCCGGCCGAGGCTGCAATTTTTCCTTATTGCTTGCCAGTCGCGCCAGCGACACTCGCTGAAGCTCTGTC
This sequence comes from Acetobacteraceae bacterium, assembly GCA_024280945.1. Taxonomy (GTDB): domain Bacteria; phylum Pseudomonadota; class Alphaproteobacteria; order Acetobacterales; family Acetobacteraceae; genus JAMXLO01. Next base: position 45,394 of record JAMXLO010000096.1, read on the forward strand.
GTTACCAGCGTCCGGCGAAAATTAATAAACGTTGTGCTCTGCGTCACAGCGTGGTGCGCCCGGCATCGCCATTCTACAGCGCGACGGAGATACGACGATGCGCCCTTATTTTACTGCCGCCGGAATGGCACTTGGTTTGGTCGCTGCGTGGGCCGCCCTGGTGCCGTTCGTGGCCTGAATTTAGCGGTCATGCGCCATCGGCGCGCGAGCATGTGGTCAAGGGCCATGTGGCGCGGTCGGCCAAGGCGCTGAACCCCATCCGGGCCCGGATCGGCGGCGGAGCAGCCGCGGTCCGGGCGCCTTTTTCCGTCCTCCCCACCGGCAAGTCGGCGATCTCGATCAAGCCTCCGAAATACCCGCTTCGACATGTCCGATTCCGGAAAACTCCGTTCTTATCCGGTCTCCAGGGACTATCGGGAACTGGCGAGTGAAGGAGCCCGTCATGATGATCTCGCCGGACTTCAGCGTGCGCCCGTACTGACCAAGTTTCCCTGCCAACCAGACGATCGAGTTGAGTGGATTCCCAAGCACCGCGTCGCTTGATCCGCTCCCCACGAGCTGTCCGTTCACGTACACATTGGCCTCGATGCTTTCCAGGATGTCCGGCAATTTCACCGGCCTACCCAAGACCACAGTCTTCTGTTGCGCGTTGTCTGCCAATGCGAGAGCGATCTGCGCCGTGAAGGGTCCACGCGTCTCGATAATCTCGAGCGACGGATACACGGCATCCACCGCGGCGCGCGCTTCCTGCACGCTGATCGTGCCGGACAGATCGCGACCCAATCGCATGCACAGCTCATTCTCGAAACCGGGGCTGATCAGGTCGTGAGGTCCGAAGACCTGCCCGTTATCTGAGCGATGCAGCACGCAGCCGAAAACCGGTTCATCAAACCCGAACTGCTCCTGTATGGCCTTCGCTGTTAGGCCTACCTTCCAGCCGATCTGTTGTTCGCCAGCCTCGCAACGGCGGCGAATCAGACCGAGTTGAATGCGATACGCCTGGTCAACCGTGAGTTTGTCGAACCAGGCAGCCGGAAAGAACTCCCCTCGGCTGCGAGCCTCCCAGAAGCCGTCTATCAGCGCTGCATCGTCCACGGTCACCAACCTCCCACTTCGTTCTCGGCACAATGTCCACGATCGGAGCCACAGACCTCCGGATCAACGCGCATAGCGGTTCTGACCTCGCACAGAAGCTGTCTTCCAGCACGGCTCAAGGTTCAGCTGCGACAACTGTAGCGGTCTCGCAATCGGCTTCAACGGCATCGCGCCGCAAATGCACCGTATGGTAGTCCCCGCGCAACCATTGTTCGAACTGGTCGCAGTAATGCGGATCGCCGGGCACGCCGGAGTTGCCGATATTCTGCACCGCGAGGAAGCGATCTGGTGTGGCGAAGTCGACCACGATCCGGTACTCGGCACCTGAGCTGGCGGAATGTGGCGGCAGCTCGCCGCCAGTGTTGCGCAAAGTATGCGATCCGCCGTCCACCTCGCGCGGGCCGATGTCGCAAGCCACGTCGCCGACCGGATGGCGCCAGTGCGCCTGATGCACGCGGCCCCACTGCCACGAAGCCTCGTCTCTGCCGAGCTTCGCCTGCAAGGTGTCCAGCGTTTTGGCCGCCACGGTAGAGACATGTTTCGCTGTGCCGTCGGCGAAGTACGCGACCGAAGCATCCTCCAGCAGGGCGACAGCCAGACCGGTCTGCTGATGCGTCAGATCGAGTAGCCGCTCAGGCATATGCTGGCTGATTACCTCCCGCTGCCACAGCGCCATAAACGCTTCGAACACCGTCGCCGCGATGCTGGTCCCCGCATAGCGATAATCCCAGTCGCCGAGCATGCGGCGCAACGATGAAGCCGCATCGACGCCATCAAGGTGCCGCACGATGTGCGGACACAGCCGCTCGGCTCGACAATTCTTGACGTCATTCTGCAAGGCGATATTGGCAGCAATGTCCAGCGCATTGCGGTCGCCCAGCGCCTGAGCAAGCCGCACGCCGCGGTGTCCCTGCGAATAGGCCCCATAGATCGGCTGCGGCCAGCTGTCCGGCACAATACGCTGGTTGGCGCTGGCGACGTAACCACTCGGGGGGTCGTACATGTGCGGCAGATCATCGAAAGCGATGTAACCTTGCCATTGGTCCGCGGCTGCATTGGCTTCGCGGAAGCCAGGCACGACGCGTCTACGAAGCGGAATGCGCCCGGCCATCTGGTAGCCGATATGTCCGTCGGCATCGGCATAAACAAAATTGAAGATCGCCACCGCCCAATCACGCAGCGCGTTGCGGAAACCGGCCCAATCACGCGCGCGGGATAGCGCAATCGAAGCGCGGATGTCGTCCATGTGCTCCATGCCGACCCAGCGCAGCGACAACGGCGCATCACCTCCGGCCTCGAGCGACGGTATCAACGCATTGACGACCGGTCCGCGCAACGTGGAGCGGATCGTCAGCTCGTGGGTCGGTGCGCCGCGCACCTTGATGTTGACGTGTCGCTCGGAGAACTCGCGCCACGTGTCGCCGTCGCGATAAAGCCGCGGATTGGCCGGATTGACCTGCTCCACGTAGAGGTCTCGCGTCGAGGCCATGTTGTTGGTGATCGCCCAAGCGATGCGTCCGTTGCTGCCCCACCACATGCCCGGAAAGCCGGGGTGTCCCGCACCGGCGGCATCATCCTCGGGACCGTGCAGCGCATACTCGTGCCAGGTCGATGGCACCCAGAATGGCTGATGTGGGTCGCCGCAAATTACTGGCTTCCCGGTGACGGTGCGGCTGCCGTGCAGCGCCCAGTTGTTGCTGCCGGTTGCGTCGTCGGTTCCCGCCGCGGTCTGCAATACACGATCCTCGGAAGCTTCCGGCGTCAGGTACAGTCCGCGGAAGGAAGCCGGCAGCAAACGCGCCGCCTCAGCGGCAACGATGCGATCGATGCGGCCATTCAGCGACCACCAGATGCCGCGCGCGATGGCCACGATGTCGCGGACACCGAATGGCTCCGGCACATAGTCGAGGCGACGGAATTCCGGCGGCAGGTTGCTACCGGTCACCTCGATCTGCCGATTGATCCCAGCGACATATGCCGTGACCATGCTCCGCGTCTGCTCGTCCATGGCCTCGGCTTCGCGCATTGCAATCTGATCGATGCCGACTGTCAGATGTGCAATATCGCTTGCAACATAAGCATCGCCGAGGATCTCCGCCTGGCGCCCAAGCGCGCGGCGACGCAGCCGATCCATCTGCCACAGCCGATCCTGCGCCACCGCAACGCCGAGACCGAAATAGAGATCGGCTGTGCTGCCGGCGTAGACATGCGGAATGCCGACGCGGTCGCGCAGGATTTCGACACGGCCATCGACTGCGCCGACGATGTGCTGGGTGCTCGGCATGCCGTTCCTCCCCGGCTTGACTCAGCCCATCGCCTGAACGGCGGTCGGTGTGATCTCGAATGTCACCCGTACTTCGCCCGGCCGCGACCAGGGATACTTGTCCTGGCCGATATACTTCTTCGCCAGTGAATCGATATGCGCGCTGGCGCCTTCCTCGGTGACACGTGTCACCTTGCCGCGCACCTGCACATAGCGATACGCATTGTCAGGATCCATGATGGACAGCGCGATCGGCGCCCCCTGTTGCATGTTGCGGGTCTTGGTGCGCCCCTTGGCGCTGTTCACGCGGATCACGCTGCCATTGTAGTCGAACCATACGGGCGTCACCTGCGGCGAGCCGTCGGGCATCAGCGTTGCCAGGCTGGCAAACGCCTTCTTCTGCTGAAACAGGTCGAGATAGGCATCGGGGATGGTGGCCATTCGCTGCTCCTTGTCACCGGCGGGACAGATGGCGAGAGTGCCGCAACGCGCCCAGGCGGCGCAAATCAGCAAGCGAGGAACGGCCATGCAGACCCGCTCGATCAGTTTCTTCAGTGAAGGTGTGCGCCTTGCCGGCACTCTGTTCGCCCCGAGCGATCTACGATCCGGCGAGCGTCGTGCCGGCATCATGCTGTGCCACGGGTATACCGGCGTGCGAGATCTCTATCTGCCCGATATCGCCACCGTGCTGTGCGAGGCCGGCTACGTCGTGTTAACGTTCGACTACAAGGGTTGGGGCGACAGCGACGGCCCGAAGAGCCGTCTTGCGCCTTATAGCAGGGTGATCGATGCGCAGTCCGCAGTCACCTGGCTCGGCGCGCAGGAATTCGTCGACCCGGAACGGCTGGGCATTTATGGCACCAGCTATGGCGGCGCAACGGTGGTCTGGGTCGCCGCGGTCGATCCTCGCGTGAAGTGCGTCGTCTCGGTAGTCGGCGTCGGCAATGGCCAGCGCTGGATGCGCAGCGTTCGACGCCCGGACGAATATTACGATCTGCTGCAGCGGTCGGCGGAGGACCGGGTGCGGCGGGTCATGGAAGGCAATTCGGCTCTGGCCGAGAGAACCGAGATCTTGCTTCCGGATCGGCAATCAGCGGAACTGGCGGCCGCGGCAAGGCGCGGCAATCCCGGCGCGGTCAGTCAGATCCCGCTGGAGTTCATCGACGATACCTTAGGGTTCAATGCCGAATGGGTGGTCGATCGGATCGCGCCTCGACCGGCGCTGTTCATTACCACGGACGGTGACCGGCTGGTGCCGCCGGAGGAGAGCGAGGCACTCTACCGACGTGCAGGTGAGCCAAAGAAGCTCGCTGTTCTGCACGGTTTCGGCCACTACGAAGTCTATACTGGAGAGGCGTTCCGCCAGGTGATGGCAGAGACACTGCCGTGGTTCAGCCAGTACCTGCGCTGATGCTGTTTGCGTATCGAGTGCTGGCCACAAATGTTATACAGGTGCGCGGCGCCTCTCGTACCACGGTTGTGTACGACGGACGATGTGAACGACCGATAGCATGACTGGCACCTCGACCAGCACGCCAACAACCGTGGCAAGCGCAGCACCCGACTGGAAGCCGAACAGGGCGATGGCAGTTGCGACGGCAAGTTCAAAGAAGTTGCTGGCGCCGATAAGCGCTGACGGTCCGGCCACACACCACTCGACGCCCAGTTTTCGATTTAGCCAGTAGGCCAAGCCTGCATTGAGATAGACCTGGATGACGATCGGCACCGCCAGAAGCGCGATGACGACTGGCTGACGCGTGATCTGCTCACCTTGCAAGCCGAACAGCAGGACCAGTGTCAGCAGGAGCGCGCAGAGCGATACTGGCGCGAGCGCCTTCAGAGTGCGATTGAGCGCCGGGGCTCCCCCGTGGGCCAGCGAAGAGCGGCGCCAGAGCTGCGCCGCGATCACCGGCACGACGATGTAGAGCAGGACCGAGAGAACCAGCGTCTCCCACGGAACGGCGATGGACGACAGACCCAGCAGGAGGCCGACGATCGGTGCGAAGGCCACCACCATGATGGTGTCGTTAAGCGCAACCTGGCTCAGCGTGAAATGCGGCTCGCCATCGACCAGGTTGGACCAGACGAAGACCATCGCCGTGCAGGGTGCCGCGGCCAGGATGATGAGTCCTGCGGTGTAGCTGCCGATCTGCTCTGCCGGCAGATAGGGTCGGAAGAGATGGGCGATGAACAGCCACGCCAGCAGCGCCATCGAGAATGGCTTGACGAGCCAGTTCACGCCAACCGTGCAGGCGATGCCGCGCCAATGCTGGCCCACTTCGCGCAACGCCGAGAGATCGATCTTGAGCAGCATCGGCACGATCATCAGCCAGACCAGCACTGCGACCGGCATGTTGACCTGCGCAACGGTTGCGTCGCCGATTGTGTGAAAGACCGCAGGCATCAATTGTCCGAGGACAATTCCTGCGATGATGCAGAGGGCGACCCAAACGGTCAGGAACCGCTCGAACGCACCCATCTCGGGTTTGTGCGCCGAAGTCGCACCGGCGGCAGCACGCGATTGGCTCATGATGCGCCTTCTTAACGGCCGTGGAAGAGGAGCAAGCGGAACAGCGCGGCGGGTGCTTGGACCGCGCCGCGCGGTCGGCTACGCGCAGCAGGCCCTGATCTCGTCGCGCGCCGGTTTGCGCGCCTCGATGATGGCTGAGGCGACATAGTCCTCGATGCCGCGCCCTGGTGCCCAGGTCTGGATCATCTCGCGGCTTTCCTGCTTCACGCTGACGCGTATGTCGACGAAGCCTGCATCCGCGAGCCACCCCTCGATCTCGGTGGAAGGGGCGGCGCCTGACACGCATCCACAGAGCAGCGCTGGATCTACCGTCAGGTCCGGCGAGAGCGGTTTGATGTTGACGACGTCCGAGATCGCCAGGCGACCATTCGCCTTCAGCACGCGAAATGCTTCGCGAAACACCTGCGCCTTGTCCGGCACCAGGTTGATGACACAGTTGGAGAGAATGACATCGGCAGTGCTGTCCGCAATCGGCAGATGCTCGAGTTCGCCCAGCCGGAACTCCACATTCGCAGCGCCGACCTTGCGGGCGTTCTCACGCGCCGCCTTGAGCATTTCGTGCGTCATGTCGACGCCGATGACGTGGCCGGCCGGTCCCACCTGCCTCGCAGCCAGCAGGCAGTCGAAGCCAGCACCACTGCCGAGATCGACCACGACCTCGCCTGGCCGCATCGCCGCAATTGCCTGCGGATTGCCACACCCGAGGCCGAGGTTCGCACCCTCCGGCACTGCGGCTAACTCTGCCGCGGAATAGCCCATCCGCCGCGCCTTGCCGTCCAAGTTCCCATCCGGCGCAGAATCGCAGCACGACGCAGCAGCACCGGCGGCGATGCCGCCGTACCGGGCGCGAACCATCTCCTTGATCGCGTCGGTATCCGTGATCTGATCAGACATGGGTCAAGCCCTCCTTTGCGTGGATACCGCCGATTGAGCGTCAGCTTCCGGGCAAGTGACGCATAGTGCCGTCGCGCGTCCGCAGCAGTTCTCAGTGAGGTAGGCAAGAAGCGCGTTCATCGTCGAGTATTCAGCGGCATAGATCAGCGATCGACTTTCCCGACGGAACGTCACCAGCCCCGCATGTCTCAGGTGGTTGAGGTGGAAGGACAACGTGGGCGAGGCAAGCCCAAGGCGTTCGCCGATCTGGCCCGCCGCCATGCCTTCCGGTCCGGCCTGCACCAGCAGCCGGTAGACGTCCAACCGCGTCTCCTGGGCGAGCGCTGCCAAGGCGGCAAGAGCGTTCGTCTTTTCCATAATAATGGAACTATAGATGGATAAGCCGCGCCTGTGAAGAGGCATTGGTGCTTCAGGCCACCTTAATCCGCCTGTGGAACACTCCGTCGGTCGTCCCAACGACCGGCATGAGTGGAGCAGACAGTGAGGAAAACCCTCATCGCAACTGTCGCGGCATTCGTCATCGGCTACCCCGGTGTCGCGTGCGTCGCTGACGACCATGCCGTGAATGGCTACGCGGCGTCGTCCGCCCAACTGCAGGACATTTCAGCCAATGGTACGCGGGCGGCCGCGCCAGCTGACCATGCGTCCGCCGCCACTCCGAGGGTCGCGCAGACAGCAGGACGGAAGTGCTACTATGTCCTCGACGTGCTGCTGTGCGACTGAGCAGCGGAATGGCGACCCGCAGGAACGGCGGACATAAAGCTACACGTCCAGATTGGCCACCTTCAGCGCATTCCCCACGATGAAATCTCGCCGCGGCTCGACCACATCGCCCATCAGCGTAGAGAACACCTGAGCAGCGTCCTCGCTGTCGCCGACCTTCACCTGCAGCAGTGTGCGGATCGCCGGATCGAGCGTGGTGTGCCACAGTTGATCTGGGTTCATCTCGCCAAGTCCCTTGAACCGCTGCACCGCCAAGCCGCGTCTGCCATGTGCGATGATGCGGTCGAAGGCGGTTGCCGGTCCCGGCACCGTCACTTCTTGGGCATCCAGCTTCAGCCGTGCCGGTTCAGCGAAGCGACGCGACAGTTCGGGCGCCAAGGCGTCGAGCCGCCGCGCATCTTCGCTGCGCAATGAGGCGCCGTCGATCGTGTAGCGCTCGGCCACGCCACGCACCATCCGCGACATCGTCAGCCCGCCATCGGCACTGACGACCCAGCCCTGCTCGGTCGGCAACGACACCGCATTCAGCCGTGTCACCAGCGCCGGCCCGACCTCGATCGCCCGTTGCGGGTCCTGTTTCAGCGCACCGGTGATTGCGACCTGCTCCAGAAAGCCAATGGGCGCCGTCACCGACAGCCGCCGCAGCAACGCCGCGACGTGGCGGAGCCAGCGGACATGTTCATGCAGTTCCGGACCCTCGAAGATGTCGCCGTCGGCATAGGTCAGCCGCGCATCCGCCAGTGCCTTGTCAAGCAGGAACGCTTCCAGCGCGTCATCGTCCTTCAGGTAGCGTTCGTCGTTGCCGCGCTTGGCGCGATACAGCGGCGGCTGGGCGATGTAGAGATGGCCCCGCGCGATCAGGTCCGGCATCTGCCGGAAGAAGAATGTCAGCAGCAGCGTGCGGATATGCGAACCATCCACGTCGGCGTCGGTCATGATGACGATGCGGTGGTAGCGCAGCTTGGCGATATCGAAGCCGCCCTGCTCCGGTTCGGCACGGCCAATGCCGGTGCCGAGAGCGGTGATCAATGTACCGATCTCGGCGCTGCCCAGCATGCGGTCGAAGCGGGCGCGCTCGACGTTCAGGATCTTGCCCTTCAGCGGCAGGATCGCCTGGAACTTACGGTCGCGGCCCTGTTTGGCCGAGCCACCGGCGCTGTCACCCTCGACGATGAAGATTTCGGACCTGGCCGGATCGCGCTCCTGGCAGTCGGCCAGCTTGCCAGGCAGCGTCGAGACGTCGAGCACGCCCTTGCGCCGCGTGAGTTCGCGCGCCTTGCGTGCGGCTTCGCGTGCGGCCGCGGCATCCATCACCTTCTGGACGACGGACTTCGCCTCCTTTGGATGCGTCTCGAACCAATGCGCCACGGCATCCGCTACCGCGGCCTGCACCACCGGCTGCACCTCGGAGGACACCAGCTTGTCCTTGGTCTGCGACGAGAACTTTGGATCAGGCACCTTGACCGACAGCACCGCCGTCATGCCTTCGCGCATGTCGTCGCCGACAAGCTGGAGCTGTTCCTTCTTACCCATGCCCTCAGCGTATTTCGTCACCACGCGGGTCAGTGCCTGCCGGAAGCCGGCGAGGTGTGTGCCACCGTCGCGTTGATGGATGTTGTTGGTAAAACACAACATCGTCTCGTGATAGCTGTCGTTCCACGACAGCGCGAACTCGACGCGAATGCCCTGCGTCTCGTCCGCAGCGTGCAGGTCGATCGGCGGCGCGAACACTGCGGTCTTGCCACGGTCCAGCCATTCGACGAAGGCGATCAGCCCGCCCTCGTAGTGCATCACCGCCTCCACCGCTGGCGGATGGCGTTCATCACGAAGCACGATGCTCAGGCCCGAATTCAGAAACGCCAATTCGCGCAGCCGGCGCTCGAGCAAGGCGAAGTCGAACTCGGTGCGGGTGAACGTGGCGGGACTGGGCTTGAACGTGACCTCGGTACCGCTGGTCCGTTCCGATGGTCCAACGACCGCCAGCGGCGCTTCGGCGTCGCCGTTGCGAAACCGGATGAAGTGCTCGATGCCGTGCCGCCAGATGCGGACTTCCATCCACTCGGACAGCGCGTTCACCACCGCTGCACCGACGCCGTGCAAGCCGCCCGACACCTTGTATGAGCTCTGATTGAATTTGCCCCCGGCGTGCAGCCGGGTCAGCACCACTTCGGCCGCCGATATGCCTTCCTCGGGATGGATATCCGTCGGGATACCGCGGCCGTTGTCGCGCACGGTCACTGAGCCGTCCCCGTTAAGGATCAGCTCGCAGCGTGAAGCGAATCCTGCCTGCGCCTCATCGACCGCATTGTCGATGATCTCGAACGCCATGTGGTGCAGACCGGAGCCGTCGTCGGTATCGCCGATATACATGCCCGGCCGCCGGCGCACCGCGTCGAGGCCTTTCAGGACCGAGATCGATGCGGCGTCGTAAGCGTCAAAATCAGGCTGCGGCGCGGTGTCGTCGGACATGCCGGCGGGAGACTCCGAAGGCTGTTTGGATACTCTAGATATATAGCTGCTACAGCATCCCGGGCACAGGGGTCCGGGTCGATTCTGTCTGTGGAAAACGCCGGTCCGGCAGCAATTTTCCACCATGTACGCGCAGCCCTTCCGCGACGCCTGCCAGCGGCAGGAAGGTGTCGGCATCGGTGCCGGTGATCAGCGTCTGCGCCGGCAGTGTGACCATCGCCGCGAACAGCGCGGCGCGACGATCGGGGTCGAGATGCACCGCCGGCTCATCCAGCAGCAGCATGGGCGCAAAGCCGCGCGCCTCGGCGATCAGCGCGGCGTGCCGAAGGATCACGCCGACCAGAAGCGCCTTCTGCTCTCCAGTCGAGGCGAGCGCGGCTGACACGCCGGTGGTGGCGTCGCTCAGCAGCATATCGGTGCGATGAGCGCCGATCGTCGCTGACCCAGCGGCAGCGTCCCGCGTGCGTGCCGACGCGAGGCTGTCGCGCAACCAGTCCTCCACCGCCACGGCTGGCGTATAGCTGACCCGGTCGGCGATTGGGCAGGTCAGCGACATGCACGCAACAGGGAAGCCTGGGATCGCCGCCACGCCGTTCATCCGGGCGACCAGAGCCAGACGCGCCGCGGTGGCGGCAACCGCGTGGCGGGCCATTGCGTCCTCCAGACCGCCAAGCCAGGCGGCGTCCAGGCGGCCCTCCGCCAGCAACCGGTTGCGCTGCGCCATTGCGTTGTCGTAGGCGGCGATTTCGCGCGCATGGCCCGGCTCCAACGCCCAGACGAGACGATCGAGAAAGCGCCGGCGGCCGGAGGTGCTCTCCTGGAACAGCCGGTCCATCTGCGGCGCCAGCCAGACCGCGGCGATCCGAGAAGCGATTTCCCCTTGATTCCGCGGCGCCGTTCCATCGAGCCGGAACACCCGCCGGTCTGCAGGTCCCTCGGGCAGGGTGCCGGTCCCGATGTCCGCCTCGCCGTCCGCAGTCGCGAAACGACCAGCCACCGCCCAACCTCCGCCCCCGCCATGTCGGGACAAATCCCCAATCCGCGCATTGCGCAGGCCACGACCAGGCACCAGCAGCGAGATTGCCTCCAGCAGATTCGTCTTGCCGCTGCCATTCGGGCCGAACAGCGCGCTGATCTGTGCGGCCGGACGCCACGTCAGCGCCGGGTAGCTGCGGAAGTCGGTCAGTGACAGGCGGATCAGTCGCATATGCGGATGTGTGTTTGCGGTTGCCGTCGCGTCAATGTTTGACTGTGGTAGCCAAATGCTCACATCCCAACAGACATCGCGTTTTCGCCCTGCGAAAGTAAAACCAAGTAATTACTCAGTGCGGTATCGATATATTAAGACAGGGGCCCAGGCTCCTGCAATTGCGCGTCTCGTGGTGCTTGTCCAGACCGTGCAGATGGCAGTCTTGCCAGGCAGGAATACGGCGTGTATTGCCAAACCATGCAAGGGCGAGGGTCACGACAGACCTGTGCTCTGTCGCGTTGGACGGGGATGCTCGTCGCTGTTCTTGCAGCGTCGTGGTATTACTCTATTGCGCAGGCACAGGGCACGGGCGAGACGAGCGACCAGACTGCGCTGGCGGTGCCGCGGATCAGCCTGCCCGGGGCGGCAGGTGTGGGTCTTCCGCAGCCGCTGTCGCCGGCCGACGCGGCCCAGGTCCGCCGGATTTTCGTCCTCCAGGCCGGCGGCTCGGTGGCTGAGGCCGCGCGCGAAACCGAGCGTCTGCAGAACGAGCTGTTGCTGGGCGCCATCCTGGCCGACCGCTACCTGCGCTACCGGCCGAGCCCTGAGGAGCTGTCAGCTTGGCTCGCGAGGTTCGGCGATCAATTCGACGCGCAATCGATCCGAGGCATGCTGGAACAAATGGCGCCGAAGCCGGCCATGGAAGTCTCGACGCCATCTCGTGGTGTCCGCTACGCACTGACCGATGCCCGCCGGCTGTTCGTGGAAAACCGGGACACCGACGTTTTGGCCCTGGCTCGTGCCCCGCGTGCCGGTGCCGAGACGCGTTTCCTGGGAGGGCTCGCTGCGGTCCGCCTGAAGCAGCCGGACGTGGCCGCCGAGTTGTTCGAAGCAGCCTACCGCGCCGCCACCTCCTCGGCACTGAAGGCGGCGAGTGCGTTCTGGGGCGCGAGAGTGGGGCAGCATCTGGAAGATCGCGGCCGGTTCGCCGTCTGGATGCATCGCGCCGCGCTCGAAGGTGACACGTTCTATGCCCTGATTGCACGCCGCAGCCTCGGGCCAGGGATTGCCTGTGTGGCGGGCGGAACGATCGGCAACGCCGAGGTCGACGCCTTGGCGGCGACCGCACAGGGCCGGCGGGCGTTCGCCCTGTTGCAGGTTGGGGAGCGGCGCCTGGCGGAGGGTGAGCTGCGGTCACTTTGGATGGACACCGCGCAGGATGGGCAGTTGGACAATGCCATTTCGCTGGTTGCCCGAGCAGTCGGCTTTGCCCAATTGGCCTCCGACATCGACCAAGGCGCCAGGGCGCGCCCGAACGGCGTTGGTCTCATCAAGTTGCAGCCGGCGCAGGGCTTCGTGGTCGACCCTCCGTTGGTCTATGCCCTGGTGCGGCGCGAGTCGAACTTTCAACCTTCGGCCGTATCCAGTTCGGGCGCTCGTGGCCTGATGCAGTTGATGCCACAGACAGCTCAGGCCGTGGCAGGTGCGCAAGCCGCGCAGCTGCATGATCCGGCGGTCAACCTGGCGATCGGGCAAAAATATCTGCTCACCCTCGCCGCTGACGAGGCGATCGACGGGGACCTGATCCGCTTACTCGCGGGTTATGGCCAGGGGCAGGGGGGATTGCGCAAGTGGGTTGATCAGGTACGCGACGGTGGCGATCCGCTGATGTTCATCGAAGCGATTCCCAACTCCGGTACCAGGGTCTCGGTCCAAGACTCGCTGGTCTACTCATGGCACTACGCCGCCAGGCTGCATCTGCCGGCAGCCAGCCTCGATGCGCTGGCAGCGGGCCAATATCCGCGCCTGATACGGGCTGCCGATAGCGCCAGGGCGGCGACCCGCGCGTGCGCGCGGGTGCTCGGATCGCGCTAGTCCCCCGCCTCTCCTGTCGGTCCCGTCATCAGTAGCTCGCTGGCCAGCATGCTTGGCGTTGCGGGCGGCCGCGTTAGCGTGTGCTAAGCTGGCCACGCGTTCGCAGGAGCAGTCCAACTCACATGCTCTCGTCGTGCCGATGCCTGCTCCTGGGGGCCCTGCTCACGTTCTTTGTCGCATCCTGTGCCCCTAGACAGGCGGCTTTTTTCGACGAAGCGATTGCGCCAAAGCTGGGGCCCGAGGCGCCGCTGTTGCCGCTGTATCGCGCGCTGGCCTTCAGCCACAACGTGGTCATCCTACAGATTGGCGACAGCCATACCGCCAATGACAGTTTCAGCGGCAGGATGCGCGAACTGTTTCAGGCTCGCTTTGGTGATGCCGGTCGCGGCGTACTACCACCGGGAGCGGGTGCGCCGAACGCGGTGGATAAACCCCCACGTGTGTCGATTACACAGGAGGGTTGGTCGGTCGTAAGCAGCAGCGACCCCGATGCGCCCGGGCCATTCGGGATTGCCGGCCTGCGCCAGCATGCCGGTGGAGCGGCAACGATGACCCTGACTGTCGATGACAGCAATGAGCTTGCCAATGTGCAAATCGAGCTGCTGCGCGGACCACGCGGCGGCACCATATTTGCTGCGCTGGAGCATGGCAGCCGCGCGGCGATCTCGACGAATGCACCAACCCAGAATGCCGCCTGGCAGCCGGTTCCACCCTCACCTGGAAGCCGTACGCTGGAAGTGGAGGCGCTGGGGGACGGACCGGTCGATATGCTGGCATGGAGCATCGCGCGCGGCCGCCCCGGCGTCGTCTACGCGAACGTGGGTACGGTGGGCAGGTGGGACCCAACGATCATCCGCCAGGAACTGGATCACCTCAATCCGTCGGCGATCATCCTGACGTTCGGCACCGATGCCGGCTTCCGTGACAACATCGATGTTGCGGCGTACGGCAAAAACCTGGCTGCACGGCTGCGTCAACTACATGCGGCGGCGCCGCAGGCCGCGCTGCTGGTGCTGGGGCCACCCGATGCCTATCGACGCCGCCCGAGGCACAGCACAGTCCCTGTCGCCTGCGATAACTCCGATTGGACCGAGCCGCCGAACCTGGACGCGATCCGACAGGTAGAACGCGCCGTGGCTCCGCGTGAGAACGCGTATTTCTGGGACTGGCAGGCAGCGATGGGTGGACCGTGCAGCGTTCTGCGTTGGGCGCTGACGAAACCACCCATGGCTGCGGCGGATCGTGAGCATCTGCTCGCGCCCGGGTATCGGGCGTCAGCCGATGCTCTCTTTCGCACCATCATGAACGGCTACGAGCTCTACCAACAGGCCTTGCGCCCCACGTCCTGACCTGTCTCAGCTAGCATTTTCGCGTCACACTCGACGGGGAGCAGCAGGGGAACTCGGATGTCAGACGCCACCACCATTCCGGCTCGCCGCGGCAAAGCAGCGTACGCCACCGCAGGCCAGGTTATTCGCGTTATCAACACGCATGGCGAGCAGGTGGTGGATACCTGGGCATTCAATCGCCACGACCTGAGTGAATTCATGTCCATGGAGCACAGTCGGGCAACCATGCGCCGTCTCATCCCGCGCGTCGGCGACACGCTGCTGACCAACCGCAGGCGCCCGATGCTGACCGTGCTGGAGGATACCTCCGGCGGCATCCACGATACGCTTATGGCGGCATGCGATCGCTACCGATACCAAGAACTCGGCTGCACGGAATATCATGACAATTGTACGGACAACCTGGCGCAGGGTTTGGCCGAACTGGGATTGCAGCCACCGGAAACTCCGAGCCCCCTCAACCTTTTCATGAACATCCCCTGGACCATCGACGGCGCACTGTCGTTTGAGCCGCCAGTGTCCACGGCGCACAGCTACATCAGGCTGCGGGCAGAGATGGACCTGATCATCGCGTTCTCGGCGTGCCCACAGGATATCCTGCCAATCAACGGCAAGGCCGGGAAACCGACTGAGGCGCATTTCCAGATCGAACTTTGATGCAGAGACGCTGAACCCAGAATGCGCGTCCTTATTTGAACGTGGCTTTCCATGTGGACGTAAAGAAGGCGAACAGCGCATCACCAGCAATCACACCGGCGCCAAAGACCTCCATGCCTTCTGCGTTGGCGAAGCGCTCCCACACAGCGCGACAGGCAATGCCCAGCAGCACTGCCCAACCGGCCAGCGGAAATGGAATCAGCAATCCGGTGGAAAGGAGAACGCCCAACTGCCGTCGAGGTCCTCCGAGGAACTGGATGATCGCGCCGGGGATCGCCCATAGTGCAAGCGACCACGCGACGTCGGACGATGCGCCAGCCTTGATCGTCGCGACATAGACGCGGTCGACCGGTGCGACCAGGTTCTGCGCGAAGAAACCTGGGTAGGCGATCAGCACGACGATACCGGCGACCACGAAGGCGAACATTGCGGCAAGAAGCTGCTGGCGGCGACCGTCGCGTTCGAAGTCCGGATCGCCGCCATAGCCACGCAGCATGAAGCCAGCCTTCAGGTCGTAGCCCATGTCGGCAAAGGCTGGTCCGGTGGCAGCGGAGAAGCCGACCAGCAGCGCCAGCGCGACGGGTGGAAAGCCAATCAGCATGCCGATCACCAGCGTGATAAGCGCCACCGCGAAAGCTGGAAACCAGCCGGAATGCATCGCCGCAAGCCCGACGATGAGTTCGTGCACCAGCGCAGCAAAGGCGGCGTAGACCAGGAACAACACCAGCATGCCAACGGAAAGCTGCGCCGCCAGGCCACCAAGCAGCGCGATCAACAAAGCAACGACCAGATACGCCAGGCTGCCCATACCAAGCGAGTGCCGGACCTCGGCTGGCGTGCGCGTTGCGCCGTCCCTATCGGTATGCGCTGTGCGTTTGCCAAGAATGATGATGGCCACCTGGACCAAAGCCACGATGCCGGCGCCGACCATCATGCCGTGTGGCACGTACGCCTTGGCGATATCACCGCCGGGGAACACGCCGCCAAACAGCAGGGTCGAGTAGCCGCGCAGCAGCAGGCCGACACCGAACATCGACAACGCCCAGATATTGCCGATGAATGCCACACCAAACGCCGACATCACGGCTGGCGCGATCAGCCAGTTGCCGAAAATACCGACCAGCACGCCAATGCCGAGTACCACCGCCTTGCGACCGCCTTCATCACCGGCGCGAATCGCTTCGGCTGCCGCCGCCCCGGGGGGCCACGCGCCGGTGGCTGGGAATACTTCGGAATCGAACATGCGGTACAGCATGTAGCCGTCGATCAGCATCGCCAGGAACACGCCGGCGAACAGCGCGGGAACCAGGTCGGGACGGCCGAGGACGAATGGGATACCGATGGGCAGCATCAGTGCATTGCCCGCGCCGAAGGTGGCTGCCGAAATTGCGCTCTGCGCGAGATTCTGCACGTGAATCGAACGATACCGCATGAACACGCTGAGCGGGATGCGCGCAAGGGCCATGCCGGCGAGTGCGCCGATCAGTGACGTATTCGCCGTGATACCGAGGGTGACGATGAGCTGAACGCCAATGATGGCGCCGACGACGCAGAGTGGCGCGATCAGCAGGAGCGACCCGAGCTCGATGAAACGGGGATGTATGCGCGTGCCCGGTCTCGTTGCCGCAGTCGTCCGGTCTACTGCCAGATCGCTCATTTGCTTGCCCCCGTTGTATTATTCCGCGGCTTTGCCGGCAGCGATCTGCAGGCCGTAGTCGCGTTCAGCGGCTTCCGGCGACACGATGCCTTCTGCCACGTCGTGTTCCACCCGGGAGGTCGGCCGCGCGCGGGGATCGCCGAATCCAGCGCCGCCCGCCAGCTGCACCTCCACGATCTGATCGGCGCGTGTCAGCGTAACCAGTTCACCCGTCCCGCAGTCATGCACCACGTTCCCATCGCGATCGAGCACGGCGCCGCGCACGCCACCGCCCGCCATGCCTCCGTGCAGGCCCTGCACCGTGACACCGACGCCCTCTGGATAAACCGATGCCAAAGTCGGCAGTCCATCATCGTGCAGCTTGCGCAGCCGCGTTCGCACGCCACAGCCGCCGCGATGCTCACCTGGGCCGCCCGAGTCAGCGACAAACGACTTTTCCAACACCAGTACCGGGGCGCGCGCCTCCATCAGTTCCACCGAGGTGTTGGCGGCGGATGTCGGATAGAGCAGAGCTGATTTGCCGTCACCCTGTTGCGACGCGCCCTGGCCGGCACCCATGAAGAAATGGTCGGCGTAGACATAGCCATTCGCTTCCCGGCCATAGACGTTTATCGCGACCGGCAAGCCGGTCGCCGCCTGCACCAGCGCCGGGGCGGCCTCCGCCAATGCACGAAAGATGTTAGGCGCAATGTACCAGCCGACGCGCGTGCGCAGGTTCACCGATGCTGGCTTGGTGCAGTTGAGGATGGAACCTTCGGGAGCCTTCACGGTGAATGGCCGATAGCAACCGGCGTTGCTGCGCACTTGCGGGCTGAGAAGGCATTTCATCGGGTACGTCGCATGCGCCGCCGTGTAACTGTATGTGCAATTCAGCCCGCCTTGCGGCAATTGCGCTGGCGCACCCGCGAAGTCGAGTTCGATCTCATCTCCCTGGACGGTGAGCTTCAGCGGATAACTCAGCTTCTCGCCGAGAGGGTTGTTCCAGACCTCCGAGCGGTAGATGCCGTCCGGCAAACCATGGATCGCCTGACGCATGGCGGTTTCGGCGCGCGTCTGCACCACGTGGGCGAGTGCGCGCAGGTCGTGCATGCCGTACTCGTCCATGAAAGCCAGTAGCCGTTCAGCGCCCAGTGTGTTGGCGGCGATGAAGGAGTGGATGTCACCCAGCACCTCTTCGTGCTTACGCACGTTCTCGGCGATCAGAGTGAACAGGTCATGGTTCGGCACGCCCGCGCGGTACAGCATCATCGGCGGGATCTGGAGGCCTTCCTCGTAGATCTCGCGTGCACGCAGACTGTCCTTTGTGCCACCGATGTCGCCGACGTGTCCGACCGTCCCTGTCAGTGCCACGAGGGCGCCGCTACGGAACACCGGCGTGACCACAGCAATGTCGAACAGATGGCCGGCACATAGCCACGGGTCATTGGTCACCAGAACGTCGCCAGGCTGCAGCGTCTCGGGCGGGAATTTGTCCAGCAGTGCCTTCACGGCACGCGGCAGAGTCAGATTGAAGACGGGCATCGCGCGTGGCGAATGCGCAAGCGAGTCGCCGCGTGCATCCAGCAGGTCACAGGCGAAGTCCTGCGCCTCTGAGACGATCAGCGAGAACGCGGTACGGCAGATCGTCTGCCACATCTCCTCGACCACGGTGACCAGGCGGCTCCACATGATTTCGAGCGAAACCGGATCTGCTTCGATCAATGCTGCTGCCTGGTCGATGGGTGTGTCGGCCGTGACACGCGCCGTGGGGGCGACTGCAACGCCGACGTCGATCATCAGCGTGCCGCTGACATCGACCGTGACGCTGTCGCCGGGTGGAACGACTGTCGTGGCCTCGCGCTCTTCGATGATGGCAGGGCCCGCGATGCTGGCGCCAGGCGTGAGCGTGTAACGATCATAGATCGGCGTATCGACGAAGCTGCCGTCGAACCAGGCCGGGCGGGTACCCTTCTGCGCGGCGTCCGAGGCCCGAACGCCGGCTTCGGTGAGCGAGAGTTGTGGCAATGGCCCGCGGCAACGGACGCGGAACGACACCGCCATCACCCCGACGCCCTCATAGACTGTTGTATATCGCGCCGCATAGGCGGTGGCGAAGGCTGTGCGGATCGCCGGCATGGTCGCAGCCGTGATCGGCCCGTCAGGCAGCGGCACGGTGATCTCGTGCATCTGCCCTTCCAGGCGCATGTCCGCCAGGCGTTCGGTGACAATCTCCGGCTGATCGATCAGGCGCGCAGAGGCGGCTGCGGTGAGTTCGTGCAAGATGCTATCGATTGTCGCCGCCGCTTCTGGTGCGTCGAGCCGGATTGGATGACTGCGCACCTGCTCGAACGAGAGCGGGGCGGCGAGGAAGCCAAGCGCCGATGCAGCGCCGGACGCCGGCGGAATCAGCACCTGCTTCACACCTAGAACGCGTGCCACCTCCGCGGCATGTGCCGGCCCGGCGCCGCCGAAGCCGACCATGGCATAGGTGCGCGGGTCCTTGCCCTTTTCGACGATATGAATGCGCGCTGCGGCAGCCATGTTCTCTACCACCATGCGGTGGATGCCCCACGCCGTATCGAGTGCGGTGAGACCGAGCGCGGCGCCCACTCTTGCCAGCGCCTGTTCCGCTGCACCGCGGTCGAGTGGCATTCGGCCCCCCAGGAAGAACCCAGGGTCGTAATAGCCAAGCAGCAGGTTGGCATCGGTCACTGTCGGTTCGGTGCCGCCGCGCGCGTAGCACGCCGGTCCCGGATCGGCACCCGCGGAATGCGGGCCGACTCGCAGCAGCCCGACCTCGTCGATCGAGGCGATCGAGCCACCGCCGGCGCCGATCTCGATCATGTCGATCACCGGGGCCTTGATCGTCAAACCCGAGCCCTTCTTGAAGCGATGCACACGTGCCGCTTCCATCATCGGTGCAATTTCGGCGCGACCGTCCTCGATCAGGCAAGCCTTTGCAGTGGTGCCGCCCATGTCGAACGAGATCACGTCCCGCTTGCCGGTCGCTGCGCCAAAGAAAGCGGTCGCAAGACCCCCGCCGGCGGGACCGCTTTCCAACATGCGGATCGGAAAGTCTCGCGCGGTCTCCGGCGACAGCAGCCCGCCCGCAGAGTGCATGAACCGTAGCTCGCCGCGGAAGCCACGCGCGTGCAACTCGCGCTCCAGCTTTGCGATATAGCGGCTCATCAGCGGCTGCACGTAGGCGTTGGCGCAGGTGGTGTTACAGCGCTGGTACTCCCACAGCTCCGCCACCACGTCGGATGAGATCGACACGGCAATATCGGGGAATGCGGCGCGCACCACGTCAGCTGCGGCCCGTTCATGCGCCGGATTGCGGTAGGCATGCAGGAAGCAGATGGCGATCGCCTCGATGCCGTCGGCGATCAGGCGGTGCGCCACCGCACGCACCTCGGCCGGATCGAGAGGTGTCAGCACGTTGCCGTCGCGGTCCATGCGCTCAGCCACTTCCAGGCGGTGACGGCGCGGCACCAGCGGCTCGGGGAATTTTAGGAAGAGGTCGTAGATGTCATAGCGCTGCTCGGTGCCCATCTCGAGGATGTCGCGAAACCCGCGTGTGGTGATCAGCCCGAGACATGCGCCGCTACGCTCGATCAACGCGTTGGTGACCAGGGTCGTGCCGTGCACGACGTCGCCGATGTCGGCCAATGTCAGGCCGGCGGCTTGCAGCAGCTCGGAGAGTCCCTGCAATGCTCCGACCGACGGGTCATGCGGTGTCGTCAGGCACTTATGCAGCCGGATTTCCGAACGTTTCGTATCCAACAAAATAAAATCGGTGAACGTCCCACCGATGTCGAAGCCGATCCGGTAGCGAGTGAGACTGATCATTCGAAAATCCCATGCGAGGCTCCCGATTGTGCTTGCTCGCTACCGGAGGCTCAAGCCCTGTAGCCACTTATGCGGCCTGACGGTGGTGCGGAGCCTGGCTGAACAACGCGATCATGCCGCGGTTGAAAGCCGGGATATCGTCGGGCTTGCGGCTGGTGATCAGGTCGCCGTCCCGCACCACCGCCTCATCAACCCACTGCGCGCCGGCGTTGACCAGATCGGTCCTCAGAGACGGCCACGAGGTCATCCGGCGACCTTTTGCGACTCCAGCCTCGATCACGGTCCACGGGCCGTGACAGATCGCCGCGACCGGCTTGCGTGCCTCGAAGAATGCCTTCACGAACGCAACCGCCTGCGGGATCATCCGAAGCTTGTCAGGATTGATGACGCCGCCTGGCAGCATCAAAGCGTCAAATCGTTCAGGCTTGGCATCTTCCAGAGTAAGGTCCACTGCGACCTCGTCGCCCCATTCGGTGAATTTCCAGCCGCGGATCTTGCCTCGCTTCGGCGCGACCACGCGCGTGTTTGCACCGGCCTCGTCCAAGGCCTGCCGGGGCTGCATCAACTCGACCTGCTCGAAGCCATCTGTCGCGAGTATTGCGACCTTGAGGCCCTTGAGGTTTTCGCCTGCCATTGGGCACTCCTCTGCTTCTGTGTCTCCATCTCCAACGGGGTACGGATTGTTCGGTTCGCGGATGTTGAACGCCAGCGGCCCGTGGCGCAGAACAATGTTGGAGAAGCCGCACAGGAGGATTCGCCAATGGATCCGATCAAACGCCCCAACCGCTATCGGGAAATGGCCGACCCACAGGCACGGCCGCGCTATACCGGCATCCCGACATTCTTCCGTGCGCCGCACACCGAGTCGCTGGCCGATGTGGACATCGGCGTGATCGGCGTGCCGTACGACGGTGGCGTCACGAATCGGACAGGCGCTCGTCATGGGCCACGGGCGGTTCGCGACCAGTCTTCGTTGCTGCGACGGTTACACCCGCACGGCATTGCGCCCTTCGATGTGGCGCGAGTGCGCGATCTGGGGGATTGCTGGATCGAACAGCCTTATGAGCTGGAGGGCGCGCTCGCCGAGATCGCCGTCTTCTACCAGACGATCGTTGCAGCCAGGGTCACGCCGTTGTCGGTCGGCGGCGATCATTCGATCAGTCTGCCGATCCTGCGTGCCGTCGCCGCGGAACGGCCCGTCGGCATGATCCACATAGACGCGCACTGCGATACCGGCGATGACTATCTGGGATCGCGTTTCCATCATGGGGCACCGTTCCGACGCGCGACCGAGGAAGGGCTGCTGGATCCGCAACGGGTCATCCAGATCGGCATCCGCGGAACGACCAACGATCCGGACATGTGGGGGTTCAGTACGCGGTCCGGCATGCGTGTGCTGGCGATGGAGGAATTCCATGACAGGGGCTGGCACTACGCCGCGGAGGAGGCGCGTCGCGTCGCCGGAGGCGGGCCCACCTATTTGTCGTTCGATATCGATAGCCTCGACCCGTCACAGGCGCCTGGCACCGGTACGCCCGAGGCCGGGGGTATCACTGCGCTGGAAGCGCTGCGGCTGCTGCGTGTGCTCCGTGGCATCGACTTTGTCGGTGGCGACCTGGTCGAGGTCTCGCCGCCGTTCGACGTCGGGACACTGACGTCGTTCAACGGCGCATCGATACTCTTCGAGATACTTTGCCTGCTGGTCGAGGCTTGGCAGAAGCGGGTACAGGTGGCGTCGCGAGGCAGGTAGCAACGTGCGACCTCGATAGGAGATCCCACAGCCGCGAACGCACCGCCATGCCAACCTATGCGGGGTTGCCTTGTCGGTGCGCTCCTAGCAATGACACTGGGCGTCCGCTGCACAGTCGCTGGAAGCCGATTTGGATCAGGTCGTCGCCCTTCCGTTAGCCCGCCAGCGTCCGTGGCGCCTCTCGCGCCGCGGCGGCCGACGGTTGGGCAAGGTGCTGATCCTCTCGCTTTGGCTGCATCTCACCGTGCTGCTCCTGCTGGTCGTGACCGTGCATTACCGGCACCAGGAGGAGGAACTGCCACCTCCGTCCACCGTGGCGATGGTCTTCGAGGGAGGCACTCCGGAAGGGCCGGCGCTGCCGAACCCGCAACCGAACGTTGCCCCGACCGCACCGCCGGCACCACCGCCCGCGCCAAGCCCCGCGCCCGCCCCACCCCAGCAGGCGGCGCCGGCCCCGGCAACGCCCCCTGCTGCACCACCGGTTGCGGCCGCTCCTCCCGCGCCCGCTCCTCCTGCGGCGGCACCAGCTGAATCCCTGCCGATCCCCCCGCCGCCGCCTGCTGCGAACGCTGAGGTGCCGGTCCCGAAGCCGCCGCCACTCGCCATGGTGATACCGAGGCCGCCAGCGCCGCGTCCAGCACCGCCGCCGACCGCGCCACCTTCGGTCGCGCCGCGGCCGTCGAGGCCGCAGGAATTCCCGGCGCCCACGAACTTCTCGTTGAACGCGTCGTCGCGTCCGCCGGCGCCTCGGGCCTCGCCTCGGGGGGCGCCGACGACGTTGGACTTCTCGCTCGCGCCACGCCGCGGTGCGGCCGACACTTCACCGTTTTCGAGGGTCGCCGGCGCGCATGTCGGTCCCGATTGGCGCAATGAACTGAGCGCGTGGGTGCGGGCCCACGCCTATTATCCCGAACAGGCGGCAATGAACGGCGAGGACGGCGACGTCATGGTGCAGGTGGTCGCCCAACCGAACGGTCGTGTGAGTTCCGTCGAAATGGTGCAGCGATCTGGATCGCGATGGCTCGACATGGCTCTGATGGCGCTGTTCCGCGATGCGAACCTGCCGCCTCTGCACACGGATGAGGGAATCACCTTCAACTTCACCATGCATTACATCCTGATCCGCACACCGTGAGGGCGCTGCTGATCGGAGCTCTCGCCGGATGGTTGTCTGGCTGCGCCACCATGCCGGCGGACGGTCCAATACCGGTCGGCGAAGCGACCCTCTACGTGGTGGAGCGAGGGTGGCACACTGATATCGGATTATCGGCGGATGAGGTGAGCACGCCGCTCGCGTCGTTGGGACAAGGCTTTCCTGGTGTGCGCTTCATGGTATTCGGCTTTGGCGAGCGCGCCTATTACATGGGGCACAATGCAGGATCAGGCGAAATGCTGGCAGCACTGTTGCCCAGCGAGAGCGCGATTCTGATGACGGCACTCAACGCATCACCGATCGAGGCTTTCCCCGGGCATAAGGTAATCCCCCTGCGGCTGCCGCCGGACAATCTGGCGCGGGTCGCTGCGCAACTCTGGGACGACCTGGAGAAGACAGCCGATGGCGAAGCGCTCCGCCTTGCCGATGGACCCTATGTCGGCAGCGCCTTTTACGCCTCGAACGAAACCTACGACGCGTTCCACACCTGCAACACCTGGACGGCGTTGCTATTGCGCGACGCGGGCTTCCCGGTGGACCCGCACGTGCTGTTCGCCGATCAGGTGATGCAGCAGGTAAGCGTCATCGCGACGCGGCAAGCGGCTGAGAGATGATCAGCAGGGCGGCGCAGAGCCGTTCTGGCAGACCGCGGTGGTGCCCGGCGGCACGACGATCGTGGTGCGCGAAGGCGGCGGCGGGTTGCTGCTGCTGAAGCTGAGGCATCCGCCAAGCAGCAACGCCAGAAGCAATGGGAACAGACGCATAGGGCGGCACCTCGATGAGAATCGCTCCGATGCCTAGCGGTGGCGCCCGAGGGCTGTCGTCTCACAAGGCTGTGTACGCTCAGCGCACTGGTTCGATCCGGACACTCGGCTTGCCGGGTCCGTGCAACAGGTCACCAGGCTCGCCACGCAGCACATCGGCTGGTGGTCGGGGAGCCTCCTCGCAGGCCATGCCTGGCGGGCTGATCGGCACGGTAACATAGGCCTCACCTTGATTGTTCGGCAGGTTCAGCGAGAGCGGGAGCATCGGCCCGGCTGGCTCCGCCGTTGCGCAATCGGCGCGTGCCAATAGCAAGGTGGCCACAACGAGAGGGTGCATGGCGGATAGCATCCGCCTTGCGGGTTAACGGCTGGTTCGCGCGTGCACGCTCGACAACAGCGCTGGAATGAATACGAGGCTCGCCAGCAAGGTACATCCCAGGCTGATCAGCAGCAATTTGCCCATGCTTGCCGTTCCGGGGTGCTCTGACAGTGCCAGAGAACCAAATGCAGTCCCGGTAGTGAGGGCAGAGAATACGATCGCTCGCGCGGTTGCGGATCCAAGAATAGCGCGTCGGCCGGCGCGCCAGTTCATCACGAAGTAGATGTTGAACGATACGCCAACGCCCAGCAGCAGGGGCAGGGCGATGATATTGGCGAAGTTGAGGGGCAGCGGCAGCAGCACGGCAACCAGCAGCGTCAAAAGCGCCGACAGCAGCAGGGGTGCAAGCACCAGCGCAACGTCAAGCACCCGCCGCAGAGCCAGCAGCAGGATGATCGTGATCGACACGATTGCGATGATCGCTGCGTTGCGGAATGCATCGATGATCGTCGTGCTTGTCGCCTGGATCGTCACCGCCGCGCCGCCAGCATCAGGCGCGATCTGCGTGACCTGCTGCACGAACTTGGCCAACCCGCTGCTGCTGCGCGCTTCGGGCGTCGACAGAACCTGGATGCGAGCCCTTCCGTCGGGCAGCAGCCAATCGCGCGCGACGTCTTGCGGAATGGAGTCGACGGTCACCGGCTCGGCATTGAGCACAGCACGCAGCCGGTCGAGTTCTTCTGGCAGGAACTCGGTCAACGCCTGATTCGTCGCGAGCAGCAACTCGTTCGGCGCGGTCAGCAGGTTGTGCAGGTCCGCGGCGATTGCGGCAAGTGGATGGTCCTTTGGCAACGTTGCTGTCGCTGGATCGATCTGCGCCAGCGCGGTCTTCGCCGCCAGACGGATCTGGTCGGCCGTGATCGGTGCCGAGGGCGCCTGTGGCATGAGAGTCGGCGCCAGGATCGAGTTGGCATCGGCGATGATCGCAAGCTTCGCCTGCTGGTCGTCCGGCACGAAGCTCTGAATGTCGATAACCTTCGACACGGTCGGCAGCTCGACCAGTTTCGCCTTGAGCGCCTCGGCTGCCGCCACATTCGGCTCAATGATGTTGATGCTGTAGGGATTGGTGACGGGATTGTCCATCAGGTCATACAGCGTGCGCATCGCCTCGGTGTTCGGGTTCTTAGTGTGCAACGGGTCCGAGTCGAACTGCAGCCGCGGCGACAGCGCGATCGCGACCGCGGCCAGGGCGGCGAATACCAGCAGGATCGGCCGCCGGCGCCGGGCGATGATCGGGTCGAACGGCGCCAACCAAGAGAAGCCGACCACCGCCCGCTCGCCCTTTGGCCGGCACAGCGTGATGATTGCCGGCAGGAACCCGAGTGTGCAGATGAACGCAATCAGCATGCCGGCGCCGGCGATCATGCCCAGCTCTGCGACGCCGGAAAAGTCGGTCGGGACAAACCCCAAAAACCCGAATGCCGTCGCCAGGGAGGCCACGAGGATCTGGTCGCCGGTGCGCACGGCGTTCTGTCGCAGTGCTTCGCCTGGGTCGGGATACTCGAAACGGCGCTCTCGGTAGCGGACCGAGAACTGAATGGCGAAGTCAACGGCTATGCCGACAAACAATATGCCGAAGCCGACGGAGATAAGGTTGAGCGTTCCCACCGCCACGGAGGCGAACAACAGAGTCAGCATCAGGCCCAACCCCAGGGTCGCCAGGATCGGCAGGATGAGCCGCCAGGTCTGCACTGCAAGAAACAGCCACAGGGTGATCAGAAGGAGGCTGCCGATCAGACCCCAGACAGCCCCTTGGACAACGGTGGCGAATTCCTCATCCGCCAATGCGACCTGGCCGGTGATGCGGACGCGTGCGTCGCCAGTCTTCACGAACGGCAGATCCGCGATGATGCCGCGCAGGACGTTGCTCGCTTCACCGCCCGGCTCGAGGGCGCCGAAATCGAGCTTCGGCTGGACCAGCACGAACACGTACTTCCCGGCGAGATTGGTCAGCTCGTTGCCGCCGAGCAGTGACTGCCACGACAGCGGCTTGGGGTGGCCACTCAGCGCTTCCGCCAGCGCCCGATGGAAGGCCTCGAGCGACGGTAGGTATGGTGTGATGTCCTCACCGCCCTTGGTGACGCCTATGCCGAGCAACGACAGTGCCTGGAACAGCCCGCGTGCGGTTGGGTCCGCCGCCAGCTGCCCGAGAAACGGCTGCGCATCGATCGTGCGGTTCATCAGGTCTGACAGCTGCTTCGTGTCGAGAAACAGCAGGCCTTCCTTGCGAAAGAACGGAGAGGCGTCGGGTCGGCGAACCGAATCGAAATGCGTGTGGTCCTTGGCGAGGGCAGCGGCCAGCGCGGCGGCGGTGTCGTCCGCCTCCTCGGGCTCACGCGCGTCGATCACAGCCACGAGCAGGTTGTTGAACTGCGGAAAGGCCCGGTTCATGGCGTCGGACTGCTTGCGCCATGGCAGGCTGCTGGAGAACATCTGGTCGGTGTCGGTGGTGACGCTCAGATGTGTCGCAGCATAGAGTCCCGAGAAAACCGCGAGCAGCAGGCCTGCCAGCGCCACGAACAATGCGTGACGACGGCTGAATTCGGCCACTCCGATGATCAGGCGGTTCAGCATCATTCCGGGCAGCAGCTGTGTCCTGGCCCGGCTCGTGCGGGCCGCGTTTGATAGTCGCTCAGGCGCGCCGGGTCCATGCCGGGTGGCGGCGGTTTTCACGGGGTCGCCGTGGCGGTAGGAGATGCGTCGGATAAACAGGAGGGCCTTCCCATGTCGATGTCGGGTGCAGCGAAAGATCGGGTCGGCCCACGCGGCCTCCCGCCATTCCGCGCCGACCATGTAGGAAGCCTGCTGCGACCGCGCGAGTTGGCCGAGGCACGCGCTGCGCGAAAAGCTGGGACGCTCTCAGCCGATGCACTGAGGGCGGCAGAGGACCGCTGCATCCAGGCGGCGATCCGCAGACAGGAAGAGCTGGGGTTCCGCGCCGCCACCGACGGCGAATATCGGCGGGCGTTCTGGCATTTTGATTTTGTGTCCGGCCTGCAGGGGGTCGAGCTTTACGAGCCGGAACAGAAAGTCCAGTTCAAGGGCGGCTTGCCGCTGCCGCTCTCGCTGCGCGTTGTCGGCCGGATCGGCTGGAGCAAACCGGTGATGGTCGATGATTTCCGCTTCGTTGCTGGCCACGTCAAATCCGCGGTACCGAAAATGACCATACCGTCACCCTCGGTGGTGCATTTCCGCGGTGGGCGGCAGGCGATCGATCCGAAGACCTATCCGGATCTCGACATGTTCTTTGCCGATCTCGGGGAAGCGTATTGCAAGGCGGTCGCAGCGTTCGGTGCTGCAGGATGCAGGTATCTGCAGCTCGACGAGGTGAATATTGCCTATTTGTGCGATCCGGAACAGATCGCTGGCCTGAAAGCGCGCGGTGAACACGTAGAGAACCTGTTGGCGATTTACGCCGGCATGCTCAACCGTGCGATCGAGGGACGGCCCGACGGCATGACCATCAGCATGCACCTGTGTCGCGGCAACTTCCGCTCGCATTGGGTAGCGTCGGGTGGGTATGAGCCGGTCGCTGACGTGCTGTTCAATCAGATCAATTCCGATGCGTATTTCATGGAGTACGACACCGAGCGCGCCGGTGGGTTCGAGCCGCTGCGCTTCGTTCCGCGTGGGCACAAGGTGGTGGTTCTGGGGCTGGTGACCAGCAAGACCGGTGCGCTGGAAACCAAGGATGAGCTGAAGCGGCGAATCGACCAGGCAGCGAAGTACTTGCCGCTGGAACAGCTCGCGCTCTCGCCGCAATGCGGCTTTGCCAGCACCGAGGAAGGAAACACGCTGACCGAAGACGAACAATGGGCGAAGCTGCAGCTGTGCATCGACGTAGCGCGCGAGGTCTGGGGCGGGATTTGATACATCCCGGACGCCGCGAATTGTCTGTCTGAGATTCGCGGCGGCTTCCGCGTTTGCCACTGATTTCGCTGATTCTGGTCACGATGGCCCTGCGCGTTGCGTTTGGCACGGCGCTGGGGCTGGGCGTTGACGAAAGCTACATGGTCGCGTCGGGGCGCGTGCTGAGCCTCGGTTATTACGATCACCCCCCGATCGCATGGTGGCTGAGCTGGGCGGCGGCACATCTGTTCGGCAGCGAAGCAGCGGTTATCGTGCGCCTGCCGTTCATTGCGCTGTTCGCTGTCTCGACCTGGCTGATGTATCGCCTTGGCTGCGCTATCGCGGGCGCGCGCGCCGGTCTGTGGGCGGCAGTGCTGCTGAACGTTTCCCCGGTGTTCGGCGTGACCACCGGCACCTGGGTATTGCCAGACGGCCCTTTGGACTGTGCGCTGCTCGGCGCCGCGCTTTGTCTCGTCAACGCATTGGAACGAGGAACACTGGGATGGTGGCTGGGCGCAGGCCTGTGTGCAGGCGCTGCGCTGCTGTCGAAGTATTCGGCGGCACTCACGGTTCTCGGAGTATTTCTCTACCTGCTGACCAGCCGGCAACATCGGCAGCTGCTGACCACGATCGGGCCGTGGCTCGCTGCTCTGGTTGCCGGAGCGATGTTTGTCCCCGTGCTGGTGTGGAATGCGCACCACGATTGGGCATCGTTCGCGTTTCAGGCGGGCCGGGCGGAAGGCCGGCAATTCCAGCTTTTCGCACCGCTGGTGACGTTCGCCGGCGAAGCTCTGTTCGTGCTGCCGTGGATATGGCTGCCGATGATGGCCGTGCTCATCGTGGCGCTGCGCCGCGGTCCCGAGGCCTGGCGCTCCTGGCTGCTGAGCTGGCTGGCCTTGCCGCCGATCGCGGTGTTTGCCGTCGTTTCCGCCTGGTCCAGCCAACGCGTGCTGTTTCACTGGGCAGCGCCTGGCTATCTGATGTTGTTTCCGTTGCTTGGCGACGCGGTGGCGCGCCGTATCGGGCAGCCCGCGGTGCGCTGGACGTTAGTGGGAACGGGTGCTTTCGTCGTCCTCGGCGCGGCCGTTGTGGCAAGCCAGGTTCGGTGGGGCTGGCTGCATGCTGTGATCGTGGACATTGCACCAAGCGATCCGACGATCCAGGCAGTGGATTGGACGTCGCTAGGCGATGGGCTGCCGCCTGATGCACTGGTCGGTGTTCCGAACTGGCGCGACGCCGGAAAGATCGGTTACGCGCTGGGGCCGCGGGTGACGACTGTCTGTCTGAGCCTTGATTGTCGCCAGTTCGGCCTGACCTGGCCGGCACACCGGTTTATCGGCGCGGACCTGCTGATCTTCGTGCCCGAACATGCTGACCGCGTCGCTATCGAGCTTGCACGGGCATTCGATCGGGTAGAGCGACTTCCGGACGCATCGATCCGTCAGACCGGGCGGACATTGCAGACCGTGGCAGTGTTCCGTGGCGATCGCTTGCGAGCGTGGCCTCCGCAATAGCCGCGCCGTCGACGGCACGTTGGCATGTCTCCACACTTGGGGCTAACAATAATCGCAAATGAGCATCGTGACGGATCGCGTTCTCAGTCCGGTGGAGTTGCGGGCGCTATCGGGGCGCAGCAACGCTGCGGGAGTGCAGCGCCTGGCCATCCATGTCGCACTGTTGGTTGGCACCGGCGCATTGCTTGCGATCTCTGGGCCCGTGACGGTCGTTCCGGCGATGGTGGCCTTCGGACTTGTGCAGGTGGCGTTGTTCGCGCCGGCCCATGAGGCCACGCACCAAACAGCGTTTGCGTCGCGCCGTGCCAACCAGATCGTCGGATGGCTCGCCGCATGCCCGTCGCTGCTGAACCTGCACTTCTATACGGCGTTTCATTTCGCTCATCACCGGCATACGCAGATCCCCGGCAAGGATCCTGAACTCGACATGGAGGCTCCGGATACGTTGCACGCCTATGTCAGGCGTATTCTGGGTTTGCCCTATTGGCGGCTGCGACTTTTGGTGATTGCCGATTGTTGGCGAGGCGATCTGAATCGATACTCGTATGTGTCGGCGGACGCACGACCCGTGGTGATCCGCAGCGTGCGCGCGATGAGTGTCGTTATGGTCGGCGGATCGGCTATCTCGGCCATCCTGTTCGGCTGGCGAACACCGTTCATGTTCTGGGTTTTCCCGCAGCTCCTCTGCCAGCCTTTCCTGCGCGCCTATGTGCTGGCAGAGCACACCGGCTGCACGATGGATCGGAACGGGCTTACCAATACGCGCACGACGCTGACCAACCCTGTGGTACGGCTGTTGATGTGGGATATGCCGTTCCACGCCGAACATCACCTGTATCCGTCGATACCGTTCCATCGCCTGGCAGAAGCTCACCGGTCGCTGTGTGACAGGCTGGGGTTCGTTCAGCGTGGGTATATAAACTTGAACCTTGACATCGTGCGGAAATTGATCGCACGAACTTGACAGGCGGCGCCCCCGAGTCGCTGGGGTTGTTGGCCGCTCGCAGCAAGGGGGAATGCGAAATGGACAAGTCGCGACGTCTTGGCGCCGAGTTCTTCGGTACATTCTGGCTGACATTCGGCGGCTGCGGCAGCGCTGTGCTGGCGGCGCTGGTGACCAATCCCGCGGGGATCAACCTCGGGATCGGTTTCTTGGGCGTCGCGCTGGCGTTCGGACTGACCGTACTGACAATGGCCTACGCGGTGGGCCACGTCTCGGGCGGGCATTTCAATCCTGCCGTGACGGTCGGGCTGTGGGCGGGAAAGCGCTGCGCCACCGGCGATGTTATCCCATACATCGTGGCGCAGGTGATCGGCGCCATCGCCGCCGCTGCGGTGCTGTATTGGATCGCTTCAGGCAAGCCCGGCTGGATGCCCGGCAATTTCGCGGCCAACGGCTATGGCGAACTCAGTCCCGGCAAGTACAGTCTCGGATCATGCCTCCTGACGGAGGTGCTGATGACGTTCTTTTTCCTGCTGATCATCATCGGGTGCACGTCGAAGGGTGCCGCGGTGGGGTTCGCCGGTATCCCGATCGGGCTGGCGCTGACGCTGATCCATCTGGTGTCGATCCCGGTGACCAACACGTCGGTCAATCCGGCGCGCAGCACTGGTCCCGCGTTGTTTGCCGGTGCCGCCTACATTTCGCAGCTCTGGCTGTTCTGGGTTGCGCCGATCGTGGGGGCGCTGATTGCCGGCCTGGTCTCCCGCTGGCTGCACGAGGCAGACGAGTTGGCTCTCGCCGAGTAGCGGCGAGAGTCACATCGTCGCGCCGAGCACCCATGGAGCGAACTCTGCGGCGCCGAAGTCGAACTGTTCGCTCTTGGTCCGCTCGCCGGATGCGACGCGCAGCATGAGTTCGAAGACGCGCTGGCCGCACTGCTGCACGGTCTCATCGCCGTCGAGGATCGTGCCGCAGTTCACGTCCATGTCGTCTGCCATGCGCTGATACATCGGCGTGTTGGTTGCCAGCTTGATGGAGGGCGCCGGCTTGCAGCCGAACACGCTGCCACGGCCGGTGGTGAAGCAGACAAGGTTCGCGCCACCGGCCACCTGCCCGGTCGCCGACACTGGGTCATAGCCCGGGGTATCCATGAACACGAAGCCCTTTGCCGTCACCTTCTCTGCGTAGCCGACGACGTCCACGAGGTTCGTGCTGCCGGCCTTCGCCATCGCGCCGAGCGATTTTTCCAGGATCGTGGTCAGGCCGCCCGCCTTGTTGCCGGGCGAGGGATTCGCGTTCATCTCCGCGCCCTCGCGCTGCGTGTAGTCCTCCCACCACCGCATCAGGGCGACCAGCTTTTCACCCACCTCGGGCGACACCGCACGGCGCGTCAGCAGATGTTCGGCGCCATAGGTCTCGGGCGTCTCCGACAGGATGACGGAGCCGCCATGACGCACCACCAGATCGCTGGCTGCACCGAGGGCTGGATTGGCTGATACCCCGGAGTAGCCGTCCGAGCCGCCGCATTGCAGCGCCACCGTCAGTTCTCTGACCGGGACCGGTTCGCGGTGCACATGATTCGCTTCGGCCAGCACATCCTTCACGAACGCGACGCCTGCCTCGACGGTCTTGCGCGTACCGCCCATCGACTGGATATCCATGTTGCGGATGCGATCGGTCAGGCGTTGCTCTTCCATCAGCCCGCGGATCTGGTTCACCTCGCAGCCCAGCCCGAGCACGACGACGTGGGAAAAATTGGCGTGGCGCGCGTAGCCGGCCAGCGTGCGGCGCAGCACGCGCAACGGCTCGCTTTCCGTCATGCCGCAACCCGTTTTGTGGGTCAGTGCCACGACGCCGTCCACGTTGGGGTAGTCCGCCAAAGGATCGTCGCCGGTGAACGGGTTGCGGCGGAACACGTCAGCGACTAGCCCGGCGACATGCGCAGAACAGTTCACGCTGGTCAGGATGCCGATATAGTTGCGGGTCGCCACCCGGCCGTCAGGGCGACGAATGCCTTCGAACGTCAATGGTGTGTTGGCGTATTCGGTGGGCCTGGCATCGACGCCATAGGCATAGTCCTTGGCGAAATCGCCCATCCCGCAGTTCTGCACGTGCACGTGCTGGCCGGCGGCCACCGCCTGTGAGGCGAAGCCGATGATCTGGCCATAGCGCCGCACCGGTTCGCCGGCTGCGATCGCCCGCACTGCGACCTTGTGACCGGCCGGGATGCGCTCTTTGGCGGCGACACCCTCGGCCAGCGGCGTCCCGGGCAGTAGCGTCGCGCGCGCAATCACCACGCTGTCGCTGGGATGCAGGCGAATCACCGGCGGTGGGGCCATGTCGGTCTCCTGAGGCGAAGTCGGTGGCGCTGTGCCGTTCATGCTACCGGCGCAAAACCGCGACATGCGCCATGCGGACCGCCATGTCCAGGCGGGTTGCCGTGGCACCGAGCCGCCGAATTCTTGCGGCAACCGTCCTATACACGTCTCACCACTTAACGGATACGCCTTGAGATCAGCCACATGAGCTGATCTTCTGCGGCTTCGCCATCTGCTGAACCGACGGAACGGAGCACAATCAATGAATCGCCGCCAGTTCATCGGCGCCGCGACCGCCGCGACCCTTGCTGCTCCAGCGGTGCAGGCGGCCGGTGATCCGAAGCTGCTGAAGTTTATCCCTCAAGCAGACATCGCACTGCTCGATCCGACGTTCGCGCCTGCCTTGGTCACACGCAATCACGCATACATGGTATACGATACACTATATGGCGTTGATGATGCCGTGCGGCCGCGACCGCAGATGGCGGCGGGACACGTGATCGAGGATGACGGAAAGACCTGGAAGATCACGCTCCGTGACGGGCTGCGGTTTCATGACGGCGAGAAGGTGCTGGCGCGCGACGCGGCCGCTTCACTGAAGCGATGGGCCAAACGCGATGTCTATGCGATCTCGGTGTTTGGCCAGGTAGATGAGCTCGAAGCTATTTCGGATAACGTACTGCAGTTCCGGCTGAGACGACCGTTCCGGCTCTTGGCCGATCTGCTGGGCAAGCCCAACCCTTTCGCTCCGGTGGTCATGCCGGAAAGGCTCGCACTGACCGAGCCAGGGCAGCAGGTGAAGGAGGTGATCGGCAGCGGCCCCTATAAGTTTGCTATGGCTGAGCGAATCCCAGGCTCGCTTGCCGTATATCGGCGCAATGCCGACTACGTTCCGCGGAACGACGGTCCCCCGGTGGGTACTGCCGGCCCCAAGATTGCCAACTTCGATCGGGTCGAATGGCACACCATTCCCGATGCGGCGACAGCGGCGGCGGCCTTGCAGTCGGGTGAGATGGACTGGTGGGAACAAGCGACTTCCGATCTTCTGCCGTTGCTGCGCAAGAACTCAAACCTGACGGTCGATGTGATCGACACGTTGGGCTACTATGCGGTGCTGCGATTCAATCATCTGTTTCCGCCGTTCAGCAATCCAGGCATCAGGCGAGCGCTGCTTCACGCGTTCAGCGAGACCGACATGATGACTGCCGTGGCGGGCAACGATCGCTCGATGTCGACAGTGAGCGTCGGCACGTTCACCCCAAGCTCGCCGCTCGCCAATGATGCCGGTATGGAGGTGCTGAACGGCCCACGCGATCTGGCCAAGGTGAAGCGCGACATTGCGGCGGCCGGTTACAATGGTGAGAAATTCGTGTTCCTGGTGCCGACCGACCTGCCGGCCATCAATGCCATGAGCGAGGTCGCCGCCGACATATTTCGCCAACTCGGCATGAACATGGACTACCAGGCGCTCGACTGGGCGACGGTTGCGCAGCGGCTCAATTCGCCGGAGCCGCTCGACAAGGGTGGATGGAGCCTGAACGCGAACTATGCGCCTGGCTATTCAGCGTCCAGCCCGGCGGCGCATGGCTTCCTGCGTGGCCTGGGACGAAAATCGCTGTTCGGCTGGCCGGACATGCCGCGAATCGAGGAACTGCGCAGCGCGTGGATCGATGCCACCGATCCTGAGGAACAGAAGCGCATTTGCCGAGAGATTCAGCTGCAGGCGTTCCAGGACGTGCCGTACATCCCGCTCGGGGCGTTCTTCTTCGCCTCCGCCTATCGAAGGGACCTGGCCGGAATGCTCAAGGGCAGCGTGCCGATGTTCACCAATGTGCGGCGGGCGTGACGGTCACGCGTCCATCTTCAGCGCCGCCAGGAAGGCGGACTGCGGGATCTCCACCTTGCCGAACTGGCGCATGCGCTTCTTGCCCTCTTTCTGCTTCTCCAGCAGCTTCCGCTTGCGCGTCACGTCACCGCCATAGCACTTGGCGGTCACGTCCTTGGACAGCGCGCCAAGTGTTTCGCGCGCAATGATGCGGCCACCGATCGCGGCCTGGATGGCGATCTTGAACAACTGGCGAGGAATCAGGTCCTTGAGCTTGGCACAGATCGCGCGACCGCGTGCTTCGGCCGCGTTGCGATGCGCGATGAAGGACAGTGCGTCGACCGGGTCGCCGTTCACCAGGATGGAGATGCGCACCAGCTCACCCGGCGCGTAGTTGTCCATCTGATAGTCGAAGCTGGCATAGCCGCGCGACACCGACTTCAGCCGGTCATAGAAGTCGAACACGACCTCGT
>JAMXLO010000097.1 GCA_024280945.1 Acetobacteraceae bacterium
GACACCCCCGACGCCGCCGACGTGTGCATCATGTAGAGCGTCGCGCCGACCTTCTCCGCCAGTCGTATCACGCGCCGGAACGAAATATCCTCCGACAGCGTGTTGTGGACCTCTGCCATGTTGGCAAAGCCCGTCCGGCCCTCGCGGATCAGCTTGCCGTACATGTGCATTACGATGTCGTTGTCCTCGGAGTGGATCACGCCGAGACCACCGTTCGCCTTCAGCACCTGGAACACCTCCCAGATGTCGCCGAAATCCACCATGCGGCCTTTGCGCGACGGCGTGATATCGGTGGTGAAGATCTTCACAGTCGGGAATCCCGCCTGGATCGCCTCCGCCAGTTGCCCCGGCAGCTCCAGCGGCAACTCACCTTCCACCATGATATGCTGCGCATAGTCACAGGCGCAGTGCCCCTTCCAGTCCTCCTCGCGGCGCGCGATCGCTTCCTGCAGATTGGCGCCCTGGCTCGCGCGGGTGAAGTCGATCATCGTCGTAGTGCCGCCATGCACTGCCGCACGCCCCACCACGTCCGGTGGCTCGGTCAAGCCAGCGCTGCCATCCGGGTTGGGCAGATGCCACTTGCAGTGCACGTGCGGATCGATGCCGCCCGGTATCACAATTTTTCCGCCCGCATCGATCAGCCGCGCACCATCGGATACCGGCAGACTGCCTTTGGCGGCGACGGCCACAATCTGCTCGCCAGCGATCGCGATGTCGTAGGCACCCACCCCCTGCGGCGTCACCACCGTATCGCCGCGCACCACCAGATCGACCATGGCATGTCCTCCCCGCATCATGGTTCCGCGTCTGGCGCTGTCAGGCAAGCACCGGCCGCACACGGGGTTGTCGACCGTGTTGGGCTCGGCCCGCTAAGATCGTTGGCGATATCACATTCGTCGTTGAAGGGGAGGACCGCGATGAGCGCCACAACAGCCCAGAAGCCGATCGTCCATTTCGTCGGCAGCATTCCGTTGCCGAATGCCGAAACAGTGTTCCGCACCCTGTCGGCAGCGACCGGATCACATCTCAAGCGCCTGCCGGACGGCGAGACCGGCATTCGCAAGACCTGGATCCGCTTCCTCCAGCAGGTGCTCGCCGATAATCCCGGGATCGAGGTGGCGAGCGATGTGGCACCGTTCAAATTCACCCAGTGGGACGGCAGGGTGTTGCGCGAAATTCCTCGCTTGCGCGTCAAGCCGGGTGCCCGTCTCGACCCAGCGACCGTGAACACCGGCTATGCCGACATGGCGATCGAGTCATGGCAGCTGTTCGACCGTCTGCAGCAGGAAGGCGTGATCCCCGCCGGCGTCAAGTTCCAGATCTCGCTGCCCACGCCCATCGCACCGACCTACAACAACATGGTGCCAGCCGATCGGCCGGCGCTGATCCCGATGTTGACGAAGCACATGCTTGGCGAGGTCGCGGCGATCGCACGCGCCCTGCCTCACGATCGGATCGCGCTGCAATGGGACGTGTGCCAGGAGGTCATCGCCTGGGAGGGTTATTACGAGCCGGGGCCGGTCGATTTCCGGCGCGAGACGATTGCCGAGCTGGTCGAGATCGGCAACGGCGTCCCGCCCGCGATCGAACTCGGCTTCCACCTTTGCTACGGCAGCCCGGCAGACGAGCACGTGATCCAACCGAAGGACGCCGGGATCATGGTCGAAATCGTCAATGCAGTCTCAGCAGGCGTGCAGCGACCCATCGAGTTCTTCCACCTGCCGGTGCCTAAGCCCCGCACCGACGACACCTTCTTCGCCCCGCTCGATGCGCTGAAGTTGCGCCCGGAAACCGAGCTCTATCTGGGCCTCGTTCACCGTGATGACATGGCGGGCAACGCCGCTCGTCTCACAGCCGCCCGTCGTCATGTTCAGGTCGACGGCGTGGCCACCGAATGTGGCATGGCGCGCGGTGATCCCGAACGCTTCCCGGGGCTGCTCGCAGCGCACGTGCAGACCGCCGAACTGGAAGTGTAGCTACAACGAGCTGACTGAAGCTCTCTCCGGCCGGATCTCATCGCGCTGGGCACAGGCAGGAACATGCTGCTGCCTGTTCGCTGCCGACCGCGAGCGCAACCAGCGATCAATCCACTGTCCGGGTACGCATAAGAATCTCATCCACCACGTGCTCGAGTGGTCGTGTGGCGTCGATGACGATGCCGTTTGTCGGAATGTGTTCTTTCGTCTGATGCAGGCGCACAGCGAGTTCCCGCTCCTCTGGCCTTCCGCCCCAGTCAGTTGGGTCCAGCGCCACTCGCTCATCGATCCGCCGGTTCATGGTGTCCAGGTCGACATCGAGGACAAACACGCCGTCAAACAAATCGATGAATTTTGCAAAGTTCCGCGAATTGCCGCAGAAAAAGCTGACCGCCTCATCCTGGTTGGCGACTAACGCCTTTACCTTCTCGACATCCCAGATGTGGTGCTCGGATATCCAGGCAGCCGTCGGTGTACCCGCTTCCGGAGCCGTCGGTAGACCGGTTTCCGGATCGCCGCGATACACCAGTTCCCGGTCACCATGGATGACCTGGTAGCCGCGCCGCTGCAATTCTGTGCAGGCTGCCGTCTTGCCGGCGCCAGAAACGCCCTCGATGAGATAGTTTCTCTTGCCCATAGGACCATCCATTACTTCGCCGGAGGCAAAGGTGGAAACTTGCTCGTTGCCGCTCGCCTCGAAATCCTGGTCCATAGTGCGGAGCAGGATTCTCCCAACTCATCAGTCAGTGTCACCCGGACCGGTGCTTTCGGGGCGAAGTGCGAGTTTTTCTGCTTCCTGCAGCGATCGCTCATAGACCGCCGAACCCTCCGGCAGAATAACCCACGGCTGCGCGCTTCTCGTCCAGACGTGTATGGTCGGCCTCAGCCATGATGTATCGTCCAGTGTCCCGCCAAGGACGGCCCGGACCATCCCCCTGGAGCGCCAATCCGGCCTTCGATCGCTGAACAGCCGAGTTCCGCATTTCGGACAAGCTGAGAGGCTTTTGCGGCGGCCGCCTTCGGTGATGCCGTTGGGGACCAGCTGCGTATCCGGACCCGTCAACTGCAATGCCTCAGAGGGGACCACGACGCCGATCGCGAACGCGCTGCCGGTGGACCGCTGGCAGTCCTTGCAGTGACACGCGTATACACGCAGCGGCTCCTGCGCGATCTCGTAGCGGATGGCCCCGCAGACGCATCCGCCCCTCAACGGCAGTTCCATCGTTCATCCCCCCGCCGCACCTGGAGGAACGCACCGCGTCTTACGCACAGCGCCTCGATCGACGGTGCATTCAAGCGTGCGAGTGCTTCTGAGTCGGCCGCGTGTTCTGCCAAGGTCGGCGCTATGGCTTCGACCTCCGCCAGAAGTTCTCGCCGCAGCTGAAAGTTCCGCTCCAATACGTTCTCCCCCAGCAGTCGGTTTACCCGAATGCCGTGCAGCAGTCTGCATTGCAGCCTCGTCGCTACGGATAACCCGGGCGCCGCCCGCGCCTTTCAGGTGCCCATGCCATCAGCCGGAACCCTCCGGCAGCCACGGACCAAGCACCTGCTCCTCCGTGTAGCTGAGCGCAGCCGGATCAAGCCGCGGCTGTTCCTCGTGATAAGCCAGCGAGGCTTGCACCAGTGCATACGCCTCAAGCAGCTCCTCGCCAACGACGGCCGGCAAGGTGGGCTTCAGGCTGGGGCTGTCGCGCAGCAACGTCCGGAGTTGCGCCCGCTGTTCCAGAATAGTCTCGCACCAGCCTGCCCGCGGTTCGGTCGCCGGAGAGACCTGCAACTTGAGCAAGTGCGTCAGAATCGTCCTGACCCGGTTCCTGAGTTCGCGCCGGTCACTGATGCCCAAGGCCTCGATCTCCCCGGCGACGTTGGCCCAATCGATCTGGTCATTGACCCGCTCGCCGGCGGCCATGCGACGCAGCAACGCGGCCTGGCGCTCCGACCAGATCACCACGTCAGTATCATACAGCTCGCTCATTCAGCCCTCCGGCAGTCCACGGTTGCCGCTTGGTCGTACGATGTAAGGTCGCTGCCTGGCCGACTGCAACTATCCTCACATCGGGCCAATTGTGACCCGCGCTTCGCGGATGGATCTGTGAGCTTCCCTATCGCATTGCCGTTAGTTTTTCTTGACACAGGCCGCCATCTTATGTTCTCATTGCGTTCATGTCCGACGCGGCGCCCACCCAAGCCGACCCCCAGCCGAGCCGCTCGGGCCGCCTGCTCGCCCTCGTGCGAAAGCTCATCGACTACGGCAAGGAACTCGCGGCAACGCTGCACCAGCGCAGCCCCGCCACCGACCTCGCCCCCATCCTGCGCGCCTTTGGCACCACCGACATCGCGCGCATCCTTGCGCGCATCATGTGCGGCTTGCAGCGCGCCCAGGCCCTCGAGGAACGGATCATCCAAGCCGCCGCCCGCCTGGACGCAGACCCCAGGCCACGCGCGCGGCGCGCCGCCGCCCGGCCGGCCAGCGTCGCCCCGGTCCCCGCGCCGGAACAGAGCGCCGCCCGGCATGCCGCCGGGATTGACCCGGTGGTCCGCCGCCAGCCCATCGGCGCCGTCATCGCCGACATCTGCCGCGATCTCGGCATCCTGCCGAACCACCCGCTGTGGCGAGAACTGCAACACGCGATCAACGCCTACGGCGGCAACTATGCCCGCCTGGTGATCGACATCCTGAAGCGACCGCGCCTGACCCTCACGCAGCACCAGCCTCCCGCCACGCCGACGCTCCTTCCGGCGCCCGCCGCGGCCACCGGCCCGCCCTGAGCCTTCAGGCAGCCTCTCGCGCGCAAAAGCAGGACACCGATACGGGCACATCGGCCCGGGCGGCAGCAATCGCGACGCGTTGCCGGATCAACGCCGCCTCTGCCGTCTCGCCCCGCCGCTCCAGGCAGTCGAGCAAGCCCCGCAGCGCCCACAGGTTGTCCGGATGGATCTGTGCGCGAGGCAATGCGCCACCAAGGCCCAGATCCTCGCGATAGACCGCTTCGGCCTCCGCCACGCGGCCCTGCTCCAGCAGCAGCGCACCGAGCGCATGGCGCACCGGCTGCATCCACCCCCAGGGCTCGTCGTACGGCAGATCGTCTTCCAGTGCGATCGCAGCCCGCAAATGCGCGAACGCAGCATCGTGTTCGCCGCGACGGTAGGCGATCTCGCCTGCCAGCATCGCCTCCGCAACGGCCAGCAACTGCACGCACAGCACGTTATGCAGCTGCCGCGACCGAGGCACGTTTCTCGCCGCCGCCCGGAACAATGCCTGTTCAGCCTCCGCCGCCGCAACGTCACCAAGTGCTGCGTGCGCGACCCCTTTCGCGTAATGCATCATCGCCACGGTATTGCAGTAAAGCTCGGGGTCTGCCGGCAGCGTCTGCGCGGTGATCTCGTGCCATTTGCCGAAGCGGATCAGCACGTGCTGACGAATGGACACGTAGCTCTCAAAGAAGTCCGCCATCGGCGGCGAGGGAATCCGCAGCATCTCCTCCGGCATCGTCGCGATCAGCTCATCGGCGGCGGCGATAGCGGGCGCGTACTGCCCCAGAAACATCGCCCCATAGGCAGCGAAGTGATAGTTGTGGATACGATAGCCGGAGTAAAAGTTCATCGGCCCCGCGCGGTCGTAGAACTTGCGATCGGCGACGATCGCCTTCTGGTTCCAGTGCATGGCGTCGCGGTAGTGGCCGCACTGGATGTCGATATGCGTCGGCATGTGCGTCAGGTGGCCCATGTCAGGCGACAGCTCGCGCAGCCGGTCGCCGGTGACCAGCGCCGCCTCCGGGTTCGGCGACATCTCCATCAGGTGGACATGCAGGTGCAGCAGTCCGGGATGGTCCATCGCCCCGGGCAGATCGCGGAACGCAGCCTCCAGCACGTCCCGTGCCTCCAGCGTGCCGGCGCCGGGCGTGGGCTCGCCGGTGCGCGCATCCCACATGCGCCAGGGGGTGCGGTTCAAAATCGCCTCGACGAAGATGGCGCAAAGATCGAGGTCGTTGGGATGCGCGCGATAGGCGACACGCATGGCATCGGTATACGCATCGTTCCACGCGCCCTGGTCCTCGATCGGCCCGCGCTGCGGATAACGTGCCGGCAGCGCTTCGATCAGCGCGCGCTCGGCCGCGGTGACGCCGCCCACCAGTGCGACAGCCGCGCTGCTCGCGTCATAGGAACGCGCCAGGGCCGCCGCCTTGCCGGCGGGATCCATCAGTTCCCAGGGAAAATTGTAGTTCGGCCCCGCAGCGTAGCCGACGCCCCAATGTGCCATGGCACAGTTCGGATCGGCCGCCAGCGCCTTCTCGAAGCAGGCGACGGCCTCCTCGTGGTGATAGCCATAGCACCAGTTCAGGCCACGATCGAACCAGCGCTGCGCATCAGCCGACGTGGTTGTCACACTACGGGCGTAGCGCCCGACATCATACGGATAGTCCATGTTTGCCCCCCACTGCTCTCGCTTGCACGACGCGCAGAGGCACGACCGCGCCGCCGCAAACGGAAACGGCGCCACTTTCGCACGAAAGCGGCGCCGTTGTCAGTGAGGCGAGCCGGTCGTCAGACGACCCTGCCGGTATCCGGCTCCATCAGGTGCATCTTGCTCATGTCCGCCGTCAACGGGAGCATCTCGCCAGGCTCGGCATGCGTCGCCGGATCAACGCGAGCGCAGACCGGGTCATGACCGATGAAGAAGTGAACCATCGTCTCCATCCCCATTGGCTCGACCACGTCCACCGGCAGCTCCACCCGCGTGTACCCGGGACGGCCCATCTCGTGGTACTCGAACAGATGCTCCGGCCGCAGCCCGAAGACCATCTCTTTGCCCTTGTACTTGCCGTAGCGGTCGGCCCGATCCGGCGGCACCGGCAGGACGATCTGATCGGTGATGCGGATCGCCAGCCCGCCGTTGGTGCCGTCCTGCACGCGCACCGGCAGGAAGTTCATCGCCGGCGAGCCGATGAACCCTGCCACAAACCGCGTCGTCGGGTTGTGGTAGAGCTCCTGCGGTGAGCCAATTTGCTCGATGACCCCATGGTTCATCACCACCACGCGGTCGGCCAAGGTCATCGCCTCCACCTGGTCGTGCGTCACGTAGACCGTGGTGGTGCGCACCGTCTGGTGCACCTTCTTGATCTCGGTGCGCATCTGCACGCGCAGCTTGGCGTCCAGGTTCGACAGCGGCTCGTCGAACAGGAACACCTTCGGGTTGCGCACGATGGCGCGGCCCATTGCGACGCGCTGCCGCTGACCACCCGACAACGCCCGCGGCTTGCGATCCAGCAGCGTTCCGATGTCCAGAATGCGCGCCGCCTCGTCCACCCGACGCTTGATCTCGTCCCTCGGAAACTTCCGCAGCTTCAAGCCGAATGCCATGTTGTCGAACACGCTCATGTGCGGATAGAGCGCATAGTTCTGGA
Source organism: Acetobacteraceae bacterium (assembly GCA_024280945.1). Classification (GTDB taxonomy): domain Bacteria; phylum Pseudomonadota; class Alphaproteobacteria; order Acetobacterales; family Acetobacteraceae; genus JAMXLO01. Next base: position 7,382 of record JAMXLO010000097.1, read on the forward strand.
ACACCATGGCGATGTCCCGATCGCGCGGTGGCACGTCGTTCACCACGTCGCCGCCGATCCAGATTTCCCCCTCGGTGATCTCCTCCAGGCCCGCGATCATGCGCAATGTCGTCGACTTGCCGCAGCCCGAAGGCCCGACCAGAACGACGAACTCCTGGTCGGCGATCTCCAGATCGATCCCTTTCACCGCTTGCACGCCGCCGTCATACATCTTGACTACCTTGCGGCAGGACACTTCAGCCATGGTCTTGCAGTTCCCTCATGTGTTTGCGGTGAGACTTAACCCTTGGTCGCGCCGGCGGTCAGGCCAGCCACGTAGTAGTCCATCAGGAATGCGTAGATCAGGATCGGCGGCAGCGACGCCAGCAGGCACGCAGCCATGATCTTGCCCCACTGGAACACGTCGCCGCGGATCAGGTCAGAGATAATGCCGACCGTCAGCACCATCTGATTGGACGTGTAGAGATACGCCAGCGGATACAGGAACTGCCCCCAGCTCACGGTGAAGGCGAAGATCGTCGCAGCGATGATGCCAGGCATCGCCACCGGGATGAAGATCTTCCACAGCATCTGCAGGTAGCCTGCCCCATCGATCAGCGCGGCCTCGTCCAGCTCCTTCGGAATCGAGCTGAAATAGCCGATCATGATCCAGGTGCAGAACGGCACCGCCAGCGTCGGATACAGCAATGCCAGGCACCAGACGCTGTTGATCAATCCCAGGAACCCGACGATCTGAAACAGCGGCAGGAACAGCAGCGATGCCGGGATCAGATACGTCAGGAACACGCCCGTGCTAAGCGCCGAACTGCCCCAAAACCCCATCCGCGCCAGACTGAACGCCGCAAGCACGGAGATCACCATGCTGATCGCGACAGTGCAGATCGTGATCATCACCGAATTCAGATAGTAGGTCTGAAAGTTCGGATAGGTGATCAGGTACCAGAAATTCTCCAGCGTCGGATGGTGAACGATCCACGGATTGCCCTGCTGCGCCGAGATCTCAGCCGACGACTTGAGGCTGGTCATCAGCGTGTAGAACGGCGGCACCAGGAACATGACCACAAAGCAACCCAGCGCGATGTAGCTGCCCCAAAGGGCCCAGGCGCGCTGGCGGTGCAGGCTGTGGTGCCGGTGCTGCGCGTGCGGCACCGCGCCAGCGACAGCAGTAGAGCTGCTCATGCCGCGATCTCCTTGCTGCGACGGGTCACGCCACGCAGCACGAAGAAGGCTGCGACAGCAAGGATCGGGAACATGAACAGGCTATCGGCAGCGCCGAGTGGGATGTCGCCGGACTGGATGCCGACCTGGAAGGCGTAGGTGGCAAACACGTGCGTCATGTCCTGCGGCCCGCCCCCGGTCAGGATGCGGACGATGTCGAACTCGGCGAAGGTCACGATCAGGCTGAACAGGATGGTGATGGCGATGATGTTGCGCATCATCGGCAGGGTGACGAAGAACAGCTTCTGCCACGCTCCCGCGCCATCGATCGCGGCGGCCTCGTAGAGCTGGTCTGGCACCGACTTCAGTGCCGCCAGATACATGATCATGAAGAACGGCGTGCCGTACCACACATTCACCACGATGGTGCAGAATCGCGCGATCCAGCCGACACCGAGCCATGGAACGGATGAGAACCCAAGTTCGTTCAAGATCCAGTTGAATGCCGAGTAGGATGGATCGAACATCCACCACCAGGTCAGAGTGGACAGGGCCAGCGGGATGACCCAGGGCACCAGCAGCAGGCCGCGCCAGATACGCTGGTTCTTGCCCGGGATGTTGTGCATCAGGTGCGCCACCGTGATGCCGATCAACGCTTTGAAGATGACCGCGGTGATCGCAAACAGGCAGCTCTGGAAGATCACCAGCTGGAAGGTGTTGCGCTTCAGCAGGAACGCAAAATTTCCCAGACCGACAAACTGGGTCATCTTCTTGTTCAGCATACTCAGCCAGATGGCGTAGAATGCCGGATAGATCACGAAGCACGCCACCAGCAGGATCAGCGGCAGGCAGAGCAGGAACGCGATGGTCGACCGACGCTGCGCAAAGCGTTTCATGCTGCTCGCGCGGCGGCGTCCCGCCATGGCTGGCGTCATTACGCCAACGGGTACGCTCGTGCCATCTGCCATTCCAAACCTCCCTTACCCAACCGGCGGAAACTAAATCCGCTGGCCAGTCTGCGCAGAACCCAAAATGTCTGCACGACGACGCCTGCGCGCCTGTTCGAGTCGCCCGCGCCCCTGCCAGCTTCCCGGGCAGCCCACCTGGCGCGTGATTTCTTGCTTTGCAGCCACGCTAGCGGCTGGCGCCGCAATGTGCAACGCCAGCCGAGTCCAGTTTCGCGCGAAACCGATCAGCGGGTGAAACCTTCCAGTTCGTCCTTCGCCCAAGCAATAACCTGTTTGATTGATTGCCCTTCCTTAATCCGCGCCATCATCTGGTTGTGGATCGCGCGGTTATAGACCTGGACCGCGATATCCGGCGTGGCCTCGGACGCAGTGAGGCTGGGCTTTGCCTTGTGCCACGGCCGAATTGGGTAATTATATACCGTCCCCGGGGGCGGCTCGACGGTCTCCCAGATCTTGAAGTCGAGCATCTTGGCAAACGGCGGCAGGTCGTACCCGGCCACTGCATTGTCACGCTCTTCGACCTGCTCGCGCTCCATCAGATAGGTGATCAGTTCCTTGCCCGCCGACTGGTTCTGGCTGAACTGGAACACGCCCCAGAAAAACGTCGCCGTCGGCACGAAGCGTCCCTTGGGACCCGCTGGCGGCGAGAAGGTCCAGCAGTCCTTCGCCACATCCGGCGCGTCGCGCTTCGCCACCGCCCAGGCCGAGGGCGGATTGAAGATCAGTGCGCTCTTGCCGGAGATCAGCGCCCGGTTGTTCGACGCATCGTCATAACTCACCGCATCGTCCGGGTAGAACTTGACCAGCTTCTGGACGTACTCCAGGCACTGCGTCATCTCAGGCGTGTCGAGCGTGATGTTGCCCTTCGCATCGAACATCGTCGCGCCGTAGGCGTGGAACAGGGCCCCGTGCATATCGATGGCGTCGGTGTTGGTGTTGCTGCCAAGCCCGAAGCCGAAGGTGAGACCATCGTTTTTGGCCAGCTCCGCATATTTCATCAGCGCGTCCCAGGTCCAGCCGTCCTGTGCCGCCGTATGCTCCGGCTTCACCGGGTACATCGCTTGCAGATCGAGCCCGTTCTTCTTGAACCAGCTGATCCGCCCGCACGGCGGTTTGGTCTGCGTGCCCGAACTGGTCGGAACCGCCGTCCATACGTCCTTCTGTCTGGCGAGATATTCGGCCGTGGCATCGACCTCGCCATATTTTCCGATCAGGTATTTCACCACGTCATCCACGGGCGCCAGCGACTCGTGAATGTTGTAGACATCCCAGTTGTAGAATGTATACACATCATGGCCGGTCTTCGCCTGCGCCTCTGCCACTCCCGTCATCATCAGCTTGTTGCCGTTGCCGGTGATAAAGTCGACGGATGCCTCGACCTTGTTCTTCGCCGCCCAGGTATTGACCTGCTTCTGCATGACATCGTTTCCGCCCGGGACCCAATGATCCCAGAACGCTATCGCCAACTTGCCTGCCGCCCCGGCGGTACGGATGTGCACCAGCGGCAGCGCCGCCGTTGCAGCCCCGAGCTTAAGGGCTCTGCGGCGCGAAACCTTCCCAGACCTTGTCATTGCCCATTCTCCCATACTGAGCCCCGGCGCCTGATGGCGCCAAGTTGTGCTGGGTCCGCGTTTTTCGCGTCCAGTCTATTTCTTCGCTGCGTCGACACGTTGTCGTCGTCGCCGTCATTCCTTCAGCCCGTATTGGCCGGGCGGTCGTGGCCCGACCAATCGATGGCAATTCAGCGCGCAAATCCCTCCAGTTCGTCCTGCGCCCAGCCGATCACCTGCGGGATCGTCTGACCTTGTCTGATCCGCGCCATCATCTGGTTGTGGATCGCACGATTATAGATCTGCACCGCGATGTCCGGTGAAGCCTCTGCCGCCGTCAGGCTTGGCTGTTGCTTGTGCCATGGCCGGATCGGATAGTTGTATACGGTGCCCTTTGGCGGCTCCACTTCTTCCCAGACCTTGAAATTCAGCAAACCGGCGTAGGGCGGGATGTCGTAGCCCGAGGTGGCGATACAACGCTGCTCCACCTGTTCCAGCTGCATCAGGTACTCGACCAGCTCCTTCGCCGCCGTCTTGTTTGAGCTGAACTTGTAGACACCCCAGAAATAGCTCAGCGTCGGCAGGAAGCGCCCCTTGGGACCGGAAGGTGCCGGGAAGGTCCAGCAATCCGCCGCCACGGTCGGCGCATCGCGCTTCGCCACTGCCCAGGCAGATGGCGGGTTGAAGATCAGTGCGCTCTTGCCCGAGATCAGAGCCCGATTGTTCGACGCATCGTCGAAGCTGACGGCATCGGCGGGATACGCTTTGGTGAGCCGCTGCGCGTATTCCAGCACCTGCCGCACTGCATCCGACTTCAGCTGGATGTTGCCGTCCTTGTCGATCAGCGTCGCGCCATACGCCTTGAACAAGGCGCCATGCGTATCGGTGGCATCGGTATTGCCACCGCCACCCATGCCAAGGCCGAACGTCATGCCATCTTTCGCCGCGGCCTCCGCATACTTCGCGAACTCGTCCCAGGTCCAGGCATCCTGCTGTGCGTTGTGTTCCTCCTTCACGGGATACATCGCCTGCACATCCAGGCCATGTTGCTTGAACCAGCTGATCCTTGCGCAGGGTGGCTTGGTCTGAGTACCCGATGAGGTCGGCACCGCCACCCAGTGTCCCTTCGCCTTCGCCAGGTATTCACACGTGGGGTCGACGGCGCCGTTCTTCGCAACCAGCCGCTGCATCACGTCATCGACCGGCTCCAGCGCGTCGGCGATGTTGAACACATCCCAGTTGAAGAACGCCAGCGCATCATGTCCCGCCTTGGCCTGTGCCTCGGCGACGCCGGTCAGCTGCAGCTTATTGCCGGTGCTGGTGATGAAGTCGACATGCGCCTCGACCTGGTTCTTCTGCGCCCAGGCCTCGACCTGCTTCTGCATGACATCGTTGCCGCCCGGTACCCAATGGTCCCAGAAGCCGATCGATACCTTCCCGGCCGCGCCCGCCGTACGAATATGAACCAGCGGCAGTGCCGCCGCTGCTGCCCCGACGCGCAACGCCTGGCGGCGCGTGACCCGGTACCTGGTAGCCATAGCCATATCTCCTTCGCCGCACCTGCGGCCAATTTAGGTTCCACGCAAGACAGACCGTTCCCCCGGTTGGCTCCGGATGCACGGACAGCTTTCCCGCCCGCCCAAAACGGCGCCGGCCCGACATCGCCGAAACGCGTGACATGATTCGGATGTCGGCCCTTTCGACGCCCAGTTCTTCAGCGGATGAAACCTTCCAGTTCATCCTGCGCCCAGTCCTGCACCTGCTTGATCGACTGCCCACTCTGCAGCTTGGCCAGCATGGTCGGCAGCGTGCCGCGATTGGAGATCTGCACCGCGATCTCCGGCGGCGCTGGCGCACACGCAATCCATGACTGCTGATGATGCGACGGCCGGATGGGGTAGTGGTACACTGTGCCCTTCGGCGGCTCGACCTGATCCCAGATCTGGAAGTCGGTCATGCTGGCAAACGGCGGCACGTCGTAGCCCATGACCACATTCGCCCGAGCCTCGACCTGCTCACGCTGACAGAGGAACTCGATCAACTCCTTCGCCGCCGTCTTGTTCGGCGAGAAATTCCAGATCCCCCACGAGAATGCCCCCAGCGGCAGGTAACGCCCCTTCGGCCCCTTCGGCGCTGGGAAGGTCCAACAATCGGCCGCCACGGTCGGCGCATCGCGCTTCGCCACCGCCCACGCCGACGGCGGGTTCCAAATCAGTGCACTCTGGCCAGAGATCAGCGCACGATTGTTCGACGCATCGTCGAAGCTGACCGCATCGGCCGGCAGCACCTTCACCAGCCTTTGCGCATACTGCAGCACCTGTGTCACTTCATCGGACTTGACGGTTATGTCGCCGTTGGCGTTGACGACCGCGGCTCCGAAGGCGGCAAACATCGAACCGGCGGTGTCCACTGAATCGGCCGTTGTGCCCAATCCGATGGCAAACGTCTTGCCGGCCTTCTGACAGGCCTCGGCAGCCTTCAGCATCGCGTCATAGGTCCAGTTCTCGGCATCAGGCGTCGCATCGGCGGATGGCGGGTACATTTTCAACACGTCGATCCCGGCTACCTCCTTGAGGATCGAGATGCGCCCGCACGGTCCCTTGTTCTGTGTCCCTGAACTCGTCGGTACCCCGATCCAATGTCCCTTGACCTTAAATAGATACTCACTCGCCGCGCTCGTCGGGCCATACTTGTCGGACAGCCGCTTCATCACATCATCGACTGGCTCCAACAGGTCCGCCTGCGCGTGCCCCTGCCACCCGGGAATTTGCTGAATATCATGTCCCGTCTTCGCCTGTGCCTCGGCGTTGATGGTCAGCAGGTTCTTCTGCCCGTTCGACGTAATGAAATCCGCCTGCACCTCGACCTGGTGAGCCTTGCCGAACGCCTCGCACTGCTGCCGCATCACGTCGTTGCCAGCCGGCACCCAGTGGTCCCAGAACCCAACCGACACCTTGCCGGCCGCGCGCCCCGTGCGGACATGCACGAGCGGTAGTGTCGCGGTCGCCGCGGCCAGCTTGACTGCCGAACGGCGCGACACATTTCTCGACTTCAACATCATCCCTCCTACTTCGCGCCGACTTCCCGCTAAGGCGCAGATTGATCCTGAGGCTTCCATCCACGGCACGGCACGACTGACCGGCGAGGAGGGATCCCGCCACGCTGCACTGCAAACTAAGGACAACTTCTGCTCTCGGCAAACCCGCCCTTTCAAACGACCGCGCGTCTTCAAGGCAAAGTCGTTGCCGCACGCAACACCCGGTCGATGAAAGCATCGGCACTGCCCAGATAGTGCGCCGGCTCGGTCAGCTGTTCGATCGATTTGCGGTCCAGCCGACCGGACACCGCCGCTTCGCGTTCCAGCGCATCGGCAAGGGAGATGCTTTGGGCCAAAGCGGTATCACATGCGTGCTTCACCACGTGGTGTGCCTCGCCGCGGCCAATATGCGGCGCCAGACCCATCATGACGGCTTCAGAAACGATCAGCCCGTGCGTCAGTTCAAGATTCCGGCGCATCCGTTCGGCATCCACCGCCATACCTTCAGCGATCGCGCCGGCGTGCAGCAGCGCGCCGTGCGACAGCACAAACGCCTGCGGCAGAGCGAGCAATTCCGATTGCCATGGTCCGGTTGCCCGCTCGTGGTCGGCCGCCATAGCGCCAAACATCACCGGCATCAGCGCATGGACGGTACGCGCCGCTGCAAGGATGTACTCGCTGGCGATCGGATTGCGCTTCTGCGGCATGGTCGATGAGGATCCGCGCCCGGTGACATAGGGCTCCGCGACTTCGCCCACCTCCGTTTGCGCCAGCAGGATCACGTCAGTCGCCAGCTTCGCCAGACTTCCGCAGACCAGTCCAAGCAGCCCCACCGTCTCGGCAAGACCGTCTCGGCAGACATGCCAGGGCGCGGCAGGCACACCGAGGCCAAGTTCCTCCGCCAGCCCCTCCATGACCGCGATGCCCTGATTGCCAAGTGAGGCAAGCGTCCCAGCGGCACCGGCGAAACTGACGAGTTCCACCCGTGGACGCAGCTGATCCAACCGATGAACATGCTGGATCAGCGGCTGTGCCCAGATCGCGCATTTCAGCCCAAGCGTTGTCGGCAGCGCCTGCTGCAGGTGAGTCCGGCCGGCCATCACGGTGTGCCGATGCTTGTTCGCCTGCGCGGTCAGCGTGCGCACCATGTCTTGGAGCCCGATGCGGATCAGCGCCAATCCGTCGCGAACCTGCAGCGCGGTGGCGCTATCCATGATGTCCTGCGTCGTCGCCCCCCAGTGCGTCCAATGCCCCGCCTCACCCGCGGCGCGCGACAGGCCGGCGACGAGACCCACCACCGGATAGCCGACATTGCGCGCACTGCTTGCCAGTTCCTCGGTGCTCAGGTTCTCAACCCGCGCAGCGCGAGTGATCCCCGCGGCCGCGTCAGCCGGGATGATTCCAAGCCGCCCTTGCGCCCGAGCCAGCGCCGCCTCCACGTCGAGCATCCGTTGGAAATACGCGCGCTCGCCGAACACCGCACGCATCGCGTCGCTGCCGTACAGTGTGCCGAGGATCGGACTGTCGGCGGGATTGATTGGCATTGTCTCTGGTTCCTCTCTCCGCGCCCTCGGCGGTCGCTCGGGAGTCTGCTTAAGATAGTACGCAGGATCGAGTATCGTCCGTCAGTTGTAGTTGAAGTAACGGGCCCCTGACTGGGTGGGTCCAATATTGTAGCGATAACTGCCGCCCGTGTTGGGTATACCCGGCGGAGGAGCAACGGTATCGTCCGCGCCCGGCGCCTCAGCCGGCGCTACGCCAGGCCCGGTGATGCCGAGTGATTGCGGCGTACCGCCGCATCCGGCCAGCGCAACAACTCCCACCATAAGCACGAGACGCATCACTGTTCGCCGGGCCGCTTGTGTTGCGCGTTCTGCGCCGGAGGCGGGTGTGACGCGGCAGGTGGCGAGGGCGCACGTACCTGTGGCGGCGGCGGGGGCGCGGCGTGAACCATGGCAGGCGGGGTATGCACCATTGGTGATGGTGGGTGAAGGTCCGGCGGCGCTGGATGCGCAACTACTGGTGGCGGAACATGCGAGACGACAGGCGGCCGGGCTGGTTGTTGCACCGCCGCTGACGGCCCGTTGCGGTACAGGTCCTGTATCGGCGGACGATTCCCAGCTTGCGGCGGCACATGAGTCACGGCCGGCGGGACGCTGGTGAGAGGCACCGTGTGGGAGATGCCACCCGGCGCCGTTTCACCTCCTGGATTGACCGCGGGCGGCAATACGTGGGGGATGGTCGCCGGTGCGGCCCCGGCGCCGCGCGGAATAACCGGCGGCGCAATCTGCCCTGGCGTCGGCGGATTGCGAAGAGCCGGCGGCGCATTGAACGGATGCGTCCGCCCCGCTGGAAGCGTGGCCGGGCCTGGATTGCGCAGTGCCGGAAGCCCCGGGCGCCCTAAGACCGCGCCCGGTGTTGCGCCGGTTGTCACCGCGGGCGCAGCACGGATCGCCGGACCTGGTGCGGTCCTTTGCCCATAAGTCGCCGTCTGCGGCAGGTTCAGTCGCCGCGCCACCGCCGGCGTAACGCCAAACGTATTCGGCGTCGGCCGCAGCATCTGCTGACTGGCAACCGGCCGTATTTGCGCAAACTGCGCTGGATCTACTCGCTGTATTGAAGGCGCGACAGGTCGCGACGCCGTCATCACCGACGCCGGCACCATGGTTGCCGCCCCACGATTGACGAAGTTTTCGATCGTAACGTTCCGATCAAAGCTCCTGATGTTGTTGACGTTCCTGAAATTGACTTGCCTCAGATACCGGTCACTCGCCCGATACCAAGGAAGATACGCCTCACGCGGGCCTAGCGGGCACCAGCCGATGCGGTGCTCGGACAAGGCAGCACCAATGCCGACGCCGACCCCGATCGCCGCGCCGACACCAAGGAACGTCACCAGCGCCGGCGCATAAACCGGCCCAGACCCACTGACCGCTCCGCCGGGGACCCAGGCCCAACGCCCACCGATGTTGATCCAACGGCCGTAGTGGAACGGCGCGAACCCCCACGGCTCGCTGTCCACCCACGTCCATCCCCAAGGCTCGACATACGCCCAGTTGCCGTCCCGATATGGCGCCCACGCGGGCGCCACCCGAGGGTACCAGACAGGGCCATACTCCGGGCTCTGCCCCCAGTTGCCATACTGCGCCAGATCTTCGGCGCCTGGCATGGCAGCGGCCGCTGATGGCGGCGCACCCGATGGTCGCTCACCGCCGAGAACGGCTGTGAGGAAGGGGTCACGCTGTGCCGGCAAGATCGTGTTCTGGAACACATCGGTGCCGGTGATGCTCGCCGTCTGCTCCGGGCCCGTATCGAGGCTGACGCCAGGTCCCTCCACATGCGCAGCCCCCTCGATGACGGTGACAAGGGTCGGGTTCTCCGTGTCTCCAGCGACGATGCCATAGCGCCCGGGCACACCCAGCGTGACCAGTCCGCGTGGCGTCTGCAGGGCATAGTTCTCGCCCTGCCCGGACGGCAGCAGCTGCAGGTAAACCTCGCCCTGCGGCGTGGTTGCCTGAAACGTGGTGTCGCTGAGTGTTCCGATGTCCAGTTCAGTGGCCGGTGCCATCACGATCCGGCTCGCCGATACCTCGATCACCGCCTGAGCGTTGGGCTGAGTCCAGAACGCACTCCCCGAGGTGACGGGATAGTTCGGCACCGCCGGGGTCCATTGGTCCTGGTCCTGCGTATGGGACGACACGGTGCCGCTTAGTCTTGCCAGCCGTCCCACCCGCGCCGGTGGATCGCCGCCCTGCTGGTCGGGCGCCCCGGCTTGCGGCGGCGGCGGAACGGTTTGCGCGAGCGCGGGCGGTGCCAGTGACTGCGCAAGCCCCAGTGCCCAGACGGCGAGCGCGGCCGTCAGGCGGAATGAGCGTGTGTCTTTGCGCATGGCGGCGTCCTTCGGCCCGGCCCGGCCTCAACCGTCCCAGCGTCGCCACCCAACGTGGCGAAATCGCGACCACCGATTGCAGCCACACTGGACACCGGATTGCCTTTGCCGAGCCACCAAAACGCCGCGAACGACGTCAACATGCCGTCGCATCAGCACTGGAGTGATGATCTATGTTCCGACTGCGCAATTTGCTGGTCGTCGGCACACTGGCGCTGGCCGGGCTGCTTGGCGGCTGCGTCTATTATCCTGGCTACGGCTATTATGGCGGCGGCTATGGCGGCGGCTATTATGGCAGTCCATATTACGGCGGCGCCGTCGTCGCCTATGGCGACGGTTGGCACCGCGGCAGATGGCACCACGACCGCTATTGGTGGTAGCCGGAGCGCGCGCTACAGCCCAGCCTGCTCGAGGCGGAGGATCGCGCGCGCGCAGGCCTGCGCGCGTGGCACCAGGCTGTCGATGCGCATGAATTCCTCCGGGCTATGCGCTTTGCCGCCGAGCGGACCAACTGCGCAGATCGTTGCCGCGCCCACACCGGCGGTGAAGCCTGAATCGGCACAGCCGCCGGTGAACTCGCCATCGGGCGCGAAGCCGGTATCTGCCGCGGACCGGACATAGAGTTCGAACAGCCGCTTGGCTGCCTGCGTCTGGACCAGTGGCAGAAACTCGCCGCGCACGGTGAGTTCCGCCTTGGTCCCGGGCACATAGCTCCGCTCGACGATGGCACTGATCCGCGCCATCGCATCGTCGCGATCCGGTGCGCTGACATAGCGCAGATCGATCTGCGCTTCGGCCCAGGGCGCCACTGTGTTGACGCTCTGTCCGCCGCTGACCAACCCGACATTCAACGTGATGCCGCGGTCGAGATCGGTGATCGCGTGCAACGCCTGCACCTTGCGCGCCAGTTCTTCGATCGCGCTGACGCCCTCGGTGAAGTTGCCGCCCGAGTGCGCCGCCTTGCCGGTGATGCGGCAAACCATGAACACGCCGCCCTTGCGGCCAGTCACGACATTGCCGGACACACGCCCGGGCTCCGAGTTGAACACGACGCGCGCACGGCGCGCCTCGGCCTCGATCACCGCACGGCCTTCCGGGCTGCCGATCTCTTCGTCGCCGGTGAACAGGCCGAGCAGCGGCGCGGGCGATCCTCCGAATTTCGCGAAGGCGGCAAGAACGAAGCAGTTCATCACCAGCCCGGCCTTCATATCGGCGACCCCAGGGCCATAGGCGACGCCATCGCGAATGGTGAACGGCCGCCGCTGCACCTCGCCGTCAGGAAAGACGGTGTCGCGATGCCCCATCAGCACGACGTTGCCGCCGGCATTGCCCTGTGGACCGTCCCAAGGCACCGACGCGCGCAGGCAGTCACCATGTTTCTGCTGACGCACCACCTCGACGGGGATGTCGTGTGCCGCCAAGAAGCGCTGCACAACCGCACCGACAGCATCGATCCCCGGCTTGTTGTAGCTGCCGCTGTCGATATCCACCATCTCGCGCAGCAATGCGACCATCGCGTCCTGCTGCGTCGCGAGCCAGGCGGTGATCTGGGATTCGGTGGTCACGTTCGCGCCTTTCCTTAAGGTGCCATGTCCAGGATGGCAGCAAGTATCTGCTTCACATGGTTCAGCACAGGCAAAGGTGCCGCCTCGATAAATGCGGCACCGCGCGCCTGCCAATCGACGCTCTTCACTTGCTCCACCATGACAAAGCCCTTTGTCGTTGTACCAGCCAATGCCACACGCGAACCATACGGACGTTCGGTTCGGGTGACGGGGCAGGCTATGACAAGACCAGTCGCCTGGTTGAAATTTCTCTCGGTCAAAATAAGACCCGGCCGATTCTTCGCCTGCTCACGACCTGCCTGTGGCTCGAAGTTGATCCAGGCGAGATCACCGCGGTCAGGCAGATAGGGCGGCCGCGCCACTACCAGACTTCTTTGCCAACCGGTTTCCCCCAACCGACCTCTCCGGGCCGGTCGTTCGGACCGAAGCCCTTGAGGACGTCCTTCAGCGTAAGCCGCGGCTTGCGCTCGGGTTCGATGATCAGGCGGCCGTTCTCAACCTTCAGGTCGACCTTCGATCCCTCGCCCAAACCGAGCTGCTCGAGCAACGGCTTGGGCACGCGCAGGCCCACGCTATTGCCCCAACGATGAAGTGTTACGGTCATGGCTCGGACGCCCTTCGCGGTCGGCTATACATTAGGTATCCGACCGCCTGCAGGCAAGCTCAGCTAGCCGTGCAGCAACGACCGATCATGGACTGTGGTGTCCTGTCCCACCACCGGATCGGCGATTGCCGCCTCCAGGCTGGTGGCGCCTTTCCATTCCTCGGGCGGACGCACCTTACCATCGGTGCCGACCTGATCGATGTTCCAGTAGATCTCCAGGTTATGGCCGTCCGGATCGGTGAACTCGATCGCGAGTTGGCAGCCGGCCCGGCGGCGACCCTCGTAATGGATCGGCACGTCATGCTTGCGAAGGTGCTCGCGTGCACGCAACACCTCGTCGAGCGTGGAGACCTCGAACGCCATGTGATGGAAGGCGCCATGCGCCGGCTGCCCTTCGGGCAGCTTGAACAGCGCGACACCGTGATGGTCGGCGCTGCAGCGCAGGAACACCGTGCCGCCCGGCATCATGTTGCTGTCGTAGGCGTCGGAGACGCTGAACCCCATCACATCGGTATAGAACTTCGCCGAGGCAAACGGGTCTTTTACATAGAGCGCGACATGGCCGATCTTGTTGCACTGGAACGGCATTCCCTTCGGCCGGGCCATCTTGCTGACTGCTTGCACGTCCATTCTGGGCACCTGTCTGACTGGTAATTGCTCGGACGGATAGGTTATGCGGTTCGCCGCGCCGGCGAAAGCGGGTGATCCAGTACCGCCACCATGCTGCGCCAACGCTCTTACTCCCTACGCCGCCCCCATAGCTACCCGCCGCGCCGCCGCAACGACCCGCGCCAGCCCCAGATGGTCACGCAGCGTCGTGCCCTCATATTGGCGCCGAAACAGCTCGCGCCGTTGCAGCTCCGGCACCACCCGATCGACGAAGTCATCGAATGCACCAGGGAACCAGGCCGGCAAGATGTTGTAGCCATCGGCTGCACGCTCGACGAACCACTCCTCCAGCGTATCGGTGATGCGCTGCGGTGTGCCGCACACCACCCAATGTCCACGCGCCGCCGCTGTCAGGTTGTACAGGTCGCGCAGCGTCATCTTCTCGCGCTTCGCCATCTCGTACAGCACGCTGGGAAACGTCTGGCTGTTCAATGCCGCCGGCGGGGGCGGTACCGGGCCGTCCAACGGATGGCCGGACACGTCATAGCCGATCCGACTTGCCACCAACGTTGCGGCGTTGGTCGGCGTGATCCAGCTCTGCAGCTTCGCGAGCGTCTCCCGCGCCTCCGCGTCGCTGTCGCCGATGATCAGCATCACGCCGGGCAATATCGCCAGCGCATCCGGATCACGCCCGTACTTCGCCATGCGCCCTTTCAGGTCGGCATACGCCGCCTTGGCCGGTGCCAGCTCCTGCACCACCGAGAACACCACGTCCGCCGTTCGCGCGGCGAGTTCCAGCCCCGAGGGCGAGCCGCCAGCCTGAATGATCACCGGATGTCCTTGCGGACACCGCGCCATGTTGAGCGGCCCACGCACCCTGAAGAACCGGCCCTGATGGTCAAGCGGTCGCACTTTTGTCGCGTCGATGAACCGCCCGCTCGCCTTTTCGGCGATAATGGCGCCGTCGTCCCAGCAGTCCCACAGACCGCGCACGACATCGACGAACTCGTTGGCACGCTGGTAGCGGAGCTCGTGTTCGATGTGTTCGTCCAGGTTGAAATTCAACGCGGCCTTCGGGTTCGAGCTGGTGACCACGTTCCACGCCGCTCGTCCTCCACTGATGTGGTCGATCGAGCCGAACATGCGGGCGACGTTGAACGGCTCGGAGAAGCTTGTGGAAACCGTGGCGCCAAGCCCGACATGCGTCGTGCAGGCCGCGAGTGCAGTGATCAGGGTGGTCGGCTCGAAACGGCACATGAACGAAGGATGATCGGTCGGGTCCATCGCCATCGAATCGGAGATGAACACCAGATCGAACTTTCCGCGCTCGGCGATGCGCGCGATCTCCTGCATCGCCGGCAGTTCCATATGCGTGGTAAACGCCCCCGGCATGCGCCAACCGGCCATGTGGTTGCCCGTGCCAAGCACGAAGACGCCGAGATGCATCTGTCGCTTCGCTGCGCCCATTGCCGTTTGGCCCTCCTCCTGCTCCGCGGACTATACGCTGAATGCTCCGTCCCGCCATTCGTCTCGCCACCGCCCTCTGCCTCATTGAGGATGATCGGCGGCATCGTAGTGGCTCCTTGCCCGACGATAAGCGCATGCATCCAGTTGCCCGTGCTGGGCGAAAGACTTCGTTGCGACGTTGCCACGTCCCTCATAGAACGAGAGCCTGCCAGCGGCGCCTCAGCCGACCTGTTCGTTGCGCACTGTTGCTCTGCACAACTGATTGGATTATTCGGCGAACGACATCACTGGAAGGATAGCCGGCATGCTGTTTACACGACGCAATGTCTTTGGAGCGGCTTCTATCGCAGCGTCGGGGATGTTGCTCGCCGGTAGAGAGACATTCGCGGCATCAGATGCTGCACAGATCAGTCGTGACGCAGCCGCAGCACTACGGCGGCTCAATACGACTGATCATCGTGCAGTCGCCCTGGGCCAAAAGGCCGCCGGGATCCTGGTATTCCCGAAGATCGTGAAAGCCGGCTTCATCTTCGGCGGCCAGGGCGGCAAGGGCGTGCTGACGGAGCACGGGCGGACCCGCGGCTACTACACGATAGCTGCTGCATCATTCGGCCTGCAGGCCGGCGTGCAATGGTTCAGCTACGCCCTGTTCTTTATGGATCCACAGGCGCTCCAGTTTCTCGACAACAGCGACGGCTGGGCGATCGGTTCCGATCCCAATGTCGCTGTGATTGATCGAGGCGCCGGCGCCAACATCGACAGCACGACTCTGTCGCATAAGGTGATTGCCATACCTTTCGGGCAGAAGGGCCTGATGGCCGGCCTATCGCTGCAGGGGTCGAAGATTACGACATACAATCCCAACGCTTGACGGCTATCCGCGTCAGGACAGGTCTCGGGCCGCTCTCCGCCCAAGTCGCGACTGCTGCGCTCTGGTCCTCCCCAGACCAATCTTCTTGGCCAAGCTTGACCGCACTCTGGCATAGTTCGGCGCGACGATGGGATAGTTCGCCGGAAGCCCCCACTTCTGTCGATACTGTTCCGGCGTGAGCCGGTGGTCGGTCCCGAGGTGCCGCTTGAGCATCGAAAACTGCCTGCCGCATTCGAGGCAGATCAGATAGTCGGCCGTGACCGATCTCTTCACCGATACAGCCGGTTCAGGCGGTGGTGCGGTATCAGATGCACGCCCGACATTGCTTAGGGCGTGGTAGACTGCATCGATCAGCTTAGGCACGTCTCCCGACGCAACGGTATTGTTGGCGACATGCGCCGAGACGATTTGCGCCGCGAGGACGAGCAGCTCGTCGCGGTGGGACATATAATCCTCAGAAAGTAGCGTCTGTAACTTGGTAGTATCCGTGTCTCGTCCAAGAGTGTCCGACAATGATTAATGGAATTTCATTAGGCGATCGGCCCCTTGCCCTGACACCAAACCTGTCGACCTCGCGACCTCGACCGAAATACCCGGCGGTGATACGGAAACCAGGCGAGGAAATGCCATGCCAACTACTGTGTACTTTGCGACAAATCGGCTGGTGACCAACCCGGCGGACCCCATCAACGGCTATCTGCCGGTAATGGTGCCTCCATTGAGCCCCGATCAGATGACTTACGGAACAGCGTTTGTCGACGGAATCGACATCGCCACGGGGGCTCAGGGTGTCGTGTCGCAAATTGCGACCACGAACAAAGGCGCCTTCCCCCCACAGGCGCTCGCCGACCTCTCGTCGGGCCGGGACATGCTTGTCTTCATACACGGCTTCGACAATACGTTCTCGGATGCTATCACGCGCGCCGCGTTCAACAGGGAATGGCTGGCTGCTTCTGGTCAACCCGCTACAGATACGACTATTGTCGCCTTCAGCTGGCCTTCGCTTGGAAAGCTGGTTACGCCGCCGATACTCCAGGGTGACTATCGATCCGATCAAACAATGGCCAGGAACTCTGGCATTCACTTGATGTCGTTCCTGGCCGCTTTAAACCCGATCCTTCGCACGAACGGGCGCCTTTCCACCTTGCTGGCGCACAGCATGGGGAACCTCGCCTTGGAATCTGCCGTGGAAAACTGGTTCCTGCATCAGAATGCAGCGGACAGGATGTTCAACGTGACGCTTCTGGCGGCCGCTGATTGCCGTTACGACTCGTTCGATCTACCGCCTCCGGGAGGTTTCAGCCGGCTCCCGGATCTGAGCGAGCGCATCTCGATCTACTATAGCCAGGTCGACGATGTCCTGAAGCTGAGCATGGTTGTGAACTTTGCCAAGCGCCTGGGGCAGGACGGCCCCCACAACATGGCCGATACGACCGCGTTCCCACCCAGCGTATACACCATGGTCGATTGCAGCGGCTATCGCGATTACGACTTCAATTTCATGACTTCGCACCAGTACTACAGGATGTCGCCATCTGTACGCAGCATCATCGCCTCGGACATGAGTCGCAGTGCTCAAGCCTCGACGGCTGTGGCAAGTGCAGCGCCAGCGCCACGGCGGAGAAAGAGAACCGCTTAGTCCGGCTGAAAACATGCGCCGGAGCGGCGAGTGGCCTAAGACAAGCTATCAAGTGCGACCGCTGGCGCTCGCCGTATGCCTGGCGGCGCTGGCCGGCTATGTCGATGCGCTGGGCTTCCTGTTCATGCGCGGTCTCTACGTATCATTCATGAGCGGCAATTCTACCCGGCTTGCCACCGATCTCGGCCATGCCGACTGGCACGCGGCGGCAACGACCGCAACTTTGATCGGTGCGTTCGTGATCGGCGTCATCCTTGGCCAGGTGATCGCAGCCCGCAATGTGGCTCTGGACCTCGCCGCGGTCGGCATCCTGCTCGCCGCCGCCGGAGGACTCTATCAGCTGGGCTTTCCCTCGGCTGTGACCGTACTCATGGCCTTGGCGATGGGGATGGAGAATTGTGCGCTTGAGCGCGACGGCGACGTGACCCTCAGCCTCACCTACGTCACCGGTACCCTGGTGAAACTGGGCCGAGGGCTGGCCGCGGCTCTGCAGGGCCGGGACTGGTTTGGCTGGCTCCCCTATCTGCTGCTGTGGTGCGGCTTCGGTTTCGGCGGCATCACCGGCGCGATCGTCTTCGGCACCTGGGGCCTCGATGGCGTTTGGTTCGCATCCTGTGCGGCGTTCCTGCTGATCCCGGCCTCGCTCTGGCTGTGCCGTCCACCCCCGGTCGCCTGATGCAATGTTCGGGTTGGACACGCTCAGTGGATGCGGTTCGTCGGGCTGCCAACCTTCTTCACCGTAGCTCTGACGCCGACGCCTTCTGGGTGGCCCGAACTCGCAGCACAGGCCACAATGATTCCCTCAGGCCGAAGAGCGGTGGTATTCTGGTCGGCAACGGCGCAGGCAGGGCTGCAACCTGACCTGCGCATCGCCCGATCAGTGGGCGCGGGGGGCCTTGATGAGCGCGTCAGTAGACCAGGAATTGGCAGACCTTCGCCGCGCCAATGCAGAATTGCGGAACGAGCGAGATGCCGCGCTGGTGCAGCTGCGAGCGAGCACGGCAACGTTGGCGCGGCGCAACAGCGAATACAGCGAGCGAACCGCTCATCAATCTGCGGTCGCCGACGTCCTGAAGGCAATGTCTGACTCGCTCGGCGATCCGCAGCCGGTATTCGATCTTATTGTGCAACGGGCGCGGGATCTATGTGACGCTTACGATGCAACAATCTACGAGTTCGATGGCACGCTGATCCATCATCGTGCGGCGACCGGTGTCAGCGACGATGCCACGGTTCGGAAGCAAGTGGCGGCAACGTACCCGATGCCGCCGACTCGCGACAGCCCCGCAGGCCACGCGATCCTGGAGCGTCGGATCATTCGCATCGATGACCTGGAGTCAGAGCCGGGTCTGCACTCGATTTTTCGGCGCCAAACCGCAAAGTCGGCAGTGATACTGCCACTTTTGCGGGGCGACGTGGCCATGGGCGCACTCTCCATGGGCAGCCGCGAGCGTGGCGGTTTTTCCGACAGCCAGGTCGCCCTGCTGCGAACCTTCGCCGAGCAGGCGGTGATCGCCATCAGCAGCGCCGGGACTTATCGCGAGTTGCAGACGCGGACTGCCGCGCTGGCACAGCGGAACACCGAGTATGGTGAGCGGATAGAGCACCAGTCCGCTACCATCGACGTGCTGAAGGCCATGGCGGCGTCGCCTGGTGATGCGCAGCCGGTGTTCGATCTGATCACTCGGCGCGCAAGGGATCTCTGCAACGCTCCGTCAGTCGTACTCTTTGAATACGATGGCGAGCTTGTCTACCTGCGCTCAGAATGCGGCACCGTGTCCGGCTCAGGGCGAGACGCGTTCGAGGCCTATAAGCGCCTGTTTCCCATGGTTCCAACGCGCGCATCGATTTCCTGTCGCGCCATGCTGGAGCGTCACATCATCCATATACGGGACATGAAAAATGAACCTGGCTTGCTAGGGGTCGTCCGGGATTTACGTCACAGCTCCAACTTGGTCATCCCACTCATGCGAGGGGATGCTGCAATCGGCGCCGTTTCGCTCTCCAGTTGGGACGTCGGAGGATTCTCCGATAGCCAAGTTGCATTGATGAAGACATTCGCCGAGCAGGCGGTGATCGCCATCACCAGCGCCGAAACGTATCGCGAGCTTCAGGCACGCACGAGTGATCTTGAGGAGTCGCTCGACTACCAGACCGCGATAAGCGACGTGTTGCGCGTGATCAGCGGCTCAACTTTCGACCTTGCGCCCGTATTTGGGACTGTTGCGGCGACCGCAGTGCGGCTCTGCCGCGCCCACCAGGCCGGTATGTACCTGCGTCAAGACGGCGAATATCGCTGGGCCGGCGGCTTTTCTCAACTGCCGGATTACGAAAAGATTGAACGCGAGGTCAGAATCCAGCCAGGCAGCGGCACGCTGGTCGGTCGCGTGGCACTGGAAGGTCGTGCCGTGCAAATTCTCGACGCCTGGACCGACCCGCTCTACGAGGCAAAAGAAGACGCACGGGTGGGGGCCATCCATACGCTGCTGGGCGTGCCGCTGTTGCGCGACGGACAGACCGTCGGGGTCATTGGCATTGGCCGCCAGACGATTGAACCCTTCACCGAGCGGCAGATCGAACTCGTCAGCACCTTTGCTGACCAGGCGGTGATCGCCATCGAGAATGCACGGCTGCTCGGCGAATTGCGCGAGGCGCTGGCGCAGCAGACGGCCACGGCCGAAGTGCTGCAGGTGATCAACACCTCGCCAGGCAACCTGGCACCGGTGTTCGACACGATATTGGAGAAGGCGCACATCGTGTGCGGAGCAGAGTACGGTGCACTGCTGACCTATGATGGTGAACTCTTCTGGCCGGCGGCGATGCACGGAGATCGTTTGGCCAGTTCCGACAGTTTTCGGCGTGGTATCCGTCCGGGCTTCGGGTTCAGCAAATTACTGCGCGGTGAACGTCTCCTCCACATACACGATATGGCGGAACTTGCGGCAAAGATGCCCGAAGACCCCGTTCCCCGAGCGTTGGTCGCGGTTAACGGCGTTCGCACGCAACTTGTTATACCGCTGCGCCGGGACGACAAGCTGCTTGGAGTCATCACGGCAAACCGGCGAGAGGTTCGTCCCTTCACGGAAAAGGAAATCAGGCTCCTGGAGAACTTCGCTGGCCAGGCCGTCATCGCCATGGAAAATGCGCGCCTGATCACCGAGACGCGCGAGGCGCTGGAACAGCAGACTGCAATGGCCGACGTGCTGCAGGTTATCAACGCGTCACCTGGCGATCTCGAGCCTGTGTTCGACGTGATACTCGAAAAGGCAGTCAGCCTGTGTGAGGCATCTCTCGGCGTCTTGCACCGATACGACGCGGGAGTGATGCTGCCGTTGGCTGCCCGAGGCCCGTCCGACATGACAGGAGCCGTGCTGCGGACTCCCCTCAAGGTCGATCTGGGCACCGCCGTCGAACGCCTGCTGCATGGCGAGAGTGTGGTCCACATCGCAGATGTCACCGACACCGAAACATACCGCGCAGGTGTGCCTTCACGACTGAAGCTTGTCGAGATGACGAGCGCGCGCACCGCACTCTGGGTGGCCCTGCGCAAAGACGCTTCGTTCATCGGCACGCTGGTCATCTACCGCACCGAAGTTCGCCCCTTCTCTGCCAAGGAAGTCGCTCTGGTAGAAAACTTCGCCGCCCAGGCGGTGATCGCGATGGAGAATGCGCGACTGCTTGATGAGCTTCGCGCCCGCACCGCAGAACTCGCTAGGCGCAACAGCGAATACGGCGAGCGTATCGAGCATCAGTCCGCGACGATCGACGTGCTCAAGGCGATGTCTGCCTCGCCCGGTGATGCACACCCAGTTTTCCGGCTGATCGTAGAGCGGGCACGGACGTTCTGCGACGCCGATGGCGCGACTCTTGCCCTGCTCGACAGCGACACACTGCACCTACAGGCGTATACTGGATTTTTCGACTTGGACTACGAGGCACAGTTTCCGCGGCCGGTCAGCAGGACAACGATGTTCGGCCGAGCGATCCTTGCGCGTGATGTCGTGCAGACAGCAGACGTGTCAGTCGATCCCAACCACTACATGAGCGGGAGGACCCAGCGCGCGATCATTGCGGTGCCACTGCTTCGCGCCGGCGCGCCGATCGGCGCTATCGCCATAGGACGAGGCAAGCCGGGGGAATTTTCCGCAACCGAGGTGGAACTCCTGCGGACATTTGCCGAGCAGGCGGTCATCGCGATCAGCAGCGCAGAGACGTTCGAAGAGCTGCAGCGCCGCACCGGTGAACTGACCCGCTCGGTCGGTGAACTCCGGGCACTTGAGGAGGTCCTGCGCGCTGTCAACTCCTCGCTCGACCTCGACACCGTGCTCGCCACGATCATCAGCCGCGCCGTACAACTTTCGAGCGCCGATGAAGGCACGATCTACGAATTCGACGATGCGCAGGGCGTATTCGTGCCAAAATCCGGCTACGGCATGAGCACCGAATGGCTCGCGCAATTGCGCGACCGGCGGATTCGTATCGGCGAGACCCCGCTCGGCCGCAGCGCGGCGGCTCGGGCGACGCTGCACATCGCGGATCTGGCGGAAGAGCCGGACGACGAGTCGAAGCACGAGCTCATGGCGCGCGGTGTTCGCGCGATGCTCGCCGTACCGCTGCTGAAAGAAGACAAGGTCATCGGCGGCCTGGTGATCCGTCGCTACACCGCAGGCGGGTTCAGCGCCTCGACCGCCACGTTGCTGCAAACTTTCGCCGGCCAGTGCGTGTTGGCGATCGAGAATGCGCGCCTGTTCCGTGACGCGGAACGCGAGCGCGCCGCTGCCGAAACCGCGCTGGCAGATCTGCGCCGCGCCCAGGACCGGCTGGTGCAGTCGGAAAAGATGGCCTCGCTCGGCCAGCTCACCGCCGGGATTGCGCACGAGATCAAGAACCCGCTCAACTTCGTCAACAACTTCGCCGAGCTCTCGGTCGATCTGTTGGACGAGCTGCAGGACGCGGTAACCAGCAATCTGGCGACTGAGACAGACGAAATCGCTACCTTGCTCAAAAGCAACCTGGCGAGAATCGTCGAGCACGGCAGGCGGGCGGACAGCATCGTGAAGAATATGCTGCTGCATTCACGCTCCGGACCCAGCGAACACCGCCTGATCGACCTTAACGGTGTGGTCGAGGAGGCACTGAACCTTGCATACCACGGCGCACGAGCGGAGACGCCCGGATTCAACATCACCATGAGAAACCAGCTCGACCCGGCTGCCGGCATGGTCGAGATGTTTCCGCAGGATTTTACCCGTGTGATGCTGAACCTGATAGCAAACGGGTTTTACGCTGCGCGGCAGCGCGCGGCGCAGAACGGAGATGGCGCCCTCGAGCCTACGCTGACATTGATTACACATGATCTAGGTGATCAGGTGGAAATCCGCGTGCGTGATAACGGCACCGGCATCCCAGGTGACGTGCGCGACAAGATCTTCGAGCCTTTCTTTACCACCAAGCCTGCCGGCGAGGGCACTGGGCTCGGCTTGTCGCTAAGCTACGACATCGTGGTCAAACAACATGGGGGGCAATTCATCGTGGACAGCCGTCCAAACGAATTCACCGAGTTTCGCATTGTGCTTCCCCGCCGTTTGGCGACGAACGGAGGAGACAGCGCATGATCGTCAGGGTGCTGGTGGTAGATGACGAACCCGATGTGGAAGCACTGTTTCGGCAGCAGTTCCGCCGAGAGGTGCGGCAAGGCGTGTATCTCCTCGACTTCGCGCTGTCCGGCGAGGAGGCGCTGAACAAGCTTGATGGCTGCATCGGACAGCAGATCATCCTGTTGGTATCCGACATCAATATGCCCGGGATGAACGGGCTGGATCTGATCCCTAAGGTTAAGGCGCGTCGCCCTGACCTCCCGGTATTCATGATCTCGGCCTATGGCGATCCCGACAGGGTCCGGACGGCAATGGAGCGGGGCGCCAGCAAATTCCTCACCAAGCCGGTAGACTTCCCGCAACTGAAGCGGGACGTGTCACGTGTCGTTGCCGATGCCACGGCCAGCGGATGACGGCTCGAATTCTCGTTGTCGACGACGAACCTGATCTGGAACTGCTGATCCTTCAGCGGTTCCGGCGGCAGATTCGTGACGATGAGTTCAGTTTCACCTTCGCCGATGACGGCGTGAACGCGCTCGCCAAGCTCGATGCCGATCCAGACATCGATATGTTGTTGTGCGACATCAACATGCCGCGGATGGATGGACTTACCCTACTCGGCCGGCTGCAGGAACGCGAAGGCCATCCAGCGACGGTGATCGTCTCGGCTTATGGCGACATGGCGAACATTCGCACCGCGATGAATCGCGGCGCTTTCGACTTTGTCACCAAGCCGATCGATTTTGCCGATCTGGAAGCCACCATCGCGAAGACCCTGCGCAACCTGGAGATCACGCGCGGATATCAGCGGCGCCAGCAGGAGGCGGAACGCGCGCGGGCGCAGCTCTCACGGCACTTTTCACCAAGGCTCGCCGACCTGCTCGCTGCCGAAGCCGAGCACATGAAGCTCGATGCGCAATGGCGGGACATCACGTCGATGTTTACGGACATCGCCAGCTTTACCTCGCTGGCCGAAGTACTGCCGCCCGACACCATGGGACCGCTCGTCAACGAATATCTGACGGGCATGACGGAAATCGTGTTTGAAAATGGCGGTACGCTGATGAACATCGTCGGCGATGCGCTCATCATGATGTTCGGTGCGCCCGCCGACCAGCCAGACCATGCCGAGCGCGCTGTAGCCTGCGCGCTGTCGCTCGATGCCTACGCCGGCGCCTTCCGAGCACGGTGGGGCGACAAGGGAGTGCCGATCGGCGTGACCCGCATCGGAATCAACTCGGGACCGGCACTGGTCGGCAATTTCGGCGGAGGTGGGTTCTTCAACTACGCAGCCTATGGCGACACTCTCAGCATCGCCGCGCGCCTGGAGACGGCAAACAAGCAACTTGGCACGCGCATTTGCGTCAGCGACAGTGTGGTGCAGCGGATCCCGGGCTTCCGCGGTCGTCCCGTCGGTCACGTGACGCTGCGTGGCCGCAGTGAAGCATTGACGGCACATGAGCCGCTGACAGAGGAGCGGCATGCCGATCCGCTGACATGCGAATATCGGGCCGCCTACGCCAAGATCGAAGCATGCGACCCGGCCGCGCTGTCCTCCTTCGCCGCCCTGCTTGGACGCGACAGCAACGATGGCCTGGTAAGCTTCCATTTGAAGCGGCTGCTTGCCGGTGCTACCGGCATTGCGGTGGCACTCGACTGAGATGGCGTCCTATCAGTGGTCGAAATGCAGGCGCATAATGGTCTGATCGTCGCGTTCGCTGGCACGTATCCGATCCGCATAGCTCCTGATCAGAAAACCGGCGAGCTGCCGATGCCCCTCCTCCAGTTCTACGATCTCCTCATGGCTCGGCTGCTGCTCCGGGAACTCCAGGGCCTTGCCTTTGTAGCTGATCACCACGTCGATCACGAACTCATCGAAGCCAATTTCCAACCTGATTGCTCCGCCCGAGTCGCACAGGCCGACGACCGAATCTATGGTCTGCTGCACCGCGAATTCGATCCGGCTGATCACGTCACGCCGCGCGCCCCAGATGCCGGCGTTGCGCTCGATGAAGTTGGTGATCTCCTGACTATCCGGGCTGGCGGGATCTACGGTGATCTCCACCTTTCGGCGAATACCGATGCGGAATACGGAATTGAGTAGCAGTGCAACCAGCGTCGCCAAAACCAGCGGTGACGTCACCAGCGGCTGCGCCCAGTTCGGCGCGTTCGCGAATGCCGCCGGGTTTACCGTGACGGCGTAGAACGACAGAATTCCCATACCGACAACAAGTGTGCGGCGGCTGTCGAGGACGCGGCTGGAAATGATCTGCACGCCGCTGATCATGATGAATACCGCCGTGAAGATCATTGCCGCCGCCATCACGGGCCGCGGCATGATCGCAAGCGCGCCGATCAGCATCGGCTGTACTGCCACGGCAGCAAGTATCAGCGCGACGGCAAAACCAATCACGCGGGTCGCAACGCCGGTCGCGGCGACCAGGCCAACGTTGGCGCTGGAGACCGTGAGCCCATAAGTACCGAACAGGCCCGCCACGATCGCAGCGATGCCGTCGCCAAGGATGCCGCGCCCGATCGACGACATGTCGGGCCGAACCCATTCGGCGTCGGTCAGTCGCTGGTACGTCGTCAGGACCGCCGTCGAGTTCATCGCCGCGGCCAGGCCGGTGATTGCAAAGGGCACAATCAGCGACCAGTCGAATTTCCAGCTGATACCCGACAGGCGGGGAACGGCGAACAGCGGGCGATCAAGCAGGCCAGCGAAGTCGTCCGACGTGAGCAGGCCGACGAAACCGGCGACGAGATATCCGACGACCATTCCGATCAGGATGCAGAACAGCCGCAAGCGTCCCTTGTTCCAGATATTGAGGCCGGTCATGACCGCGAGCGCGCATCCGCCGACGATTTCGTCGGGCCCGGCAAGTGCGCCGGAGGGGCTGTCCTGCAGCAGGGTGCGCACCGCGGCCAGGGCGATGATGTTGCCGACCAGAAAGATCACCAGGCCGGCGGACTCGGGCGGAATGAACGGCCGCAAACGCGACCATGCGCGTGACAGAATGATCTCGATAAGGCCGGCGAAGATGGTCATGCCCCATACCAGAGGCAGACCGCCAAGCTTCACCGCTTGCAACGACGGTGCGAGATAGACGCCTGTGAAGATTGCCGGCGCCAACATGCGACTGCCGATTGGGCCGGCGGGCAGGGCCTGCAGCAGTACCGCCACGGCCAACACCAGGAATCCCAACTGCAGGACATTGCTCAGTTGATCGGCAGGCAGCATGGCCTGGCGCGCGATGATTAGCGGATAGACCATGAAGATCGCGCAAACGCCGACGTGCTGAGCCGCACTCACCCAGGTGACGACGGCCGGCGGCCGCTCCTCCAGGCCATAGCTCAGTGCCGCCGGCTTCTTTATCCCGCTACGACCTGCCGCAGGTGCAACCAAGCGCCCGATACGGGCACGCCAGCTATCAAAATAGCCAATCGGCGCCAGCCTACCGGGCATCGAGACGCGCCCCCACGGTTGCGAAACTGCTTATTGCGAATAGTCGCGCGCGGCCTCGATCGGCTGCAAGTAAACCTGCAGTGTCAGCCGATGGGCGAGCGTCCCGCCCTCGCAAAAGCCGCCGCAAATCGGCGCAATCCGGCCCACTGCTGGGCGAAATAGGAGCCGCTGGCCAGCGCTTCCTCGCCAGTCGGATCGCCCGTTGCCACGTAGTCGCGACCGAAATCAGCCGTGCCGAACAGCATATCCCACCAGGGCAGCACGGCCCCGTAGTTGCAGCTTCGCTGGCCGGCGGCCAGCAGCCCGTGATGCGCCCGGTGAAAGCGCGGCGAGATCAGCAACCGCTCGCCTGCTGTACCGAACCAGACTCGCGCGTTGGCGTGCGACAGGCTCTCAAGGAACCGCAACAACAAGACCAGCAGCGGGAACTGCAACGGTGGCACGCCGATCGCCAGTGCAATAGCACCAAACCACAGCGCCGCTATCAGATCATCCAGCACGTGATTGCGGTCATCCGACCAGAACGTCATCTGCCGTTGCGCGTGGTGCAGTGAGTGCAATGCCCACCACCAACGGAACATGTGCGACAGCCGATGCCGCCAATAGTCGGCACAATCCAGAATGATGGCATAGATGATGAAGGTCAGCACCGGCTGGTCGAGCAGGAACGGCAGCAGCCGCTCCAGTGTCGGCGGCACAAACCCGTGGTCGGCAAGGAACCCGTTCAGCGCCACCTGTGCGTGGTAGAACAGCACGAAGGTGAACAGCGGCAGCACGCCGACGCGCGAAATCACCGTGTACAGCACGTCCACTGTTACAGCGCGCGTATCCGGCCAGCGTTCGACCGGCCGCCAGCGCTCCAGCGGCATGCAGACAGCGAAGGTTATCGCCACCTGCACCGCGCCGTACACCGCAAACAACGCCCAGCCGTAAGATACGTCCTCCCATTGCATCAAGCCGAGAAGATACAGCAGCGGCAGCAGCAGATGCTCCTGCAGCCAGCCGGCGGCAAGGTCGAACGCATCGCCCATCAGCGCGCGGCGACGCTCGCTGCCGCGATGCCCTTCGGGCTGAGAAACAGCCCGTGTGGCGAACGGCCAACGTCGACGGTTTCGTATTCGCCCGTCTTCGGATCCAGCACCGCCACCTTTTCGGCGAAGCGCCGGGTGATCCACAGCTTGCCGTCAGGCGCAAACGCGATGTCGTCGGGACCGCCGGCAATCGCATAGCTGCGGATCGGTGCCAGCGTCGACGCATCGAGCGACGTGGTGGTTCCGCCAACGCGGTTGTTTACCCAGATAACCTTGTGGTCGGGGGACACGAACAGATTGTGCGCGCCTTTACCGGTGTGGATACGTTCGGTGACATGCCCGTCGGCTGGATCGACCACCGCGACATAATCGGTGCCCATGTCGGCAACCAATACCTTGCCATTGTGCCACAGCACGCCGGCTGGCGTCTTGCCGACCTTCGCCGTCCACGCCACGGTCAGTCGGTTCAGGTCGATCGCCACCATGCTGTCGCTGCCTTGCAGGCTGACGAACACGCGCGAGGAATCCGGCGCATAATCCAAGTGGCTCGGCATCGAGGCTATCGGGAACCGCTTCAGCAACTGCATCGACGCTGCGTTGTAGACATCGACCTGGTTGCGCGCGAGGCCATTCACGACCAGGAACTTGCCGTTCGGGCTGAAACCCAGCTGGTAGGGATCCGGAACTGGCATACGTTTCTGCAAAGCCGCCGTCAGGGGATCGAAGAACAGCATTTCGTTGCCTACCGTATCACCAACCAGCAGGCTCTTGCCGTCCGGACTGAGCGCGCAATGGTGCGGCTCGCGCAGCAGCGGAATACGCCCCATCTCCTTCAACGACGACATATCGACGAGGCTGATCGAGGCCCCCCCCGAGTTGATGATAAAGGCGAGCCCGGACGCAGCGGCCGGCAGTGCGCTGAGCAGCAGCAACCACAACGCGAGGCCAACGGCACGAGGGATTTGCATGCGGCATGGCTCCGGAGATCCAGGCGCGTGCCTACGCCACCTCCCCCGTATTCATCAAGCGCGGCGCATTGGCGAACACTCCGATCGCGAAGGTGAAGAACACACAGGCGGTCGTCGCGATCAGCACGTTGTCGGTATATGCATGCCCCGCGAAGGCGAGGAACGCCAGCCGCAGGATCGTCTTGTCGGTCCGGCGCAAACCCCGGGTATGCCACACAACCCACAGCACGAACGACACGATCAGCAGCGCACAGCCGATCTGCCCGCCTTCGACGGATATCCGTAGATATTCGTTGTGCGCAGCCCGGGTCTGCATCAGCAGTGCGAGCCTGCTATCCGGCCCAATGATCGCATTGCCGGCGCCTACGCCCCAACCGAACCAAGGCGACCGCGACACCACTTCCTGGAACGGCGGCCACAGCAGATCGCGGCCGCTCAGGTTCGTCGGCTCGCTGCTCAGCAGGTTGAACAGCCGCAGTGTCGGCAGATCCTGCGCCAGCACGAGCGCCAGCGGCACCAGGCAGGCGACCAGCAGTACCGGCAGCAGGCGGTACGGCATGGCAAACACACTGGAACGCACAAATCCCAGCGTCAGCACGGTCACCGCCATCGCATAGACCAGTGGCGCCCGCGCGCCGGTCAGTACCAGGATCAGGAAGTTGGCCGCAAGCAGCAGCATCCAACGGCGTCTGCCATCTCGATAAAGCTCAATGAGACAGGCATAGATCGCGGCAAGGCAGATGCCCGCGAGAAAGGCGGGATGTCCAAGCGCGGCGAGACGCTCGCCGCCACTCTCCTGAAACAGCGGACGCAAGCCGGCCGCATCGAGCACTATGCCGGCGACGACGGACAGCAAAGGGATCAAGGTCGTCGTGCGGACGATCGCCCTGCCCCAGCCGGGTGACAGCCGGCTGAAGGCGAAGGCGAATGGTGCAATCGAACCCAGCAGGGAGCGCAGGCTGGCCGTGGCGGTCAGATCAGGGTGCAGTCCGTGTGCCAGGCCCATAAGGAAAATGGCAAGGAACGCCAAGGTGGGATTGAACAGATCTGGCGAAGCCCCGTAGCGCACCACGCAAAGCAGCGCGAGCAGCAGTTCGGCGAACTTCACTACGGCGATGGTCGTCTGGTACGCGTCCGGGCTGATCAGATCGCCCAGCGTCATTTCCAAGGTGGTGCCGGCGATGATCAGCCAGATCATGCACAGGGCGACCGCGTGCCGAAGCGCAAACATGCCAAACGCCGCGATCGCGATGAGAGCCAGCGGCAACCAAAACCACTGCGGCATCAGCACTGCGCTGACGGCGGACAGGGCGAAGGCTCCACCGACCGGCAGAAGGATCGCCAGGCGGCCATCAGTCTCGATCGGCAACCGGGCTGTGAGCGACTTCGCCACGCGACCCATCGCAGCACGAAAACCCTACCAAACTGCTGATTGCGTGCAGCGATTGCGGTGCACGGAACGACGCAGCAATCTCGCCCCGAGAGCAGACGGGGGACAGACAGTGGGCGAACAACGGGTGATCACATCGGGGCTCTGCTTCCCAGAAGGGCCGATCGCGATGCGAGACGGATCAATCGTGCTGGTGGAGATCGAGCGCCAGACCCTGAGCCGGGTGCTCCCCGATGGTCGCGTCGAGGTCATTGCGCGCACCGGCGGCGGGCCGAACGGCGCCGCGGTGGGCCCGGATGGCGCCTTCTACATCTGCAACAATGGCGGCTTCGCCTGGCGCCTGGAGGAGAACCTGTTCCGGCCGGCCATGGTCTCGTCCGACTACGTCAGCGGCAGCATTCAGCGCGTCGATCCGCGCACCGGCGCCGTCAGCGTGCTCTACGACTGCTGCGGCGCGAACAGGCTGAACGGGCCGAATGACCTCGTGTTCGACACGAACGGTGGCTTCTACTTCACCGATCTCGGCAAGACGCGCGCGCGCGACCGAGACAACGGCGTGATCTATTATGCGCTCGCCGACGGCTCGAGGATCATCGAGGTCGCCCATCCGGCGCTGACGCCGAACGGCATCGGCCTCTCACCGGACGGGCGCGTGCTTTATGTCGCGGAGACCGAGCCCGCCCGGCTTTGGGCGTTCGACATCACCGAGCCTGGCGCGGTGCAGAAGCAGGGTTGGCCATCGCCGCATGGCGGCCGACTGGTTGCGGGCCTTCCCGGCTTTCAGCGTTTCGACAGCCTGGCCGTCGATGCGTCGGGCAACATCGTCGTGGCGACGCTGATCAGCGGCTGCATCAGCGTGATTGCCCCTGATGGACGGCTGATGCGCCAGATACCGATGGGCGACCCGGTCACCACCAATGTCTGCTTCGGCGGCCTGGACCTCCGCACCGCGTATGTGACGCTGTCGGGGACAGGCAGGCTTGTGGCCGTTGACTGGCCCGACCCTGGACTGCGCCTGGCGCATGAAGCCTGAGTGGCTACGGTACCCGAACCAGTCGGTGGTGCTTGCGGCCCGCGGAGAGCTTGAGCGCATCGTCGTGCAGGTCGGCGACCGTCACGGTCTGGCCTTCGTCCTTCACCGGGACGTCGTTGATGCGCGCGCCTCCGCCGCGAATCAGCCGTCGCGCCTCGCCGTTGCTGCCGGCAAGACCGGCGAGCGCGAACAGCCGGAACGCCGGAATGCCAGTGGCAAATTCGCTGCGCGGCACCTCGATGCTGGGCAGGGTGTCGGCTGCCTCACCCTCCTCGAACGCCAGTCGGGCGGTCTCGGCGGCCTCCGTCGCTGCCACCGCACCATGTGCCAGTCGGGTGGCCTCGGTCGCCAACACCTTCTTCGCCTCGTTGATCTCGGCGTCGCGCAACACCTCCAGCCGGGCGATCTCTGACAGCGGAAGGTCGGTGAACAGCCGCAGAAAGCGGCCGACGTCCTCGTCTTCGGTGTTGCGCCAAAACTGCCAGTAGTCGTACGGCGACAGGCGGTCACGCGTCAGCCATACCGCACCCTGGGCCGACTTGCCCATCTTGGCGCCCGAGGCGGTGGCGATCAGCGGCGTGGTCAGGCCGAACAGCGCTTTGTTGTCGGTCCGCCGCGCAAGCTCGATGCCGGAGACGATGTTGCCCCACTGATCCGAGCCGCCGATCTGCAGGGTCACGCCGAACCGGCGGTTCAGCTCGCGGAAGTCGTAGCTCTGCAGAATCATGTAGTTGAATTCGAGAAACGTCAGCGAATGCTCGCGCTCCAGCCGCAGCCGCACGGAATCGAAGGTCAGCATGCGGTTGATGGTGAAATGCGTGCCGACGTCCCGCAGCAGCGGGATGTAACCCAGGGCGCCCAGCCAGTCGTTGTTGTTGGCGGTGGACGCGTCAGTTGGGCCATCGCCGAAATGCAGAAACGGATCGAAGCAGCGGCGGATGCCGGCCATATTACCGGCGATCTGTTCATCGCTCAGCAACTGGCGCGACTCGTCCTTGCCGGAAGGATCGCCGATCCGCGTCGTGCCGCCGCCCATCAAAACCAACGGCCGATGGCCATGCCGCTGCAACAGGCGCAGGATCATGATCTGCACCAGACTGCCGACGTGCAGGCTGTCAGCCGTGCAATCGAACCCGATATAGGCGGTTACGGTGCCGGACCGTAGCGCCGCGTCCAACCCATCGCTATCGGTGCACTGAAAGACAAAGCCGCGCTCCGTGGCTTCGCGCAGGAATTCGCTTTGGGCCATGACGCGCGTGGGCTAGCACAGACGCCATCCCAGGGAAATTGTCGTGGAAGATGCTGCGCACAATCGGACTGATGAGCGGGACTTCGCTGGACGGTGTGGATGCTGCCTGGCTGGAGACCGACGGCGAGCGCATCGCAGCGTTCGGACCAAGCCTTACCCTGCCCTATGACGAGCGACTGCGCACTGACCTGCGCCGGGTCCTCGACCTCGCGCCGACAATGGATCCGTCCGACCGGCGCCTGAAAAGCGCCGAAGCCCGGCTGACGGAACATCATGTGCGGGCGGTAGCGGCGCTTGGGCGCGGGGCGGACCTGATCGGCTTCCACGGCCAGACCATCCTGCACCAGCCCGATCAGCGCCGAACCTGGCAGATAGGCGACGCGGCCGAGCTCGCATGGCGAACCGGGGTGCCCGTCGCCTTCGATTTCCGTTCGGCCGACGTGGCAGCCGGGGGCCAGGGGGCACCGCTGGCGCCGATCTACCACAAGACACTGGCGGCAAACCTGCCCAAGCCCCTGGCCGTGCTGAACATCGGCGGGGTTGCCAACGTGACCTGGATCGGACGGGACGGTGAGTTGATCGCGTTCGATACCGGGCCCGGCAACGGGCCGCTCGACGACTGGATCAGGGATTGCACCGGCCAGGCGTTCGACCGCGACGGTGAGCTCGCGCGCTCTGGCCGTGCCGATCCGACGGTACTGAACCGGTTGCTGGCCGATCCTTATCTATCGCGACCACCGCCGAAGTCCCTGGACCGGCTGGACTTCGCCTCCAGCCTGGCCGTCAGCGGCCTCACGCAACTGTCCCCAGCGGACGGCGCCGCAACGCTGGTGGCGTTCACCGCCGCGGCGGTCGAGGCCGCACCTCTGCCAATGCAGCCTGTGCGTTGGCTTGTCGCAGGTGGCGGTCGACACAACCCAACTCTCATGGCGGCGCTACGCTCCCGATTGACGGCCCCAGTCGATCCCGTCGAGGCGTTGGGTTGGGATGGCGATGCCCTCGAGGCTCAATGCTTTGGCCTGCTCGCCGTGCGCACGCAAGCGGGCATGCCGCTCAGTTTTCCCGGTACGACCGGCGTCCCAGAAGCCACCAGAGGAGGCAGGATTGCCGTCCCGCCAGCCGTTGATCGTCGCTAGTCTGCCGCCAATGCCATGGCGCGGCGCGCGATCGTCTGGCCGCAATAGTCCTCGATCGCCTCCGCGACCCGTTCGGCGTGCTCTGCGAAGATGTGGTCCGCACCATCGATCACGCGGTAGTCGACACTGACACCCTTCTGGGTGTTCAGCTTGTCGACCAATTTGTGCACCGCACCCTCCGGGACGAGCTCGTCTGCATCGCCGTGCAGCATCAGCCCCCCGCACGGACATGGCGCCAGGAAGCCGAAATCGTAATGGTTCGCCGGCGGTGCGACGCTGACCCAGCCGGAGATCTCCGGCCGGCGCATCAACAGCTGCATGCCGATGAAGGCGCCGAACGAGTAGCCTGCAATCCACAGGCCTCCATGATTGGGATTGACCGCCTGCATCCAGTCCAACGCGGCCGCGGCGTCGCCTATTTCACCAATGCCGCCGTCATAGCGACCCTGGCTGCGACCAACCCCGCGAAAATTGAATCGCATCACCGAACAACCCAACCGCTGGAACGACTGATACATCGAGTAGGTCACTCGATTGTTCATCGTCCCGCCGTGCAATGGATGCGGATGCAGGATCAGCGCCACCGGCGCTCCTGTATCCTTGGAATGGTGGTAACGACCCTCCAACCGGCCGTCTGGGCCGGCAAACATCACCTCTGGCATGGCGTCCCGAAACCGCTTTCCTATCCAATCGGGCAGCGCCCAGGCCAAGACCCTCACGATCCTACCCAGCGCCACTCAATATACCGTCAGCCCTCTCCCCCGCGCCCGATCGGTCTCTATTCTAATTAGGAACGCATGCACCCGCATTACAGTTTCGCGTGAATTCTTGACCTCTGGGGTCGGAATATTTATGCCTTCGCGAAGCGGCATCGCTGCCGCAGGGTCACTGCTTCCTCCTTATCTGATCGGCCCCCCGACCGGCCGCCCCCCAGGATTGGGCTCCCAGGTCCCAGGGTTCGGTTAGTATAGGGTAGAGGACCCGGACATCATAACGGAAATGTCGCATGGCTTTCATGTTCTTGCGTGAGACGATCCGGACATATCGGGAACGCGACCCGGCCGCGCGGTCCAATTTGGAGGTTTTGCTCTGTTACCCGGGCGTGCATGCGGTCATGTGGCACCGGCTTTCCCACTGGCTGTGGCAGCGGGGCCTTCGCTTGCTGGGCCGATTTTCCTCACATATTGCCCGTTGGCTGACCGGCATCGAGATCCACCCTGCCGCTAAATTAGGCCGACGCTTTGTTATCGATCACGGTATGGGCGTGGTTATCGGCGAGACCGCGGAAGTCGGCGACGACTGCTATTTCTATCATCAGGTGACGTTGGGGGTGGCCCGCGCGAGCGGCGGTGGCAAGCGGCACCCGACTGTCGGGAATAACGTGATCATCGGGGCCGGCGCCAAGGTGCTGGGACCTATTCGGGTCGGCGACAATGCCCGTGTCGGCTCGAATGCCGTGGTGCTTGACAACGTGCCTGACGATATCACGGTCGTAGGCATCCCGGCACGACCAGTGGATCGCACGAGCACGCGTGACCACAAGATGCCCGGGTTCGATCCCTATGGGATTCCATGCGACGACAGCCTTGATCCGCTGCTCCGAGACCTCGACCAGATGCACTGCGAGCTTGCCGAGTTGGAAGCGCGGATAGCGCGGGTGGCAGAGGAACAAATGCGCCAACGGCAGGCCGCGGCGGAGTAGGTTCTTGCAGCTGTCCACACGGGGCCGCTACGCCGTGATGGCGATGGTGGACCTAGCCACCCGACAGACTCTGGGCTGTGAATGCGGCCCGGTCTGCCTGGCCGAGATCGCCGCCAGGCAGAAGCTGAGCCAGCCCTATCTTGAGCAACTGTTCGGCAAGCTGCGACGGGCTGGACTGGTCGGTTCGGCACGCGGTCCGGGCGGCGGCTATCGCCTGGCGCGCGCGTCCGATGCGATCGCCATCGCCGACATCATCGCCGCAGTCGACGAACCAATACACGCCACCCGATGTGAGATCGGCAGCCCGGGGTGCATCGAGGGTGTCGATGATAAGGGACCCACCCGCTGCCAGACACATGATCTGTGGGATGAACTCGGCCGTCAGATCTATCTGTTCCTCCAGGCGGTCACACTGGCGGACGTGGTGGCCGGGCGAGTCCTCGGGCGCGCAGTCGCGGTCGCAGCGGAACCACGCCAGGCGGCGGATTAGCGCATGGTCTACCTGGATGCCAACGCCACCGAGCCGCTGCGGTCGGAAGCGCGAGAAGCAATGCTGGCGGCAATGGCAACGACGGGGAATCCATCGTCGGTGCATGCCGCCGGTCGTGCTGCGCGCAAGCTGTTGGAAGATGCACGGGAGGCGCTTGCGGCCAAGTTCGGCGGTCGGCCGAGCGACCTCGTGTTCACCTCGGGCGGCACGGAGGCGGATGCGCTGGCGGTGCACGCCCTCGGAGCCGGCCGCAGAGTGATCGTCGGTGCCACCGAGCACGACGCGGTCCGTGCTGCAGCGCCGAACGCGCTCATGTTGCCGGTTGACCGGGACGGGGTAGCGGACCTCGCAACCCTGCAACGCTGGTTGTCCGCAGGTCCCCCGGCGTTGGTCTGTCTGATGCTGGCCAACAACGAGACCGGCACGATCCAGCCGATCGCCCGTGCCGCCGCGCTGTGCAGGGGTTTTGGCGCATGCCTGCATGTCGACGCTGTCCAGGCGGCTGGCCGGATGGAGGTTAAACTTACCTCCCTCGGAGCGCACAGTCTCGCCATTTCGTCCCATAAGCTGGGCGGCCCCCCTGGCGCTGGCGCGCTGCTGCTCGATCCTGGGATCTCCGCGTTCACGCCATTGATCGCTGGCGGCGGACAGGAACGTGGACGTCGGGGTGGCACCCCTCCCCTGCCCGCGATCGCAGGTTTTGCCGCCGCAGCCGTCGCGTCGTCACATGACCTTTCCCCCCTGCGCGACACAGTGGAGGCTGCGGCGATAGCCGTGGGTGCGGTTGTCTGCGGCGCCGGCGCCCCGCGTCTTGGGAATACCACCTGCCTGGCGCTGCCCGGCGTTCGTGCCGATGCCCAGGTGATCGCGCTCGACCTCGAGGGCATTGCAGTCAGCGCGGGTGCCGCATGCAGCTCCGGCAAGGTCACCACCAGCCACGTCCTGACCGCGATGGGCCTGGGACCGCTGGCCGGCCAGGCAATCCGCGTCTCGCTGGCATGGAACGCGATGGAAACCGACGTGGCCGCCTTCGCAGCTGCATACGCACGCATGGCGGACCGGCTGCGCAAGGCGCTGGCACCGCGCGCCGCCTGAACCCACATTGGCTGCTATGACTGACGCCCCATCGCGCCCGAATCGTCCGGTGTATCTCGACAACCAGGCGACCACCCGTTGCGACCCCCGCGTGGTCGAGGCAATGTTGCCCTGGTTCAGCGAGCATTACGGCAACCCACACAGCGTTGAGCACGTGATGGGGGTCGAGGCGGAAGCCGCGGTCGAGGATGCCCGCGCGCAGGTGGCTGCGCTGGTCGGCGCGAACCCGAACGAGATCGTGTTCACCTCCGGCGCGACAGAGAGCAACAACGTTGCAATCAAGGGAGCCGCCCGCTTCGCCGGCCACGCCGAGCGCCGCCGCATCGTAACCGTCGCTACCGAGCACAAGTGCGTTCTGGAGTCGGTGGCCGATCTTGCAGCCGACGGCTTCGAGCCGGTGTTCCTGCCGGTGCAGCCGGAAGGGCTGATCGACCCCGAGGTGCTGCGTGAGGCACTGCAGGTGCCGACGTTGCTCGTCAGTATCATGACGGTGAACAATGAGACGGGCGTGATCCAGGACATCCCTGCCCTCGCTGCCATAGCCAAGCAGGCGGGTGCCCTTTTCCACACCGATATCGCCCAGGCAGCCGGCAAGATTCCGGTGGATTTGTCTGGCTGGAAGGTGGATCTCGCTTCGATCAGTGGCCACAAGATATACGGGCCGAAGGGGATCGGCGCGCTGTACGTGCGACGCCGGCCACGGGTTCGGCTGGCCCCGCTGTTCTCGGGCGGCGGACAGGAGCGAGGGATCCGGTCGGGCACGCTGCCGGCTCCGCTCATCGTCGGTCTTGGCGAGGCTTGCCGGCTGGCACAGGCCGAGATGGACGAGGAGAGCAAGCGGTTGGCGACGCTGCGGGATCGGCTGCTGCGGGGACTGGCGGACGCCATACCGGGCCTGCGGGTAAACGGCAGCATGGCGGCACGTATCCCCGGCAATCTCAACGTGACATTCCCGGGCGCGACCGCGGCAGAACTGATGGAGCGCGTTCCTGATCTGTGCGTTTCCACCGGATCCGCCTGCTCCTCGGCCGCGATCGAGCCCTCCTACGTGTTGCGGGCTCTTGGGCTGACCGACGACGCGGCGTCGTGCACCTTGCGGATCGGGGCGGGACGCTTTACCTCGCCGGCCGATGTCGATTACGCGGTGGCGGCGCTGGCTGCGGCCCATGCCGGAGCGCCGGCTCCAGGCATCGAACAGCTTGCCAAGGCCTGAACGGAACCGAATTGCCCAGATGCCAAAAATGACCTTCATTGAGCGCGACGGCACGCGCCGCGAAGTGGACGCGCCAACGGGACTGTCGGTGCTTGAGATCGCGCATCAGCATGGTGTGGACATCGAGGGCGCCTGCGAAGGCTCGCTCGCCTGCTCCACCTGCCACGTCATCGTTGATCCTGCCTGGTTCAAGAAGCTGGCCGAACCGACCGAGGACGAGGAGGATATGCTCGACCTTGCGTTCGGACTGACCGAAACGTCGCGGCTTGGCTGCCAGATTGTCATAACCGAGGCGCTCGACGGACTGGTGGTGAAGTTGCCCGCGGGCACGCGCAACCTACTGAACGGATAAGCGCGTGCGAATCCTCGTCGCGATGTAGGGCGGCGTGGACAGCAGCACTGTCGCAGGCCTGCTGCACGAAGCGGGTCACGAGGTCATCGGCGTCACGCTGCAACTCTACGATCATGGCGTTGCAATCGGGCGGAAGGGCGCATGTTGCGCCGGTCAGGATATCCATGACGCGCGACGCATCGCCGACCACTTGGGCATCCCGCATTATGTCATCGACGCAGAGCAGCGCTTTGCCGAGGCGGTGATCCGCGACTTCGCCAACGGTTACGCGGCCGGCGAGACGCCGGTGCCGTGCGTGCGCTGCAACCAGACGGTGAAGTTTGCCGACCTGGGGGCGCTGGCGCAGGGGCTGGGCTGCGAGCGCCTGGCGACTGGACATTACGTGCAGCGGATTGACGGCCCGGATGGACCCGAACTGCATCGGTCGGCCGATCCGACGCGCGACCAGAGCTGGTTCCTGTTCGCCACGACCCGAATGCAACTCGCGCAGTCGTTGTTCCCGTTGGGCGGGATGGCGAGCAAGCAGGCGGTGCGTGCGGAAGCCGAAAGATTAGGGCTGCCGGTGGCATTGAAGCCGGACAGTCAGGACATCTGCTTCGTCCCTGCAGGAAATTATGCTGACACAGTCGTTCGACTGCGGCCGGACAGTGGAACGGCGGGCGACATCGTCTCCCGCGATGGGCGGCTGCTTGCCCGGCATGATGGCATCGCTCGCTACACGGTCGGACAGACCAAGCGTCTCGGCAGCGCGTCGTTCGACGGCGGACAGCGGCAGACTGTGGTTGCGCTGGACCCGCGGCACCGGCGCATCGTTGTCGGACCGCGCGACACCGGGACCCGGACGGTGCACCTGCGCGAGGTGAACTGGCTGCTGCAGCCCGTCGAGCCGATGGCCTGCGAGGTCAAGCTGCGTGCCCGTGAAGCTCCGCAACCTGCGACCGTCGTTGCCCACGCTGGTTCGACGGCGACGGTGACATTGGCGACACCTGCACTGCCAGCACCGGGACAGGCCTGCGTGTTCTATCGCGGCTCCCGCGTGCTGGGGGGCGGCATCGTCCGACGTGACGATTGACGTAATAGTGAAGCAGAGGCTATCTGCCGCCCCCTTCTCATAAGGGGCTCGCCGCCATGTACCGCAATCTGATTGCCGCAGCGCTTGCGCTGGTAATCTTCCTGCCGTCTGCGCGCGCGGGCGATTTCGGCGGCAATCAGTCAGAACTGATCCGAAGTCTGCTGCCGACCGTGGTCAACATCACGGTCCGCAAGGAGGTAACGGATACCGGGTCGTCGGTTAATGCCGGCGCGACGACCCGGCAGAGTGACGACAGCAAGACGTTCGTGGGCTCGGGGTTCGTGATCGACCCGGCCGGTTCAATCGTCACCAATTATCATGTCCTGGAGAACGCATTCGAGATCTCGGTAACATTGTACGACGGGTCGGTTCTCCCGGGGACGATGTTGTATGCGTCCAGACTGGCGGATCTGGCAGTGCTGCATGTGCAGCCGCCCTATCCGCTGACGCCGGTGCAGTGGGGCGACAGCACCAAGTTGCAGATCGGCGAGCCGGTATTTGCTATCGGCAACCCGCTTGGGATCGGCACGTCGGTGTCAGCCGGCATTATCAGTGGCCTCAACCGCAACGTGCAGGACTCCCCGTACGACGATTACATACAGACGGACGCGGCGATCAACCACGGCAATTCCGGCGGCCCCTTGTTCGACATGAAGGGCCGCGTGATCGGTGTGGACACCGCGCTGGTATCACCCACCGAGGCGTCGGCCGGGCTCGGTCTCGCCATCCCGTCCGACACCGCGCAGTTCGTGGTGGGGCAGTTGAAAGCCTACGGCTGGGTGCGCCCGGGGTGGATTGGCGTCAAGGTTCAGCAGGTCACCGCCGCTATGGCCGACGCAATGGGCATGCGGCAGCCGGCAGGGTCGGTGGTGTCCTGGGTGCTGCCGGATGGACCGGCGCGGCGGGCTGGGATTCAGATCGGAGACGTGATCCTGCGCTTTGGCGACAAGGCTCCGAACGACGAGCGGGCCCTGCTGCGGGATATCGTACGAACTCCTGTCGGCGACACGATCCAGGTGACGCTGGAGCGCGATGGCGCACAGCTCACCCTGCCGGTGACCGTCGCCGCCTGGCCACGCAAGAAGTGGGAGACGCGCGACGCTCCATTGCCGACCGAGCGGCCGAACACCGGGGTCCGGCCCGATCTCGGCCTGTCGCTCGCTGCCATTGCGGCGGGCGATCGGGCCAAGTACGGACTGGAGGACGACATCGGTGGGGTGCTGGTATCCGGGGTGGTTCCAGGCTCGGACGCTGCGCGTCGTGGGATGACGGAGGGCGATGTCATCCTGCGGGTGCAAGGAAAGCCGGTAGCCGCGGCGGCCGACGTGCAGTCTTCGATCGCCGCAGAGCGCGAGGCGAAGCACCGTTACATTATGATGCTGGTGCTGCAGAAGGGACGCGCGATGCCGGGGCCATCGTGGGTCGCGCTTCAGTTGCCGGAAGCGGCGGGATAGGCCACACCGTTGACGCGGCATGGGGCGGGCATTATCTCCCGGCCGCACTGGATGGCGGCGTAGCTCAGCGGTAGAGCAGGGGAATCATAATCCCTTGGTCGGTGGTTCAAATCCGCCCGCCGCTACCATTATTTTCAGATACTTGCGTTACCTCGGAGCGATCAGCCCACACCAGCGGAGCAGCCGTGGCCTCTACGGTGCCTCGGCCAGTAAGAGTGGCAATGCGGCGGAGCAATGGGAAGGGACAAATGGCTTGCAAACGAACCCTGAAGCGCCAGCCCGTCTCGCGGCTTGCAGTGCCCTGTCAGTATGGTGATTAGTAAGAAACAGGATGGGCACATCGCGCCAGGCTGCCATCCGGCGCAGCGCCCGGCAGGTGTGCAGCCCATCGCCGTTCGGCATTGCGAGATCTAGGATTGCCACGGCAACATCCAGATGTGCAGCTGGATCCAAGGCCTCCCTGCCGTCCGCGGCGGCGATCACCATATCCCCCCGCCTCATTCAGGAGTGAGCGCAGTACGTCCCGCAAACCCGGGTCATCGTCTGCTATGAGCGCCACACGACAGGGTTTCTGGAGCGCACGGTTCTCCACCCCAGCCTCCAAGTGTGGGCTGAAACGATAGCGACATGGCTTGCTGCCGCGTTGATTGAGCGAGATCACCCAGCCACAAGCGGTAGGGAGAAGATAACGTTGCACCTCGGTTCGGCGCGGCTATTGCAGACTTGTCGGCCGAAGCGCCGTCGCGAGACCTATACCGTTGCCAGAATGCTCCGGCGCCTGGTGCAGCCGTTGGAACGGCTGGAACAAATGATGCGCGTACCGTTGTCCCGGACATGACAGATGACCTCATTGCCTTTCGTTTCGGTGTAGAACTCCACTATTGCTTCCGACATGTTGGCGGTGAATTTCCGGGCATTCGCGAACGGGTTATCGAGGACCGCTCGCAATACTCCTGGGTCCGCCAACCCGACGATCCCCGGCGCGGTTGAAAGTGACCATTGCGCTCCGAGTTGGCCTCTCCCAAACGACACCGGGCAGCTGGCGGCGATCGCACTGAGCTCCACCGTCGATACAGTCACTGGGCGTTCCCGAACATGGACGAAGTTCCAGCCAGCAACTTTTAGGCGCAGAACCGGGTCCACCTCGGATCATGCGCGACAGCCTCTGCATGTCGTCTGGAAGGCATGTCGCGTTTGATTTTCAGGCCCTTGCTCCAGCCGGTCTCCGCAGTGCCCAGAAGACATCCTGGTACAGCCGCAGTTGTCCCATCAGTACGAGTAGTATCCAGCCGTAAATGACGCCCATGGCCATCCCACCTACCACCAGTCGGAGCACCGGGGACACCTCCGGCACGAAATGCTGGCAGAACACGAATGAGCAGCCGGCGGCAATCGCTCCAGCGGTCAGGGGGCGAACAATAACCCGTGCCAGATCTCCAACCGAGATCGGCATACCATGCAGGCACCACGCGACATGCGGCAGCAGCCACAGCAGCATCGCGGCCGAATAGCAAAACGCAACCCCGGTCGGCCCGTACGGCAGCCCGAGGAGGTACGAGCACATGACCAATGGCGCAAGCACCAGGCCGACTTGCAGACTTCGCTTCTGGCGGCCCATTGAGAGCAGGACCCAGCCCAGCGGATTGATGATTCCGAACACCAGGATGGTGGGCGTCATCAGTCGGAAGACAGATACACTTCCTGTCCAATGCGTCCCGAGCATCACCGCAACAATATCATCCGCAAATAGGGCGGCGAAAAGAGTGGCAGGCATCGTCGCTGCCATCACCACTGAGAGGCCCTTGAGGAAAAAGCTGCGAAAGTTGGCTGGATTATCCTGCAGGCGCGAGAGTACCGAGAAGAATACACCTCCGACCGCGGAATTGATGCTGCTGATGGGCAGATTGGTCAGCTGAACAGCGCGTGTGTAGAGGCCCAAGGCATCGGCGCCCCAGAAGCGTCCGAGAAGAACCTTTTCCAGGTTATAACCTACATAGACGACGAGGCCGTTGAATGTGATGGTTCCGCCAAAGGTCAGCATCGATCGGATTTCAACACCACGGCGCGGTCGGTGAGGCACCCATCGGGTCGCAAACCAATAGCACAGGGTGCTAACCACGGGCAGGCTGAGGGTTGCGATCACCAGTGACCAGTAGCCAAAGCCGACGACGGCAAAGGCGATCCCAAGGATAGTGCTGCACAGCTGGGAGAGCGTGTCGATCGTGCTCAGTGTCACGTAGCGCAATTCACGCTGCAGCAGCGCTGAGTGCTGCACGCCGGCGGCGTTGACCAGGAAACCTGGCGCCATCGCGACTACCACCCAGTACAGTTCGGGGTCTCGGTAGAAGCTCGCAACCGAGGAGGCGCTTGCGGCGCAAGCAGCCGCCAGAACCAGTCCCACACCTATATTGACCCAAAACAGCTGTGAAATCTGCTCCTCGGAGATCTCACGTTGCTGGACAGTTGCTGAGGAGAGCCCCGCCGAAGTGAACAGATCGAACACACCGGTGACTGCAGTCACCATCGCCACCAAGCCAAAGTCGTTAGGCGTAAGCAGGCGCGCGAGGACCGCCAAGTATATCAACTTGAGGATCAAGCTCGCGCCCTGCCCCAACATCTTGGCAATCCCGCCCCAAACTGCCTTCCCCCGCAGGTCGAGCATGTTACGTCCGGAGGGGGCTGGTCTCGGAATATGCCAACTGTTTCGCGGCGGCAGCCCGCGGACACATGCCCGAAGCAGCAGTCATGGCGGCGGGCTCTGCGTCCGCGTCACGCGGCGGATTTTCGCTGACACGCTCCAGCCAAACTTCGCGCCACCAGGAATATATGCTTCTCGGGCACAGCATTCTTCGGTCACTATAGTGCGACCGACACCACACGCCTTCGAGGATCACGGCTGGGGTTCGCAGCGTGGTCATCAGGCCGGTCTGTTCGTTGATGAATCGCGAAATGCGCGATCTGACGCGGAGTGTCTGGCCACAGAAGGGCACCATCTCCGCGTCGAAATACAACCCCCTGTTCCTGTTGGCCTTGTCGATCGTCTTCAGGATGGCTTCGTAGGACTTCACCCTGACCAGCTCACCTGGCTGCAGATCGAGCTTGCTTAGTGGAGTTGGCTGATTGAGAGGTATTATGCCGCCGCGACGTGGGAAAGGAACACGACCCCTCAATCGCGCAAGTTGATCGTAAAGCCACCGGAACGGCTCCCGCACAGCATCGCGCCCGGGACGACTCAAATAGTAGTAGCAGACATAGATTAGGCCACTGACCAAGCGACCTAGCCCAACGTTGCGGGAACTGTAGTCCTCGACGTACTGCCGCGCATCCCACCATGGCAAAAAGCGGGTGAACTTCGGCAGGTCCGTCGCCTGACAAGAATACCGTGGGCCTCCTGACGAAGGCTGGTCTTTGGCCAGGGTCCCTGCAAGCACCTTGGCCTCTGAACACCGCGCTGACTTTCGCGCGCCGACCACTGGATCGGATGTCCGATCGCTCAGGGTCGCAGCATTGCCTGGCCCCTTGACCGGCTTCAGCCATGCTTCCTTCCAGAAGATGAGACAGGCAGCCTGACAACCACCGTAGGCCTGCCCATTGCAACGCAGGCCTTCGAGATGGATGCCGCCGGCGAGCGAACGCCCACCGGTGCCATTTACCGTATCGCAGGTCTTATGCGCGCGCTTGTAGACGCGGAATCTTTTGCCACAATATTCGAACATCTGTGGCATGAACGGCAGTTTCTCAAATCTGCCGTCTTCATCCAGTGACTGGAGGATCTCCTCCTTGCTACGAACCTCAACCCAATCGCCAGCAGAAAATGACATCTAGTTCCTCGTCAGAGACAAAGTCCGTTGCATCCCTCCCTTTAATATTCGGTGAAAACCCTAGCCATACCCACTTCAGATAGTCCTGGCTGCATGCCACTACTTATAAGCGAGCGCGGCTCGATGGAGATCCAAGCGGTCCACGAGCGTTGTTGCCCCCCTCAGGCCCGGGGCATTTTAAATCGCCAGGTGCAGCGCCAGGGCGACCACATTTTGGCTGAATGCAGCACTGGTAACCGAGGCCGGATTGATCGTTGTGGTCCCACTCGATCCAATCTGCTTGGTGAAAACATAGCTGGCCGACAGTCGCATGTTGCGATTTATCAGCCATGCGGCGCCGATGTCAGCGGTGAAATTGCTCTGTGCGCCGCTCTGCAGAAACTGCGCATACTGCACGCCAAGGGAAGCATGCAGAATTACGTCTCGCCGGAGTTCATGGTCTACCGCGGCACGAGCGGTTGTCAGAACATAGCCGTTGGTCCCGGCCGACTGGGGGTCCTCAATGAGCCGCGACAGTGATCCCGTGACCGTCGTCAGCTCAGTAGGCTGC
Source organism: Acetobacteraceae bacterium (assembly GCA_024280945.1). Lineage (GTDB taxonomy): Bacteria > Pseudomonadota > Alphaproteobacteria > Acetobacterales > Acetobacteraceae > JAMXLO01. Next base: position 52,358 of record JAMXLO010000097.1, read on the forward strand.
CAGATCAGCTGGCCTTCTGCGATTGGTGCCGTGCGGGTGGGAAAGGTTGGGCTCTGAAATTCACGGACCTCGACTCCAATGAGCAGGCGATATCGCCACACGCTCTTGGATTGATAATCGATCCCACCGAGAAGCAAGAAACTGTTTGAATTATTGCTGGGTTGTCCCCTTTGGGGATTTGTGTACTGGGACGTGATAGCACGGGCCACTACAACAATACCGCCTTCGTCATTGAGGGAATAGCGATTGGCGACACCACCGGCGAGCACATTGCGGTTGAGAAAATTGAGGTTCTGGGTCAGGCCATTCGCCACAGTCGCTGTCCCGTACCGGTACGAGCTGACGCTGATATCCGGCGTGACGTTCAGCCGACCGAATGTGAAGGTGTAATTCAGGTCAGCGGTATCGGTCTGGCCCGCGACGGGAGTGGTCGATTGAACCAGTCCAAGCGTGGTGCCCAACTGATGATAGGAGTTGTGGTAGAACGCTGCACGGAGTTGATTTTCGTCAATCGTGTAACCGCCGGCGATCCCAACATTCCAGTCGGTATAATTCTCGTTAGGGAACGAGAATAGTTGGTTATGCGATACGCCAAGCGTCGCGCCGAGGCTGTTGCGCGTCCAATCTGAAAAGGCGGAGACGTTCGCAGCGGTGGTCGAGCCCCAGGTGGCCGAGTTGGGAGTGCCATTAAAGTTCGTGTTATAGAATGCCGACTGGTTGAGGCTCGGGGAGATAAGGAACCCCCCCGCTCTGATACCTGGTGCCTCGTAGCCTGGGTGGGCCCTGGTCAGGACGGTGACACCAAGCTGCTGGTCGTAACCATATACGCCTGGTGGGAAGTAAATATCGATATTCTGCGCCCAGGAGCCAATTGGCCAGCCGCCAACGATGGCGGCTGCGACGGCCATCAGCGCATGTGGCCGATGACGCAGGACCCTGTTCTGCGGCGCCACGTGCTGCCTTGGCACCATTGTCAAGCGTTCAATGCAGCAGACAACCGAAGAGAGACGTTACCCCGCATACTCCCAACCAACAGTTAGGTCTTTCAGGGATTATATTAGCTGAAGTTAATCTAGCGTCGCAAGGCACTCTTGATGCTTGCCTAAACTAGCCGAGGCAGACCTTTCGCGCGACGAACGCTTCCGCATATCGCTCGCTGGCACGGCACTCCATCCCTCGCAGACGTGCCAGGCCGCGAAAGACCTCGCCGTCGAACCAGTCCTTGGAGCGCTGGCTGGCGAAATGGGAGGACAGAATTTCGAGCTTTTTTTCCAGGACCCGGGCCGTCAGTGGGACATAAAAGTTGGGACGCCCAATGTCCCCGTCCCATTTTGGTATCTCATATTCGAATATGAGATGATTGCGGAATGTGTTCCAGGTCAGACGGGAAATCTCACGGTGGTCCTGGTGCGCATCGTCGCGCCGGTGCGTAAATATTACGTCGGGCTGCACCCGTGGCTTCAGCCGCTCCATCCAAAGCTTGAGCTCGGCCCCTTCAGCCGGGAAGAAGCCGTCGCGAAATTCTGCGAGCTGTACATCCGCGGACGCGGCGCCATCGAGAAAAGCGGCGGCCGACGCCTCGGCCTCAACGGCACGAGGCCCCGCAGCACTCAGCACGCACCAATGCACGTCCACGTGGATGCCGGCAGCAATCCAACCGAGCAGTGTCCCGCCTGCTCCGATCTCTATGTCGTCGGAATGGGCCCCAAGGCATAGGACCGATAGATGCTGGTCAGGCTTAGGAAAGCCTAAGCTTTGCATACGGCCAGCTCTGGCGTGCGGGTATTCCTCTGCCGCCAAGGTGCGTAACCGCGCTCCACCATCTCCTCGAGCACCTGCCGATCCCGTAGCGTATCCATCGCGCGCCAGAATCCTGTATACTTGTAGGCCAGAAGCTGATCGTCCGCGATCAGCCGCTGAAACGGTTCGATGACCAGTTCCTCGCCTTCGCGCATATACTCGAATATGGTCGGACGCATGATGAAGAAGCCACCGTTGATCCAGATGTTGGAATCATCGGAACCGAGCAAGGCACGGACACGGCCGTCATCCGCTATATCAGCCAGGTGGAATGTCACCGGCGGATGCACCGCAAGGAAGCAAGCGGTTTTGCCGCTCGCCATGAAGGTTCTGATCATATCGTCCAGATCGACGTCGCATAAACCGTCGCTATAGTTCGCCAGGAAGCACTCTTCGTCCTTGACGTGGTCGCGCACTGCCCAGAGCCGCTGTCCGATGTTCCGCCACACCCCCGTGTCGATCAGGGCCACGCGCCAGTCCTCTTGCGGCTTGCCCAGAAGTTCCACCTTCGAACCGTTGCCGGAAACCAGGCAGTCTGTATAGACAGAAGGCCGATAGTCCAAGAAAAACCGTTTAATAACGTCGGCCTTGTAGCCCATGCAAAGCACGAAATCCCGATGTCCATACTGGCTGTAGTACTGCATCACGTGCCAGAGGATCGGTTCATGTCCTACTGGGATCATCGGCTTCGGCACCGGCTCCGGGTATTCCCGGATCCGCGTGCCAAGACCGCCACAGAAGAGCACCACTTTCATTACGCGCACTCCCTTGGATCGACAACGTGCGCAGCAGGTATAGGAATGATGAATTTGGCGCCCCAGGCCGCCACATGGCGCATCTGCGCTATGATTTCATCCTTCAGATTCCAGGGCAGGATGAGGATATAATCCGGCTTCGCCTCGTCAATCATTTCCGGCGGATAGATCGGGATGTGCATGCCAGGCGTGAACCGCCCATGCTTATAGGGATTACGATCGACGGTGAAATCGAGAAAGTCGGTGCCGATCCCGCAGTAATTGAGCAGGGTGTTGCCTTTTCCCGGCGCACCGTAGCCGCAGATCGTCTTACCCGACTCCTTTGCCTCTATCAGGAATGAAAGCAGCCGTCTCTTTGTGCGGCGTACCTGTTCAGAGAATGCCGCGTATCCTCTCAGTTCGTGGAAGCCAAGCTGCCGCTCCACTTCCAACAAGGCAGGAACGCGCACGCTGACGTCATGGCATGACGCCATATGGGCCAGGTAGACACGCAAAGAACCGCCGTGGGTGCGCAGCTCGTCCACATCGACGAGTCGGAGGGAGTGCCGCGCCGCAAGCCGCTCGATTGTCGCAAGTGAGAAATAGGAAAAATGCTCGTGGTAGATGGTATCGAACTGGTTCTCGCGTATAAGATGCAGGACATGGGGAAATTCAAGAGTGATCAGCCCCTCCGGCTTCAGCAGGCGCTGCATCCCGGCAACGAAGTCATTCACATCGGGTACCTGGGCCAACACGTTGTTGCCGATGATCAGATCTGCTCGCGTGCCTTCCGCCACAAGCCGTCCTGCCAAGTCGAGACCGAAGAATTCGACCAGTGTAGGGATATTCTTCCCAATTGCGACCTCTGCCACGTTGGCCGCAGGCTCTATACCGAGCACCGGCACCCCATAGCGCGCGAAGTGCTGCAGAAGATAGCCATCATTGCTTGCGAGTTCGACTGCCAGGCTATCACCGTTCAGCCGAAGCCGTTCGGTGATCCGCCGGCAATATTCCGCAGCGTGATTGACCCAGCTTGTCGAATAAGAAGAGAAATAGGCGTACTGGTTGAATATGTGTTGCGGACTTACATACTCCCTTAGCTGGACCAGCAAGCATTCCGAGCACAGGTAGATGTGCAGCGGATAGTAATGCTCTGCCTGATCGAGTTCATCAGATGTCAGAAAGCTTTCGCACAGCGGCGACATGCCAAGATCGAGTACTGAATGCTTCAGAGGGGCCCCGCAAATCCGACATGGCGACGTATGACGCAACGTCGTTCGGCACGCGAATGTGTTTACCGCGATGTCCATGCTAACCGTTCAGTTGGAGAAGGTAATTTGATGCGCGGTCAAATAGACCGATTGAGACCGCGAGTAACCTTACCTTTTGGTACTACCGGCACAATCGGGCACACGCACGGCGTACTATGGCGCCCTGAACGGACAGGCTGGGGCCTTACTCCGGACGAGGCCACATCTGAAAGATATGGTTGTGGCCGTCAAGTCAGCTAAGTGAGCAGCAATTCACAACCAAAGGTACAATTGATGATAGCCAACCTGCACCCGTTAACTGGCCCAAGGTTGAGAGCCATCGAGGGGTCGCATTGTTACCTTCTTACTTCACTGCGATCTGTAAGGAATTTGGTGGGCCTGAACGTCTCACGGCACTCGTCCCTCTTATCCGAGAACGGCCGGCCGGGCCCAGCATCGATGCCCGGATTGCCCTGGAGTTGGGTTGGCTGCAACCCTATGCCGCGTGGCGGGATGGAGCCAAGCTGGTCACTGGGGTCATCACCACAGACTACAGTGAAAAATATACACTCTACGCACCCTGGTTCAGACATGCGCCTCGAAACTGGTGGGACGACGGCGCAGTCATATCAAACCGCGTTCCCAACATTCCCAAGTATACCTCGGAGCCAAGCGCGGCCCTGCTAGCCATCCCTGGTATGCAGACACAGATTTCTTCTGTCGAGATCATCAGGCGCTCGGGCCTATGGTCGGTACGCGTCATCGGCGATGTCGGCAGAGACCCCCTGGGGAGCTGTGACCCTGGCGCGGAGTCGATAGCGAAAGCCATTGTGCTTGCCGGTCTCGACTGCCGCTTGCGCGCCTTTCAGAGGTCTCACCCGGTGCCGGACCAACCTCAGAAGTGACGTTCGTAGATGTCAATCACATCGCCCGGCTGCACCAGCATGTTCCTGGGCACACGGCCTTCGACGCCATGACCATCGGCGGTTCTGAGGATCGAGGCGTAATCAGTGACAGCGCGATAGGTGAAGCCACCAGCGACAGCGACGGCCGTCAGGACTGTCATGCCTGGCTGGTAGGGGTACTGCCCCGGCTTGCTCACCTCCCCGAGAATGAACACTGGACGATAGCTCACCACGTCCACTGAAACGTCCGGATGCTCGACGAGCTGCTTTTCTTTCAGACGTGAGGCGATGGCCTGCTGCAGCTGCGTGGTGGTAAGGTCGTTGGCTGGTATCTCCCCGAGCAGCGGGACGACGATGTTGCCCCGGTCGTTGATACGAAACTGGCCGGTGAGCTGCTCCTGGCCGAAGGTGATGACGCGGACCTCCTCATTGACACCTAGTCGGTATGGTCCGGGCGGCGTGTCCGGCAGTGCGGCCAGGTCTGACCCTGGGGAGCACGATGTAACGCCCAAGAGCAACGCGGCCCCTGCAAATTTGCGGCAACGCAAGGCCAACGCCGATGACGACAGGCGCAATGCGTTGCGACACTTATGCTGAGTCATTGTAATGTCCTCCTTGACCAGGCAAGCATGGAGCTAGCATTCCGCCCTGCTCGTCGGCTGAAAGGTAAAATATTCGGAAATTCGTCGTTACTCTTTCGTTTGGAGCTGTCCTCCTTGGCGAGGGTCGCAGCCCAGGCCATCCGCAGCATGCCAAGCTTGGAGTCTCCGGGCGTTCCACGAGCATATCCGTAGAATCGGCGGACGCGCTGTTGATAAGCAGCCGACCGCACTGGTTCCTGAGAATTGTAGAACCCGATCGCTCGTTCCCACTCTCCGGTCGTTGCATAGAGTTGCAGCAGGAACCGTGCCGCGTAGTCGACATTCATCCTTGGATCAAAAGCCTGGTCGAGGCTGCTGAACGCGTGCGGATGAAACAGCAAATTAACCTGCAGACATCCGGTATCGATCGATTTGATGCCTTTCGCCAATGCATCAGTGACCCAATGGATTGCTTCGAGCTTGCTGTCGAACAAATAGCCCTTGCCTTCCGCCTGAACCGACCATGGCCAGGGTTCGATCTGTCCTGTGACGGGATCAGGCCGTCCCGTTTCGACTCGGCCCATGGCCAGCAGCAGCCCGCGCGGCAGGTTATATCGCGTCTCGGCCATTTGGATTGCGTCACGGCACAAGAGGCTGGCATCGAGACGCGCTGTTCTGGCGATGGAAGATGCGGGTGGCGTTGCGAGGCCGATCGAAAGGCTCCCGAGCCACGCCAAAAAGATGAAGGGCACCGTCCGAAACTGCTTGACCAGCCACACCCTCAGCCGGATATCGCCAGCGGCGCAACGACTTTGCCCGAATTGCCAATTGCGCCAGCTGTGACCGGCTCGATAACCGCGGCTTCGGATCAAAGACACTGTAGGCTCGAATGACGCAGAGGAAACACGTCATGCGGTTGAGGATTGTCGTAGGCATCCCCACAGTGGGCAGGGCGCCCATTCTCTGCCGAACACTGGCCCAACTGCGGAAGCAGGATCGTCCGGCGGATCGGGTGATCGTCTGCGGCACCAAGCCGGCCGATCTCGAGGGCACCCAGGAGGTGATGCCTGGAACGACGGTCCTGCTGGCGGATGCCGGGCTGCCGATACAGCGCAACGCGATCATCGCCAATTCCGCGGATGCTGACGTCCTGGTATTCTTCGATGACGACTTCCTGCCGGCCAATGGCTACCTCGCCGCCGTCGAGGAACATATGGCCGCCTGTCACCGAACGGTCGTGGCAACCGGAAGCCTGCTGGCGGATGGAATTAATGGCGTCGGCCTTTCGACCGATGAAGCTCTTGAAATGATGGCGCACGACGGTCCTGCCACATTCGACGTGCGGCCGACATTCGCGGGTTACGGCTGCAACATGGCGGTGAGGCTCGCGCCGCTCTTGCAGCACAACTTCCGCTTCGACGAGCGTCTGCCCTTGTACGGTTGGCAGGAAGATGTCGATCTTTCCCGCCAAATGGCGACCTGCGGTGACGTCGTACAGCTGGGTAACGCTCGCGGGGTTCACCTTGGCACCAAACTTGGCCGCAGCTCGGGCCTCAAACTGGGCTACTCGCAGGTCGCAAATCCGCTCTATCTGTTCTGCAAGCGCAGGGGCTATCCGTTCCGCCGCGCCATCAGTCACATCGCCTGCAACATGGCGATGAACGTCGTCCGCTCTGTACGGCCCGAGCCTTATGTCGACCGTCGTGGCCGCCTGCGGGGCAACATCCTCGCTCTGCGTGATCTGATCGTCGGTCGTATGGTCCCCGAACGGATCCTTGATCTGTGATCCGGCCATGATAGGGCGAACAGACGAAAAAACACTTTCGCAGAGCGCGTCAACAATCGGACGCGCCATGGGTTTACTCGGTCAGCCCAGCGTTGTCGGCCGATTCATGAAGCTGCTGCGACTTGTACACGGCCTGAGTCCGGTTGGTGGCACCCATCTTCCGCATGATATTACGGATGTGGACCTTCACCGTGCTTTCAGTCATGCCCAGTTCGTAAGCGATGATCTTGTTGGCCTTGCCTTGGCGAAGATGCGACAGCACGGTCATTTGTCGCGGCGTCAGGTGCCTGGTTGCTGAAGCTTCCGAAGCGGGTGGCGAGGACGTCGTACGTTGAGTGAGGAGGAGATCGAGTGGCGCGAAGGTGCCGCCATCTTTCACGAATCTTATCGCGGCAACCGCGGCAGACATTTCTGTGATGGATGTAGGGATAAACCCCTGGGCACCGCTGTTCAGGGCATTTCTGATGTTTCTCGGCTGTAATGCTGTCCTGGCGTCCGAGAGGACCATGATCGGCGTATCGACGAATGACTGCCGCAGCTCTTTGACGTGCTGCAGCACCAGCATCTCCGATGAGCTCTCGCTGTGCGAGTAATACAGGATGAGATGGAGACCGGCAGTGCCTGCTCCGATGCACTCGGCCACGCTGCCGAATGGCACGATCGAGAGTTCCGGATGCAGGGTTCGAAGCGCCTGCGTCAAGCAGTCCCGACTGAACCGAAGGCAATCGATCAAGCCAACAGAAATGACCCCATGGTTCTTCGAACCCGGCGACTGCGGCGACCGTTCTGCTAACCCGCCGGATGCCGTCCCGCGCTCGGACTGAGGATTGCTGCCGTCGGATGGATGGACGTTCTGATCCGCCAAGGCGTCACACTTACTCATAGGGGCCTACGCCTTTTGGTTTAGCAATAGCCGGAGAGAATATTGATAAAAGCGAACATATCGTCTCAGTTATTAGGAGACGCAAAAATGATGCCTTTCTCCAATTTATGTGTCAATCAGCCAAAAGGCCAAAACGATCGGTCAATTTGCCAATGGGTTACGGGCTTTTGCTAAAGATACGGGCGCGCATCAATATTATTGGAGGGACATGGATCGGGTGATGGCACATCTCAAGGTTGCAGTGATTGCGGCTCGAAAGGGCGGCGAGAGACGGTGATGCCACAATCCAAAGCCCTTGCAGCGCATCCGCGTGGGAATCGAAATTGGGCGATGGGACGGGAGCGTTCGTGATCCTGGCCTGGCCACGCTGGCCAAGCGTGGTTCGAATACTTACTGGGGCATCCATATCTCGATCGTCGTCGCGGCCGCGAGGCCAATCACCGCCAAGACGACCGCTGCGAGTAACTTGATGAATCGCCTTTTCACACCGCAGCGTTATCCAGGACGATGCGGTTGCGCAATGGAGTGCCTCTGCTCAACCAGTGCGCTACTCCCTTTCATCCGGGCCGCATGTTATGGAGCGATAGGTGATGCGAAGCCCGACATTCTTGCCATCGCTTCGACCATTGGGGGAGAATGCAGGAGATCGAATTCCATCGTGCGCTCCATCGGCCCGGCGTCATCGTCGATGTCGGTGCGCACGACGGCAGCCTGACGTTGCCCTTGGCGGAGCTACCCCACTCGCGGGTGGCAGCGTTTGAGCCGCTGCCGTCAGCATTTGCCCGCCTGCGACGAGCCGTGTCTGCAGCGTACGGTGGCGTAGTCCCCTCGCATGTCACGCTGAGGCGCGAGGCATTGGCAGATCGCAGAGGCATGACGACGCTCTCTGTGCCGCGGATCAACGGGGTTCTGCAGGAGGAGTGGGCGGCTATCTGCAAGGACTACGCGGCTCTGCGCGCGGATGATCCTCGTATTGAGGCAATCGAGGTCTGGTCCGTGCCGCTGCTGCGATTGGATGATGCCGGTCTCTGTGACGTCTCCGCTATCAAGATCGATGTCGAAGGTGCAGAACTCGAGGTGCTGCGCGGTGCATGGGAGACATTGCGGAAATATCGGCCGTGTCTATCGATCGAAATCGAGGAACGGCACCGGCGGGGAAGCACCAAGGCGGTGCCAGAATTTCTGCGCGCGCTTGGTTTCGAAGGATGGTTCGAGTTCTTCGGTGACTGGCGACACATCGAAGAGCTGGATGTCGCAACTATGCAACATGCCTCTCCATCACCCGCAGATTTCACGGTATCGCACCCATACGTGTTTACCTTCTATTTTGTGCCGAGCGAACGGCGCGAAGAATTAGGCCGCCTGGCACGACTTCCTTGATCAGCCAGCGTGCTCGCAAAGCTGTTTCTGCGTTTGACGGTGTTTGCCCCAGTCCGCATGCTCCAGGTTTGCGTTGCGGACGACAAGGCCGCCAAGATGTCGGGAGTGACGGCCCACTACGATGCGCGCCATCGCGCGATGATCACAGCGTGCGCGATCGGCGCCACGGTGTTGCAGCTGCTCGACCAGACCATAGCCAACGTGGCGCTGCCATATATGCAAGGCAGCTTCTCCGCGAGCTTCGATGAAATCACCTGGGTCCTGACCTCGTACATCACTGCGTCGGCAATCATGACTGCGCCGGTGGGCTGGCTGGCGGCTCGCTACGGCCGCAAGATCCTCTATGTCGGTTGCATCCTGGGATTTACCGTTGCCTCCATGCTCTGTGGTGCCGCCCAGTCGCTCGGCCAAATCGTCGTGTTCCGCGTGCTTCAAGGGGTGTTCGGGGCGGCCCTCGTGCCATTATCTCAGGCGACGCTACTGGACATCTACCCCGTTGAGCGGCGTGGATTCGCCATGGCGATCTGGGGGGTCGGCGTAATGCTCGGGCCGATCATGGGCCCGACGGTCGGCGGCTGGCTGACGGAGACCTACAGCTGGCGTTGGGTGTTCTATATAAATTTGCCGTTCGGCCTGCTTGCCGCCGCTGGCCTGATGATCTTCTTGCCTGGCGGTGGCCAGCAAGGACGGCTGCGCTTCGACTGGCTTGGCTTCAGCGTCCTGACGATTGCGATCGGTAGCTTGCAGCTGATGCTGGACCGCGGCCAGGAGAAGGACTGGTTCACCTCCAGCGAAATCATTACCGAGGCCGTGTTCGCCAGCCTGGGATTTTATCTGTTCCTGGTTCACGTATCGTCCGTGCGCCAACCGCTGATCCGCCCTGCGCTGTTCAAAGACGTCAATTTCGCGTCCGGCGTCCTGCTGATGTTCATGGTGGGCATCTTCATGGTGTCCAGTCTTGCGTTGATGACGCCATGGCTTCAGGTCCTAAGCCACTATCCAGTGGAGACCGCGGGATTGATCATGGCGCCACGCGGGTTCGGCAGCCTCGTGACGACCATGCTGACTGGACGGCTGGCCGCCCGGCTGGATGCAAGGCTATTGGTGGGTATTGGCCTGCTGATGCTCACCTACTCTTATTGGCTGATGACCGGCTGGACGCCCGACGTTTCACCTCGCGAGATCATCATCGCCATTGTGATCCAAGGCGCAGCGATGGGGCTTCTGTTCACCCCAATCCAAGTGCTGGCGTTTGTCACACTGGAGCCGGCGATGCGGACGGAGGGTGCCGCACTGTTCAGCCTGCTGCGCAACCTGGGTGCGGCGATAGGCGTCTCAATCGCGACATCGATGCTGGCTCGCAGTACGCAGGCAATGCATGAGATGATTGGCGCTTCGATCACTCCATTCAATCGGGCCCTGCAGGCGACTGGACCGGTACAACAGTGGCTGCATCCGTCGACCACGCACGGCGCGGCATTGCTGGATCGAGTGGTGAACGAGCAAGCGCAGATCATTGCCTATGCAGACGTCTACGTATTGCTGATTATCGCCACATTGCCAGCATGGCTGCTGCTTCTGATGATGCGCCTACCGTCAAAAATGATCAACAAGGCGACCGGATGATCCACGGCTCCGCTGGTCGAAAGCCATACACATCGGAGTAGGTCTCTGGTGCCGATCGATGGTGTTGTCAGCTCGGAAGCGGAGAAGTCGGCGACTGACCTGGCAGGTTACGGGCGAAGATACGTCCATCCCTGCTCCTGCAACTCGGTAATCCTGGCAACACCCGTTGGGACTTCCCGAACCTCACCGAGGAAGTCGATCGGCTTGTTCTCAGCTTTAGATTGATTCATCCGCGTGTTACCGCAACCGCTGAACACAACGCCCTTCTTGCTCAATTCGGCGATCCTGTCGCGGACTGGCGAGGTGTCGCTACGCATCATTTGCAGGCCGGGACCGAAGGCAACGAATTCGATCTGGTTTTTCTCGCCTTTCTTATCCCAGTACTCTCTCATATTCGCGGCGTTGTTCAGCGCGAGGTTCATTGTCTTGGGGTCATCCTGGTCGACCTGGATGACCACGCGATGCTGCTTGACCCACGTAGATTGCTGGGAGTGGGGTTGCTGCGCAAACGCAATCTGTGACGCTGCCACGATTGGCAGAGCAAGGACGATCTGACGTCGCCGCATTTTATCCTCTCACTGATGGTTATTCTTCCGCCAGCGCAAGAAGTCCTGCCAAAGCTTGGCCTGTGCCGGCGACATCGTCGTAGTTGCATTCGCAGGAGTAGCATCAGCCTGTGCAATAGCGGTGGTCTTGTCCAGCCACTCCTGCGCCGCTCCAAATCGCGCGAGGCCAGGAACTTGGGCGTTCAGGACCACATCCTTCCATTTCGGATGGTAACCCGGCCCCTGCAGCACCTCCAATCGACCAAACAGATTATCAACCAGTCGTGCCACCCTGGCATAACGGTTAGAACCCTTCGGCCAGTTGAATGCGGCGAGGACAGTTGGAATTGCAATCGTCTGTATCTCCGTACCCTGCGGAATAAACGCGGGGTAGTCGGCAGAGGTCAGCGTCGCGGGAAGATAAAAGCTGTAATCCTCCATCGGGACCGAGAGAAAGTGGAAGCCAGGCGGCCACTTACCCTTGAGGAATGCGTCGACTGGCTTTGAGGTGACGAAGACCACGGCTGCCATGTCGTTGGTGCTGGACTTCATCTGCTCCATCGCAACCTGGTGCGGGATGAAGGTGCGCTCCACCTGAGTCAACTTCAGCTTGTCGAATATCAGCGGTCCGGAATATGCCGCTGCAGTTCCCTGTGTGTTGAAGTTGACCTTTCTGCCCTTGAGATCATCGAGCGATTTGACTTCAGGCCGGACCAGGATGTGCAGCTCAGAAGGGAACAAGCTCAGAATATAGGCAATTCTTTGCTGGATATCCGGTATTTTGGTTCTGAACTGCTCCAACGAGTCGGAGTTGATGATCGCGACGTCCACTCCCTTGAGATAGAGCAGGTCTGCGACATTTTCGGTCGGACCACGTGTGACGATTGGCAAGACGTGCAGATTGTCACCATCGTCCACCACACGCGATATGTCAGCCGCGAATTCGAGGGGTGCTCCCTCACGCTGACCGGCAGCCAATCCGACGGTCCAGGCATTTATCTTGCTGATCTCGCTTGTTTCGCTTTCCTTCGTCTGTGGTCGCGCCACGGGCTTCTGCGGCCGGGTCACCTGGGCGGGTGCCTCGCCATCGGGTGCGCCTGACCAACGTGGATTTTGGACGTCACTCTGCGCGTGCCCTGTGCCGACAAGGAGTGTCATACCAAAGAATGCCAGGACGAATCCTTTCGACATCTGCATCCGCTCCGATGAGTTGTAGAAGCTACTGTGTGGCAACTGTCTTTCTTTCACCTTCTAGGCTCTTGAGGCGCTGCTCAGCTTGCTTTTCACCCAATGCAGCAGCCTTGCGATACCAAGTCTCTGCCTGCTGCATGTCGCCCTTGATGCCGATGAGATTGTGTTCGGTAATAAAGCCAGGATCGTAGGTATTCGCCAATTTCAGCGCGGCTACGCCCACGCCGGCATTGGCGGCTCGCGCATACAACATCCGGGCGGCCGCCACATTCCTTTGTTGCAGCATTGCATCGCCTCGCTCCAACAGAGTGCGCTGTACAGCCGCCGGAAGTGTCGGTGGGCCGGAATATGATGAAACAGGGGCCGGTTTGTCCGCTACCGGAGCAGGTACACCAGCGGCATTTGCGCGAATATCTATCGCTGGCTTACTGGACTGCTTCTGGTCCTTGGCGTAAAGCGCTGCGACTTCCGCAAACGCCTCATAGTCGATAGATTTAGTCAACCGCCCGTCGTCGCGCAGTTCCTTTGCCCTGGCCCGCAATTGCTGCGGGAACTCCCGCACTAGTTGCTGGCCTGCGTCAGAGGCGAAAGGAAGCAGATCACCGACTGAGATGAGTATCCCTACTGTCTCGGCAGAACTGGTCTGCTCCTGCCCAAGCAATGCGTCGAGCTTATTCAGCAATGATTTAATCTGTAGGTCGGTCTCCGGCCTCGATTTCAACACGGTCTGCTGCTGAGCGAGAACAGGTTCAGCCAGGGTGAAATTTGCACCCACAGCCAGCGCCGATGAAGTTACGAGGGCGCGCAAGATGATCGCCTTGCGATTTCGCATCATAACACCCCCCAAACTTATCTTGCGTGACCGTAGCGGATGTCCGGCGGGTGGACAATGTCCATCAGGTGGCATTCGTCACCCACCCAGGCGGGCTAATGGTCGTGTCCCCTCACCGTTGCGCCGGGAAAACCCCCCAGCTCGCTCAACGTAACGTTGCCGTGCCGCAACTCAGACTCGCGCTCGGTCTCATGGCGCAGTTGCACTTTCCAGAACCAGAACCCAGTCACCGTCACCCACGCTGTTTTTTCCAGGCGGCGTAAATCGCATTTCGCCGTGGCCAGCGACTGGCGATCCGTTGACCGCAACGTAGTTGCCCTTGGTCGGATCGTACCAGCTTGCCAGCGTGGGACCCGCTAGCTTGGACATGTCGATCGTCACGGTTCTGACGGACGGCAGGTAGGCGATCACCAGAGAGCCGTCGGCCGTGGCCGCTGCTGGCGCATAGCCGTTGGTGTCGATCGATCCGAACCCGGTCTTACGCTTGAGAAAGTCAAAGGTCCTGATCACCGGCTCCCAGGACGTTCCCAGATAGTCGGCAGTCGTGCCAATATGGAACGACAATGAGCCGTAGCCTGCGGTCAGCACCGAATGACTTTGATCTGGCACCAGATCGTACCACCGACGAGCGGCAAACAATCGCCGCATATACATCAGGTCTGTAGCCCCCGGACTATCCAGCTTGGTTTGCCAACCCGGCTCAAGGCGCCATGTGACGGCGCTGCCATACACCTGCCCAGCAGCACCGCTGAGTATTGCCCAGTAGCCTTGCCGACGCAGGTTCGCAGGAGAACCACCATCCGCTCGCGGCAGGTGCTCGAATTCATAACTCGCTTCAAGAAGGAATACCGGTTTGAAGTTTGGCCGATTGTACTCGGTCAGGACCTGGGCGTAGGTGGGAAGATAGGTGTAGGCAGCATCCAAATCGATGAGCGGCGCCCAGGACTTGTCATCCAAAGATGCATTCCTCAGGAGTTCGACGGTATGGAGGTGGACCGTATCCTTGCTTCTGATTCCGCGCGCTACCGCCTGGACCAAGGCATCGTCGGTCTGATCGCGCCACGTCCCGAAGTCATTGCCGTGCAACCAGATCAGGTTCGGCAGGCTCCCGAAGCGGCTTCCGAGGAATTGTCCATAGGCAAAGGCCTTTGCAACGCCGTTCGAACGCAGCGCAGCGAGCCAGCCGATTGTCTCTATCGGATCGAGCACAACGACCATGCCCTGGGACGCGGCTATCCTGACCACATCTTCTGCGCGCTGGAAATACGCGGGGTTTGGTGTCGAGAGATCGTTGGCAGTCGCAAATGGCGCGATGCCATCGAATGTTGTCGCGTCGTCGTGGCATCCCTCTGCAGCATTGCAGAGCAAATTGATCCAAAGTGCGTTTATCCCATAAGCACGGCGGTTCTCCATGTAAGACTTGGCTTCTGGCAGCGACAGTTTGTTTATCAGCGTCTGCGGCGCGTCTCCTATGACCAGGAAGGGCACTCCGCTACTGTCGATCAGGTAGCGACGGTTTGTGCTCACGCGAAGTGGGTAATTCGGGGGGCTTGCAGTTGCCTGTGATCGCACCGTTTGAGCCACGGCGTCATCCACACCAACAACAACCAGGGCAAACCACATCAAGAAAAGACTGACGAAGCATGTCGCCGCATGGTGTCGGCCGGCGATCGCTCGCTTCTTACGGCCCGCCCGTCTGGCATGGTCCGAGATATACGCGAGTGGGTCCATGCGTCGCTCCGGTCATAATGCGCTGCTTGGCGAGACGCGCTATCAGAGCGCCTGCCCTATCCAGTCAATCATCCGTTCGGTCGATAGCACCACAGTCAGTGCGTCAAAAGTAGGCCGTCGAGGACATGCGGAAGCAACGGATCGGTTGTCGCACCAACAGGTCAGGCTCCTCATCCTCTCCCGGCAAAGCCAGCCGCACCGCCGTCCAGTCCGAGCGGCGCCGGCGTGTCAGGTGACGCCGAACACTGTCCACAGCGGATCGCCGCGCCGCGGCAGCCAGGCGCTGGAACCGATGTGGGTGAAGCCGGCTCGCTGGAGGTAGGCGGCAACCAGGCGCTGCTGATCCATCGCTTGCAGAGACTGCCAGATCGCCACAGCCTTCGTCGGAAAGCATCGATTGGAGAAAGATACGATGAATGCCGCACCGGATCGCAGGACACGGCGGACATCGCGGAACACATCGACCGGTCGCTGCAGGTATTGAATTGAGACACAGAGGCAGGCGCCATTGAAGTGCGCATCATCGAGCGGAAGCAAAGGGTCAAGGTTGAGGTCCTGAACGAACCAGCGCGACAGCCGTGGGTTTGCGGCGAGCTCCTCCGCATTCATTCCGTGACCAACGACGCTCGCATAGGCGACGTCATCGGGTAGATGGCTGACCCAACTGCTCATCAGATCCAGCACCGCTCCGCCGGGCGGCAAGCGTTCGCGGTACACCTGAGTCACGGCAGCAATTGCGCCTTCATCGATGTGCGTTACGAACCGGGGAACTGCATAGAACTCCGCATCCGGTGATGGATCCATCCTGTCAAACGCCGCCTCTGGCAGTCCGGGCAACTGTTCCACGGGCATCCGATCCGTCCTTCCCAAGGGATTTCGCCTGACGAGATTCAATGGTTCAATCGATCGCCGTCGCCTCCAGCAGAACCGAGAGACACAGTGATGACCAAGGATCCAGCCTGGGCATTGGCGGAGCATATCATTGGCACCGGCTTTGCCGATCTGCCAGACCCCACAAGGGCCGCCACCCGCAATGATATTCTCGACACGTTCGGATGCCTGCTGGGCGGCAGCGGTGCGCCCGGCATCGCGGAACTTGCCCGAATCATGGTGCGTTGGGGTGGCGCCCCGCAGAGCCAGGTGATGCTATGGCAGCGGCGGATGCCGGCGCCGCATGCGGCGATGCTGAATGCGAGCATGACGCACGCACTGGACTTCGACGACACGCTCGACCACGGCGGTTCGATCCATCCGGGCGCGTCGGTCCTCGCCGCCAGCTTCGCAACCGCCGACCTGCTTGGCGGCGTATCGGGTGAGAGTCTGCTGCTGGCGGTCGCACTTGGTCTCGACGTCTCGTGCCGCGTCGCACTCGCCTCGACGGTCGATCGCGGCTGGCACCGCACGGCGGCCATGGGCGTGTTCGGCGCCGCGGCCGCCTCGGGCAAGCTGCTCGGTCTGACGGTGGAGCAGATGGTGCATGCTCTCGGTATCGCGTTCAGCCAGGCAGCCGGCAACCGCCAGTGCATCGTGGACGGTGCGCTGACCAAGCGGCTGCAGGCGGGGCAGGCTGCCAGCAGCGGCGTCTTCGCAGCCAGTCTTGCCGCCGAAGGCTTCAGCGGCGCGCAGAACATCTTCCTCGGTCGATTTGGATTCTTCGAGCTGTATCAGCCGAACGGTCACGATCCGACGAAGCTTCTCGAGGAGCTGGGACGTGCATTCCGTGGCGACGAGCTGAGTTTCAAGCCGTATGCGTGCGGTCGTCCCCAACATGCCATGCTCGACGCCGCGATCGCCGCGCGTAACCAACTTGGGTTGGTCAGCCCAGCTGATGCTGCGGAAATCGTCGAGGTATCGGTGACCGCGACCGCCGGGACCATCGCCGACAACTTTATTGGTGCTCCGCACAAGCGGCGGCCGACACAGATTGTCGAGGCGCAGTTTGCGCTGCCCTATCTCATCGCTGCTGCCGTGGTGCACGGTCGGGTCGGCATCACGGAAGTGGCGGACATCGACAATCGGCAAGTCCTCACCATTGCGGCTGGCATGAATGGAATGACCGCAGAACCGCGGGAAAGCGGCGTGACGATCCGACTTCGCGATGGGCGTTCCGCTTCCGCCACACTGGCTAAGCCGCTCGGCTCACCGACAAACCCCATCAGCATCGAACAACTCAGGATGAAGTTCGCTGACTGCGCACGCAACGCGGTGCGACCGCTGGCCGATCACGTGGTACTCGATGCGGCGGACGCCATCCTGCGCCTGGAGAGCGTTCCGGATGTCACCATACTGTTACGGGAATTCGACTGATGATCGGGACGGTTGGGCAAAGAAACTGACGCGCTGCGCCTCGGTCAGTTCTGCACGGGCTATGAAGGCTGGACGCTGCGCTAGAACCTCGCTTGCAGCTGGCAATCAACCGTTCTACCGGGCAGCGCCAGGTTGCCGAGTGACACCTGCGGCAAGGCTGCGGAAGGTGATCGACCAACGCGTCAGCGTCATCTCGGCGATGCTGTGCTCCCACTTGTGACGCATCTCACCACTCAAGTGATAGATCGAGCGGGCCGGCAACTCGGTTGCGGCACGGTCGAAGCCGCCAGCGCGGCGTCTGCGGAACCGCATTGTCGCGGGCGCACCAAGCGAAATCCCGACCACGTGTTCGAACACCGGACGATCGCGATGCCAGCCGATCCCTGCGCCGACATCGTAGCGAATGAGCAGCGCCTGAACGAGATCCTCCGCACCTAGTCCGGCGAATTGCGCGCCCTTGGCGCGCAATGGCAGCAGCCAAGCAGGAACAGGCTCGGTCGGCGCAAAGCGCGCCGTGTCGAAATCGTAGTTCCAGCCAAACGATGCCGTAAGCCGCTTGCCAAGCCATCCTTGGAAGCGAAACGGCGACAATCCGCAAGCGTCTATCGACGCGATGAGCGCCTGCTCTTCGTCGGGTGTGACGAAATCTTCGGCCTGCACGAGACCCGGAAGGCGCGGCTGGTCGAACAAGTCGGATTGCATCCCAAGGTTCTCTTTCTGTTCCCTCACTGATATGCTGCGCGCATGGCACTGCACAAGACAACCTGGCCGGACATGAGCCTGTCCCAGGGCCGGGCGAGCAATCTCGCGGCGACAGTCCCTTCGTTGCTCGGTGAGCTCATATGACTCGGCGTTCAGGAACTGCCGACCTGCCGCTGCATGGCGGTCGCGTACCCAGATGGCTGGGCGACCGCATGACCCGGTTGGGCGCGATAATCACCGAGGCGATCATCCTGGAATACGGTCGAGACGAACTCCTGCGCAGGCTGGCGCATCCGTTCTGGTTCCAGTCGTTCGGCGCCGTAATGGGCATGGACTGGCACTCGTCCGGCATCACCACCAGCGTGATCGGGGCACTGAAGCGCGGCTTGAACCCTTTGTCTGCGGAACTCGGGATCCATGTCTGCGGCGGGCGCGGCCATCATTCGCGGCAGACACCGCATGAGCTTGTGGCAATTGGCAGCCGTATCGGTATCGACGGCGCAGCGCTGGCTGCGACCAGCCGCCTGGTCGCCAAAGTAGACAGTGCGGCGTTGCAGGATGGCTTCGATCTTTACCTGCACGGCTTCATCGTCACCGACGAAGGACATTGGGTCGTCGTGCAGCAGGGCATGAGCGGCGCCCGCCGCCAGGCTCGACGCTATCATTGGCTCTCCACCGGCCTGCGGAGCTTTGTCAACGAGCCGCACACGGCAATTGATGGCGTGCAGCAAGGAGTCATCGTCAATCTGACCGATCGTCGCGCAGAGGCGTCGCGACGGTGCCAACTCGACATCCTCGACCAGCTTGGTCCGGAGGAGATCGAGCGGCGGCTCGCCATCCAGGGGCAGCGACGGGAGAAACAGTGTGCGCCAATGCTGCCGCACCTCGTCATGCCCGCCCATCACGATGTCAGGCCCGAGGACATCGTCGCGCGGCGCCTGCAGAATACGCTTCGAGCCGCTGCCGAATGTGGGCCACGCGATTTCGCCGAGCTCTTGCTGGTGCCGGGAGTTGGTGCACGCACTGTCCGTGCGCTGGCCCAGGTTGCCGAGATCATGCATGGCGCACCGTTTCGTTTCAGTGATCCGGCACGGTTCTCTGTCGCGCATGGCGGCAAGGACCGGCATCCCTTTCCGGTGCCGCTGAAGGTCTACGACCGCACCATCGATGTGTTGAAGTCCTCGGTGCGAAAGGCCAAGCTTGGATATTTTGAAGAACTCGCGGCGATTCGCCGCCTGGACGAACAGGCGCGCCGAGTGGAGCAGGTCCAAGGCGGACCTTCCGTCGAAGTGCTGCTCGCCCACGAAGGCGAACGCTCGCACCAGTACGGCGGCCGGAGCGTGTTCGGACTTGAACCGCCGCCCGCGGCTACGCGGCGGCCGACTGCCTCCGCCACGACCCAACATACCGCGGGTAATGGAAGCAACGCAGAGCCGAAGCGGCGGATCAACTGACTGCCTCAGCCTAACCGCAATCGCGTGCGCGGCACTGTACCTCTCCATCCTTCACGATCACCACTCCTCCTGCGATAAGATGCATGATGCCGCAGTGGATCAGGCACGTAGTTGATTGGCCTTGGCTAGCCACCTTCGTTGCTGCGCAGATCTGCGGAGCTGCGTCGGCCGACGAAGTGTGCCGGTTCGCCGGCCGCACGGACTATGCCGGACACGTGGCTGTCACCACGGCTGTGACCGCATCCGGCGATCGCACCATCGTCGATGTCGCCACGACCTTCGATTCCACCTCAATGTTTCTGTTCGGCGTTCATTACCTGCTGGAGGAAGTCAGTACCTGGCGGGGCGGTCAGCTTGAGAACGTTGCTGTCAACAGTCGCTACCTGCTGGGTCATCGCATCGTCCGCCAGCAATGGGATGAGTTCCGACGCGCCGCAGACGGTATGCAAGGGGAGCGTGTGCAGGCCAAGACGCTATCTGATTTCCGACGGCGGCATCCTGGCTTTGTGCAGCACTGGGATCCGGCAACCTTCGGACAGCCCTGGTTGCGTGACTATCCAACGGCACCGCCGGAACGCCGGATCGATCTCGACCTGCATGGCGCGCCGTTGCCGCCAGCACTGCGATCACCGCTGGCCATGGCATTCTACTGGGTCAGATGGTTGCCGCAGGCGAGGCGAGACGTGCCAATCTTCCTGCCCGGCTTCAAGGCAGACCGCCTGGTCGACGTGCCGGTGGCCCCTGTGCCTTCCGCCGAGGGCACTGTCTGGCGAACAGTGTTGCGCTATCCCTCACTGAGCGAGCGCGACCCTTCGACTGCCTCGGCAATGGTGTCACATGACCACCACCTGGTGCGGATCACCTTCGAGCTTCACACGGTATACGGCTCTGGGCGCGGCGAGATCTATCTACAGGGCTGCGACGGATCATCCGCGCGTCCTGCGGCTGTGGATTTCGACAGATGAAGCTGGCGTGCCGGCTGATGGCTGCGCTGTTCGCTCTCTTGCTGGACGTTGCAGCGGCAACTCAGTGCAGTGCGAACTATGCCGTCGCCACCGCCAATGCCGCGGCAACAGATGCTGGCATACGCATCCTGGCGATGGGCGGTTCGGCTGCAGATGCGGCAGTCGCCATCCAAATGGTGCTGTGTGTCGTCGAGCCGCAATCCTCAGGCATCGGTGGCGGAGCCGTCGCGCTTTATCGGGATGCGCGCACACGCAGGATGTCGGCGTTCGACGGTCTGGCAAAATCACCTTCGGCCTATGATCCGGAGTCTGCCAACACGGCGGGCTTTGCGCATACCGGGTTGGCGGTCGGTGTTCCCGGCACGTTACGAATGCTGGAGATCATGCACCGCCGCAACGGTCGGCTTCCGTGGCGCGTGCTGTTCGAACCGGCAATCGCGCTTGCCGATGGCGGCTTCGATATCTCGCCGTATCTGGGACGCAGCCTGGCTGCCGCGATCAGGGCTGGGATGAAGCCTTCCGAGTGGCTCACGGATGGTGCAGGCAAGCCGGCGGTGCAGGGCGTGCGGGTCCGCAATCCGTCGCTGGCCGACACGCTGCGTGCCATCGCAGCGCACGGCGTCGGCACGATCTACGACGGCCTGGCCGAACAATTGGTGGCGGCAGTCCAGCCTGGCGGTCGTATGACAGTGAGCGATCTGTCGGAATACCGCGCTGTAGAGCGCGAGCCACTCTGCCTGGCGCTGCGGCAGGCCACGCTGTGCTCCTTCCCACCGCCGTCGTACGGCGGCGTTGCAGTGCTGGAGACTCTCGGCATCCTTGACCGAACGCGAGCACTCGCGCCGTCCTTTCTTGATTTGCGCTTTGTGCATCGCTTCATCGAAGCTGGCCGCATAGCCGAGGCCGATCGCATGAATGTGGTCGGCGATCCGGATACAGGCTCGGTATCGGTCCGCAAACTCCTGGCGCCAGCCTATCTGAAGGCGCAGGCAATGCGCATCAAGGACAACGCCGTCATGTCCGATCCGCACGGCGAAAATTGCACGGCAAGTGATCGGCCGCCGGAGCCTTCGACGAGCCAGGTCTCAGTGGTCGATCGGTGGGGCGATGCGCTGGCGATGACGACGACGATCAACGTCAACTTCGGCTCATGGCTGACGGTGGGTGGATTCTTCCTGAACGACGCGATGACCAACTTTTCCCCGCCATCAACCCGACACTGTTCGGCGAATGCTGCTATGGGTGGAAAACGGCCCGAGACCGCCATGGCACCGGTGATCGCGCTGGACGCACGCAGCTCTGTGGTTCTGATCGGTGGATCTGCCGGCGCAGGCGAGATCGTCGATTATGTATCGCAGGCGGTCATCACACTGATGGCTGGCGAAGCGCCTGCGCAGGCACTGGACGATGGTCATGTATCCACCGCGCGGGCAGCCTATGCCGACACTGCGGGTGAGGTTGAGCTTGAACCGGGGCGAGCTGTCGCTCAACTTCGCGATCATCTTGCTGCTATGGGGCACCCCGTGCGGACCGCCCCCTTGGCAAGCGGGACGGCGTTCATCGTTGACCGAAAAGGAAGCTGGCAGGGTGCAGCCGACCCCCGGCGCGACGGAACATTCGCCGCGTCGCGCTAGGCGTCACGCTTCAGCGGCGCCACCAGCCCCGCTTCTTCTCCACCACAGCATCCTGGTCACTGCCGATCACGATTGGCTTCACCAGCGGCTCTGGCGTCGCGTCATTTGCTGGCACCGGCTCCGGCTCGGGCAGTTGATGCGGCTCCGGCTCGGTCGATCGATACGGCTCGGCTGCGTCAATCGGTTCAGCGCTCGTTTCCTGCTCCACCGGGACTGCTGCTTCCGGCGCTTCTGCTTCTGCCTCAGCGCCTGTGGCCACAGCCTGTGAGGAGTTCGGCTCATCCAGAATAATCTCCGAAGCAGCAACGGGCGCCGGATCCGGAACAGGGGGTGCAGCCTCCGCCGAGGTCCGGCGCGCCTCTTCGGCTGGCTCCAGTACATCGAAGATGTCGAACGCGGGCCCGCCAAACGGGTTGGCAGGTGTAGGTCCGGAGTAAACCGGCGGCAGCTCTGGTTGCTCGGCACCCGGCTCAGCATGCGGGGGCACCTCGCCATCGCCCTCGTGCCGCCGGCGCCGTCCGCCACGGCGACCGCGACGGCGACCGCGATTCTCATCCTCACGAGCCTCGGCGTGTTCGGGCACACCCTCGACATGTGTCTCCGCCGCAGCTTCAGCCCCGGGCGCCTCTTCGCCGGTGGGCATCGCCGCCGGCGCCTCTTCCCGATGGCCCCCGCCCCGGCGACGCCGACGCCGACGCCGGTGATGCCGCTCGGCGTCTTCCACCGGCTCACCGGGTAGCGTGTCGCCGGCCCGGGTTTCGGTCTCCTCGTCGTCTTCCTCCCCTGCCTCGACCTCTGCGTCGAATTCCGTCTCGGCCGGAGGCGGGCTGGCATCCTGGGTGATTGCGACAGGCGCCTCGGATGGGACCTGTGCCCGCACCCGCTCAATTCGGAACTGTGAGTTCATCTGGATGTCGTCGCCGAGACACAGCACGTGCATCCCATAGCGCTGCTCGATGTCGCTCAGTCGCTCGCGCTTGTGGTTCAGGATGTAGAGCGCCACCTTCGGCGCCGCATAAACCACGATTTCCGCCGCCCGCCGCTTGGCGCCTTCCTCCTCGATCCCGCGCAGCACGTGGACCGCGGCACTCTCAGTCGAGCGCACATGGCCGGTACCGCCACAATGCGAGCAGGTAATGAAGCTGGTTTCTGCGAGGGAGGGACGCAGGCGCTGCCGGCTCATCTCCATGAGCCCGAAATGACTGATATGGCCTACCTGAATGCGCGCTCGGTCGTTCTTCAGCGCCTCCTTCAGGCGCCTCTCGACCATGGCGTTGTGCTTGCGCGTTTCCATATCGATGAAGTCGATGACGATGAGCCCGGCCAGGTCACGCAACCGTAGCTGCCTCGCCACTTCGTCCGCAGCCTCCAGGTTCGTTCGTAGCGCCGTTTCCTCAATGCCGCGCTCGCGGGTCGATCGCCCCGAGTTGACGTCGATCGCCACCAACGCCTCGGTCTGGTTGATGACCAGATATCCGCCCGAGCGAAGCTGTGCTGTCGGCATCAGCATCGCATCAAGCTGCGCATCGACCTGGTGCTTGGCGAACAGCGGCATCCCGCCGTTCTTCCACAGCTGCACCTTCTTCGCATGGCTCGGCATCAGCATGCGCATGAACTCGTGCGCTGCTCGCCAGCCTTGCTCGCCGTCCACGACTATCTCGTCGATATCGCGCGAATAGACGTCGCGGATGGCGCGCTTGATCAGGCTGGCTTCTTCGTAGATCAGCGCTGGCGCCACCGATTTCAGCGTGTGGTCGCGGATGTCGTCCCACAACCGCAGCAGGTATTCGCAATCGCGCTTGATCTCCGCCTTGGGCCGGTTGGCGCCTGCGGTGCGTATGATCAGGCCCATTCCTGAGGGAATGTCCAACTCCGCCATAATCTCACGCAGACGGCGCCGGTCGGTGGCGGAGGTGATCTTGCGCGAGATACCGCCGCCACGCGGCGAGTTCGGCATCAGAACGCCAAAGCGGCCGGCCAGCGACAGGTAGGTGGTCAGCGCTGCACCCTTTGTGCCACGCTCTTCCTTGACCACCTGCACCAGCAGGATCTGCCGGCGCTTGATCACTTCCTGGATCTTGTAGCTGCGCAGGAAACGATAGGCCCCGCGGCGTTCGCGCGATTCCTCGGTCGTATCGCCCTCGCCGCCTATTGTCTCCGGCGGCGGCTGTTCTGGAGCGATCTCGTCTCCAACGACCGCCTCATCGGCTGATTCCTCGCCAACCGAAGCCGTTTTCTGCCCGAGGTCCGTGTCAAAAGGTGCTTCAGCCGCAACCTCTCCGTCGGTAGGCTCCGCACCGTTCGGCTCAGGCGTGGCAGGTGAGATCGCCTCCCGCTCAGGCTCGATATGCCCAGGCTCGACCTGTACTGCCTCGAACACGGCTGGCGGCGGCGCGTCATCGACCACGGAAAATGCATCGTCGACCGGTGCAGACTCTTCCTCCGGCGTCGCGTTGATGACCTCGATGGGAATTGCGGCAGGCTGCGCGGTCGCTGCCCAGCCTGATGGTTCCACGGCACTGGCTGGCTCTGGCGCATCAGCCGCAGGCGCTTCTGCGTCGGCCTCCGAGACTTCATCCGTCGCCGCTTGTGATACAGCATCGGTCGCTGCTGCATTCGCAGCCGCCTCTGCCGCCCTGTCTTCCTCTTCCTCCTCGCGCCGCGCCTCCTCTGCCTGCAATTCCAGGAGGCGCCGCCGGTCGGCAACCGGGATCTGGTAGTAGTCCGGGTGGATTTCGCTGAACGCCAGGAAGCCGTGACGATTGCCGCCGTATTCGACGAAGGCGGCCTGTAGACTTGGTTCTACGCGAACGACTTTGGCGAGATAGATGTTTCCCTTGAGCTGGCGTTTGGTCGATGTCTCGACATCGAAATCCTCCAGCCGGTTACCATCCAGCACCACCACGCGGGTTTCCTCCGCGTGCGATGCATCGATCAACATACGCTTCGTCATCTAGACCTGAACTCCGAACAGCCGCTCGGCGGCGCAGTGCGCATCCCCGAGGGACGCGTAACGGCGGGCGGCAGAATAGGCGTGTAGAATTGGGCTGGTCCGTCCGCTCAAGGATCGGAGCATCGTCCGGCCGAGCACTGCGGCAGCATGTCATCCCGTCTTGGAACATGGGGATGACTGCCGAATTAGATAGTGTCTGGTCGAAGAGGATCATGCGTCCGACGTTGGTCCGTCCCTTGGCGACCCGGACCGCGCCCGGGTGAAGAGGACTGCCTGGAGCCCGACCGCGGCAGCCGATCCCGGCGCGCTGCAAGCGCGGCGCGGGCGGTGACATCGCAGCGGCAGAGAGCGCCCTCCCCGGACCTGGTCCCGCCGGACTTCTCGCCCAGTCGGATTGCGGGCCGTCGCCTCTACCGGTCCTGACCCTCCGGGCAGCAGATGATTCCCCGCCTACCCTGAGATACGTCACCGGAGCAGCTTTGACCATGAAGCAAACTGACCGCAGCCGCAAGTCGTGGTTGCGATCACAAATCGTCGGCATGAACGAGCCGTAATCAAGGCGGAACGTGCAAATCTGCACTTTCTGTGTTAAGAACGAGCCATGGGCGATTGTCCACCGATCACGCGCCGCCTGCTCCTGGGCCGCCTGGCATCGGGGACAGGCATCGTCGGAACGTTTCTATTGCCCCTCTGGAGCGACCGCGCCCTTGCCGCCGCCGTCGCATCGAAGCGGACAATTCCGGCGCCCGACCCGCGAGGGAGTCCCCGTACGTCGATTCCACTGGTGATGCTGGACCCCGGCCATGGAGGAAAGGACCCGGGTGCGATCGGGATTTCTGGCACTTACGAGAAACAGGTCGCACTTTCCGCGGCCTTTGAGCTGAAGCGACAACTCGAAGCCGCCGGCCGCTATCGTGTCGCCATGACTAGGACGCGGGATGCTTTTATCCCGCTGGACGAGCGCGTGGCCAAGGCACAGGCACACGGCGCGGCATTGTTCGTGTCGATGCACGCGGATGCACTGTCAGACCATTCGATACGCGGCGCCAGCGTCTATACACTCGCCGACACCGCCTCGGATGCCCAGACGGCAGCCTTGGCGCGCCGCGAGAACAGCGCCGACCGCTTCGCCGGGGCGGGGTTGGATGCCTCACCAGAGGTCGCGCGCATTTTGGCGAGCTTGGTACGGCGCGAAACCCGGGTCGGCTCCAGCCGACTCGCCCGTAACATGGTGGGCAGTCTGGATCAGGACCTCCCGATGCTGCCAAATCCGGCACGGCATGCCGGGTTCGTTGTGCTGAGGGCGGCCGACATTCCCAGCGTGCTGGTGGAAATGGGCTTCATGTCAAACCCGGCTGATGAAGCACAACTGCGTCGGCCACAGCATCGCGCGCGGGTCGCCGAGGCGATGAAGCATGCGGTGGATGCATACTTCGCCGGAACGGCACACCTAACAGAAGTTGATCGTGCGGAATGGATGGCTGGTTAGCGATCTGATCGCTGGCCGACGCCGCCGAAAGGCGTCATATCACCGTCCATGACCGAGCACCTCACAGCCGGCGAGAAGCTGGTGCCGCCTACCCCAGAGAATCCCAAGCCCCACAGGCAGAAGCCGGCACCTGCGCGCAAACCACGCCGTGGCCCATTCCGCCGCCTTGTGCGCGGTGTCGTGGGCGGTCTGTTCGGCATCGGGATTCTGGTCGCCGCTGTCGGCGGCCTGGGTGGCTACGTCGCGTATGAGCGCTTCAGCGCCGACCTGCCGGACGTCGAAGGATTGCGGAACTACAAGCCACCGGTCATGAGCCGCGTCTACGCCGGCGACGGCCGACTGATGGCCGAACTTGCCGCCGAACGACGCATCTTCGTCCCTTACTCCGCAATACCTGACGTGGTGCGGCAAGCCTTCGTCTCCGCCGAAGACCAGAACTTCTGGAGCCACCCGGGCGTCGATCCGCTGGCAATTACGCGCGCTGCGGTATTCGACCTGACGCATATGAACCAGGGACGGCGGCCGATCGGTGCCTCCACCATTACCCAGCAGGTCGCGAAGAATATGCTGCTGGACAACCAGATCTCGCTCGCCCGCAAGGCACGCGAAGCAATCTTGGCGATGCGAATCGAGCAGTCTCTGCCGAAGCAACGCATTCTCGAGCTGTATCTCAACGAGATTTACCTCGGCCTGGGGTCTTATGGCGTCGCTGCGGCGTCACAGGCCTATTTCAACAAACCGCTTGACCAGCTGACGCTGCCTGAGGCGGCGTTTCTCGCCGCACTTCCCAAGGCGCCCAACAACTACAACCCATTCAAGTTCCCCGATGCCGCGAAGGGTCGGCGCGACTGGGTGTTGGATCGCATGACGGAAGACCACGTGATCACGACGACCCAGGCTGAAGCGGCGAAAGCCGAACCGATCGTCCCAGCCGAGTTCCACCGGCCGCAACCGATTCCGGGCGCCGAATGGTTTGCCGAAGACGTGCGCCGTCAGCTCATTGCGCAATTCGGGGCTGATGTCACAACCCAGGGTGGGCTGATGGTCCGAACCAGCCTCGACCCTACGTTTCAGGTCGCGGCAGAAAAGGCCGTGCGCAACGGGTTGATGGCCTATGACCGCAAGCTCGGCGGCTGGCGCGGCCCAGTGACCCATCTGGATGGCGGGGCTGCACTGACGAAGAATTGGGTCGGCCCTCTGGGGCAGGTGACGCGCCCGCCCGGCATGCTACCGGACTGGAAATTGGCCATTGTGCTCGAAACGACCGATGCCGAAGCGCATCTTGGTTGGACGGACAGCCAAGGCCAGCAACACACCGGCGCACTGTCGTTGTCGGATGTCGCCTGGGCGCGCCCGGTGAGGGACAACAAGCCGGGGCCAGCGCCGCGCCGCATCACTGACGTGCTGCAGCAGGGCGACGTCGTCATGGTAGAACCCAATGTCGCGCCGCCGGCAGCAGCCGTCCAGGCGAAGACTACCAAGCCGGCGCTTCCCCCGGTGCCAAGACTGGCCCTGAGACAGATACCTGTGGTGCAGGGCGCGCTTGTATCGCTGGATCCGAGAACCGGCCGCGTGCTGGCCATGGTCGGCGGGTGGAGCTTTGAGGGAAGCCAGTTCAACCGTGCGACGCAGGCGCAGCGCCAGCCTGGCTCCAGCTTCAAGCCGTTTGTTTATCTGACGGCACTGCAGAAGGGGATTTCACCCAGTCAGCGGTTCCTCGATGCGCCGATCGTCATGGATACCGCGGCCGGACGCTGGCGGCCGAACAACTTCGAGATGGAGTTCGGCGGCCCGACACCTCTGCGAATCGCGCTGGAGAGGTCACTGAACTTGGTCACTTTGCGGGTCGCCCAGACCATCGGAATGGAGGCGATCGCTCAGAATGCGATCGCCTTTGGCGAAGTGGAGAAAATGCCCCGCGTGTTGCCGGCGGCGCTCGGTGCTGTCGAGACGACAGTACTCCGCGAAGCGGGTGCTTATGCGTCGC
Organism: Acetobacteraceae bacterium; assembly: GCA_024280945.1. GTDB lineage: Bacteria > Pseudomonadota > Alphaproteobacteria > Acetobacterales > Acetobacteraceae > JAMXLO01. The sequence goes on from JAMXLO010000097.1 coordinate 81,093, forward strand.
TCGCCGCCGGCGGACGCGAGGTTGTTCCGACGTTGATCGACAGTGTCCAGGATCCCGATGGGCACGTCGTGTCGCGGTCGACTGCACTCTCCTGCGACGATTGCTCTGACCAAGGTGTCACGCCCACGCTGACCGATCAGCGCAAGGAGATCGCAGACCCTCAGTCGGTTTTTCAGCTGGTGACGATGATGCAGGGCGTCACGACGCGCGGCACCGGGGTGCAGGTGGTTGCGGGTCTTGGCCATCCGATTGCCGGCAAGACCGGCACGACGCAGGAATTCACTGACGCCTGGTTCTCCGGCTTCACTCCCGACCTGGTAACCACCGTCTGGGTCGGCTTCGATAACCCTGCCAGTCTTGGCAACAACGAGACGGGTGCGGCGGTGGCCGGTCCGATCTGGCACGAGTTTATGGCGATCGCGCTGAAGGACCGGCCGGTGCTGCAGTTCCAGGCCCCACCCGGTGTGACCATGGCAGCCTGGGACAGCGGCCGTGGCACGGTGACGGACGCGTTCAAGCCTGATCAGGTGCCTGGCGCCTCACAGCCCCTCGGCGGCGTAGCGGCAGGTCCGGCGGGTGTGGACGGGCTGATGCCGACAGAGGTTTCAAAGTCCGCGCCCGGTGGTGTCGACAGCAGCCTCGGCGGCATATACTAGAGCGATAGCCGGCGATTCACGCCCTCCGGCGTTCCGCCTCGGGCGATCGCGGGCCAGCCACGCCTCCCAATGGATCATGAGCGATGTCAGCCGAATCAGATGCCCTGAACGAACAGATCAAGCAGTCAATCGCGCTGCTGAGGAGGCACCTTTGACTGGGATGTTGCCGAAGGCCGCCTCGCGGAACTGAATTCGCGCGCTGAAGACCCGGATCTCTGGAATGATACGGCTGCCGCGCAAAAAGTGATGCGCGAGCGCAACCAGCTCGCCGGCCAGATGGAGGCGGTTGGCACGCTTGAGCGCGAGGTTGCTGACACGTTGGAGCTGATTGCGCTGGCAGAAGCAGATGGCGACACAGGGATGACCGCCGAAGGCCTGGCGGCGCTGCGCACGCTGGCCGACGAGGCGAAGCATCGCGAGATCGAAAGCCTGCTCGCCGGTGAGGCCGACGCCAACGACGCCTATATCGAGATCAATGCCGGCACCGGCGGGACCGAAGCGCAGGACTGGGCCGAGATGCTGATGCGCATGTATATGCGCTGGGCTGAACAGCACGACTACAAGGTGCAGTTGCTGGAGGAGAGCGAGGGCGAACAGGCCGGCATCAAATCGGCGACGCTGCAGGTCAGTGGCCCGAACGCCTATGGCTGGCTCAAGACGGAGGCCGGTGTGCACCGTCTGGTGCGCATCAGCCCGTTTGACGCCAACGCGCGCCGGCACACGAGCTTCGCCAGCGTCTGGGTCTATCCGGTGGTCGACGAGAACATCGACATCGCGATCAACGATGCGGATCTGAAGGTCGACACCTACCGGGCGTCGGGTGCCGGCGGCCAGCACGTCAACAAGACGGAGAGCGCGATCCGCATCACGCATATGCCAAGCGGGATCGTGGTTGCGTGCCAGACCGATCGTAGTCAGCACCGCAACCGTGCCACCGCCATGGCGATGCTGAAGGCCCGGTTGTACGAGGCGGAGTTGCAAAAGCGTGAAGCTGCCGCGGCGGCGCAGGAGAGCGCCAAGACCGACATCGGATGGGGCCATCAGATTCGCAATTACGTGTTGGCACCGTATCAGTTGGTGAAAGATTTGCGCACCGGGGTGGAGAAGGGCAATCCGGACGCTGTGCTCGATGGCGACCTCGACGGCTTCATGGCTGCCGCGCTGGCTGCCCGCGCCGGCGCTACGCGCAGCGAGGCGAGCGCACAGGCGCAGTGAAACTCACGCAACTTATTGAAACGCCTGAGGCCTAGGCGCGATCTCTCTCGTGGCCACGCCCAACCCATAGCTACCATATGATTGCCGGCTCTGGCATTGGAGGATGCAGGGCCCAGAGAGAATGGAAGTCCGCAATGAGAGTGCTCCTGATTGTTGCCGTACTGCTGTTGGTGGCAGTGAGCGGAGCGGCCTTCCTGCCGGCCGCCGAGCCGTTTCGCCCCTACCTGTCGGAAGCGACCTTGGCGCTCGCGGTCCTGACGGCCATCGCGGCGTTCTTGCAGCCTCGCCAGACAGCGCCGCCGCGAAAGCCCGTGGTGGAGGCGGCGCGCCCAGCACCACCACAGACGGAAGGAAAGCGCGCGGATGCCGCTATCGTGCACTTCCTGGCAATGCTCCAGGAAAAAGGTAGGATGGTTGATTTCCTGATGGACGATATCAACGCCTATAGCGATGCCCAGGTCGGAGCAGCTGCACGGGTCGTGCATGCTGGGTGCAAGGGAGTGTTGCAGGAACACTTCAGGATCAATCCAGTGCGCACGGAGCAAGAGGGATCGTTCGTAGAGGTTCCCGCCGGGTACTCAGCCGACGAGTATCGGCTGGTCGGCAGGATCGCAGGATCTGCGCCGTTCTCGGGCGTGCTCGTCCATCGTGGCTGGAAGACGGATATGGTGAAGCTGCCGCAGTTGCTGCGCGGCTCCACCGATCAGCTACCCGCGATCGCTCCCGCGGAGGTGGAAGTGAAATGACGGCGGTGCACCAGGGTTAGCCCGCACCGCCCAATCGGTTGAACTTCGATCAGTAGGACGCCAAAGCGCTATGCAGGCTCGCTTCAGTCTCGGGATCGACCTTGGCACCAGCAACTGCGCCATGGCGGTGACCGATCTCGACACCGATCGGACCGAGGTCGTGTCGGTCACACAGATCCTGGCCGCCAACCAGTTGGGCGAAAGGCCCACGCTGGCCTCTGCTCTGTATCTGCCGCATCCAGACGAATTTCCGGCCGGATCATTCCCGCTGCCCTGGGCAGACGACACGGCGACTGGCATCGTCGGCCAGTTCGCGCGTGAGCATGGCGCACTCGTGCCCGACCGCCTGGTGACGTCCGCCAAGTCCTGGCTTTCCAACCCGCACATCGATCCGAAGCAGCGGACGCTGCCCTGGCGCTCTGAAAGCGCGGAGGAGAAACTCTCGCCATTTGAGGTTTCTTGCCGTTACCTGCGGCACCTCAAGAACGCCTTTCTGCACTCCGCGCATCTTCAAGGCCGGCAGTGGGACCTGAGCGATGGCCAGATTGTCGTGACTGTTCCCGCTTCCTTCGACGAGATCGCTCGCAACCTGACTGCTGAAGCCGCCGAGGCCGCAGGGCTGGGGAATGTCACGTTGCTGGAGGAACCGCAGGCTGCGTTCTACGCCTGGACTGCACATGTTGGGCGGCAGTGGCGCGACGTGGTGGCGCCAGGCGACATCATCCTGGTGTGCGACGTCGGCGGCGGCACCGCCGATTTCAGCCTGATTGCCGTGACCGATGTCGCCGGCAATCTCGAATTGGAGCGCATCAGCGTCGGCGAGCACATTCTGCTCGGCGGCGATAACATGGACCTCGCCCTCGCCTATACGCTGCAGGCCAAACTGGAAGCCGAGGGCAAATCGCTGGATGCCTGGCAGTTCGTGGCTCTGGTGCATGCCGCGTCGCGGGCGAAGATCACCTTGTTCGAAGACACGAGCCTGGCAGAAGCGCCGATCGCTGTACCATCGCGTGGCTCCAGCCTGTTCGCCAAGACCGTCGCGACAGCGCTCGATCGCAGCACACTCTCACAAGTCATCCTCGATGGATTCTTTGCTCAGACCGCTCTCGATGATCTGCCGCGCGAGGCGCGTCGAACCGGGCTACAGGAGTTCGGCCTGCCCTATGCATCTGATCCGGTGATCAGCAAACATCTGGCACGCTTCCTCACACGCAGCCTGCAGAACGTGAAGGCGAGCGATAAGTTTGCCGCACTTGTTGGACCGCGTGCCACCGGCCAGGCGCTGATGCCGACCGCCGTGTTGTTCAATGGCGGCGTATTCAAGGCGGCGCCCATCCGCGCGGGTATCCTGGACGTGCTGGCCTCGTGGAACGGCGGACAGCCGGTGCGTGAGCTCGAAGGTTTCGAGCCGGACCTCGCAGTCGCCCAGGGCGCTGCGATCTATGGGCAGCACCGTGCCACCGGAAAAGGCATCCGCATCAAGGCTGGCGCCTCGCGCTCGTACTACATCGGGCTCGAGGCATCGATGCCCGCCATCCCGGGCTTCCGCCCACCGGTCAAGGCGCTCTGTGTCGTGCCGCAAGGCATGCAGGAAGGAACCGAAATACTGATCGAGGGTCGTACTTTCGGCCTTGTGACCGGCGAGGCCGCTGACTTCCGTTTCTTCTCGTCCGCGGTGCGCAGCGGCGATACGCCCGGCCAGGTATTGCCCGATGCCGAACGCGAACTGGAAGAGACCAGCTTGCTGGAGGTCGAGCTGCCGGCCCTCGCCGACGCTCCGGCAGGAGCGGTGGTGCCGGTGCAGATCGAGTCCATCGTCACAGAACTCGGCACACTCGAACTCTGGATGAAGCACACCAACTCCGACCGGAGGTGGAAGATTGAATTTCA
>JAMXLO010000098.1 GCA_024280945.1 Acetobacteraceae bacterium
ATCGGCGCCGGTCCGATTGTGATCGGACAGGCCTGCGAATTCGACTATTCCGGCGCACAGGCGTGCAAGGCGTTGAAAAGCGAGGGGTACCGGATCGTCCTGGTGAACTCGAACCCGGCGACGATCATGACCGACCCGGAGCTGGCCGACGCGACTTATATCGAGCCGATCACCCCCGAGATGGTCGCCAAGATCATCGCCCGCGAGCGGCCGCATGCGTTGTTGCCGACAATGGGCGGCCAGACGGCGCTCAACACCGCGATGGAGCTTGCCCGTTCGGGCGTACTCGACCGATACGGCGTCGAATTGATCGGCGCCAGCGCAGCGGCAATTGCCAAGGCCGAAGACCGCCAACTGTTTCGGCATGCGATGGACAAGATCGGGCTGGCCTCGCCGCGAAGCCGTCTTGTCGGGTCTCTCGCCGAAGCCGTCGATGCGCTCGGGGCGATCGGGCTCCCGGCCATCATCAGGCCGTCATTCACCCTGGGCGGCACCGGCGGCGGGGTCGCCTACAACGCCCAGGAATTCGAGGACATTGTCCGCGGCGGGCTGAGGGCTTCGCCCGCGAGAGAGGTGCTGATCGAGGAGTCGGTCCTCGGCTGGAAAGAGTACGAGATGGAGGTTGTCCGCGACCGCGCGGACAACTGCATCATCGTCTGCTCGATCGAGAACGTCGATCCGATGGGCATCCACACCGGCGATTCCGTCACGGTGGCACCCGCGCTGACGCTGACCGACAAGGAATATCAGCGGATGCGCGACGCCTCGATCGCCTGCCTGCGCGCGATCGGCGTCGACACTGGCGGCTCCAATGTGCAGTTCGCCGTGAACCCGGCGGACGGCCGCATGGTGATCATCGAGATGAATCCGCGTGTGTCTCGTTCGTCCGCACTGGCGTCCAAGGCGACCGGATTTCCAATCGCCAAGGTCGCGGCGAAGCTCGCGGTCGGCTATACGCTGGACGAGCTCGCCAACGATATCACGCGCGTCACACCGGCGAGTTTCGAACCGACCATCGATTATGTCGTGGTCAAGATCCCACGCTTCACCTTCGAGAAATTCCCCGGCACCCCTGCCCTGCTCACGACGTCGATGAAGTCGGTTGGTGAGGCGATGGCGATCGGACGCAGCTTCGCCGAAGCGCTGCAAAAGGGCCTGCGCAGCATGGAGACAGGGCTGTCGGGACTGGACGAGATCGAGCCCCCGAGCGACGGCGGTCCGGATGCCTTCCGTGCCGCGCTGTCCGAACCGAGGCCCGATCGATTGCTGATTGCCGCGCAGGCGCTGCGTGCGCGCGTTGCGGTCGAGGACATTCACGACGCTTGCAAATACGATCCTTGGTTCCTGCGCGAACTGGAAAAGATCGTCGACGCCGAGAGGATGATCGCGGCGACGGGGCTGCCGCGCGAGACCGGCGCGCTGCGTCGGATCAAGGCTCTTGGCTTCTCCGACTGCCATCTCGCGCAGCTGGCGAGATGCACCGAAGACGACGTCGCAGCGCTGCGGCGGCAACTTGGTGTGCACCCGGTATTCAAGCGGATCGACACGTGTGCGGCCGAGTTCGCCTCCGCAACACCCTATATGTATTCCACCTATGAAGGCGGCTACGGACCACCGGTGTGCGAGGCAGACCCGACCGAACGTCAGAAGGTGGTCATCCTGGGTGGTGGACCAAACCGCATCGGGCAAGGAATCGAGTTCGACTATTGCTGCGTCCATGCCGCCTATGCGCTGAAAGACGCCGGGTTCGAGACCATCATGGTGAACTGCAATCCGGAAACCGTCAGCACCGACTACGATACGTCCGATCGCCTCTATTTCGAACCGCTGACGGCGGAGGATGTCATCGCGCTGGTGCGGCGTGAAGAAGAGCGCGGCACGCTGCTCGGCTGTATCGTGCAATATGGCGGACAGACGCCGTTGAAGCTGTCGCAGGCGTTGGCGCGCGCGCGGATTCCTATCCTGGGTACCAGCGCCGATGCAATCGACATCGCGGAAGATCGCGAGCGCTTCCAGAGGCTGCTGCACAGTCTCGGGCTGCGGCAGCCAGAGAATGGCATCGCCCGGTCAGCCGAAGAAGCGGAGACCATCGCCGATCGAATCGGCTATCCGGTGGTGATCCGGCCCAGCTATGTGCTCGGCGGCCGCGCGATGGAGATCGTCTATGACCGCGCTGGGCTGCATCGCTACATGCGCGAGGCGGTGCGTGTCTCGGGCGAGAACCCAGTGCTGATCGATCGCTACCTGAACGATGCGATCGAGGTCGATGTCGATTGCATCGCCGATGGTGAGACCGTCTATGTCGCCGGGGTAATGGAGCACATCGAGGAAGCGGGCATTCATTCCGGCGACAGTGCCTGCTCGCTGCCACCATACACGCTGCCGCCGGCAACGGTGACCGAGCTGAAGGCGGAAACCGAGGCAATGGCCAAGGCACTCGGCGTCGTCGGCCTAATGAACGTGCAATACGCGATCAAGGACGATGTCATATACGTGCTCGAGGTGAATCCGCGCGCATCGCGCACGGTGCCGTTCGTTGCCAAGGCAACGGGGGTAGCGGTGGCCAAGGTTGGCGCACGGGTGATGGCGGGCGCGCGGCTCGCCGACTTCCAGCTCGATGACCTGGGCGTGGCGCCGCATGTCGCGGTGAAGGAGGCGGTATTCCCGTTCGCGCGCTTCCCCAATGTCGATACCATCCTGGGGCCGGAGATGCGGTCAACCGGCGAAGTCATGGGACTCGATTCAAGTTTCGAGCGTGCCTTCGCAAAGTCGCAGCTCGGCGCGGGTATCATCCTGCCTGAGGCTGGAACGGTGTTCCTGTCGGTGAAGGACACGGACAAGCGCGGCCTGCCGGCACTCGCCCGCCGTCTGACCGAGATGGGCTTCGCCATCATGGCGACCCGCGGCACTGCCGCCCGCATCCGCGCTTCGGGGCTGGCGGTCTCGGTGGTCAACAAGGTGCTGGAAGGCCGGCCGCATTGCGTCGATGCCATTCGCTCCGGCGACGTGCAGTTGGTGATCAACACCGCCTCCACGCCCCAGTCGATCGCTGACAGCTTCACGATTCGCCGTAGTGCCTTGACTCACGGCATCCCGCACTACACGACGATGGCGGGCGCGCGCGCCGCAGTACACGCCATCGCGGCCTTGAAGTCGGGAGCGCTTGAAGTCGCGCCGCTCCAGTCCTATTTTCGCCGTTCGTTCTGAAGCGATCGTCGCGGCCCGGCGCAGGCCCGGTGGCGGCGCTTGCGCTTGGCCGGATCACGGCATTTCATTGGCTTCGACCACCGAAGGATCGAGTGACGTGCAGAAGTTTCCAATGACCGCCCCAGGTCTCCAGCGGTTGAACGACGAACTTCGCCAACTGAAGGCGGAGGAGCGTCCCGCGATCATCCGCCAGATTGCGGAGGCTCGCACCCACGGCGATCTGTCGGAGAATGCCGAATATCATGCAGCGCGAGAACGCCAGTCCTTCATCGAGGGGCGCATTGCGGAGCTGGAGGAAATAGTTTCGTCCGCGGAAGTGATCGACCCTTCCTCGCTGTCCGGCGAGCACGTCAAGTTCGGTGCCCATGTCTGGCTGGTCGAGGAGGAGACCGAGAAGGAATCCGCCTATCAGATCGTCGGCGTACACGAAGCCGACATAAAGGGCGGGCGCTTGTCGATCTCCTCGCCGCTCGCGAAGGCGCTGATCGGCAAGAAGGTTGGCGACACGGTCTCCGTGCCAGCCCCAGGCGGCGATCGCTCTTACGAGATCCTCGGCGTCAAGTTCGGCTAAGGTGCTGCGTTTCGCCGACGTCGCCGCGGCGGCGGAGCGCATCTCGGGTCGAGTGATTCGCACGCCGGCGCTGCCCAGCGATGCAGTGTCACGCGCCACTGGCGCAGACGTCGTGCTGAAACTGGACAATCTACAGGTGACCGGCGCTTTCAAAGAGCGTGGGGCGGCGAACCGGCTGGCACTGCTGACGGATCGTGAGCGAGAGCGCGGTGTAATCGCGATGTCGGCCGGCAATCACGCACAGGCGGTGGCACGGCATGCTCGGCTCGCCAATGTCGGCGCGACTATCGTAATGCCGAAGTTCACGCCGATTACCAAGGTGACCCGAACCGCGTCCTGGGGCGCCAACGTGGTACTGCATGGCGAGACGCTGGAACAGGCCGCGGCGCACGCCGAAAAATTGGCTGCCGAGCGCGGCCTCGTGTTCGTGCATCCCTATGACGACGATGGAGTCATGGCGGGCCAAGGCACGCTGGCGCTGGAGCTTCTGCAGGAGGTGCCGGACCTCGATGCGCTGGTGATCCCGGTCGGTGGTGGCGGGCTGCTTGCCGGATGCGCGACTGCGGCCAAGGCAATAAAGCCGAACATTGCCGTGTACGGCGTCGAAGTCGCGACATATTCGGCGATGGCGCAACGATTGGCCGGCGAGCCCGTGTCAGTTGGTGGCGCGACCATAGCCGAGGGCATCGCCGTGCGCGACATCGGCGAGAAGGCGTTTGCGATCGTGCGCGAACTGGACGTCGAAGTACTCGTTGTGCCGGAACACATCGTCGAGGAAGCGATCGGCCTGCTGGTCGAGGGCGCCAAGGTCGTTGCGGAAGGTGCGGGAGCCGCCTGCGTTGGGGCTTTGCTGGCCTACACCGAGCATTTTCGTGACCGCCGTGTTGGCGTGGCGATCACCGGCGGCAATATCGACGCACGGATCCTATCGAATGTGCTGCTGCGCAACCTGCTGCGTGACGGCAGGCTGTTGCGACTGCATCTGCAGATACCGGATCGACCCGGCGTGCTGGCCGATATAGCCGGTAAGATCGGCGATACCGGAGGCAACATTATCGAAGTCTCGCATCAGCGACTGTTCGCGGCTTCCTCGGTGCAGGCAGCGGAATTGGAGGTCATGGTGGAGGCGCGCGATCCTGCTCACGCCGACACCATTCTTGAGGCTCTTGAACAGGCCTACGTGGTGCGGCGGATCTGATCTGATCCACGCGCCCGGCGTTGCGACGACTGCGAGCGGAGCGCGGCGGGACGAAGCACTAGCCGCGTCGCCTGTCCCGTCCTCCGATCCTGCCCGCTGCTGTCTCGGTATCGTGACGTTCGGAAGTGGGCGCTCCCCTGGGCTCGTCCTGGTCAGCTATGTCGGCGACGGCGTGGCCATGCGGATCGTCCCGACGCGCGTCGTCATCGTCTTTCAGCGCACGATCATTTGCGCTATCAGCCGGATGACGACGGCCGGTCGTCGGTGCATCGGCTGGCTTCGTGTCTCGAGACGGCATTCCGTCGCTCCTGGCAACATCACGATCGGCAGTAACGACCCCGGCTGCACATCGTTGCTCCGCCAGTCGCTGCGCGCTCAGTTCTCCAGCACAATCCCGAAAGTCTCGCGGAAACCTCGCCATCCGATCTCGGGGATCACCAGCGCACGCGTGTCGCGCTGCTGCGCCACCCAGCCCAATTCGAAACATCGGGATGCCAGCGCGGCGCCGAGGCGTCCGGCCAGATGCGGCCGCCGCTCGCTCCAGTCCAGGCACGGTCGGCAGAACACACGCCGCCCGGGCGCCGGCGATGCGCCGAAGGCATCGAGGAAATTTTGCCCCGCTTCGGTGACCTCGCCGCCGTCCGAACCAAGAGCCACATGGCCGCGCGCGAGCAGCGCATCGGCCAACGCCACCCCCAGCCGTCCAGCCAGATGGTCGTAGCACGTACGCGCCATCCGCAGCGCCTCGCCGCCACGCCAGGTGCTGGAGCGCGGCGGCTCGGGGCCTGCCACAGCCATCACCCCCTCCAGCATCTGTCCGACCAATGGCGACGCCAGCCGATAGTAGCGGTGCCGACCTTGCTTCTCTACCGCCAGCAGCCCGCCGTCCGACAGCTTCGCCAGATGCCCGCTCGCGGTCTGCGGCGTCACGTGCGCGGCATAGGCAAGCTCCTTTGCGGTCAGCGCCCGGCCGTCCATCAGTGCGGCAAGGATGTTGGCCCTTGCCGGGTCACCGAGCAGGGCAGCGGTCGCCGCAATGCGAGTGGAATCTCCCATGGCGCCCTCCTTCGTGCCTGGTCAAAGATGGGACTGTCATGGCGTCCGTGCATGCGGTCATGCTTCGGCCGCCGCCGAAGTGAAGGGAGCGGGTAGGTGATATCAGCCGGGCAGGCCGCGTTTCTGACAGCGCAACGGGTGGGGCGCCTGGCCAGCGCCGATATCCGGGGCCGACCGCATGTCGTTCCGGTATGTTTCGCAATTGACGGCGGAAACCTGTACGTGACAATCGACGAGAAGCCGAAGCAGGCATCCGCGAGGCCGCTCAAGCGACTGCGCAACGTCATGGCCAATCCCGCTGTCGCCTTCGTTGCCGATCGCTACAGCGAAGACTGGCGAGAACTTGGCTGGGTGATGCTTCGGGGCAACGCCGAGATCCTCACCCGGGGACATGAACATGATCATGCACAGGAACTGCTCCGCAACCGCTACCCGCAGTACCGCACCATGCAGCTGTCGGAGTTGCCGGTGATCGCTCTTCGCGTCGAAACCACAACGAGCTGGGGCAACCTGTCGACTGAACACTGATCTGGATCAATGTGAGCCAACCCTATCCTGCACTAAGCTCGCTCGTTGCCGCAGGGGTGAAAGCATGAAATTCGCATGATTGCATCGCTCTGCGGCGCCATTCCCTGGTCCGGTGGTCTGCTGATCGGACTTTTCATCGCGGGACTGGCCGGCAGCACAGTCCATTGCGTGCCGATGTGTGGTGGGTTTGTGCTCGGGCAGGTGGCCGATCGCATGGCATGCATGCCTGTTGCACGCCTGTGCGAATGGCGGCGAGTGAGCCAAGGGGCACTGCTGCCCTATCATCTCGGCCGCCTCACCACGTACGGTGCTCTTGGAGCGCTTGCGGGTACAGTAATTGGCCAGATGCCATGGTTCAAATGGGCATCGCCTGTCCTCTTGCTGCTTGGTGCAGCCCTGTTTCTGGCACACGCTGCACACGTGCTGACCGGCCCGGACCGTGCCCCGATAGGATGGGCCCGCACCATCGCACGCCTCGCCGCGCGCACCGGAGGCGGCTATTCGCTTGGCGTCGTGCTTGGATTCCTGCCTTGCGGGTTCCTCTACGCCGCGCTGGCCACGGCAGCGGCCAGTGGCAGCGCGCTACTCGGCCTTCTTGGCATGCTCGGCTTCGGGATTGGCACGGTACCGGCTCTTGCAGTGGTTGGTATCGCCGGGCAATCGGCCGGCCGGCATTGGCCACGCACAATCGCGACTGCGGCGCCGGCGATGATGCTGCTGAATGCAGGACTCCTGACCATACTGGCGCTACGCGCAGTCAATACGAATTTGTGAACGAGGCCTGCTGGCTTTAAGCGCCGGGATCACAGGCGCCTGCATTTCGTAGCCGCGTGGCTGTGATCCGGGTCACAGACTCGCGTGCCCTTAAACGACACGAAGCCGCCCGTTTCGTTGAAAGAGGGCACCTCGTATGGCTGTCACTGCCACGTTCCTTCCGGGCGCCGGTCTGTTGTCGGCGATCGGCGACAACCTCAACAACACGATCACCTTCAACCGCAATGCCGCAGGCAACATCCTGGTCAATGGTGGAGCCGTGTCGGTCAAAGGCGGCACGCCGACGGTGGCCAATACCGGCCGGATCCAGGCCTTCGGCCTGGGCGGCGACGACAATATAGCGCTTGATGAAGCCAACGGCGCTCTGCCCGCCGCCCAGCTGTTTGGCGGCGCAGGCAACGACACGCTCACCGGAGGTTCCGGCGCCGATCAGCTGTTCGGCCAGGACGGCAACGACACCCTGCGCGGCAAGGGTGGCAACGATCTGCTGTTCGGCGGCGATGGCAACGATGTGCTGACGGGTGGTGATGGCGACGATCAGGTGTTCGGCGAAGGTGGCAACGACCGAATGATCTGGAACCCGGGCGATGACACCGATCTGTTCGAGGGCGGCGCCGGTACCGACACAGCCGAGGTCAATGGCGGCAACGGCACCGAAACTTTCTCCATCACGGCCAATGGTACACGCGTACGCTTCGATCGGCTCGACCCGGCACCGTTCAGCATCGATATCGGCACGACCGAGAACCTTGTGCTCAACGCCAATGGCGGCGACGATGTCATAACGGCAGGGAATGGCCTGGCCAGCCTGATCCAGCTCACGATCGACGGGGGTGCCGGCAACGACACGATCACCGGCGGCGATGGGAACGATGTGCTGCTGGGTGGTGACGGCAACGACCTCATCGTCGGTGGTCGCGGCAACGACACGGCGCTTCTCGGTGCAGGCGACGACACGTTCGTCTGGAATCCGGGCGATGGCAGCGACGTCGTCGAGGGACAGGCCGGTAACGACACGCTTCTGTTCAACGGCGCCAATGTCGCCGAAAAGATCGACATCTCCGCCAACGGTGGTCGCGTGCGCTTCTTCCGCGACGTCGCCACCGTCACCATGGATCTCAACGACGTCGAGACCATTCAGTTCAACGCACTCGGCGGCGCGGACAACATCGTCGTCAACGATCTGAGCGGCACCGACGCGAAGCTGGTCAACATCGACCTATCGTCACCGGCAGGCAGTGGCACGGGCGACGGCGCAGCGGACACAGTGACCGTCGATGGCACGGCCGGTACCGACCACATCACGGTCGCGGGCGACGCAACCTCCATCGTGGTGCAGGGACTATCCGCACAAGTCACGATCAAGGGGGCTGAAGGCAGCAACGACTCGCTATTGGTCAACGGTCGGGGCGGCGACGACACGATCGACGCATCGGCTCTCAACGCTGGCCTGATCAAGTTGACCATCGATGCGGGTGGTGGCAACGACACTGTCTTCGGCAGCCGCGGAGCGGACGTATTGCTCGGTGGGGACGGCAACGACCTCGTCACCGGCCGACAGGGCGATGACCTGGCCTTCCTCGGCGCCGGCGACGATACGTTCGTTTGGAATCCGGGCGATGGCAGCGACACCGTCGAGGGTCAGGACGGCAAGGACACCCTACTGTTCAATGGAGCCAACGTCGCCGAGAAAATCGACATCTCCGCCAACGGCGCTCGCGCTCGCTTCTTCCGCGACGTCGCCACTGTCACCATGGATCTCAACAGCGTCGAGACCATTCGGTTCAATGCACTCGGCGGCGCCGACACCATCACTGTCAACGATCTGACAGGCACCGATGTCAAACAGGTATCCCTCGACCTGGGCGTGGGGACCAGTGGCGATGGGGCGGCTGACCAGGTTGTTGTCAACGGCACGGCGGGCAACGATGCCATCAAGGTATCGGGCAGCGGTGGTGCGGTGGCCGTAAATGGTCTGCCCGCACAAGTGCTGATGGCGCATACCGAAGGCGCCAACGACACACTGACAGTGAATGGCGGTGCGGGCGATGACACGATGGACGCATCGGGTCTCGCCGCCGGTCAGATCAAATTGGTTCTCAATGGCGGCGCAGGCACCGATCTGCTGGTCGGCAGCGCCGGAGACGACACGTTCATCGGCGGCACCGGCAACGACGTGGCCCTGATGGGTGGGGGTGACGATACATTCGTCTGGAATCCCGGCGATGGAAGCGACGTGGTCGAAGGCCAGGCGGGCAGTGACACGCTGCTGTTCAATGGCGCCAACGTCAACGAGAACATCGACATCTCCGCCAGCGGCGGGCGCGTTCGCTTCTTCCGTGACGTTGCCAACATCAGCATGGACCTGAACGACACGGAGACCATCGACTTCCGTGCGCTGGGGGGTTCCGACAACATCGTGGTCAACGACCTGTCGGGCACCGACACCAACCTGGTCAACCTGGACCTGGCGGGGGCGGCTGGCGGCCCCGACAACCAACCGGATACCGTCGTCATCAACGGGACGGCCGGCGATGACGTCATTCAGATCGTGGGCGACAGCACCGGTATCACCGTGCTTGGCCTCGCCACCCAGGTGCACATCGCCAACTTCGATGCAAACGACCGCATCGTCATCAATGGCCTTGGCGGCGACGATGTCATCGTGGCTTCGGGACTCACCGCAGCGGCGCAACTTGCCGCCAATGGCGGCGATGGCGACGATGTCCTGATCGGCAGCCCGGGCAACGACACGCTCACCGGCGGCGCGGGCGATGATGTGCTGATCGGCGGCGGCGGACAGGACGTCCTTGACGGCGGCGCTGGCGACAACGTTGTCATCCAGTCGGCCATCGCACCACTCCGTGCTGCCGCCGCGTCGGCGTTCGTTGCCAGCGCGAGCGCGGCCTCAAGCACCAGCGCGCCCGCCCTTGCCGGGACCGCTGCGAACGATGCCATAACCATCGCTGACAACGGCGGCAACGTAACGGTAAACGGCTTGGCCAATCCGGTGACACTTTCCGGTCAGACCGGCGTTCCGATCGTCGTCGCGGGTCTTGGCGGCAACGATGTCATCGACGCCTCGGGCGTCACATCACCCACCATGCAGTTCATTCTCGACGGCGGCGCCGGCGGCGATCTACTGCATGGTGGCCGTGGCGACGATCTGCTGCTGGGCGGCGCCGGGGCCGACCGGTTCGCTTTCTCCGGCCGCAACGGCACCGACACAATCGCTGGCTTCCAGCACGGTGCCGATCTGATCCAAATTGCTGGATACGGCGTGGCACTCAGCAGCTTCAGCGACCTCGGCGGCACAATTTCGCAGGTGGGCGCCGACGTTCACGTGGACCTTGGGGCCAAGGTTGCTGGCGCGGGAACAATCGTTCTGCAGAACACACAACTGGCGACAATAGGCGCCACCGACTTCGCCTTTGCCTAGCCGGGTCGGCAGGCCCCGCCCCTGGCGGGAGGGGCCTGCCGAACCCTTGACGGCTGGCGTTCCGATTCCTAACTGGCTTGGCACTCGTGGTCAGGGAGTGCTGAAGCCGCGCCAAGAAGGTCGGCACGGCTGACAACGCTGGGAGCGATAGGCACTTCCTGCCTCTGAGCAGCAGAGGGAGTGAACAATGCCACTGTTCGGCGATCCGTTTGATGCGCTCGGCAGTCTCCAGCAGGCACTCGATTCATTCAGATCAAGCAGCTGGCTGACATCAGGACCAAGCGGCGGCGGCAGCTATCCGCCAATGAATGTGTTCCGCAAGGGCGACGACTTCATCATCATTACTGAAGTTCCCGGCATAAAGAAGTCCGACCTGCAAGTGCAGGTGAAGGGCAGTACGATCCGCCTGTCCGGAAGCAAGGCAGTGACTTATCCGGACAAGGCCGGCGTTCATCGGCGTGAGCGCCTCTCTGGCCGTTTCGATCGCGCCATGACATTGCCGGTCGAGATCGACGCTGACCGCGTGAAAGCGGAATGTCGAGACGGCATTCTGGCACTGTATCTGCCGCGTGCCGAGCGCGACAAACCGCGGTCGGTCCAGGTGCAATAAGGGAGGTTCCGATGGCAACTCCGCAAGAACTTGCAGTCCGCGACAAGAAGGAACTGGTCAGCAAGGAAGAGAAGACAACGCCCGGCCGCTATTACGTTCCTTACGGCGACATCTATGAAACCGATGAGGCTCTGACGGTCGTTCTGGAAATGCCGGGCGTCGAGAAGAAGGATCTGGATGTCTCGTTGGAGAACAACACCCTGCGGGTCGACGGCCGGATAGAGTTCTCAAAGTACGACGGGTTGGATCCACTCTACACCGAATACAACGTTGGCCACTATACGCGATCGTTCAATCTATCCAACAAGATCGACCAGGAGCACATCAGCGCGCAGCTCGATGACGGCGTGCTGATCCTGACTTTGCCGAAAGGAAAAGAGGCACAACCCCGCCGCATCTCCATCGGCTGACATCGAGTAACGCCCCCCTCCCTTCGCGGGAGGGGGGTCAGAGAGAGTTGGTCACAACCCGTCCGCCCAATTCACCAGCAGATCCGCCAGCTCCTCGATCAACGCATCCTGTTCCAGCAGGAAGTGCGTCGCACCCCTGAGTGTGTAGTCCATGCACCGTGACCCGGCGGCTTCCGACCACGATCGGCATTGCGCCGGAAACACCAGCGTATCCGCCGAGTACATCGCATTCAGCACCGGCACCGAGCAACGCGCCATGCAAGATGGCCCATCCGCGCGAGACAAGCGCGCGCTCCACTGGCTCAGGAAAGACCGCAGTGTAGAGAACCGACCCAGATTGGTCGGCCCATAGTTCAGCCGCCTGTTGCGCGCCACAGCCCGGTCGCTCGGGTCCAGCGTCAGATCGAGAAAGCGCGGATCGGCCACCGTGCGATACACGATGAACGGCGCGTCCTTGATCAGCTCCGCGTCCGGGTCCGCATCCAACGCCGCCAGCCGGTCGAGAACCCAATCCGTGATCCGATCGTTGCGCGCACATTGCGCCACACGATAGCGCTGCAGCCACACCGCATCGTAGGGCGGCCCGTTGGCTGAGTTGTACATATCGAGCGACGGGTCGGTCGCGTGCATGTCCCGCTCATCGATCACCGACGGATGGATCCATTCGACCATGGTAGCCGCGCGTCCTGGATGAGCCGCCAGCATCGCCAACCCATCGACGGGCGGGATCTGTTCGGGACGCAACTCGAACGGCACGCCATCCGGCGTCGTGGTTACTGTCAGGTGCTCCGCCTGTGCCTGATAGAACGCGGCAAGGGAACCGCCGCCAGAATTGCCGCACAGTATAATGCGCTCGTAGCCACGCGCGCGCAGGAACTGCACGCCGGCACCGAGATCCTGGATCGCGCGCTCCATGATCAGCGCCGAATCATTCGCAACATAGCGTGTGTTCAGCGCCAGGATCGTCCGCCCCCGGCGTTGCATTGGCTCGATCAGGTAATGTCCCATGAAATTGCTGGTCGGATGGATCACCATGAAGGCAACCCGCCTGCCGCAACCTTCAGCCGCCAGGCGGCCGAACACCTTTGGGAACAGGTTGTTCAGCCCGCTCTGACTGTCATAGCCGCTGCCACGCGGCACATCGAGCGCGACCAGCCCGTCCTGCATCGCTGTTCAGGCCGCAACGCCGTACTTGCGCTGCTTGCGCGCGTTCCACTCCGCCAACCTCTCGGCAGCGACGCTTTCCATCTTTTCGAGCACCCCTGGCGCTTCGGTCCGGAGTGTCATCTCCAGCCGGATGTTGTTCGGATCGAAAAAATAAATCGATTGGCAGAACCCGTGGTCCTTGGGCCCCAGGACGTCGATGCCGGCGGCCTCTACCCGCCGCTTGCCTTCCAGCAGCGCCTCCATGCTGGGCACCTCGAAGGCGATGTGGTTGACCCAACTGGGTGTGTTCGGGTCCGCCTTGGCAGGCGGCGAACTCGGCAGATCGAAGAATGCGATGTAACTGCCGTCACCACACTCGAAGAAGATATGGATGAGATCGACTTCTTCGCCATATGCCTTCTGGCCCTCCGGCAGGACCTCGCCGGCGGCGTATTTGAGGCCAAGCACCTTGGTGTAGAACTCTACCGTCTCCTGGGCGTCGCGACAGCGATACGCGACGTGATGCAGTTTCTGGAACATCGGGCGCTCCTCTAGCTCTTTCCCATTGGGCGCTGCACCGGCTCGACGATGCGCAGGAAGCATGCCTCGCAAACGCCATGGCTTACAACAGCGTCAGATACAGCAGGTCCCCCAACACAAAGAAGCCGCCGCTACGAGGAGGTGCGGCGGCAAAGCTGGCGAAGCGTTAGACAGGGATCCGTCTTGCCCGCCCGTCCGTGGCGCGGCCAAGGAATACCAGCAAGCGCAATGAACAGCCCGACGCCGTGACCTGACTGTTATACCGCTAGAAAAACGAAGAGCACCATATGCAGCTCTGCTAAGTAGATGTATATGCATGTGTGATGCATGCAAGCCACCACAGCATGAAAGCTTGCAGTTGGAGCAAGGCTCATGGCGCGGTCTGCCATACTTGCCATCTCTTGCCGACCCACTGCACGATGATAGGCGGAAAAGTGGTGCAACGAGCCTGCAAGCGAACAGCAGTTAGTCCCGGCTGCTCACAGTCATGCGTGGCGCCCGCAGCAAATACGTCGGCACACTCCAGCATGCCAAATTCAGCGGCGACTTAACGCTTATCGATTTAACGCTTCGTTATCGCTGAATCTCGTTGACCTCACTCGCACTTTATTCATCAATACGGCAGGATAATAAAATCGAAGCCGCATTCGCCGGGTTCAAGAAGGCCTCAGCCAGGCCCGAGAACGAACGAACGATAACAATGACTTCTTTGGCTAGAAGCCATGTCGACTCAGTAGGAAAGATCTTATGGCAACGACACTCGCTCCCCCGTCTCCGGGCTCTGACACCTATATCCCACTGCCCAACACGACAGACATTCCCACGCTTGAAACCGTGATGAATGAAAATGCCGTGGCTTCCGCTGAATATGCTGGTGGCACTATCACGTTGGACCCAGGCGATATTATCTTGGGCCACGGCTATGCCACAGATGCCCAGGGTAATATCTGGACTTTGCAACCGATGGCCGCCTGGCCGAACGCGCCTATGGGTCAGGTTACCGAGAACGGACAGCCCGTGAATCAGGACGGGAGCGGCGGTTGGGCCGACGCACTCCGGATCGTTCACGGTGTGGCGACGTGGGAAAATTCCAAGGGTGTCGGCTGGTTCACCACGACCGACGTTCTCGGACAAAACGATCCCGGCCCCGGGGATCCCGGCAGTTCAGTGGGCGGTCTTCCATCTCCGTCAGGCAGTAGTGGTGGTGGTAGTAGTGGTGGTGGCAGCAGTAGTGGCGGAACAACCAATCCACCTCCGCCTGCGCCGGTAACTGTCGGGACCGGCTCCGACACGCTCGTTCTGTCGATTTCAGAAGACGCATTCGCCAACCACGATGGCACCAGTGATGCAGCGGGTGATGCGGCGTTCACCGTTTCCATCGATGGCAAGCAGCTGGGCGGCACGTTCACCGCGCTGGCCTCGCATGCCGCCGGCGCCCAGC
>JAMXLO010000099.1 GCA_024280945.1 Acetobacteraceae bacterium
GGCTAAGCTCACCGACGGACCATCCAATTCGTCGCAATGTGTTTGCCATGGAGTTTGGACGAGGTGAATTGCGAACCAGCTCGCCAGCATGACCGCGAGAAGCCAAACGTTAATGTCCGGCAGCGAGTATATTCTCAGCATCTCAGTGCAGCCCGCGCAAATCCCCGAAACACCAATAATCGCGCCGGCCACTAGCAGGCGGCGCGCCGACTGCGTTGGTTGCTCCACCTGACCGATGAGGTGAGAGGCTTGTGGCTCCATGGGGTGTCACCATGAGTGTCTTCAACTTCCCTGTTAGCTGCACGTAGCTCGCCCCGCATTGACCTACCTCAATCGGCACATCACCGGATTAAAACGGCGCGCCTGCCCCCGCTCTGCTGGGTCTTCGCCACGTAGGACAGCGCATTCCGCATCCAGTGAACCCGGCAGCGTTGCCATGTAGCACTGAATACCCGGCGGATCGCAGCCTTCAATCCCTCATGCGCGTCGGAGATAACCAGCTTCACACCGCGCAGACCACGGCGCGCCAGGCTCTTCAGGAAGACTGACCAGAAGGTCTCGGCTTCGGAGGAACCGATGTGCAGCCCGACGATCTCTCGCTTGCCATCCGTGTTTGCCGCGACAGCGATTATCGCAGCGACCGAGACGATCCGACCACCTTCTCGCTGCCTCAGATAGGTCGCGTCCAGCCACAGATAGGGCCATTCGCCTGCCAGCGGACGATCAAGGAATGCGTGTACACGCTCATCGATGTCCTTGCACAGCTTGGAGACCTGCGACTTGCTGATCCCGCTCAGACCCATCGCCTGCACCAGATCGTCGACCCGTCGCGTCGAAACGCCGCCAATCCAGGCTTCCTGGATCACCGCGATCAGCGCCTTCTCCGAAACCTTCCGTGCCTCCAGGAACGGCGGGAAGTAACTGCCTTGCCGCAGCTTCGGTATCCGCAGCTGAAGCGATCCCAGCCGGGTGTCGGGCGCGCGGTCGCGGTAGCCATTACGCCAGGTCATGCGCTCGCCATTGCGCTCGTAGCGTCCAGCACCAATCAGACCTTCTACGTCCGCTTCCATCAGCAACTGCAGCACCGCTTCGGCCACAGCGCGCAAGGAAATCCCCCTCACCAGCCTTCTCCAGCAACTCGGATAGCGGCAATCTCTCGTCGGCCATCGGTTCCTCTCTCGGCTCTGGTTGAAGCTTCGCAACTCCACCGTAGCCGACTGGTCCGATGGCCGCCTCCGCCGACACCGCCACGCCACACCAGGCGTCGCTCCGAATCTCCACCACTTCCGAGGACGCTAACCCGCACCCCGGAGGTGAATGCCGACCTTGGCGGTGAAGTTCGGGTCCGATCGCTGTTCTGGAACGACCTCAGGTTCATGTCCTCGATCAACGTTTTGGGACTTCCTGCCGCCGTCGTTCCGATCGGCTTCGCCGGCGGCAATCCGGTGGGCGTACAGCTGATTGCTTCGCGCTATCGCGAAGATGTCTGTCTGGATGCTGCGGCAGCGATCGAGGCGCGGGTCGGCATCATGGCCAGGGAGCTGTGGGGCCGACTGTAATGCGTCGACTATCCGCGCATGCAGGCCCGCACATGCGGCAGGAAATATGCCACCGGCGGCGTGGGCAGGTCGGCGACCTTCGCCGCCTCATCGAACCGCCGAAGCCGTACCGCAGCATCCGCGTGTGGTGAGGCGCGGAACGTCGCCACTTCATCCGATGACATCGGTCCGCCTTGCAGCTTCAGGCTGAGCACGCTGTCCGCAGAAAGTTTGGCGAAGTAGTCGGGCTCGGTCGCGCACAGATAGCGCTTCGCCGGTACGTGCAGGCGCACCGGCTCTGTCACTTCCGGTCCGAACAGCGCCGCCAGATAGGCGTGGCCCAGTTCCTCGTGCCTGTCGTCGACGCCTTCTTCCGCCGGGTTCTCGCCAAGTTCGTGCACCATGTGGCCGATGTCATGCAGCAACGCCGCTGTCACCAAGGCAGCATCGCAGCAGGACTGTTCCGCCAACAACGCCGCCTGCAATGCATGCTGCAACTGGTTGACGTCGCTCAGCCCATAACGTCGACTGCCTTTGCCCTCCAGCAACTCGGCAAGCTCGGTGACAGCATCTCGCGCCACTTGCGCTATTCCGCCGCCTTGCGCGCCGCCAGCCGATCGATCTCCGCCTGTACCGCGGCACTCGCCTGACCGATGAAGTCGCCATGGTGATCGCGCGCATAGGCGTACGAGTCACGCCGCAATTCGCGCGAGCGCTGGAAATGCGGATGGACGTATCGCGCCATCAGTTCGTAATGCCGCTTGGTCGCGTCCCAGTCCGCCCAGTTGTGCGCCAGCTCCATGATGGCGCCGAACCCGCCCGATCCCTTCAGCAGGTTTTCGATATAGGCAATCGCGTCGTCCGGTGTGCCGATACACGCGGCGCCGCTCTCGATCAGGAACGTGTATGGATCGGCAATGTCGCCCGGCACGATCGGGAACGTCGCCACATCGGTGAAGTAGTCGCGGAATGCGTGCAAGCCGAACTGCACATTCTCCTTCGCCTTCTCCCGCGTTTCCGCCACGTGCATCAGCGTGACGAGGCGCCACTTGCTGCGATCGGGAACCAGCCCATTCAGCCGCGCCTGCTCCTCGTAAAGGCCCCAGTTCAGCGTGTGCTTCGCCATTGCATCGGGGCTGGTGCCGCCGATCGACAGCATGCCGATCGCGTGCCGCCCGGCGGCCAGCGCACCCGCGGGCGAGCGCGATGCAGCCACCGCCATCTCCATGATCGGCTGCGTGTAGCAGGGCAACTGCAGCCGCGCGTCCACCAGATCATACCAGTCCGTCTTCTCGGTGACGCTTTCGCCGCGCAGCAGCTTCATGATCACGTCGAGCGACTCGTTCATCATGCGCCGCTGGTCGCCCGCCTTGATGCCAATCTTCAGCGCGTCGTGCACCAGCGCGCCCGGACCCACGCCGAACATCGCGCGACCGCGCGTCATGTGGTCGAGCTGCACCATGCGGTCAGCCAGGATGAACGGGTTGTGGTACGGCAGCGACGCAACGCCAGTGCCCAACCGGATGTGCCGTGTCCGCTCGGCGGCCGCGGCGATGAAAACCTCGGGGGAGCCAATGATCTCGAAGCCGCCGGAGTGGTGCTCGCCGATCCACGCCTCGTGGTAGTTCAGCTTGTCGAGGTGCTGCAGCAGTTCCATGTCGCGCTCCAGCGCGAGCGTCGGGTTCTCCGTCAGATTGTGGAACGGCGCCAGAAATATGCCGCTGCGCAGGGTGCTCATGGGCTGGCCTCATGGGATTACTGGCCAGTAGGATAAGCCCATACCCATCATCCGACCACCCCAGGAGGACCTCTATGCCAATCCGCTTCGACGATCGCGTTGCCATCGTGACCGGTGCGGGTGCCGGGCTTGGCCGCTCGCACGCCATGCTGCTGGCCAGCCGCGGCGCCAAGGTCGTGGTGAACGATCCAGGCGGCGCGGTGGATGGCCGCGGTGGTCAGCACGCTGTGGCTGACAAGGTGGTTGCCGAGATCGAGGCCGCCGGCGGCCAGGCGGTCGCCAACTACAACTCGGTCGCGGATATGGCGAGTGCGCAGGGCATCATCGACACCGCGATGAACACCTGGGGTCGCTGCGACATTCTGGTGAACAACGCCGGCATCCTGCGCGACAAGGCGTTCAACAACATGACCATGGAGGATTTCGAGTTCACCGTGCAGGTGCATTTCTACGGCACGGTGTATTGCACCAAGGCGGCCTGGCCGATCATGCGCCAGCAGAACTACGGCCGCATCGTCGTCACCACGTCGGGCTCCGGAACGGTCGGCAATTTCGGCCAGAGCAACTACGGCGCCGCCAAGATGGCGGTGAACGGCCTGATCAACGTGCTGCGGCTGGAAGGCGCCAAATACAACATCCTGTGCAATGCGATTTCGCCCTCGGCGCGCACGCGCATGACGGAGGCGCTGCTGCCGCCGCACATGCTGCAATACATGCGTCCGGAGTTCGTTTCGCCCGCTGTTGCCTGGCTGTGCAGCGAGGAGTGCGACGCCAATGGCGAAATCATCGCCGCGACGGCCGGAAACTATGCACGCGTGCAGTATTTTCAGTCGGAGGGCGTACAGTTTGACCCGGACCAGCCAGTGACAATCGAGATGGTGGCGGACAAGATCGATCAGATCCGCGACCTGTCAAAGGCCAAGCCGTATACCGGCCTGATGGGTACCGTGGAGGAGAGCCTGCGTAGAATGGGAAAAATCGGGTAGCTTGCCACGGCAGGGTTCGCGGGTTCTGGCCGCGGATCCCGCCACTGAAACGGCAGCGTCATTCCGGGTCGCGTAAATATTGTCGCGGGTCGACAAGCTTGCCGGCCAGGTAAAGCTGGAAGTGCAGGATTCCACCATTTCTGATGTCGTAGAGCTCACTGCCGCTATCGACAACTGCTCCCATCGCGTGCAGCCGCCCGGCGCCACTCGCCGTCGAGTGTGGAGTCTGGTCGATGATGTTGTAGCTGCTCTCGAAATCACCGTCGTGACGAACGATGATCTCGTATTGTTCCGCGATACGCTTGGTCGCGATCTTCCGAGTTGTGAGAATCCGTCCCTTACCGATTGATCTTACGATACCGCGATCAGAGAAAGTGAACTTGATATTGCAGCCACCGCCTGGAACCGAAGTCACATGCATGACGCCAGCAGTCGGCCACACGAAGGAGATGTCGTCCGGCACCTGTCACTCCCGAGTCCCCGCTGTATCGGGCACAGCGTTAGGCTAACTCGGTCACGCGCGAGGCACCAGCCTGCGTCCAATGGCTAAGTGAAGCCGACGACCGCGTGGGGCACGTAGGACTCCTCGAGGGACGCGATCTCTTCGTCCGACAGCCGCACGTTTACCGACGCTATGGCATCGTCGAGCTGCGGCAGCTTTGTCGCGCCGACGATCGGGGCGGTGATCACCGGCTTCGACAATAGCCATGCGAGTGCCACCTGTGCGCGTGAGATGCCTCTCGCGGCGGCCACCTGCGCGACGCGATCCACAACCTTCCGATCGGCATCGGCGGTCTTGGCGAACAGCCTGGTAAGCGCATCGTCGGTTTCGGAGCGCGTGCTGGTGACGCTCCAGTCTCGCGTCAGCCGTCCGCGCGCCTGCGGGCTCCACGGAATGACGCCAATGCCTTCGGCAGCGCAGAGCGGCAGCATTTCGCGCTCTTCCTCGCGATACAGCAGATTGACCAGGTTCTGCATACTAACGAAACGCGTCCAGCCGTGGCGCTCCGAGACCGCCAGAGCGCGGGCGAACTGCCACGCATGCATCGAGGATGCGCCAATATAGCGGACCTTCCCAGCCTTCACCGCGTCGTGCAGCGCCTCCAGCGTTTCCTCGATCGGCGTCTCGTAGTCCCAGCGATGGATCTGATAAAGATCGACGTAGTCCGTGCCCAGGCGCTGCAGGCTGGCGTCCAGTTCGCCCATGATCGCCTTCCGCGACAACCCGGCGCCGTTCGGTCCTGGCCGCATGCGCCCGTAGACCTTGGTCGCGATCACCACATCCTCACGCCGCGCGAAATCCTTCAGCGCGCGCCCCAGAATTTCCTCACTGGTGCCTAGCGAATAGCGGTTGGCCGTGTCGAAGAAATTGATGCCGCCCTCCAAAGCGCGCCTGATGAATGGCCGGCTTTCTTCCTCGCTCAGGCTCCAGGCATGACTACCCTGACCGGGCGTGCCGTAGCTCATGCAGCCCAGACAGATCCGAGACACTTCAAGGCCGGTACGGCCGAGTTTCATGTATTGCATTGTCTGTTCCGTCGTAGAAGGTGGCGCGGTTGTTGCGATGCTATTGCCATCGGCCATCGAGGGTCGAGTCAGCGTCCACACGCTGCTTTCGTTGAGCCGCCGGATATGGATACGCCAGCACGTTCATCGGCTCGCTCTACTACCCATCCCGATAGCCGGCCGACCCGCCAGCGGGCGTTCACAGCTCTATTCCCATTCGAATATAACAAGGATCTATCGCCTGTCCACGGGAGGGATAGCTTGTCTCGCGCGTCCGACCGCCACATGATGCCGTGCCGGCAGCAGCATTTTGAAGCTGATTGGCCGCAACCATCGTCAAAGCACACAGGATTGCGAGGAGGAGCGGCGATGCAACAACGATTCAGGTTGAGCGGGCATGCCGTGCACCAATGGCTTTTTAGCGCGGCACTCATATGTATCATTGGCATGGCAAATCCTGCGCGGGCACAGCAGAACGAAATCGTCATTGACGATAAGCGTGCCTTTCCCGAGAGCCTGACGTCCACCAATGACGGAACAATCTTTCTGGGTAGCTTCGTGCACGGCACGGTCTATCGTGCACTGCCGGGAGCGACCAAGGCGACACCCTGGATACCGGCCGGCCCAGCCGACCTCATACGTGGGGTCGGCGTATTCGCCCATGAGCCGTCGCAGACGTTGTGGGTCTGTTCCGCTGATCCCGATCCAAAGAACAACACCACTATTCTCAGGGCGTTCGATCTGCAGACCGCCGCTTTAAAGGGTAGGTATCCGTTCCCCGGAGGAGGTTTCTGTAACGACATCGAGGTCCTGCGCGATGGGACAACGCTGGCAACCGATACGCGCGGCGGCCGAATCCTCGCGCTCAAGCCAGGCGCGACCGAGCTCGCCGTCTGGGCAGAAGACCCCAAATGGGCAGGGATCGACGGCATCGCCTTGCTCTCGGACGGCAGTGTTCTGTTCAACAATGTCCGCCAGAACCAGTTGGTTCGTGTGGCCACCAAGACCGATGGAACGGCTGGTGAAGCAACCCAGCTCGAACTCTCACAGCCCATCGATGGTCCGGACGGCATGCGCGCGCTGTCCGACGGACGCATCGTGCTGGCTGAGAACCGCGGCGGAAAGATCGACGTGGTGCGCGTGGCAGGGAACAAGGCACAGATCGAGACGATCAAGGACGGCTTCAAGTTGAACCTGACAGCGGTCACCGTGGTTGGCGATACCGTGTGGGCGATTGAGACAAAATTCGCCTATCTGAATGACCCGCAGTTCAAGGATAAGGATCCGGACCCCTTCAGCGCCGTCGCGGTCAAGCTGCCGCCGAGGTGATGCGGCTGGAGCCGGGTCGTCACCCGACGGCGCCAGGCGCCAGGACACACGACGTGGAGTTCGGCCAGTAACGATGGCAGTGACCGGTCCGTGCCTGCGACCGGACTGGGACGAGTTACAAGGAACGACCTGTCCTACCGCCACAGCCCTTTGCAAAGGGATTGCCGTCCTGGCAATATCGCTGTATCCAGTTGCATATTGCGCGGTGACACGCGTCAGCCTGCCAGGGGATGTGAGACACGATGTATCCCGACGTGCTTCTGTTTGTTGACGGCGCCTGGACCCCAGCCAAGGCGGGCCGCAAACTGCCTGTTGTCAACCCGGCCAGCGGCGATGTCGTTGGCACGGTGGTCCACGCCGAACGACCCGATCTGGACCGTGCACTGGAGGCCGCTGATCGAAGCTTCAAGGAGTGGCGAAAAGTATCGGCCTTCGACCGATCAAAGGTGATGCGCAAGGCGGCGAACCTGTTGCGTGATCGTGCGGACGCCATCGCCCCGCTGCTGACCATGGAGCAGGGCAAGCCACTGGCAGAGGCGAAGGGAGAGGTTCTTGCCGGCGCCGATGTGATTGACTGGTTCGCCGAGGAGGCGCGTCGGACCTATGGCCGTGTCATTCCCGCCCGGGCAGAGGGCATCTATCAGCTCGTGGTGAAGGAACCCGTCGGACCAGTGGCGGCATTCACGCCGTGGAACTTCCCGATCAACCAGGTGGTGCGCAAGCTGGCCTGCGCACTTGCGGCCGGTTGTTCGGTCATCGTCAAAGCCCCGGAAGAAACACCGGCCTCACCGGCCGAATTGATCCGCTGCTTTGCCGACGCGGCCGTGCCGGCGGGCGTGATCAATCTGGTTTACGGTGTCCCCGCAGAGATCTCGGGATACCTGATCCCGCATCCGATCATCCGCAAGATCTCGTTCACCGGTTCCACGGCCGTCGGCAAGCAGCTCGCGGCGATCGCCGGCGCACATATGAAGCGTGTGACCATGGAACTCGGCGGACATGCGCCGGCGATCGTTTTCGACGACGCGGATGTGGATACGGCAAGCCGGCTGCTCGCAGGCGCCAAATACCGCAACGCCGGCCAGGTCTGCGTGTCGCCAACCCGCATGTTGGTGCAGGAGCGGGTGTACGACCAGTTCGTCAGCGGCTTCCTACAGCACAGCAAGGCGCTCAAGGTCGGCGACGGGTTGGAGGCTGGCACCACGATGGGGCCAATGGCCAACCCGCGCCGCATCACCGCGATGGAGACATTCATCGGTGACGCGACGCAGCGGGGCGCAACCATTCAGACCGGTGGGCATCGCATCGGCAACAAGGGCAACTTCTTCGAACCGACAGTGCTGACCGACGTGCCGAAGGACGCACGCATCATGAACGAGGAGCCGTTCGGCCCGCTCGCCGTTATCTCACCCTTTGGCACCTTCGATGAAGTCGTCACGGAAGCCAACCGCGTGCCGTACGGGCTCGCCTCCTATGCCTATACGCGCTCGGCAAAGACAGCGAATGCCATCGCTGCAGCGGTGGAGTCCGGCATGATCTCGATCAATCACCACGGTCTGGCATTGCCGGAAGTGCCTTTCGGTGGTGTCAAAGATTCGGGCTACGGCTCCGAGGGGGGGTCGGAAGCCATCGAGAATTACCTCAACACCAAGTTCATCACGCAGGCGGGTCTCTGAAGGTCCCAGGTCATGAACGCGGCAGCACCTCCCGGCGTCTTCAGAAACGTACCGACGACGCCGCAGGCACAGCACATCGACATTGCCTCGCTGCCGCCCGCACTGGTGGTGCACGATGAGAGCATCAGTGTGGCCGGCCCTCCAAGACGCACCAGGATCTGGGAGTTCAACACCAACCTGCATTGCTCGATCGTCGGAACGTGTCTGTCCACGAGTGAGCTGCGGCAAATCCTGAAGAAACTCGGGCTGGTCGCACCAGACAGCACGAACCACGACCTGCATAGTACTGCGGTCGGATTGGCCGGGCGTCATGACAAGGCTGCCAAGCTGCTGAACAAGGCGCTGGACGAGCGCCACCGGGTTTCGATCAACCGATTTGCCAAGGCGACAACCGAGGATGACGTGCGGTCGCTTTGGCGCGAGGCGGTAAAGCGTGGCGAGATACCTGGCGCATATTGGGCCACCCTGACGCACCCGGCGGCAACGCGCGGCGTTGTCCGCGATGCGTTCGGCGAAGTGCACATGCTGTCGCACCTCGTCGGAGCAGCCAATCGGGCGGACATAAGGCGTCTCTGCCAACTGGAAGAAGAAACCGCCAGCCTTCGCGAGCGGCTGGACCGCCAACAAGCCGCATTCCGCGAAGCCGTCGTTACTCGAGATGCCAGCATCCAGCAGCTTCGTCGCACGCTTGCGCAACAGGTTGCCGCACAGCCGACCGGTGCGGACGAGCACGATGCCACGCTGCGGCAATTGGTCACGGACCTGCAGCGACAGCTCGCCAGCGAGACGCGCCGCGGTTCACTCCTGGCTGAACGGCTGATGACCGCCAAAGCAGCCGCGGCCGAAGAGCGGTCCGCACGCCAACAGGCGGAACACGCGAACGAAGCGCTGCGGCGTGAGTTGGAAGCGATCGAGTCTACGGCGTTTGTCTCTGGCGACGATTGCCGAGAGCCTGGATCTCCACCACCGCGGCTCGGTGGCATCACCTTGCTCTACATCGGCGGCCGAACGCATCACATCGCGCGCCTGCGCGCGGTCACCGAGGGCTCAGGTGGCACGTTCCTGCATCACGACGGCGGCAACGAGCACCACCTGAATCTCCTCGCCGGTCTTGCCAGCCAGGCTGATCTGGTGGTGTTCCCGGTCGATTGTGTCAGCCACCAAGCCGCTCAGGTGGCGAAACAGCTTTGTCGCCAGTCCGGGAAGCAGTTTATTCCGCTGCGTTCCGCCAGCGTCACCTCCCTGCTTGCCGCTTTGAGGCGACTGGAGATGAACCGCCTGGCGGATGCCGCAGACTGATCAGTCGACGCCCACCATCACATCGGACGCCTTGATCACGGCTGTCGCCTTCATGCCCGTCTTCAGCTTAAGCTCTTCGGACGCCTCGTTGGTGATCGAGGCGGTGATCGTCACTGACGGCGAAACCTCGATCGTGACGTGAGTTGTCGTCGCGCCAGGCTTTACGGTCTTGATCGTGCCGGCAATTTGATTTCGGGCGGAAAGCTTCAAGCGCAGTCTCCTTGCGTCACGCGTGTCACTTGTCACTGCAGGCACGATTGAGCGCCAACAGGTGTTTGCGGGCCGCGAGTGCTGTGTCGATCTCGATGGCCCGATAGCGTTCTATCACGGCCTTGCCTGCGCGCGTAAGGACCGCGCCGCCGCCGCCGCTGCCTCCAGCCGCAGTCTCGACCACGGCCGTACCAAGGCTGCGGTTGAGATCCTCTACCAGTTCCCAGGTGCGCCGATACGACATCCGCAAAGCGCGTCCCGCAGCAGAGATCGAACCAGAGCGAGCAATCTCCTCCAGAACAGCAACCTTTCCCGGTCCGATCCGCGCGCCGGAGACAAGGTCGAGCCGAATGCTCAACCGGTCGCTGACGGGTGAGAGATCGGCCGCGCCTGGTGTTCGCTTTGCCATCGTGGGTGCCGCCAGTATTCCCTATTCTCGATCGGCCAGAGTGTTTGTCCCCGCCCGTGTGATAGCGCGCAGTTCCGCATGCCCCTCGGTCTTGGACAAGTCCACAAGCCAACGGAGCAGCCACTGAGCCGCGGCTATTGATCCGGTCGACCGCAGGGCTTGCAGAAGCATCGTCTGGACCGACCCGACGACCACCTGGCCGTCGACCATCACGCGCGGCTCCTGATCGGGCGGTGCGGGCGGGCTACATTGGCTCATTGGCGCAAGCCCTTGACTCGCATGCCGCTATATCTCAATGGCTACATCGTAGCAAGTCAGGGGGGCCGATGCTACGCCGCGTATTCCTAGTTCTGCCGCTGCTCTCCTGGTCTGGCGCCGCCTGGAGCGGCGCCGTGGTCGATGCCACCGGGCGCAGCGTCGCGGTGCCAGAGCAGATCTCGCGCGTCCTTCCGGCCGGTCCACCAGCCGCCATTTTGCTGGCGGCAGTGGCGCCGGACCTGATGCTTGGCTGGCCCTCATCGCTGCCGGACAACGCGCGTTCGCTGCTCGCACCCGAGGTGGCAAAGTTGCCGCAGGTGCCTCGTCTGACCGGACGGGACGATACCGCCGACAAGATCGTCGCCCTGAAGCCCGACCTGATCCTGGACTACGGAACTGTCTCGCCGCGCTATGCGGATCTCGCCAAGGCGACGCAGCAGCGAACGGGCATACCCACGCTGCTGTTGGACGGATCGCTGACCGAGATCGCCAAAGTGCTTCGGTTGCTTGGCAACATTCTGCATCGCGACGAACGCGCTGAGCCGCTGGCCAGATTCAGCGAGGCACTGCTTGCCTTGCCGCAGCGACCGGCCACATCGCTGCGCGTTGTCTGTGCGCGAGGTCCCGACGGTCTCACCGTGGTTGCGCCGGGCTCCGATCTTGCCGAGACCTTCGCGCGCGCGGGCTGGCAGATCGTTGCGCCAGAAGGCAAAGGGCCATCGCGACAAGCGACGATGGCCGATATCCGGGCACTCGATCCCGATGTCATCGTCTTCACCGATCCCGCGATGCGCACCGCCCTCGCCGAATCGGAGCCATGGCGGTCGCTGCCCGCGGTTCGCGAGGGGCGCGCGGTCGCTGCCCCCAGCGCTCCATTCGGCTGGTTCGACGAACCACCTTCGATCAATCGACTCCTGGGCCTCGCCTGGCTCAGCGGTAGCGATCCGCGCACGCTCGCGACCCTGTTCAACGCGGTGGTCTATGGCCGCGTGCTGACCGCATCACAGGTCGATGTCGTGGTCGCCGATGCCCACTCCCTGCAACGATGACGAGGACATCCTTGATGCGCTTTCTGCTGGCTCTCTGCCTGTTGCTCACCCCACTTGCGGCGCGGGCACAGGAGCTGACGGTGTTCGCCGCCGCCAGCCTGACCGACGCGATGAAGGATATCTCGGCACAATGGGGGGCGCAGGCGGGCCACCCGCCGCTGCGCATGTCCTTCGGGTCCAGCTCCACTTTGGCGCGCCAGATCGAGCAGGGCGCACCCGCCAATATCTTTGCCTCGGCCGATGAGAAATGGATGGACTATCTGGCCGACAAGAAGCTGATCGTTACCGACACACGCAAGGACTTGCTCGGCAACGACCTCGTCCTGGTCGTGCCAGCCGACAAGCCGCAGCACCTCGACATCGGTCCTGGCTTCAATCTTGTTGGGCTGCTCGGACCCAATGGCCGCGTCGCCACCGGCGATCCGGCGCACGTTCCAGTTGGTATTTATGCCGAGCAGGCGCTGAAGAAACTTGGCATCTGGGATGCGGTGTCGCCGCGACTGGCGCGCGCGGACGATGTGCGGTCCGCGTTGCTGTTGGTCGAGCGAGGCGAAGCCCCCGCAGGCATCGTGTACGCGACAGACGCGGCCGTGTCGAAAGCCGTCGTGGTCGCTGGCACTTTCCCCGCCAACAGCCACGATCCCGTCTCGTATCCGTTCGCAGTAATGAAGGCGGGCGACACACCAGAGGCACGTGCGTTGATGACTTACCTGTCTGGCCCCGAGGCTCGCGCCGTCTTCGTCAAGCGCGGCTTCAGGGTCGAATAGCCTGGTCCTTTCGGCGGAGGAGTGGCAGGCCGTCCGGCTGACGCTGGCTGTGGCAGCACGCGCTGTCGGTTTCGGCCTGCCGCTTGCCGTCATCACTGCATTCGTGCTGGCACGCTTTCGCTTTCCCGGCCGTCCCATTCTGAACGCCCTGGTGCATCTTCCCTTGGTATTGCCGCCTGTCGTGACCGGCTGGCTGCTCCTTATCATCTTCGGCTTGCGTGGTCCGATCGGCTCGCTGCTCAACGACTGGTTCGGCGTGCGATTGGTCTTCACGACCGCCGGTGCGAGCCTGGCCTGTGCGGTGATGATCTTCCCGGTGATGGTGCGGGCCATCCGCTTGTCACTGGAGTCCGCCGACCCGGGGCTTGACCAGGCAGCGCGATCACTCGGCGCGGGGCGGCTCGACCGCCTGCTCAATGTCACGTTGCCACTTGCCTCGCCGGGCATTCTGGTCGGCGGCATCGTCGCTTACGCCACCTGTCTCGGCGAGTTTGGCGCAGTGATCACATTTGCTGCCAACATCCCCGGACAGACGCAAACGCTGCCGTTGGCCATCTATGCTGCTTTGCAGGTGCCCGGCGGCGAGAGCAAAGCAGCGGAATTGTCGCTGGTATCACTGGCATTGGCTCTGATTGGCCTGTTGCTGTCGGAGTGGATCGGCAAGCGACTGAACGCCGCACTCGGGCGATGAGCCTCAGCGTCCTGCTGCGCCACCAGTTTCCATCGGTGCAGATCGCTATAGAGTTTGAAGTCCCGACGCCCGGCGTGACGGTGCTGTTCGGACCGTCCGGCGCGGGCAAGTCGACGATCATATCGGCGGCGGCGGGTCTGCTGCGTCCCGATAAGTGTCGGATCGTGATCGACGGTCAGGCGCTCGCGGATACCGCGTCCGGTGTTTGGCTCCCGCCGGAACGAAGGCGCATGGGCCTCGTCTTTCAGGATGCGCGCCTGTTCCCGCACATGTCGGTTGCGACTAACCTGCGCTTCGGCCTGCGTCGTGCCGCACCCGGACCCGTGCAGTTCGACGAGGTGGTCGAACTGCTCGGTATTGGCGCACTGCTGAGCCGTCGTCCGCATACGCTGTCAGGGGGTGAGCGTCAGCGCGTCGCCATTGGCCGAGCATTGTTGGCGCAACCGCATCTGCTGCTGATGGATGAACCGCTGGCCAGCCTGGATTCCGCCCGCAAGGCGGAGATCATGCCGTATCTGACGCGTCTGAAGACGGCATTGCGACTGCCGGTCCTCTACGTCACCCATTCCTTGGACGAAGTGGCAGAACTCGCTGACTCGCTGGTGCTGATAGACGCCGGTCGGGTGATCGGCTGCGGTCCGTTGCCAGAGATCGCCGCACGAGCCGATCTGCCGCTGGCGCAGCGCGATGACGCAGGAGCCGTGCTGCTCTGCCGTGTCACGGAGCACGATCCGGCGCGTCAGCTGTCGCGCCTGGAGGGCGGTGGAGTAACGCTGTGGCTGCCGCTGCTCGATACGCCGATCGGCGCGGAACGCCGGATCCGCATCCCGGCGCGCGAGGTGATCCTGGCAGGCAAGGTGCCGGAGTCCATCAGTGTCCATAATGTCGTGCCCGGCGAGGTCCGGCGCATTGCCGACGATGCCAGGGGACATTCAGTTCTGGTCGAGATCGCATTGGCAGACGGGAGCCTCATCTCCCGTGTTACACCCGATGCCATCGTCAAGTTGGCACTGAGCGCAGGAGCACCTGTGCTCGCGTTGATCAAGTCCACCTCGATCGAGGTCCTCGGCGCATAGCTGAGACTCGTTGCGGCGCTTTGGATGTGGTGTCGGGTGGGCGTTCCCCCACATGCCACGCTATATTTCGAAGGGAATGGCCTAGAGCGCGATCGCTTGAAGCGGAATCGTTAGAACGCGTGAATCGCGCTCTACATCAATGAATCGCAGAGCATGATCGGGTCAACCTGATCCGATCATGCTCTGCGAGCCATTGTCGCGGTGGC
Source organism: Acetobacteraceae bacterium (assembly GCA_024280945.1). GTDB lineage: Bacteria > Pseudomonadota > Alphaproteobacteria > Acetobacterales > Acetobacteraceae > JAMXLO01. The sequence continues at coordinate 14,739 of JAMXLO010000099.1, forward strand.
ACGCAGACTATAGCGCTCCGTTTGCCCGCTTCCTTGGCGAAGCATGATGCAGCAACCCCATCGCGGGTTATCACCATAATATGACCCATCAGCGTTGCGCTGCTACCGCGGTGGCGTTGTCCGCCTCTGCTCCGTCGTTATACACGACTGGATACAATGGCTGGGTCAGGGGGAAGCAGTGGCACACCAGACCACCGCGGCAGATTTTGTCGAGAAGCTCTATGCGGCTGAGGTAAGGCTCGCCGGCATTTTCGACCACTTCCGCTATATGTTCTCGCCGGTCGCACTGAAGGGCGAGGTTGGTGATCCCGGCACCTACGATCTTCCGTCTCTGACGCCCGTTACCAACCTGACGGCGACTTATACAGCCGCGGGCACCCCGGTTACTGATAGCTACACCGGCATCAAGCTGTGGGACCTGCTGAACGAGGCTGACGGCGTCACGGTAACAACTGCAAAGAATGACATACTCAGCAAGTACGTCGTGGCGAGCGGGTCCGACGGCTATAAGGCAGTCTTCTCGCTGGGGGAGATCGCTCCCAACTTTGGTGCCCAGCCGGTGACGGTTGCCTATGCTGATACCGGCAATCAGCTCGGTGCAGATGGCACGGATGGCCTGGCACGCATGGTTGTTCCCGGTGATGTCGCGGGCGGAAGGTACGTCTCGGACCTTGTCGGTCTCGATGTACAGAGTCTGCCCGAGCCCGGGACATCGGGGCCAGGCGGCATTTCGGACTCCCTCATACTCTCAGGAGAGATCGCCAACCCGGCGATCGTTACGCCAGAAGCGTTGGCCACCTTGAATCAGTCGACGACGGAAACAGCGACCTACACCTCCGGCGCCGGGCAGGTGACTGATACCTACACCGGCGTCTCTCTGTGGACGCTGATCCAGGACGCGGGCCTGTTGACCGATCCATCAGTCAAAAATGATCTGTTGCGCTTCGGCGTCATCGCGACCGGCAGCGATGGCTACCGTGCCTTCATATCGCTCGGCGAAATCGCCCCCGCATTCGGCAATCAGCCGGATCTGATCGCCTATGCCGACACTGGGGGACAGCTTGGTCCGGACGGCCAGGATGGAGCTTTGCGGCTGATTGTTCCGGGCGATCACGCCGGGGGGCGCTACGTGTCGAACCTTGTCAGCCTGCAGGTCATCGATGCTGTCGGATCACCGCACGCCTGATCCTCGAATGCAGTCGGCATTGACAAGCAGCCACGCCTTCATCACCTTCCGCCGCAAGGGGCTGACCGCGATCGCCCCGTGAGGCTTCGGCCGAAGTATCGCGTCTCAGAACCTCCGCAGTGAGGAAAGGGACGCCCTATGGCCGCACCCGATACCATCAATGCCGCCCAGTTGAACCGGCTCGTCGGAACACCCGAAGCACCGATCATTGTCGATGTTCGGATCGACACCGACTATGCCTCTGACCCGCGGATGCTGCCGGGGAGCGTCCGGCGCGACTACCGCACAGTCTCATCCTGGGCTCAGGACTATGCCGGGCAATCTGTGGTGGTGGTCTGCCAGCGCGGCAAGAAACTCAGCCAAGGAGTGGCAGCCTGGCTGCGCCACGCCGGCGCGCACGCCGAAGATCTGGACGGTGGCTTCGAATCTTGGCTGAAGGCGGGTGGCCTGCTGGTGCGACCCGACCACGTGCCGGAGCGCGATCAGCAGGGACGCACAGTGTGGGTCACGCGCGCGCGGCCGAAGATCGACCGCATTGCTTGCCCCTGGCTGATCCGCCGCTTCATCGATCCGTCCGCCGTATTCCTGTTTGTCGCGCCGCCCGAGGTCGCGGATGTAGCGGACCGGTTCCATGCCACACCGTTCGACGTTGAAGGCATCTTCTGGAGCCATCGCGGCCCACTCTGCACGTTCGATGTCATGATCGAGGAGTTCGGTCTGCACTGCGAAGCATTGGATCGACTTGCCGTCATCATTCGTGCGGCGGATACCGCGCGTCTCGACCTGGCACCGCAGGCAGCTGGTCTGCTCGCCGCATCTCTTGGCCTGTCTCGCATGCACCGCAGCGACCTCGTGCAGCTCGAAGCGAGCCTTGCACTCTATGATGCGTTGTATCGCTGGTCACGCGATGCGGTCAGCGAGGGCCATGACTGGCCGACGCCAGCGGTCGGAGGTCGCTCATGAGAGCGACCGCCAGGCCCGCTGCAATCGTTTCTGCGGGCGCGACGACGCCGGCTCATGGCGTGAGCTTTGCCGAGGCGTTCCGGGTGTGGCTGCGGGTGGCTGCGCTGAGCTTTGGCGGCCCGGCCGGGCAGATCGCCGTGATGCACCGGATCGTGATTGAAGAACGCCGATGGGTTTCCGAGACGCGCTTCCTGCACGCGCTGAACTACTGCCATCTCTTGCCGGGCCCGGAAGCCCAGCAGCTTGCCATCTACATCGGCTGGCTGATGCACCGTACCCGCGGCGGTATCATCGCTGGCACGCTTTTCGTCCTGCCCGGCGTGATCGCACTGATGGTCCTCAGCTGGATTTACGTCATCTGGGGCAATGTCGGATTTGTCGCTGGGTTATTCTTCGGCCTCAAGGCGGCCGTAATCGCGGTGGTCATCGAAGCCGTTCTGCGCGTTGGCCGCCGAGCATTGAAGTCACGGCTCGCGATCGCAATCGCGGCAGCGGCCTTCGTGGCTCTGTCCTTCTTCGCCGTTCCCTTTCCACTCGTCGTGCTCACGGCGGCTATGATCGGCGTAGCCGCAAATTGGCTTGGCTACCCTGTCGCAGGATCCGCGGCGCATAGCCGAGAAGATGACGATGCGCTGGGCGAGAGGCTACCTGATCATGCGCGACCTTCGCTTGCACGGGCGATCAAGGTCGTCATGGTCTGGCTGCCGCTGTGGCTCGGCCCTGTCGTCCTTCTCGCGTTGCTCGGAGAGCCGAACAGCATCTACACGCGGCTGTCAGTGTTCTTCAGCAAAGTCGCGATCGTCAGCTTCGGCGGCGCCTATGCCGTCTTGGCCTATGTCGCGCAGCAGGCTGTCGAAAACTATGATTGGCTGCAACCAGGCGAAATGTTGACAGGTCTCGGCATGGCGGAAACCACGCCTGGCCCACTCATCATGGTAGTGCAATACGTTGGCTTCCTTGCCGGCTATCGATCGCCCGGCGCGGTACCTCCACTGCTGGCCGGGACGATGGCTGGTCTGCTGGTGACCTGGGTCACCTTCACGCCCTGCTTCCTTTGGGTGTTTCTCGGTGCACCTTACGTCGAGGCGCTGCGTGGTGTGCGCGCACTCGGTGCCGCGTTATCTGCGGTCACCGCCGCAGTCGTGGGTGTCATCCTCAACCTGGCTGTCTGGTTCGGCCTTCATGTGGTCTTCCGTGAGATCACAACGTGGCAAACGCTCGGCCTCAACCTGAGCCTACCGGTGCTGCCGAGCATTGATGTCTTCGCCGCTGCCTTGGCTGTCGCCGCAGCGGTCGCAATCTTCCGCTTCAAGGCCGGCCTCATGCAAACGCTGTTGGCCTGCTCGTTCGCCGGAGTTGTGCTGCAACTGACCGTAGGAGTGGCATCATGACAGCGGATCCGATCGGTCGGCTCGCCCTGCTCTGGCGCGGCGATCTCGAGGCACGCCGCCAGGCGACCTCCGAGAATAATCGCTGGCACAAGATCTTCGCCGAGCTGGCGGCGCAAAATATCCATGCGGAGCCTTGCGTCTATTGCGAAGAGGCCGCGGACGAAGTGCGCGAGCAGCTTCGCAAAGTCGATGGCGTGCTGGTTTGGGTCGATCCATTCTCGGACGGCCGGACTCGGTTCCAGCTCGACGCCATGCTGCGGCAACTTGCCTCACGCGGCGTTTGGGTCAGTACCCATCCGGATGTGACGATGAAGATCGGCGTGAAGGAGGTGCTGTACACGACACGCCATCTTGGTTGGGGCACCGACACCCATCTCTACCGCACGTTAGAGGCCTTCAAAGATGAGTTTCCGCACCGGCTCTCAGCCGATGGCGCACGTGTGATCAAGCAGAACCGCGGCAACGGCGGCCAGGGGGTGTGGAAGGTGGAAATGTCGCCCGGTAACGCCGGTGAAGCCGTCGTGCTGGAAGGGCGGCGTGGCAGTGAGCCGACGGTGTTGTCACTTGCCGAATTCATGGCCAGCTGTGCCGGGTACTTCGCGGATAATGGCTGCGTCATCGACCAGCCATTCCAGGAACGCCTGCCGGACGGGATGATCCGCTGCTACATGGGCACCGACAAGGTCGTAGGCTTCGGGCATCAGCTGATCAAGGCGCTGATTCCGCCGCCACCCCAAGGCCCGAATTCGCCAGAAGCTCAGCCCGGCCCACGCATTATGCACCCCGCGACCGCGCCGCAGTTCCAGCCATTGCGGTCGAAGATGGAAGCCGAATGGGTGCCGAAGATGATGCAGCTCTTCGGCCTCACGCGCGACGTGCTGCCGATCATCTGGGATGCCGACTTCCTCTATGGACCTCGCACGTCTGATGGAGCTGACACCTATGTGCTGTGCGAGATCAATGTCAGCTCTGTGATGCCGATCCCCGATGAGGCACCGGCCGCGATCGCGCGGCTCGCCAAGCAACGCCTCGCGCTGTTCAGCAAAAAGTGACGCGGAATTGCGACGCGGCAGGCGCGTAAACACAGTTTGTGGAGAGCAGTGGAGGAGAAGACATGCAGTCCATTCATCAGGAATTCTCACTCGCATCGACAGCGCGCCGGTCAGGCAAGCATTCGGCAATGGCCGCCATCCTCGCAGGCTCGCTCGTCGGGCTGAGCGCATTCGGCGCAGCCGCCGAAACTGACTGGAGCAAGGTCGCGACTGCCCTCGGCAAGCCCGGCACGGAGTTGGCCGGAGGTGTGTATCGCGTCGGGCTGGCGCGCACGGATCTACACGTCAGGGTGGATGGCGTCGAACTTAAACCCACATTTGCCCTCGGTTCGTGGCTGGCATTCAGGCCAGAGGGCAATATGACCATGGTGATGGGCGATCTCGTGCTAACCGAGACGGAGATCGCGCCTGTCATGACGAAATTGGCCGAAGGTGGCATTGCCATCACCGCCTTGCACAATCACTTGCTGCGCGCGCAGCCCGCAACATTCTATATGCACGTGCTCGGGCAGGGGGATCCCGTCAAGCTGGCATCCGCGCTGCACGACGGTCTCGCTCTCAGCAAAACCCCCCTAGGCGATGCTGGCGCCGGAGCTGCCGGCTCCGCTCCACCGTCGATCGAGCTTGATACCGCCATGATCGACCGCACTCTCGGCGCCAAGGGTCGCGTGGCCGGCGGCGTGTATCAGTTCGGGATTGCCCGCGCCGAGGTCGTGCGTGACGGTGGTATGGAGGTGCCGGTCGCGATGGGATCGGCGGAAGCCATCAACTTCCAGCCGACCGGCGGCGGCAAGGCTGCCATTACCGGCGACTTCGTGTTGACCGCCTCCGAGGTGAATCCGGTGCTGCGGGCGCTGCGTGAAAATGGCATCGAGGTGACTGCCCTGCACAATCATATGCTCGACGACCAGCCGCGTCTGTTCTTCATGCATTTCTGGGCGAACGACGACACGCAGAAGCTGGCCAAAGGCCTGCGCACGGCGCTGGACAAGATCAACATCACGCGCAGCTGAAGATGCTGACGCTCCGCCGGGCCGCATTGCAGGGCCTCGCCACAGCCTCGCTCGGTATCGCTCCTGCCGTCGGTCGGGCGGCAGGAGAAGCGTCTGCGGTCGATTTCAGTAACGTGCCGCTGGGGCGCCTGCCGCAGAACTTCACCGCTGCGCGTACTGGCCATGGTGCACCGGGAACCTGGGTCGTGCAGGAAGACGCGTCGATCCCGGGAGGGCGCGTCATCATACAGACCGGCGCTGACAAGACAGATTACCGGTTCCCGCTGGCGATCTATCAGGAGTATTCGGGAACCGATTTCGAAGTGACGGTCCGCATCAAGCCCGTCGCCGGCGAGGTCGACCGCGCGGGCGGTATCGCTGTGCGGCTGATCGACCAGGATAACTACTACGTGCTGCGTGCCAATGCGCTGGAAGGCAATGTCAACTTCTATCGCGTGGTCCAGGGTGTGCGGCGTCAGATCAAGGGCGCCTCTGCGAAAGTCGGCTCCGGCCAATGGCATACCCTGGGCCTCAAAGCCGAGCACGACCGGTTTACCGCCACGTTCAATGGCGAGCCTATCTTATCGGCGAGCGATCGCACATTCACGGGTCCCGGCAAGGTCGCCCTTTGGACCAAGGCCGACAGCATCACCAGCTTCGCTGCGCTGACGATTCGCACACTGGCATGAAGTGACCGAGTGTCGCGCTCGATCAACCTTTGCTGAGGACGACACGGCCGCGCTGGCGAAGGCACTGCCCGAAGCGACCGTGTCGCTGTAGCAGGGCCTCGTGGCGAGCGAGCGCGCGGGCAAGCCCCGAGGGAATCACCTTGAAAGCGAATAAGGATGGTAAGGAGTGGTCGTTGGCGGTGGACGCGATGGGTAAAGTAATCGAGCGAAGGTAACCCAACGCGACCAATATCGGCTCGTACATGCCTGGTCCACTGCTACCCGAAGACTTGATACCTGTTGTCCATCGGCTCGCTGTTGTGACCAACTCGGCGAAATCGCGTCTCCCTTGCTGCGTGTTCACGATGGCGACCACCGGTAGACCTTCTCCAGTGTCCCACCCATCAGTGCCGTCTTGTCGCCGTCGGACAGACGGGTCGTCTCGCGGAACGGGCGAACGCCCTGCTCGTAGGTAAGCAGTTCGGTCGCCCGCGTCCAATCGGTGCCCCACATGCAGCGATCCAGGCCGAAGGCATCGATGATCTGCATGACCGGTCCCCAGATGTCGTTATACGGGAACGGTTCATGTGACAGGGTGCAGGCGCCGCTGACTTTGATCCGAACATTGTCATGCTCGGCCAGTGACAGCACCTTTGGCAGTTCGGCCCATGGCTCCTTCGGTGCCGGCGGGTGGAATGGTTGCTGCAGGCCCAGATGGTCGATCACCAGGACCGTGTTCGGATTGCGTGCTGCCAGCCCCTTGGTCTGCTCCAGCCGACCCCAGATCAGCATATTGACCGGCAGCGAGTGCTGCGCAGCGGCAGCCAGTGTGCGATTGATGCCTGCATCCGCCGGGTCGGCCGACGCGGTCTGGTTCAGCATGATGCGAATACCGACGGTACCCTTCGTTGCTGCCCACTCTGCTACAAAATCCGCAATGTCGGGCCTGGTCGTGTCGACCGGCTTCACCAGGCCGAACTTACCAGGGTGCGCGTTCCCGACCTCGATCGCGTAGCTCGCATCGAAGCCGTAGAGCGCGAATGGCGACACCAGGATCGCACCGTCGACTCCGACGGCATCCATTGCTGCAACCATCTCGTCGCCGGTCACATGATCAGGTCCGGCGATATGTCCGACCCAGGGGCGGCCGGGATGATTGTGCTGATAAGCATGCACCTGGACGTCGATAATCGGCATGGATCGATCCTCCACCGGTCATTATGGGCAAGCCTGCGCGGACTCTTGAAACCTATCGTCTTCTGCTCGGCCGGCCAATCGCCTGGGCGGTGGTCCAGCAAGCTACCTTCTCGGTTTCTTAACCACTGCCACCGTATGCGGCTCTCTGCCCTGGACCGATTGGCCCAGAGGCTGGGAAGGAGAACAACGCGTGGCCATAACACAGTATACAGGCCGCAAGTCGTTGGCTGCCATTGCTGCAACTGCGGATGGACACGGCAACGGCCTTGCGAAGACTCTGGGGCCCTTCTCTTTGGTCTGCCTCGGCATCGGCTGCATCATCGGCGCGGGCATCTTCGTCCTGACCGGCAAGGCAGCGGCCAGTTTTGCGGGACCAGCCATATCGTTGTCTTTCGTTCTTGCCGGCGTGGCGTGTGCTTTCGTCGGTCTCTGCTACGCCGAGCTGGCTGCTATGATCCCGGCTTCAGGCAGCGCCTATACCTATGCCTATGCAACAGTGGGCGAGATCTTCGCATGGATCATCGGTTGGGATCTCGTGCTGGAATATGGCATGGGCGCCGCAACCGTCGCCGTCGGCTGGTCAGGTTATGCCGCCAGCCTCCTGGACAGCTTCGGCATCCATATCTCAGCTCAATGGGCGCTGGCCACGGGAGAGGTACTCCGGCTTCCGGATGGAAGCTCGACGACCGGCATCCTCAATCTTCCTGCCGTGCTGGTCGTCTTGGTGCTCACCCTGCTTCTCATGCTCGGCACGCGCGAATCCTCGCGGGTCAACAACATTATGGTGGCGTTCAAGCTGTTTGTGATTGCGATCGTCATCCTGGTGGGAGTCTTCTACGTGCACACCGCTTACTGGACGCCGTTCATGCCGGAAAACACCGGCACATTCGGCCAGTTCGGCTGGAGCGGTGTCCTCCGAGGATCTTCCGTCGTGTTCTTCGCCTATATCGGCTTCGACGCGGTTTCGACAGCGGCGCAGGAGGCGCGCAAGCCGCAAAAGGATATGCCGATCGGCATCCTCGGTTCGCTCATCATCTGCACCATTCTCTATGTGTTGATGGCTTTGGTGATGACCGGCATGGTCTCATACAAGAACCTCGGCGTTCCCGATCCCGTCGCGGTGGCCATGGATGCGACCAGCATTGGGTGGCTGTCCATCCTGGTCAAATGCGCCGCGCTCGCGGGTCTGACGACAGTGATCTTCGTGTTGCTGTTCGGCCAGGCGCGCATCTTCTTCGCGATAGCCCAGGATCGCCTGCTGCCGCCCTTGTTCGGCGCGGTGCATCCGCGTTTCCACACCCCGTTCATCAGCCAGGCACTGATCGGCGGTGTCGTGGCCGTCGTCGCCGCATGCTTCCCAATCGACGTGCTTGGCGAAATGGTCAGCATCGGCACTTTGTTCGCATTCCTGCTGGTGTGCGCCGCGCTGCTGCACCTGCGCCGCAGCGAGCCCGAGGCGCACCGGCCCTTCCGCACGCCGGCGGTTCCCTGGCTGCCAATCCTGGGTATCGCCTTTTCGCTGTTGCTGATGCTTGGACTGCCGCTGGCGACCTGGATCAGGCTGGTGGTATGGCTCGGCATCGGCTTGGCAATCTATTTCAGCTACGGCCAGAAACGCAGCCTCGTGCCGTCAGACGCATAACCGCGCGTCAAGGCCGGCTGCCATGCCGGCCATCGGTGGCGCTGCAAGTTGCATCGGCAGGTCGCCGTGTGTTCAGCAGTGCTTTTGGTCAAGTCCGAGTCACACGTACAGATGGTTGCGAAAGGCCATCGGCCCAGCATAGCGTTCAGACGGAATCCGTGGAGCAGAATAATGCGGCGCCTGTTGCTACTCTTGCCGGTGGCGCTGGTGGCACAGCCAGACCCATCCGCACTCGCCCAGTACTATCCGTATCCTCCAGCCTATTACGGTCCGGGCTATTACCAGCCAGGATACTACTACAGGCCGCCACCTCCACCGCCGGCGTACATGTATCAGGGCGGCCCCTACTACAATGCGCCGCCCGCGTATAATCCGGCCAATTGTGGAACGCCGGATTACCCGAAACCTTGCTATCGCTGAACCGACGCCGCCGGGTGGCGGTGGCCGAGAGTGATCGTCCACTCTCGGCTCGCCCGCGCCTCACCTCGCAGGCGAAGCGTTATGTGCGCTGACCCCCGGCGAACGGTGTTCGCTATCGAACAGCAGTCCACCGCGGCGCGTATAGAACCACCAGGTCAAGCCGATGCAGCTGACGTAGAAGCCAAGGAAGGCGTACAGCGCCAGCTCCGGTCCGCCGGTTGCGGCGATCGATGACCCAAAGCTCTTGGGGATGAAGAACGCTCCAAATGCCGCGACCGCCGAAGTGAAGCCGATGATCGCCGCTGCCTCCTTGTCCGACTGCCTGACCAGCTCTGCGCCAGTAAGGCTGGGTTCCAGCCTGGGAACCTCCTGGCGCATGATTGCTGGGATCATCTGGAACGTGGATGCGTTGCCGACGCCGCTGGCTGCGAAAAGGAACAGGAAGCTGGCGAAGAACACCGGGAAGCCCAGCGGCTGATCCTTCATGCCAATGGCGTAGAGGATCCCAAGCGTGCCTAAGGCCATGGCGGTGAACACGCCCAGTGTGATCCGCCCGCCGCCGAACCGGTCGCACGGCTTGCCAGCGAGCGCCCGCGCCGCCGCCCCGACCAGCGGACCCAGGAAGGCATAGGACAGCGCATTCACCGACGGGAACAGGATCTTCGACAGCAGCGGGAACGCCGCTGAGAAGCCGATGAACGAACCGAACGTGCCGGTATACAACCAGCACATGATCCAGTTGTGCAGTCGCCGGAAAATCACCGACTGGTCGGCGAACGAAGCCTTCATCGTGGCGATGTCGTCCATCCCGAACCACGCGGCGAAGGCGCTGGCGGCGATGAACGGCACGAAGACGAAGCCGGCGTTCTGCAGCCACAGGGGCGTCTTCACGCTGCCCACTGTCGCCACCTGCGGTGCACCGCCCAGCCAACCGAAGACGCCGGCGGTGATCGCCAGCGGCACGACGAACTGCACGACACTGACGCCCAGGTTGCCTAGCCCGGCGTTGATTGCCAGCGCATTGCCCTTCTCGGCCTTCGGGAAGAAGAACGAGATATTGGCCATCGACGATGCAAAGTTGCCGCCACCTAGGCCGCACAGCAGTGCGAGCGCCAGGAAGATCCAGTACGGCGTGACAGGGTTTTGCACCGCCAGCCCCATGCCGATGGCGGGCAGCAGCAGCGACCAAGTGGTCAGCGTCGTCCACAGGCGACCGCCAAAGATCGCCGGCATGAACCCATAGAAGACCCGGAGCGTAGCGCCCGATAGGCCCGGCATCGCTGCGAGCCAGAACAGCTGCTCAGTCGTGAATACGAATCCGACAGACGGCAGCTTGGCAACGACAACCGACCACACCATCCACACCGAGAAGGACAGCAGCAGGCACGGCACCGAGACCCACAGGTTGCGCCGGGCAATCGCACGGCCTGTGCTCTCCCAGAATCCCGCGTCCTCCGGCCGCCAGTCCTGGATCGCGCCAGTGGCGGCGAGCGCACCCGCCTGCGCCGGACCATGGATCGGCTGCATCTCCGGCAGTTCCGGCAGCGCGCGCGCCGGTATGCCTTGCGCGAATGCTGCCCGCTCCATCTCCCGGATGGCGACGTGCATCCAGACCAGTGCCAGCGAGACCACGGCGAACAGCAGCCAGAAGCAGCTCTGCCAGACGCCGGTGAGGTCGTTCAGCAGGCCGAAGGCGATCGGCAGCACGAAGCCGCCCAGGCCGCCGACCAGCCCGACCATGCCACCCACCGCGCCGACCCGGCCGGGGTAGTAGATCGGGATGTGTTTGTACACCGCGGCCTTGCCCAGGCTCATGAAGAAGCCCAGGACGAAAGCGATGACCACAAAGCCGAAGACGCCCAGTCGCGTTGAGAAGGTCAGTGGGCCACGGATGCCTTCCACCACGTAGCTGGTCGGCGGGTACGACAGCACGAAGGTGCAGGCGACCGCGGTGAGGAACGACCAATACATGATGCGGCGCGCACCGAACTTGTCGGACAGATGGCCGCCATAGGCGCGGAACACGGAAGCAGGAATTGAATAGGCTGCGCCGATCATGCCGGCGGTGCGGATGTCCAGCCCGTAGACGCCGATCAGATAGCGCGGCAGCCACAGCGCCAATGCGACAAAACCGCCGAACACGAAGAAGTAGTACAAGGAGAACCGCCAGACCTGTACGTTCTTCAGCGGCTCCAGCATGGCGCCGAGCGATTCCGCTTTGACACCCTCCGCACGGCGCCGCGCCAGGTCCGGATCGTCGCTGGTGAACAGGAAGAACACGACAGCGGTCAGTGCGAGTCCCCCCGCCCAAACCAGCGCCACCGTCTGCCAGCCATAAGCGACCAGCACGGTCGGTGCGGCGAACTTGGTCAGCGCGGCACCGACATTGCCTGCGCCGAAAATGCCCAGCGCGACGCCCTGACGCTCCTTCGGGAACCACGTCGACACATAGGCGATACCGACCGAAAACGAGCCGCCCGCGATGCCGACGCCAAGTGCTGCCAGCAGGAAGGTGGGATAGTCATAGGCAAACGTCAGCAGCGCCGTCATGGCGGCGGCGGATAGCATGACCAGTGTGAAGACCATGCGTCCGCCGAACTGATCGGACCACACGCCCAGCGTCAGCCGGATCAGCGAACCAGTCAGTATCGGCGTGCCGACCAGCAGACCGAACTGCGTGTCCGACAGCCCAAGATCCTTCTGTATTTGGATGCCGATGATGGCGAAGATGGTCCACACGGCGAAGCACACCGTGAAGGCAAAGGTCGAGAGCCACAGGGCGCGGCTCTGATCGGACGGATTGACCGTTCGCAGGGTCATCCCTCGGTTCCTTTTGTTGCAAGCGGTTGGATGGGTTCGGCGCCGTCGATCAGCGGATCGAGGCTGAAACCGGTATGGGCGGCGACCGGGTCATCGACGATGACGATGTCGCCGTCGATGCGCAGGCCTCGGCGCGCGATGGCGCCAAGCGTGCGGGAGAATGTCTCCCGGGTCATGCCAAGCTCGGCGGCAATCTGCCGCTTGTTGAGCGGCAGCCGCGCCGGGACGCCCGGCGGCGCACCCTCGTGCAGGCGGAGCAGGTAACATCCGACGCGCTCCTCCGCCGAACGCAACCGGACATTCTTCGCCTGCTTGACCTGACGGCGGAACTGCACCGCCTGGCACGCGAGCACCGCGAGACACAGCGCGTGGTCCTGCGCCACGGCATGAAGGAACGCTTCGGCCTGGATCATCAGCAGATGCGCCTCGTCCAGCACCCGCGCGCGCAGCAGATAGGGTTGTCGCGTCAGTACGGCCGCCGGCAGCAGCATATCGATCGGGTAGACGCGCTCGATCCGCGTCTCGTCGTTGCCCCGGACGCCCAGCAGCTCAACCGATCCGGCGACCAGGATCTGCGCGAAAGTCGGCGTCTCGGCCTGTTCGAACAGCATGCTGCCGGCCGGAATCCGATGCAGCACGGCATGTCCGGCCAGCACATCAAGAGTTTTATCTGCAACCGCCGTCAGCCAGGGCGTCTCGCGCAGCGCAACGCGCGGCGACAGCAGACGATTGTCTGCTTGATGGGATGGCGAGACAAAGGGCTGAAGGCCGCCGTGTGACATATGTCACGGGATTAGACCCGAACTATCACCTCCCAGCCTTGATCTGGATCAATGCAGCCTGGGTTGCTCGTCACGAAAATCCGCTTGCTTCCGCGACATCAGGGATTGAGTGATGAGCCACTTCCTCGACCGGCTGACCTTTTTCAGAAAGCAGGTGGACACCTTCGCTGATGGCCACGGCGTGGTAACCGACGAGCCGCGAGCGTGGGAGGACGCGTATCGGAAGCGCTGGCAGCACGACAAGATCGTGCGCTCCACGCATGGCGTGAACTGCACCGGCTCCTGCTCGTGGAAGATTTACGTCAAGGGCGGCATCGTCACCTGGGAGACGCAGCAGACCGACTATCCGCGCACGCGCCCCGATATGCCGAACCACGAGCCGCGCGGCTGCTCGCGCGGGGCCAGTTACTCCTGGTACCTGTATTCGGCGAACCGGTTGAAGCACCCGATGGTGCGCGGCCGGCTGCTGAAGCTGTGGCGCGAGGCGCGCGCGATCCGCACTCCGGTCGCGGCATGGGCCAGTATCGTCGAGGATCCGGCGAAGCGTGCCAGCTACACCAGCAAGCGTGGGCTCGGCGGCTTCGTGCGTGCTAGCTGGGATGAGATCAACGAGATCATCGCCGCTGCCAACGCCTACACGGTGAAGACCTACGGACCGGACCGCGTCATAGGATTTTCGCCGATCCCGGCGATGTCGATGGTCAGCTACGCCGCCGGCTCACGCTACCTGTCGCTGCTCGGCGGCGTCTGCATGAGCTTCTACGACTGGTATTGCGACCTGCCGCCCGCCAGCCCGATGACCTGGGGCGAGCAGACCGACGTGCCGGAAAGCGCCGACTGGTACAATGCGGGATTCCTGATGCTGTGGGGCTCCAACGTCCCGCAGACTCGCACGCCAGACGCGCATTTCTACACCGAGGTCCGCTACAAGGGCACCAAGAGCGTGGTCGTCTCTCCGGATTACGCCGAAGCGACCAAGTTTGCCGATCTGTGGCTGCATCCGAAGCAGGGCACCGATGCGGCGCTGGCACTCGCAATGGGCCACGTGATGCTGCGCGAATTCCATCTCGATCGCAGTGTTCCCTATTTCGCCGACTACGCGCGCCGCTACACCGACCTGCCGATGCTGGTACGCCTGGTGCGCCAGGGCGAGCACTACGTGCCCGAGCGCCTGCTGCGTGCCGCCGACTTCGCCGATGCATTGGGTGAGACCAACAACGCGGACTGGAAGACGGTTGCGCTCGATGCCGATGGCAAGCCGGTCGCGCCACTGGGTTCTATCGGTTTCCGCTGGGGCGAACAGGGCAAATGGAACCTGCAAAGCAAGGGGAGCAGCGGCGCCGATGTGGCGCTGCGTCTGACACTCGGCAACGATGCACCGACCGCGTCAGTCGCCTTCCCGTATTTCGGCGGTACCGCCCCGCACGACTTCACCGCGACCGATCATCCGGACGTTCTGCCGCGCAACCTGCCCACGCATCGTGTGATGCTGAAGGATGGCGAGACCCTGGTCGCAACGGTGTTCGACCTGTTCTGCGCCAATTACGGCCTGGACCGTGGCTTCGGTGGTGACAACGTCGCCTACGACTACGACGACGACAAGCCATTCACCCCTGCCTGGGCGGAGCGCGTCACCGGCGTGCCGCGTGCGCACATCATTCATGTCGCGCGCATGTTCGCGGCCAACGCCGAGAAGACCAACGGGCGCTCGATGGTGATCCTCGGCGCCGGATTGAACCATTGGTACCACATGGACATGGCGTATCGGGGGATCATCAATCTCCTGGTGCTGTGCGGTTGCATCGGTCAGTCTGGCGGCGGCTGGTCGCACTATGTCGGACAGGAAAAGCTGCGTCCGCAGACCGGCTGGCAACCCGTGGCTTTCGCACTCGACTGGAACCGCCCCCCGCGGCAGCAGAATTCCACTTCGTTCTTCTATGCGCACACCGATCAGTGGCGCTACGAGACGCTGAATGTTGCCGGCATCCTGTCGCCGACGGCGCCACGGGGCGACTGGAACGGCTCGCTGATCGACTACAACGTCCGCGCCGAGCGCATGGGTTGGCTGCCATCTGCGCCGCAACTGAAGCAGAACCCGCTGACCATCGCCGCCCAAGCCAAGGCTGCCGGCATGGAAGTGAAGGACTATGTGGCCCAGTCCCTCTCGACTCCCCCTCCCCTTGCGGGAGGGGAGCCTGCCCCGGACTTGATCCGGGGGTGGGGGGAGGGGGCCGCGCCGCCCCTGGAACTGTCCTGCCACGACCCCGACGACCCGGTGAACTGGCCGCGCAACCTCTTCGTCTGGCGCTCCAACCTTCTGGGATCGTCCGGCAAGGGCCACGAATATTTCCTCAAGCACCTGCTTGGCACCAAGAACGGCGTACTCGGCAAGGATCTCGGCGCCGAAGGCGGCGACAAGCCGCGCGAGGTCGTCTGGCATGAAGAGGCACCGGAGGGAAAACTCGACCTGCTGGTGACACTCGACTTCCGCATGTCCACCACCTGCATCTACTCCGATATCGTGCTGCCGACCGCGACCTGGTACGAGAAGAACGACCTCAACACCTCGGACATGCACCCGTTCATCCATCCGCTGTCCTCGGCGGTGGACCCGGCCTGGGAGTCACGATCCGACTGGGACATCTACAAGGGCATCGCCAAGGCCTTCTCCGCCGTCGCACCTGAAGTGCTCGGTGTCGAGACCGACGTCGTACTAACTCCGGTCCTGCACGACACCGCCGCCGAACTCGCACAGCCGTTCGACGTGCGGGACTGGAAGCGCGGCGAGATCGAACCGGTGCCAGGCCGCACCATGCCAAACGTCGCCGTGGTTGAGCGCGACTATCCCAACCTGTACGCGCGGTTCACGTCGCTCGGCCCGCTGCTGGAAAAACTCGGCAACGGCGGCAAAGGTATCGGCTGGAACACCCAGCACGAGATCGACTTCCTGCGCACCTTGAATGGCGCCGCACCGAACGGCCAGCCGAAGTTGGAAACCGATATCGACGCGATCGAAGCCATCCTGAGCCTCGCTCCGGAGACCAACGGTGAAGTGGCGGTGAAGGCGTGGGAAGCACTCGGCAAGGTCACAGGGCAAGCGCACGCGCATCTCGCAGTCGCCAAAGAGGACGAAAAAATCCGCTTCCGCGACATCGTCGCCCAGCCGCGCAAGATAATATCTTCGCCCACGTGGTCGGGCATCGAGAGCGAAAAGGTCTGCTACAACGCCGGCTACACCAACGTGCACGAGTTGATCCCCTGGCGCACCCTGACCGGACGGCAGCAGCTCTACCAGGATCATCTGTGGATGCGCGCCTTTGGCGAGGCGTTCGTGACCTGGCGTCCGCCGATCGACACCAAGGCACTCGCACCGGTGCAGGGGAAGCACGGCAACGGCAATCCCGAGATCGCGCTGAACTTCATCACCCCGCATCAGAAGTGGGGCATCCACAGCACCTACAGCGACAACCTGCTGATGCTGACATTGAATCGCGGCGGCCCGGTTATCTGGCTCAGCGAAGATGATGCCCACCGCGCCGGCATCGCAGACAACGACTGGGTGGAAGCGTACAACGCCAACGGCGCACTGGTCGCACGCGCCGTGGTGTCGCAGCGGGTCAATCCCGGCATGGCGCTGATGTACCACGCACAGGAGAAGATCGTGAACGTTCCTGGCAGCGAGGTGACCGGCCAACGCGGCGGCATCCACAACTCGGTGACGCGTGCCGTGCTGAAGCCCACGCACATGATCGGCGGCTACGCGCAGCAATCCTATGGCTTCAACTACTACGGCACGGTCGGCTCCAATCGTGACGAGTTCATCATCGTTCGACGCATGAGCAACGTCGATTGGCTCGATGCACCCCTCGCCGAAAAGGAGGCCGTGTGATGAAGGTCCGCGCCCAGGTAGCGATGGTCCTCAACCTCGACAAGTGCATCGGCTGCCATACCTGCTCGGTCACCTGCAAGAACGTATGGACCAGCCGTGAGGGCGTCGAGTACGCCTGGTTCAACAACGTCGAGACCAAGCCCGGCATTGGTTATCCGAAGGACTGGGAGAATCAGAAGCGCTGGAACGGTGGCTGGGTGCGCCGCAAGGACGGCCATATTGAACCGCGTATGGGCGCCAAGTGGCGGGTGCTGGCAAAGATCTTTGCCAACCCAGACCTGCCCGAGATCGACGATTACTACGAGCCGTTCACCTTCGACTACCGGCATCTGCACAATGCACCTGAGTCGAAGGCGATGCCCACGGCGCGTCCTCGTTCGCTGGTAACCGGCGAGCGTATGGAAAAGATCCAGTGGGGGCCGAACTGGGAAGAGATCTTGGGCGGCGAATTTGCCAAACGCTCCAAGGACAGCAACTTCGAGGGTGTACAGAAGGAAATCTACGGCGCGTTCGAAAACACCTTCATGATGTATCTGCCGCGCCTTTGTGAGCACTGCCTGAACCCGACCTGCGCCGCGGCGTGTCCCTCCGGCGCGATCTACAAGCGCGAGGAAGACGGCATCGTCCTGATCGATCAGGACAAGTGCCGCGGCTGGCGCATGTGCGTCTCCGGCTGTCCTTACAAGAAGATCTACTACAACTGGTCATCCGGCAAATCGGAGAAATGCACCTTCTGCTATCCGCGCATCGAGGCCGGTTTGCCGACCGTCTGTTCGGAAACCTGCGTCGGCCGCATCCGGTATCTCGGCGTGGTCCTGTATGATGCAGACCGTATTGCCGAAGCCGCTTCCGTGCCGGACGAGGGCGACCTGTATGACGCGCAACTGAAGGTCTTCCTCGATCCCTTCGATCCCATGGTGCAGGAACACGCGCGCGCCGCCGGCATCTCCGAGCCATGGCTGGAAGCCGCGAAGCGGTCGCCGGTCTGGCGCATGGCGATGGACTGGAAGATCGCCTTCCCGCTGCACCCCGAATACCGCACCCTGCCGATGGTCTGGTATGTCCCGCCGCTGTCGCCCATCCAGTCTGCCGCCGCAAAGGGCGATCTTGGCGAGGTCGACGGCATGCCCGACGTGAAGTCGCTGCGCATTCCGGTGCAGTACCTGGCCAACCTCTTGACCGCCGGACGCACCGAGCCAATCGAGCGCGCGCTGGGCCGCATGCTGGCCATGCGCGCGTTTATGCGCGCCAAGACCGTTGATGGTGTCATCGTCGATAGCATCGCCGAACGCGTCGGTTTGTCAGGTAACGACATCGAAGAGATGTATCGCCTGATGGCGATCGCCAACTACGAGGATCGCTTCGTCATTCCCACCGCGCACCGCGAGACCGGTGAGGATGCCTACCAGCTTCGCGGCTCGTGCGGCTTCTCATTCGGCGACGGCTGCTCAGGCAAGACCGGCTTCAACCTGTTCGGGGCAAAGCAGCCACGCGCGAAGACACCGATGGAGGTGGAGTGATGGCCCGTACCTGGCGCGCACTCGGTGCATTGCTGTCGTACCCGACCGAGGAATTGCAGGTGGCAACTGCGGAAATCGCCGCGGTGCTTGCGGATGAAGCGATTGTGCCAGCCAAACAGCGAACCGCTATCGACAAGCTGCTCACCGAACTCGCCACCACCGACATGTACGAGCTGCAGGAGCGCTACTTCACACTGTTCGATCGCAATCGCAGCCTATCGCTGCATCTGTTCGAGCATGTACATGGCGAAAGCCGCGACCGCGGCCAGGCAATGGCCGATCTGATCGCTCTGTATGCCAGTCATGGCCTGGAGATGACGGCAAGCGAATTGCCCGACTTCCTGCCGCTGTTCCTTGAGTTTCTGTCCTTGCTGCCGGACGCCGAGGCGCGCGCATTGCTCGCCGAACCCGCCGCCATTCTTCGCGCACTGGCCGATCGGTTGGCCGCACGGGACACGGCTTATGCCGCTGTCATCGATGCGCTGGCCGAACTGGCCCAGGCGCCGTCGGTCGGTCGGTCCGAGATCCCCGATGAAGACCCGACCGACCTGGTCGCATTGGATGCCGCATGGGAGGAAACCGCGGTACGCTTCGGACCAGGCGAGATGACGGATGGGTGCAGCACCGATCGGCTGCGGACGCGGCTCCGTGCGTCGATGCGCGATGCCAGGGCAGCAGCCTGAGGAGACACGACGATGTGGCTTAACAACGCTCGGTACGGCTGGTATCCCTACGTGGCGCTGACCGTGTTTCTGCTCGGCAGCCTGCTGCGGTTCGACCATTCGCAATACACGTGGCGCACTGGATCGAGCCAGTTGCTGCGTCGCCGGCAATTGCTCTGGGGCTCGAACCTGTTCCACGTCGGCATTCTGGCGATCTTCGCCGGTCACCTCGTGGGACTGCTGACACCGATCGCGATCTTCGAAGCACTCGGCGTCAGCCATACCTTCAAGCAGCTTCTGGCGATGATATTTGGTGGGGTGGCCGGCGTGGCCTGCTGGATCGGCATCGCGCTGCTGGCGCACCGGCGCCTGTTCGATGTGCGCATCCGCGCCACGTCCAGCTTCGGCGACATCGCTATCCTTCTGCTGCTGTGGGTGCAACTGACTCTCGGGCTGCTGACCATTCCGATCTCCGCACAGCATCTCGACGGCACAGAGATGGTCAAGTTCATGAACTGGGCACAGGGCATCGTGACACTGCATCCTGACGCCGCGCTGATCGCCGATGTGAGCCCGATCTTCAAGCTTCACCTGTTTATCGGCATGACGATCTTCCTGGTATTTCCATTCACCCGCCTGGTGCATGTGTGGAGCGCGCCGATCTGGTATCTGGGCCGCACCGGCTATCAGGTCGTGCGCACCCGACGCCCGACCGTGATGTCGCACGCTGTCAGCGGAGACGACTGAATCATGCGCACTGTGACAATGCGCAGCAACCCTGCGCCAACGGTCGCCGTCAACAACGCGGTCATCGCCAACACCGACATCGCGCGCGAGGTACAGAATCACGCGGGCGCGACGCCGCACCAAGCCTGGCAGGATGCGACGCGCGCCCTTGTCGTCCGCGAACTGCTGCTGCAACGGGCGCGTGCGCTCGACGTCGTCGCACAGCCTCTGTCGCAGGACGGCGTGCGCGAGACAGATGAAGAAGCTTTGATTAGCGCATTGCTGTCAGCCGAGGTCATCACACCCAAGGCCGACGAAGCGTCCTGTCGCCGCTACTACCAGGCGAACCTGAAGCGGTTCCGCAGCCCGGACCTTTTCGAGCCGCTGCACATCCTGTTCAAGGCGTCGCGCGACGATGCCACCGCGTTCGCGTGGGCAGTCGCCCGTGCCAAGGTCGTGGTGGCTGAAGTGAACGCCTCGCCCGCCCGCTTTGAGGACATGGCAACGGCGTTATCGGATTGCCCATCCGCCGGGGATGGCGGACGGCTCGGTCAGATTGCACCCGGCGAAACCACACCCGAGTTCGAGGACGCTCTGAACACGCTGCAGGACGGTCAGATATGTCCCGAGCCGGTGTTGACCCGCTACGGCGTCCATGTCGTCAAGCTGGAGCGCAAGGTCGCCGGCGAGGTGCTGCCGTTCGAGCAGGTGCGTGATCGTATCGCCGCCTACCTCGAGGAAAACGCCTGGCGTCGTGCCATGGCGCAATACGTCGCATTGCTGGCAGGCCAGGCGCGCATCGCCGGCTTCGACATGCCGGCCGCCACATCACCCTTGGTGCAATAGGAGCAAGTGCAATGCTCGGACAGCTCCTTCAGGCACTGAGCGATCCGGACGGCGCAGAGGCTGTGCTGACCCGGGTCGGCTCGCAGGAAATCCGTCAACGGGTCGAGCGCGCCGCGGCGGCGAACAGCGTGCCGGTTGGTATCATGGTGGCGCACAAGGTTCGGCATATCGTGGATCACGGTGGCGAGGACATCTGGCTGGACGCGATCGGTGCGATGTCCGGCTCACCGCAGCCTGGCGTGGCAGCGATCCAACGGCTCTTGGACCGTGCCTTCCCGCGCGAACGCCAACACCTGATTTCCCGTAAGAAACAAATTTAACGCCACCCCCGCGTGTGCCGGCATAGACTGGGCGCAGACCGGGGGAGAAGCACCATGCGCCGCGTCGGACTGCTGCTGGCACTACTGCTGTGCGCCGTCTGTGGCACGGCGTGGGCAGACGACTTCAGCCTGCCTGGCCTGCAGGCCGACAGCGATGCCTACGCCCATAGCCTGGCACAGCGCTTCCCAGCCGGCGGAACGCCTCAGGCGCGCAAGCAGGCCGAACAGACCGCCGTCGCGGCGATCCGCAAGCAGGACTGGGCCGCCGCGGCAGCCGCATGGGAGACCCGCATCGCGCAAGGCGACGCCACTGCCGCGCAATGGCAGTCGCTGGCCGAGGCACTGATGCGCCGCACTCCGCCCGACGCCACGCATGCTCTGCAAGCTGCCTGGCAGAGTTTTTCCACCGCCCCCGCCGGCGACCGCGAGGTGCCGCCGCTGCTGCTGATGGCGGATTCACTCATTTTCCTGAACCGACCGGCGCAGGCGATCCAGGCACTCGAAGCTGCCGCCGAGCGCACGCCCGACAACAAGGCGATTGTGCAGAAGCTTGACGAGACGCGTCGTGCCGTCGGCGTGCAGGTGCGTCGCGTCGCCACCGAACCCGAGGCCGATCCGCCGCGCGCCTGCATCGACTTCACCGTAGCTCCGGTGCGCCGCGACGACTTCCACGCCGAGGACTGGGTGCGCCTCGACCCCGGTGTGCCGGGCGCTGCCGTGACGCGCGAAGGCGACAAGCTCTGCGTCTCCGGCCTGCCATCCGGCGCATCCACCCGGATCACGCTGCGCGCCGGCATGCCCGGCGAAGGCGGCCTGAGCGTCACGAAGGACACCACGCTCGCAGTCGCCATGGCCAATCGACAGCCGCGCGTCGATTTCGACACGCGCATGTTCCTGCTGCCGCGCGGGCAGGCACCAGCGATCGGCGTCAGCACGGTCAATCTCTCCGCTATCAGCCTGACCCTGGCGCGCCTCACCGAACGCAACGTGATCGCCTTCGTGCGCGAAGCCAAACTTGGCCGACCGATAGAGACCTGGGATGCCGACCGGATCGGCGAGCAAACCGGACGCACCGTGTGGCAGGGCACCGCCAGCATCCCGAACTGGCAGCCAAACCGGACCGCGCATACTGCGCTGCCCATGCCCGACGCATTGGCGGCCTCCGGTCCGGGCCTTTATGCGCTGACCGCGCGTGCCGGCGATGGCACGCCGAATGCGACCTCCGGGGTGCAGATGATCCTGCGCACCGACTTCGCACCGACTGTCTGGCGCGGTGCCGACGGCCTGACCGCGCAGGTCCGCGGCTATTCCGACGTAAAGCCGCGCGCCGGCGTCACTTTGCGCCTGCTGGCCGAGAACAACGACATCCTGGCCGAAACCACCACCAGTGCAGACGGCGTCGGCCGTTTCGCGGCTCCGCTGCTGCATGGTGAAGGTCCGGTCGCGCCACGCGCCCTCGAAGTGCTGGGCGGCGACGACTACACCATGCTCGATCTTGGGTCCGCCGCGTTCGACCTGTCGGATCGCGGCGTTACCGGGCTGCCGGATCCAGGGCCGCTCGATGCCTATGTCTGGCTCGATCGCGGCATCTATCGTCCAGGCGAGACGGTGCAGGTGATGTCGATCCTGCGCGATGCGGCTGGCCATCCCACCGACATTCCGGTGCATGTGCTGGTGAAGCGGCCGAACGGACAGGTCTATCTCGATGCGACGCCGGCGCGGACCGCCGAGGCCTCGGTCCACCTCCCGGTGAAGCTATCGAGCGGTGCCGCAGCGGGCACCTGGACCATCGAGGTGAAGGCCGATCCGGGAGTGCCGCCGATTGGTCGCGCGCAGTTCCGCGTCGATGCCTTCGTGCCTGACCGCATGGCAGTGGAACTCGGCACGCCGCCAGGCCCAATCGTGCCTGGCCGGCCGTATTCGTTGCCCGTCACCGCGCGCTTCCTTTACGGTGCACCCGCCGCCGGTCTGACCGGCCAGGGGCAGATGCGCCTGATAATCGATCCCACACCGTTTCCATCGCTCGCCGGCTACCGCATCGGCCTGGTCGACGAGACCTATGCGCCCGACTCCAAGGACCTGACGGTGCCCGACACCGACGCGCAGGGGCACTCCAGCTTGGCGATCGATGTCCAGCGCGCTCCCGACACCACGCATGCGCTGAAGGCCTCGGTCACCGTGGGGGTGAACGACCCGTCCGGTCACGCCTCGCTTGCCAGCACCGAGATCCCTGTGCGACCCGCCGGCAAGCTCCTCGGCGTCAAGCCGGCCTTCGCCGACAATGCGGTCAACGCCGGCACCGAGGCTGCATTCGACATGGTCGCGGTCGAGCCCGATGGTGCGCGGGTCGCCGCCAAGGCCAGGCTGCGGCTGGTACGCGAACGCCCCGACTGGCGGTTGGTCCGGAACGGCAGTCTTGCCCGTTACGAGACTGTCTGGCGCGACGAGCCATTGGAAACCCACGCCGTCGACATCCCGGCCGACGCGCCCTTCCATTTCGCCCACAAGGTCGATTTCGGCCGCTATCGCCTGGAGGTCCTCGAAGAGGGCGGCATGGCCGCGACGTCGGTGCGCTTCCGTGCGGGCTGGGTGTCAGCGGACAATCCGGACGTTCCGGACCAGGTGGACGTTTCCGCGGACCGCAAGGCCTACGCCCCCGGCGACACCGCGCGCATCCACATTGCCCCCCCGTTCGGCGGCGACGCGACGCTCCTGGTGCTGACCGACCGCGTGCACCTCGTCCGCAACATCGCGGTGTCGGCTGCCGGTGCCGATGTGGACGTGCCGGTGTCGGCCGACTGGGGCCCCGGCGCCTATGTCACGGTGCATGTCTTCCGCGCCGCGGCGGACGCGAAGTCGCGCCCGGCCCGCGCCATCGGCCTCGCCTGGGTCGGCATCGATCCCTCCATCCGCAAGCTGCCGATAGCATTCGATGTGCCGGACAAATATCCGCCACGCCAACGCGCGACTGTCCGGCTGAAGACAGCGCCCGGGACGTGGGTTAGCCTCGCTGCGGTCGACGAAGGCATTCTCCGCCTGACCAATTTCGCCTCGCCCGACCCATCCGACCATTTCCTCGGTCGCCGCATGCTCGGGCTGGATATCCGTGACGACTGGGGCCGCCTGATCGCCCCACCCGATGGCGAGGCCACCGCGCTGCGACAGGGAGGCGACGAGGGCAGCTTCGCCCTGCCGGATATCCCGCAGAAGACCGTGACGCTGTTCGTGCCGCCGGTACAGGCAGGCCCCGATGGGGCGATAGAATTCCCCCTCGACCTGCCCGACTTCAATGGCCAGGTGCGCCTGATGGCGGTGGCCTGGAGCGGCACCAGGCTGGGTGCTGCCGCCACTGACGTGTACGTGCGTGACCCGCTGGTGGCCGAGCCGCTGCTGCCGCGCTTCCTCGCCCCGGGGGACCAGACCCGGCTCACGGTCCTGTTGCACAATCTTGACCTACCGGCAGGCGAGCAGGCCGCCACCGTGTCCGTCGACGGCCCGCTCTCGGTCGACGGCCCGCTCTCGGTCGACGGCGCGCCAAGACTCGCCGCCACCCTGGCACCTGGTGCACAGGCACTGCCGTTCGTCACCCTGACCGCGACCGGCGCTGGTCGCGGGATCGTCCGTCTCGATGTCGGCGGAACCGGCGGGTTCCGTGTGCAGCGCGAGACCGCCATCACCGTGCGCCCGGCACGCGGGGCCAGCACCGTGCTGGCCGCCGGAGATCTGGCGCCCGGCGCAGAAATCCAGCTCGCCCCGCCGCTCGATCGCTTCGTTCCCGGCACCTGGAAGGCGGCGGCGACGTTCGGCGGTGCGGTGCGCTACAACGTGGCAGGCCTCGTGGAGGCGCTCGACCGTTATCCGCTGTGGTGCCTGGAACAGGCGACCAGCCGCGGCTTCCCATTGGCCCTGCTGCCGGACGGCCCGATCGCCGGCCCTGACAGAGCTGCGCGGTTGCAGCAGGCGGTCGGCTT
>JAMXLO010000100.1 GCA_024280945.1 Acetobacteraceae bacterium
ATGGTCGAATGCCGGGCGACCGCCCTTCGACCCGTCCGCGCGAGGCACTGCCCATTCTAGGTCAGGACGGAACACCTCAAAGTCCACCAGCTCGCTTAGACGCTCGAGTGCATCGCCCTTGGCTGACGACTCACGCAAACGTTCATCGACATCAAACATCCCTCGCTGCTGTCCCACCAGATCGCCTCCCTCGCTCAGCAGCAGGGAATCAAAGTCAGTGCCGGTTCGGCTAGCGGTTTTGGAGGTCTCCAGCTGGGCCATCGCGGCACCTGCTGCGCCAGCACTCCCTCCAGCGCGGCGTCCAGGGCATGGGCGACCGCACTGGAGCAGTTGCGGCGCGTCAGGTTGTAGGTGTCGTCCCGCTGGTAGGCAGCCCAGAAGGCGCGCAGACGCGCCGCATCGAAGTCAGCGAAGCGCACATGCATCGTCGCCTCGCACCAGCCTGCTACTTCCTGGCGATAGCTCGGCTGGAAGCGGCCTGGCACGTTGTTGGCGGTGGTCGCGCGCAGCAGGCGGCCAAAATCTTCGGGCGAGCGTTCGATCTCCGTGGCCGGGTAGTGACTGATGTACAGATCGGGCGCCAGTTCCAGCGCGGCATGGCCGGTGGAGATCACGCCGCGCACATCCACCGCCGCAATGTAGCGGTCGATCACCGGACGGCGCTGCAACGCCTGCTCGCCACCCGTCGGTGTCCAGACATGCACCACCAGCTCTGCCCCGCGCGCGGACTCCTGCTCGCCCAGATCGCGAACGCTCCATCCCAGCGGGGCGGGATTCAGCAGCGAGGACAGGGGTGCATCGGGCGGCAATCGGCGGGCGTTGACCCAGGTAAAGGAGCTTCATTCCGGACAGCGCAAGCAGCAGGCCGACATTGCAGCCGATCGTGCCGACGTACCAGGTTGGCAGCGGCTGCAGCGTGCCGATGGCCAGCAGCAGCATCACCGCACCGGCCGCCTCGGTCATGCGCCAGCCGGGGAAAGCGCACCACGCGCGCCGAGACGACCTTCAGCGTGCCGTCGGCAGCGAAGACGATGCCGATGATTAGCGCCAGAGCAACGTCGCTGTGAAACGGACTGTCGACCATCAGCAGCCCGACGGTTGCTACCGCAGCGCCCTTGAACAGGCGCAGCCCGCGTGCGGCTCCCGAGCCGGCCGATGCGGCCAGGAGCGACACCGCTCCCTCAACCAGCAGCAGCCATCCGAAATCGTGTACCGGGATCAGCGTCACCCTATCCAGCGAACCGATGAAGATGAAAATCCCCAGTACGCACCATGCCAGCCCCATGATGACGAGTGAGCGCCAGCGCCGGCGGACCACCTCAGCGCCGAGCAGAAGCAGGAACAGACGGATCATTTGCCAAGCTCATGGCGGGAGCTCAGGCACGCTGTCGCGCCAGGACGGCGGACAGCGCGTAAGTGAGACAGCCGGCGGCGGCGACCAGCGGCAGCCCCTGGTCCGTCACCGTCATAGCCACGCCGACCAGGGCTGGGCCGAGTAGCGCGCCCACCCCCAGGTCAGTCCCATGGCGGCATAGATGCCGACCAGATCGCCGCCCTGGAGCGGCTGCCGACGATTGTCAGCATGATGGTGTAGATGCCGGCGAACACGCCGCCCCAGACGAACAGCACGCAATAGGCGAGCCATCGCGGCTCTAGAATGAACGGCCAGATCAGCGCGCTGAACCCGGCGATGGCCGACAGCCAGATCATCAGCGCGCGGCGATCCCACCTGTCCGCCAGCCAGCCGATCGGCAGCTGCAGCAGAATCGCGCCAATCATCAGCGTGGCGATCAACTGGGTCGCCTGCTCCTCGCCCCAGCCGGCGCTCATGGCATAGAGCGGCAGGAAGGCTAGGCCCGCCGCCTCTATGCCGGCGTTCAGGGTAGTGCTGCCGAGCGCCAGTGGAGCCAGCCGGAAATAACGCCTGGGGTCGACACTGCGCGGCTCTTCGACACTCAGCGCCGGGATGCCGGGCAGCGACACCACCGCCATTGCCGCCACGGCACAGGCGGCGCCGACGCCATATGGCAGGAGGCCTGTGGTGCCCACCGCTGACAGGATCAGCGGACCGCCGGCGAACCCAATCGACATCGCTGCGGTGTAGATCGCCATCGCCCGGCCGCGGCTGGCATCGTCGCTGAGCTGGTTTGTCCAGGTCTCCGACATCACGAACAAGCTTTCCGCCGCCAGCCCCAGCACGATGCGTAGCGGGAACCATGGCCAGATCGACGGCGTGACGGGAAACGACAGCAGCACGATGGCGGTCAGCAGCAGCGACGCCATCACCAGCGCACGACCGCCGAAGCGGGCGGCGAGCCGCGGCAGGAATGGTGCGATCAACAGGACGCCGACCGCGTGCATGGCGGCATTGAGTCCGATCAGCGTATCGCTCAATCCGCGAGCCGCCAGCACGAGAGCGATCAGTGCGGCGGTCAAGCTGTAGCTCAGGCCAAAGATGCACGCGGTGGTAATCACCGCTGCCCGTCCCAGGACTGAACCGTGCTCAGACCCGCGAGCAGCCACTGGTCCAGAGAGTGTGCTCATGGCATCTGTGGCGGCGTCATTGCGCAATCGGCATGATACGGTCTGTCGCCCGACAGATGAGCCGAAGTGGTGTCCTTGCGCGCAATGCAGCAGTCTCCGGCGTGGGGATTGCCGCGCTGCGCCCAAATGGGGGATTACGAGTGCAGCGAAGCATTCTCCCGGCCGGTGGAAGATTGCCGCGTCGCTACGCTGCTCGCAATGACAGATAGGTGGCAGATGCAGGTAGGGCCGGCCGCCAGCGCTGGCTGGTTTTGCGTCGCGGATTGGAACCCGCATACTAATTCAATCACGCACTGGTCTAGGACATGACCTAAAGCACCTGTTGCTCACCAAACTATGAGAGATGCACGCACGCGCGGCCGAGGTGCTCGAGACGCCATTTCCTGAGATAGCTACGACACAACCCGACATTCGTACCCAGTTTCCCTGCTACGCCGGTACATCACGGTCGGTTTCTTGGCCGATTGCTGCAGTCTGCAGAACACGGCGGCGGCGACGCGGCCCGGGCGCGCGCCGTTCAGGGAACGGTAATGCCGCTAGGGGTGGGACAAAATCACTATGCTCGCTCATTGCGCTGGTGGCCACGAAGATAATTCCAGCTTGGCGATGACTCAGTGAAAGTGAATTCGGCCGCCCCCAACAGCGGGCGGAGCGGGTGGATTAACGGCTCAAGGGAATTCTCAACATCCAATAGGGTGCTAGAATTGGCCTCGGAAAAATCCGCTTATAGCAATACGCCCGAACCTATGCGGGTGTAGGCATCTAGAGATTCGGGCGCGACCGGGGGCAAAGTCGAAACGTGCTGGATGATCAGAAACAGCTGCTAACACAGTTTCTCACTCTTTGGGCCATGCTTGACCCAATATCACACCTTCCGCTTTTTCTCGGGGTCACCGGTGACCTGAGCAGCCAGGAAAGACGCCGCGCCGCTATTCTAGCAGTCGTATTCGCATTTCTCACCCTGATCTTCTTCGGCGTAGTCGGGCAGTTTATGCTACAGGCCATGGGTATCTCCCTTCTATCCTTTCAAATTGCAGGAGGTATCATCCTGCTGCTGTTTTCCATCTCAATGGTGTTAGGGGAACCGCCTTCGGCAGTAAGGTCTCTCGCCGATTCCCGAAGCGATCCCCTCAGTGTTGCCGTTTACCCTCTGGCAACCCCGATCATTGCTGGTCCTGGCTCGATGCTGGCGATCATCCTCCTAACTGACAATAATCGGTTTACCGTGTCGGAGCAGGTCACCACGCTGGGCGTTCTCGCGATCGTCCTATCCTTGCTGCTGCTTATCTTTTTGCTGAGCGACGTGATTAGTAGGCTCATCGGTCGTGGTGGTACGAACGTGCTGCGTCGCATCATGGGCGTGATCATTGCGGCGATCTCAGTTAACCTGATCGTCAGTGCCCTGGCGCAGTGGCTGAACTTGCCACCTATCTGAGAGGGCTCTGTCCCGAATGCGAGCAGTTTGCAGCGGTAAGCCGGCTCGCATCATCCACCCCGTCAGAGGCCGTCCCTGCGTGCCAGTCGATCTCACCGATCGGTTCGTTGAAGGCTGTATGGATTTCCAGCCGCTGTGTGGCAGATTTCCGCCGCCGGGCTTCCAACAGGGGGATGCAGTGGTGTTTCTGATCAAGGGACCAGTTCGGGCCGCCGTTCCGTTGAGTTGGTTCCTCTTCGTCACCTTGAGCACTGTTACAGCTATGGCGCAAACCGCGCCACCCGCCGTCTTGATCGCCACGGCAGAGATGCGCGACATCACACCAGCTACCGAATTCGTCGGGCGGGTCAAGGCAACAGATCGCGTAGACATCCGCGCGCGTGTGACCGGCTTCCTCGGGCCGCGTCTGTTCAAGGATGGTGATCTGGTGACCGAAGGCCAGGTGCTGTTCAAGCTCGATTCAGCGCCATTCGAAGCCGTTTTGCATCAAAAGCAGGCGGCGGTTGAGTCCGCGGAAGCAAGCGTGCAACTCGCAGGTCTTCAGGCACGACGGAGTCGTGAACTGGTGCGTACGAATACCACGCCGCAATCCCAGGTCGATCAGCGGGAAGCAGACCTAACACGGGCAAAAGCCGATCTCGCGCTCGCTCAGGCATCGCTGCGAGAGGCCAGCATCAATCTTTCCTATACACAGATCCAAAGCCCGATCGGCGGCCGTGTTGGCGATGCCATCGTCTCGCCTGGAAACCTCGTGGACCCTGGGACTGGCGTGCTGGCGGTCGTGGTGAAACAGAATCCGATAGAGGTTGTTTTTCCGGTCACCCAGCGTCAGCTGCTGGAAACCCGACGCCAAACTTCGGATATCGATCTGGACACCGTGGTCGTCTCGCTCAAGCTGGTCGACGGGTCCCGCTACGACCAATCGGGCCGGATCAATTACATCGGGGTTCAAGCCGACCCCCGTACAGACAGCATTCCGTTGCGGGCGATATTCCCCAATCCGCAAGCAATACTGGATGACGGCATGAGCGTCCGCGTTGTGCTTGAGGCAGCGAGACCCGAGCAGGCACTGATGGTCCCGCAAGCGGCCATCCTGCAAGACCAGGGAGGCTCTTACGTCTTTGCCGTGGACGCCGACAACAAGGCGGTGGAGCGCCGGATCAAGGCGGAAATGCTCCGGGACGGTTCAGCGGTAATTCGTGATGGGCTCAAGCCGGGTGAGCGTGTAATCGTGCAGGGCCAAGGGCGGGTGCGTTCCGGCATGGCAGTGGCTCCAAGCCCGTTACCAGCACAGGGAAGTTAGGCCGGCGGAGGCACCGAAGGGAGCGCTGCGTGATCTCAGCCATCTTCGTCGATCGCCCACGACTCGCGATCGTCATATCGATCCTGATCACGCTGGCCGGCGGGATCGCGCTGCTGGCAATTCCGGTGGCGCAATTCCCCGACATCGTGCCGCCGCAGGTTTCGGTCTCCACCAGCTACGGCGGCGCGAACGCCGAAGTCGTGGAGCAGACTGTCGGTCAGGTGATTGAGCGCGAAATGATTGGCGTGTCGCGCATGCTCTACATGCGTTCGATCTCTGGCAATGACGGGTCTTACAGCATGAGCGTGTCGTTCGAGGTTGGCTCGGATCCCGAAACGAATACGGTAAACGCGCAGAACCGCGTGCAGCGCGCCATGTCACGCCTGCCTAGCGAGGTGCAGCAGAGCGGGGTGAAGGTGGAAGCGGCGTCGTCTGCAATCCTGCAGGTGATCACCCTGCAATCGCCCCACGGCACCTATGACGGCCTGTTCCTGTCGAACTACGTGACGATCAACATCCGTGATGCTCTGGCCAACCTGCCAGGCGTGGGTCAGGCGTCGCCATTTGGTACGCAGGACTATGCAATGCGGATCTGGCTGGACCTGCAACGGCTGACCGCTCTGGGACTGACGGCGCAGGACGTGATCAATGCGGTGCGCGCACAAAACGTACAGGCCGCGGTCGGCCGTATCGGAGGAGCCCCGGTCATAAACGCGCAGCAGCAGACGATGCCGTTGAACGCACAGGGCCGTCTGACCACGCCTGAAGAATTCGGCAACATCATCGTGCGCGCCGGTTCGGCAGGGTCGCTCGTGCGGGTGAGCGACATCGCCCGCGTAGAGCTTGGCGCCCAGTCTTCCGACGTATTCGGCCGCTTCAACGGTAAGGACGCGGCAACGCTCGCCGTCTATCTGGCACCGGGCGGCAATGCGGTCGCCACCGCCGCTGCCGTGCGGGCGAAGATGGCGGAACTCGCGCAGCGCTTTCCCCAAGATGTTATCTGGGAAATCCCATATGACACCACGATCTTCGTAAAGGCGACGATTGAGAAGGTCGTCTCGACGCTATTCGAAGCCTTCGCCCTGGTGGCGGTGGTGGTGTTCGTATTCCTCGGCCGCTTCGAGGCAACCCTGGTACCCATCATTGCCGTGCCGGTGGCGCTTATCGGCAACTTCGCCCTAATGCTGGCGATGGGTATGTCGGCCAATACGATCTCGCTGCTCGCCCTGGTGCTAGCCATCGGCATCGTGGTGGATGATGCCATCGTTGTAGTCGAGGCGGCGGAGCACACGCTGAAAGAACGACCGGACCTGTCACCCGCCGAGGCTACCAAATTGGCTATGACGCAGATCACGGGGCCGATCATCGCCATTACGCTGGTGCTGCTGTCCGTGTTCATCCCGATAGCGTTCATGCCGGGTATCGTCGGCCAGTTGTACAAACAGTTTGCCATCGCGGTATCGATCTCGATGGTGATCTCGGCCATCAACGCGCTGACCCTGTCGCCTGCTCTGTGCGCCATGGTGCTGAGCCACGGTGCACCACCGGGCCGCATCATCCGGGCGATGCAGGGTGGCATCGCCCGAACGCAGGGCGGCTATGCCAGCGTGGTCGCGCACGTGGCGCCGCGCCGGTTGCTGACGGTGATCGCGATCATCCTGTTCGCGGCGGCGGCCGTCTGGTTGAACGGTGTTCTACCTTCGGGATTCCTGCCCGAAGAAGACCAGGGCGCGTTGCTGATCGAGGCACGCCTGCCGGACGGCGCATCGGTCAACCGCACAACCGAAGTCGCGCAAGACGTGGAGCGCATCGTTCTCGGCACGCCCGGTGTCGCGACGATCACCTCCGTCGTCGGGTTTAGCATGCTAGACGGCATCGCCCAGAGCAACAGTGCCCTGTTCTTCGTCAGCCTGAAGCCATTTGCCGAGCGCACAACGCACGAGACGAGTGTCTGGGGTGTTCTCAACCATCTTAACGGCGTTTTCCCGACCCTGCCGGCCGCCGTCGTCATTCCATTCAACCTGCCGCCGATCATCGGCCTCGGCAGCAGTGCTGGCTTCGAATACCAGTTACAATCCTTCACCGGCGCATCGCCGGCCGAGATGGCCGCCGTCGCACGAGGCTTGGTGGCGGAAGCAAACGAGAACCCGGCGCTGGCCAATGTCTTCACGACCTACGGCGCCTCCGTGCCGCAGCTTCGCCTGCTGATCGACCGTGAACGCGCGCAAACGCTAGGCATCGCCATCAACGACATCTTCACCGCTTTGCAGGCGGCACTTGGCGGGTACTACATCAACGACTTCAATCAGTTCGGCCGTACCTGGCAGGTCGTGCTGCAGGGCGAGACCGAACAGCGCATGCATATCGGGGATATCTACGACGTGCACGTTCCGACGAAGGACGGCGCCTTAGTGGCAATACGTGCGCTGGCGACGGTCGAACCAGTGCTCGGCCCCGGATACGTGCTGCGCTACAATAACCAACGTTCCGTATCGATCCAGGGTGGACCGGCGGCAGGGTATTCGTCAGGTGCGTCGATTGCGGCCATGGAGCACGTTTCACAGACAACGCTGCCGCCCGGCTACGGTTATGCCTGGACCGGAACAGCGCTACAGGAGAAGGTCGCCGGCGGTCAGACCACGATGATCCTCATCCTGGCGGTGCTGTTTGCCTACTTGGTGCTGGTGGGTCTTTACGAGTCTTGGGCTATGCCGGCGGCAGTGATGTTCTCAATCGTCGTCGGGCTGGCTGGCGCGCTCGGTGGACTGTGGGTGCTAGACTTGGCGAATGACATCTTCGCACAGATCGGCATCGTAGTACTGATCGCCCTGGCGGCGAAGAACGGCATTCTGATCGTGGAATTCGCCATGGTCGCGCGGCGCTCCGGGATGACGGTCGCCGAGGCGGCACTGCAAGGCGCACGCTCGCGCTTACGCGCGGTCATGATGACATCGTTTGCCTTTATTCTTGGTCTGCTACCGCTGCTGATCTCTGGCGGAGCCGGCACTGCTACGCGAGTGGCCGTGGCGACGTCGGTGTTCTTTGGCATGGTCGCCGCGTCCGTGTTCGGTATTTTCCTGATCCCGGGGCTGTATGTCGTATTCGAACGGTTGCGCGAGACGGTAAAATTGCGGCTATTCGGCGCGCGTTCAATGCCGGCTGGACACACATCTTCGAATACGGAACGCGGCACAATCTGACATCGCCCAGCATGTCGGATTTGGTGGCATAAGAACACCGACGAGATGTTTGCGGCGCAATGCCACCGGCCATTAGCTCTGAGCGCTGTTGCGATCTTGAGGTTGATCACGAATTCGGGGGTGGGCCGTAGGCGATCGTCAAGCAGCCCAGATTAATTGATCGACGTCACCTAGTCGATTAGCTTTAAAGTGCTCCGCGTAGCCCTTTACCGCGCTGGTGTTATCGCGAGGCGTATTATGAGAGTGTTGATTTCAGGAGCGGGAATAGCAGGGCTCACCGTTGCCTATTGGCTTCGACGCTATGGCTTTGCTCCCACCATCGTCGAGCGGGCACCATCATTGCTGACCGGCGGATATAAGATCGATGTCCGCGGCACCGCTGTGCAGGTTCTCCAACGAATCGGCCTTCATGATGCCGTTGTTGCGGCAGGCACGGATATGCAGGGGGCCCAGCTCGTCGACAAAAACGGCAAAGTTATCACCGAAATGACGGGGGATGCATTTGGACATCGGATCGGCGGGGATTTGGAGATAGTTCGCGGCACTTGTGTCAGACCCTGATGGACTTTGTCTCAGATACAGAATTTATCTTTGGTGATTCAATTCGGACGATCTCCCAATCTCCCGATCGCGTCCATGTCGAGTTTACCGAGAGCGGCCCGCGTGAATTCGCTCTGGTGATTGGTGCCGACGGGCTTCACTCCAATGTGCGGGCAATTGCGTTTGGCGATGAGTCTCGTTTCGTTCGTGATCTTGGCTTGTACCTATGCATGTATACGGTTCCAAATTATCTGAAGTTGGATCGGACGGAGGTGCAATATTCCGAGCTAGGGAGAGTGGCCGCAATCTGGAGCTCTCGCGGTGATGCGAGTGTCAAGGCGTGTTTTGGTTTTGTTGCGCCGTGCGTCATTGATCTGCGAAACAGAGCTCAGCAGCAACAAGTGCTCACAAGTGCTTATCAGGGGATCGGTTGGGAAGTTCCGACGTTGCTGGGCATGATGTCGACTGCGTCTGACTACTACTTTGATGCCGCGGCACAGATCCGGATGGATCGCTGGTCACAAGGTCGAGTGGTTCTAGTGGGAGACGCTGGTTATTGCGCTTCACCCATGTCCGGTCAGGGCGCCAGTCTCGCACTCATAGGCGCGTATGTGCTCGCTGGGGAATTGGCCGCGGCATCGGGTGCGTATCGACCGCATTTCAGCAATATGAAGAGGTGATGCGCCCATTCGTTGAGCTCAATCAGGCACTGGGCCTCAAATCTGCCAACTTGATGAGGGCCAAGGAGCGGAAGAATGTAATGGTGTGGCTACTCGAGCAGATAGTGCGATTTGCGCTTGGTCTTTTCATTAATCGCTCCACCCGGCGTATACACCAAGCTGCTAACGCTATTGCCCTCAAGCACTATTCCGTTTGATCGAGCCGCAATCCGCTGCACCGGTCGCGGCCCGATCAGCAGGAACGTCACCACTGCGCCAACGGATCACTGAGAAAGTGTCGTGCAGTGCGTGGCTGCCCCAGAGCCAGCGCGGGCGCTATCAAAATTCGGCGATAAACGCGGAGGCGCAACAGCAGGATGCCGTCGCGAAGTATTGTGGCACAAAATGGCGCCGTGGGTGTTCTGGCCTGCGGCAGGCTCCATGTGAGGCTGCTCATCGTCAGGCTGTCGGGCAAGCAATGGCCCCAGGCCATCCGGAGGGCTCGATCACACTTGTTCGTGACGCCGCGCAGTGACCACGTTAGTTCGCGGCCCAATCACGCGGATGCTGCCAAAATCTTGACCAAACAAAGCTTCTGGTGGCGCGTTCAGGCTCGCCTGGACTTTTCTGCCAAAGGTGGCTCATGAGAATCGCTGTACTCCTAGTAGCTCAACTCAGATCGTTTCAGCAGCGGTTGCACAGCAGCCTCAGCCAGATCCTTCGTCTTCCCCGACCCCGCAAACCGGGACGCCGCTGGCTTGTTGTTGCAAATGATACGGT
This sequence comes from Acetobacteraceae bacterium, assembly GCA_024280945.1. Lineage (GTDB taxonomy): Bacteria > Pseudomonadota > Alphaproteobacteria > Acetobacterales > Acetobacteraceae > JAMXLO01. The sequence continues at coordinate 10,462 of JAMXLO010000100.1, forward strand.
GCCGCTGACCACGGCGGGGATGGCTGCGGCCTGACGGGCCGTCGTTGGCGCCACTCCCACCGTTGGAAACGCCCCGCCAGCGGCGAGAACGGGTAGGTCAAGGCATGCGACCAAGGGCAGCAAGGCGATCAGCGGCGCTGACTGGCCTCGCTCCCGCCCTCAGCGGCTTGCGATCACGGCCGGTGACACGTCCTTTTTTAGGCTAGTGGAACTTCTGGCTGCCCACCTTGTTTCTCCCGCCACCAGGGGAGGACAGCATGCGTTGTCAGCAAAAGGCACTCCGATTCGCTCCTGTCATCCTGGATAATTCTGTAGGACGGGAACCGGCGGACGAGATAATCGCGGAGCTGCCGAAGATTGCCTGCCCAACAAGGGGAGACGCCGGAGATCGCGACCCGTGATCGATTTTCGAACCAAGCTTCGACAAACGCGGCGGCGGATAGGCTGCGCCGTTCTTTTCGCGATTGCAGCCGTCTATTTCATAGTCGATCTGGTGTTCTTGTCCTTCATCAGGCCACTGCGTCGTAGGCTCTTCGGAAGTGGACGGTTGCATGACTGGGTTGAGGGTTTGAACCGCTATGTTGCGCTGTCCCTTGTGCTGGTGCCGTTGGCCATCCTGGAGCCAGTCAAGCCGGTGGGTTTCTATCTGACCGCCAAGGGTCACCTAGTCAGTGGCGGCAGCGTTATTGCCGTCGGCGAAATCATCAAAGTAACCCTCATCGAGCAGGTGATCGAGATCACCAAGCCGAAGCTGCTGAGCTTTCACTGGTTTGCTTGGATGTATAGCCGCTGGGAAGGCGTACTGGAACGCCTGCACTCGATCAGGGCGTGGCAGGCAATTAGGCGGCAAGTAAAGTCCATGGTTGCTCGGGTCCGACAGATGAAGTCGGACATGGAAATGCGATAAGCCGATTTGTCTTAGGGCTTGGCGATCGAAGATGTCACCATCCTTCATCATACTGTCCATTGCTCATCATTGGCCAACGCCGAGGCGTGGCGCGAGGTGACGGGGCGGGCGGCACTTCCGGCCCTAGCAGTCACCGCAGCCCATGTGTGTTTATGGATGTGGCGCCGCCGCAACAGTGTCCGCGCGATTGCCGAGCAGCCCGCCCTTGTGATCAGAGAATGCACCGGAGCGATCGGGCGGCTGAACTGATCGAGCACAACCGCGCCTTGCTGATGCGGGCGGCAGAGCTGCTTCCCGCACATCGGAACTCGTTGTCGTGTCGGAGCACTTGGTCAAAACAATCAGGAAGAAAGCCGCTGAGGGGCGGAAGTCGCCATTGTGCGCCGGCCTGATGTGGATCAACGATAGTCAATGATCCCCTTCCGGATAGTGCCTGAGGCCTGTCCGCGTTCGGCGTGGAGCTGAGCGTGCCTGGGCAGCTCCGGTCGGTGCGCGGCTTCGCCAGCGCGGTGGCGGCCTATGCCTGGGTTGTTGAGCAGGACAAGGCGGAGGCCCGTCGTATCGCATCTGTTGCTCTTCGGGTCCGACCCGCTCTTCAGCTTTATCCAGCGCAACCACGCTCTGCGCCGCCAAGCTGAGCGGGAGTGGCACCACACAGGGCGGCTATGCAGCCCGTCGCTTATGTCGCGCGTTATACACGACATGGACAAGACGACGACCGATGAGCTGATAGAGCGGAATCACCGCCTGCTCGCGCGTGCGGCAGCACTTTGTGCCCATGTGCACGGATCAATCAGATCGCCGAGGCACTTAGCGCAGGCTGAGCAGGCGCAGGTGCTGCGGCAGGCCGCGTGGGCAGCGCGCGCGGCGTCCGCGTGCGCGGCTGCGCAAATCCCCACGGTGGCTGCCGCATAATTCTCAGTTATGACAGCCGCGCCGGGGCCAACTTCATAACGTTCCAGTGTGCGGCGGGGCGTCGTCAGGTTGGACCGATGTCGGGATCGGACCGTTGTGCTGCCGCCGCTTCGTCGTGGCTGACGACCTGCGGGGCGGTTTCCAGCGCGGTTGCCTTGGCGTCCAGCTCCGCAGCGAATTCGGTCAGGCGGCTTCTCGCTTGCTCGTCAAAGATGATCTCGCGGGCGAACTTCCGGGCGCGCGACGCCATGTGGCGAAGATCGGCCGCGGTCTCGCCGCGCGGCTGGCCGGGCCGGGATCGCTGCCACGCGGCATTACTCACTCCATGCGACTGGCTGCCGGATGATGGGAGCGCGGCTCCTCAGAAAGAATTCACACCAATTCGCGCTTGTGGCGACCTCCCCGCCCTGTGTCCGGCTGGCAACGGCGACTTGCCCAACTGAGCTACTGAAACCCGGAGTCATGCGCCCATGGATGATCTGGCATGCTCGCGCTGCGGAAAGCAGATCCTACTCTAGTGTCGCATTTGCGCAGGGGCGGGTGGGCTACGACTGCGGGAGCTGCGGTCTTGCGTTCGGCATCAGCGGCACGGACCGGAAGGCTTTCAGTCAAGGGCGCCGCGGCGTCCCCAGCCTGATGGCCCGACCGCAACCGCAAGTTAATCGACGGAATTTCCCCGGCAGGAGGCTCGGTCGGCGAGACCTAGGCCGTCTCCTGCATGGAGCAAGCAGTAATCAACCGGAAACTGGCGGGCGAACTCGTGCGAAGCCCCCTGCTTCTCCACTAGGGCGGCCAACTGTGCGGCGATCAAGTCATCAATGACATTCCGTATTGCTAACGGTAGCCGTTTTATGTATCTACTCCGCTGCCCTTGCTAAGGGCAAAAAGAAAGGCCACGCCGGGGTTAATGGCGTGGCCAAGGTTCAGTAGGAATGTGCAATAGTTGCATATTCAGATGGTACTTGCACGCCTTATTTAACGTCCTCACGGATCAGTGAGGATCGAGCTGGAAGGGCGCCCTCCTCCCGGGGCGCCCTTCTCAGCCCCAAAAAGCCCCGCCGGAATAGGCGGGGCCAGCTCAAAGACGCCGGGAAATGTGTTGCGGCGCGGCGGCGGAGACGGGCTGGCGGAACGTGGCGTAATGCCCCCGTCCAGGGGGACGCCGCAGCGGTACTAAAACGAACAGCGATGCGGTCGGTTTCACTCCGTGGACGCTAGCGGGGTGCGCTTGACCGACAACGGCGTCAGGATCACCGGATAAGACTCAAGAAAGGCGAGCCAGGTGCGCAAAACGCGTGAGCGGCGCGCGATCGCTTCCATATAGGCGCCCCCGTCGAGGATGGTCGCCATCTTCAGGAACCCGTCCAGCGTTTGCCCGAACTCGGCGCTGCCGAGTTCGCGCATCTGCGCCTCCTGGAGCACCGACAGCTCGGTCATGATCAGGTCGCACCAAAGCTGCCAGGTACCTGCAAGATCAGGCAGCTCGGTCTCCACGATTTCGTAGCCAGCGTTGGCGAGATGATCGGCAGCGACCCGAAGCTGCGCGATGACGTCGGGGTCGGTGTCCATGTCGTCCGGAACCCGCGCGAGCGCCACCTTGATCGGCGTCGGCAGCTTGGGTCCCTCCAGTGGAGCAGGCACCCACCAGGGATCGCGCATGTCGCGCTGGCTCATGACATCGAGAGCGAGACGCACGTCACGCACTTCGCGGGCCAGCGGCCCTTGCGCTGACATGAATTGTGCCATCAGCGGCCGTTCGACCGGTGCGCTCGGATTGAACGCAGGAATGCGGCCTTGCGTCGGCTTGATGGTGGCGATGCCGTTGCAGTAGGCCGGCCAGCGCAACGATCCACCGATGTCGTTGCCATGCCCGATGGCACCGATGCCCGCCGCGATCGAAGCTCCGGCGCCGCCCGACGATCCGCCACAGGTAATAGTGCTGTCCCACGGGTTGCTGGTCAGCCCGTGCAGCTTGTTATCGGTGAACCCGCGCATCGAGAATTCGGGCGTGTTGGTCATGCCGATGATGATCGCACCCGCCTTCTTGAGGTTGGCGACGACGGGCGCGTCGCCGGGCGCGATATTGTCCTTGAACGCCAGGACGCCATTGGAATTGGCCTGGCCTTCAACATCGATGTTGATCTTGATCGTGACCGGAACGCCGTGGAGCTTGCCAAGCATGGAACCTTGTGCCTGCGCGCGATCGGCGGCGCGGGCAGCCTGGATCGCCTGCGCGCTGAGATCCACGACCACTGCATTCAAAGGCGGGTTGACGGCGCGCATGCGATCGACATGCGCCGCCACCACTTCCTCGGCCGTTGCGCGCCTTTCGCGGATTGCGGTCGCGGTATCAAGCGCGGACCACTGCCAGATTGGACCCGCCATCGTTCTCTCCCTATGCGTCAGGCGGCGCTGAAGCCTCGCACCGCTTCGGCCATGCGACCGATGATCTCGCGCAGAACCGGTGCCGGCGTGGCGAAGTTGAGCCGCGCGAAGTTGGCGTAGGGCGCGCCGAAGGTTTCACCGAAGTTGAGACCCACGCGGGCGCGCTCAAGGAAGAACTGACCTGCCGGAGTGGGCAACGCCAGCGCAGAACAGTCGAGCCACGCCAGGTATGTCGCCTCCGGCAACCGCATCGTCACGCCAGGCATTTCGCTGCCGATCGTCTGCGCCAGCCAATCCCGGTTTGACTTAAGGCAGGCGAGGATATCGTCGAGCCAAGGCTGGCCTTCGTCCCAGGCGGCGATGGTTGCATCGACGCCGGTGACGCCAGGCGAACCCAGCAGACGTGCCGGAATGCGCGCGAAGAAACGTTCCTTCAACGCGCGCGCACCGAAATACATGACCGCACAGCGCAGTGAGGGAATGTTGAAGCTCTTGGTGGCCGAGGTAATGGTGATGGTGCGCGCGGCTATGTCCGGAGAGAGCGACGCAAGCGGAATGTGTGTGTTCCCCGGATAGACAATATCGGCGTGGATCTCGTCCGACACCACGATCAGGTCGTGACGAATGGCGAATTCGGCCACCTGTTCGAGTTCGCCACGCGTGAAGACGCGGCCAGTCGGGTTCTGCGGATGACAAAAGATCAGCACGCGGGCACGCGGATCGGGTGCTGCTTCGTAGGCGTCGAGATCGAGCACCCAGCGCGTGCCGCTATCGCGCATATGGTTGGCGATCAGCCGGCGGCCCGTGTCGTTGATCGCCGCCATGAAGGGCGGATAGGACGGCAATTGCAGCAGCACCGCGTCGCCAGGTTCGCTGAACGCCATCACGGACGAAAAGCTGGCCTGCACCAGATCGCCGATCGGATGCGCATCAGCCGGCTCGGCCGTCCAGCCGAAACGATGCTGCATGCGTCTGGCAAAGGCAGCCGCTAAAGCCCCCTCGCGTGCGGCGTAGCCGTATTCCTGATTGCGTGCGAGCCGCGCCAATGCTTCGGCAATCGGCGGCGCGACACCGAAATCCATGTCGGCAACCCAGGCCGGCAGCACGTCATCGGGAAACTTGTGCCACTTATTGGTGCGACGCGAGCGTAGGAACGGGATGTCGAAATCCGTCGCGGCCGGGGACATTTGCTATCGCCCGCCGCCTGTCAGCAACGTGTCAACTGCCTCGACCAAAGCACGGGCCGACTGAACGCGTTCCAGGGCCATCTCTTCGGCGGCAACGTCGCTCGCCTCCACCTGTGCCAGCGCCTCTTCCGCTGCGGCAAGCCGTCGTTCGCCTTCCTCGCGCGACAGGTCGGTGGGTGCGAGTACCTCGTTGGCCAATACCGTGCAGCGCTCCGGCGTGATCTCGGCGAAGCCACCAGCGACATACATCTGATCGGTGACCCGGTCGTTCTCGTACAGTGCGATGATCCCACCCCGCAGCATGACGATGGCGGGCGCGTGTCCTTCCAACACGCCCATGTCGCCTTCGCTGGCCGGGATCACCACCATCTCCACCGGCTGCGCGAGCAAGAGCCGTTCAGGACTGACAATTTCCAGATTTACCGGCATGCTGGCGTGGTCCTTCGTCTTGTTCGTCATGGCCGGGCTTGTCCCGGCGATCCGTACTGGCCGTTTGCCGCTACCGATGGCCGGCACGGAGGCCGGCCATGACAGTCATGCGGTGGCCGTCAGCGTCTCGGCCTTCTTCACCGCATCCTCGATGGTGCCGACCATGTAGAATGCGGCCTCGGGCAAGTGGTCGTATTCGCCGGCACAGATCGCCTTGAAGCTGCGGATCGTATCGGCGACCGGGACGAAGATCCCAGGGAAGCCGGTGAACACTTCCGCCACGTGGAACGGTTGTGACAGGAAGCGCTGGATCTTGCGTGCCCGCGCGACGACAAGCTTGTCCTCTTCCGACAGCTCGTCCATGCCAAGGATGGCTATGATGTCCTGCAGCGACTTGTAGGTCTGCAGAATACGCTGCGTCTCGCGCGCAACCTGATAGTGTTCTTCGCCGACGATGCGTGGATCCAGCGAACGGGATGTCGAGTCCAGCGGATCCACCGCCGGATAGATCCCCAGTTCGGCGATCTGCCGTGATAGCACCGTTGTGGCGTCAAGATGTGCGAACGACGTTGCCGGTGCCGGGTCGGTCAGGTCGTCGGCCGGCACGTAGATCGCCTGCACCGAGGTGATCGAGCCGCGCTTGGTCGAAGTGATCCGTTCCTGCAGTGCGCCCATGTCGGTGGCCAGCGTCGGCTGATAGCCCACCGCCGAAGGGATGCGGCCCAGCAGCGCCGACACTTCAGCGCCCGCCTGGGTGAAGCGGAAGATGTTGTCCACGAAGAACAGCACATCCTGGCCTTCTTCATCGCGGAAATATTCCGCCAGCGACAGCCCCGACAGGCCGACGCGAGCGCGCGCGCCCGGCGGCTCATTCATCTGGCCGTACATCAGTGCCACCTTGGAGCCTTCGACGACCTTGTGGTTTTCCATGCGGATCACACCAGCGTCGATCATCTCGTGATAGAGATCGTTGCCCTCACGCGTGCGCTCACCCACGCCGGCGAACACTGACACACCGCCATGCGCCTTGGCGATATTGTTGATCAGCTCTTGGATGATCACCGTCTTGCCGACACCCGCGCCGCCGAACAACCCGACCTTGCCGCCCTTCAGATAAGGTGCCAGCAAGTCCACCACCTTGATGCCGGTGACCAAAATCTCGGCCGCGGTTGCCTGCTCGTCGAACGCCGGTGCATCGCGGTGAATCGGATAGCGCTTGTCGGTGTTGAGCGGCCCCTGCTCGTCGATCGGCTCGCCGATCACGTTCAAAATGCGGCCCAGCGTCGCGGGTCCGACCGGCACAGTGATCGGCCCCCCGGTATCCACCACCTCCTGGCCACGGACGATCCCGTCAGTGCTGTCCATGGCGATGCAGCGCACGGTACGCTCGCCGAGTTCCTGCGCCACCTCCAGCACCAGCGTACGGTCGGCGATCCTGGTGTGCAGCGCGTTCTGAATAAACGGCAGATCCCCATCGAACTGCACGTCTATGACGGCGCCCATCACCTGGGTCACACGTCCAACGATATTGCTTGCCATAACTCGATGCCCCTATCAGACGGCTTCCGCGCCGGAGATGATTTCGATCAGTTCCTTGGTGATGTTCGCCTGCCGCGCGCGGTTGTAGTTCAAGGTCAGGCGCTTGATCATGTCGCCAGCGTTGCGGGTCGCGTTGTCCATCGCAGTCATGCGCGCGCCGTGCTCGCCCGCAGCACTTTCCAGCAATGCGCGGAACACCTGCACGGCCAACGCCTGCGGCAAGAGTCTCGCCAGGATGGTCTCCTCGTCCGGCTCGAACTCGTAGGTCGCGCCCCCGAGTTCGATGCCTTCGCCTTCTGGCGGCGGGGGTGCGGGTATCAGCTGCTGCTCTGTGACGATCTGCGAGATCACGGAGCGGAACCGATTGTAGATCAGGATGCAGCCGTCGATCTCGCCGGCGTTCAGCATTGCAGTAATACGCTCGGAGACCTCTCCGGCATCGGCGAACTCGAGGCGTCGCTTGCCGGCATAGGATATGTCGCCGGTGATGCGACTGGCCAATTCGCGCCGAAGATAGTCGCGTCCCTTGCGACCGACCGGTAGAATCTTGACCGTTTTGCCCTCTGCCTCCAGCCGACGGGCCAGCGTTCGCGTATGCCGCCCGATATTGGCATTGAATGCGCCGGCGAGGCCGCGATCGGCCGTCACCGGCACCAGCAGCCAGGTCTGATCCTTGCCGGTACCGGCCAGCAGTGGCGGCGCGTTCGGCATGTCGGACACCGATGCCGCCAGCGCACGCAGCATGCGCTCCATTCTCTCGGCATAGGGCCGCGCTGCCTCCGCCTGCGCCTGGGCGCGGCGCAGCTTCGAGGCAGCGACCATTTTCATCGCCGAGGTGATCTTCTGCGTCGACTTCACGCTGTTGATGCGGACACGAAGGTCTTTCAGGCTGGGCATTGCTGGCTCTGCCCCCTCCCCCCAACCCCCTCCCGCAAGGGGAGGGGGAGCTTCATCTCAACCATCAAGCGAAGCTCTTGGAAAAATTGTCGAGGAAGCCGGTCAGCTTCTTCTCGGTGTCCGGCTTGATCTCCAGGTCGGTGCGGATCGCGTCCAGGATCGTCGGCTCACGCGACTTGATCTCCGACAGCAGCATCTGCTCGAACGCGCCAACGCGGCCGACATCGATCCGATCGAGATAGCCGCGCACGCCGGCGAAGATCGCCACCACCTGCTCCTCGACCGGCACCGGCTTGAACTGCGGCTGCTTCAACAGCTCGGTCAGCCGTGAGCCGCGCGCCAGCAGCTGCTGTGTCGAGGCGTCGAGGTCCGAGGCAAACTGCGCGAAGGCCGCCATTTCGCGGTACTGGGCCAGCTCCAGCTTGATGCGGCCGGCCACCTGCTTCATCGCCCGCACCTGCGCCGCCGATCCGACGCGCGACACCGAGATACCGACATTCACTGCCGGCCGGATGCCACGGAAGAACAGTTCGGTCTCCAGGAAGATCTGACCATCGGTGATCGAGATCACATTGGTCGGGATATAGGCGGAGACGTCGCCGGCCTGCGTCTCGATCACCGGCAGCGCAGTCAACGACCCGGCACCGTATTCGTCGTTCATCTTCGCCGCCCGCTCCAGCAGGCGCGAGTGGAGGTAGAACACGTCGCCCGGGAAAGCCTCGCGGCCAGGGGGGCGGCGCAACAGGAGCGACATCTGGCGATACGACACCGCCTGCTTCGACAGATCGTCGTAGAAGATCACCGCGTGGCGGCCATTGTCCCGGAAATGCTCGCCCATGGTGCAGCCGGTGTACGGCGCGAGGTACTGCATCGGCGCCGGGTCGGATGCCGTGGCGGCGATGACGATCGAATAGTCGAGCGCGCCATACTCCTCCAGCGTCTGCACCAGCTGCGCGACGGTCGAGCGCTTCTGGCCGACCGCGACGTAGATGCAGTAGAGCTTACGCTTCTCGTCATCGCCGGCGTTGATCTGCTTCTGGTTGATGATCGTATCGATGATGACGGCGGTCTTGCCGGTCTGCCGATCGCCGATGATCAGCTCGCGCTGACCGCGACCGATCGGGATCAGCGCGTCGATCGCCTTCAGCCCGGTCTGCATCGGCTCGTGCACCGACTTGCGCGGAATGATGCCGGGCGCCTTCACCTCAACGCGGCGGCGCTCCGCGGCGTTGATCGGTCCCTTGCCGTCGAGCGGATTGCCCAGCGCGTCAACCACCCGGCCGAGCAGCGCGTCGCCAACGGGAACGTCCACGATGGCGCCGGTGCGCGAGACCGTGTCGCCTTCGCGGATCTGTTTGTCGTCGCCGAAGATCACGACGCCGACGTTGTCGGTCTCCAGGTTCAGCGCCATGCCGCGCAACCCGGCGCCGGGGAACTCGACCATTTCGCCAGCCATGACGTTCTGCAGGCCGAACACGCGTGCGATGCCGTCACCAACAGACAGGACCTGCCCGGTCTCGGCGACATTGGCCTCGGTGTCGAAGGCGGCGATCTGCTTCTTCAGGATCTCCGAGATCTCGGCGGGGCGGATCTCCATATCAGGCGGCTCCCTTCATGGCGTACTGCAGTCGTTGCAGCCGGGATTTGAGTGAAGTGTCGTATAGCCTTGCCCCAATGCGCACGACCAGACCGCCGAGCAGATCGGGTTCCACGGATTCATGGATGTTGACGTTGCCGTAGCCGGCCTCGATCAGCCGGGCGCGCAACTGCTGGCGCTGCACGTCGGACAACGGATGGGCGGATGCGACGTGGGCCGTGACGATGCCGCGTCTTTCGGCAACCAGATGGGCGAAGGCGGCGACGATTTCGCGTAGGTTGCGCAATCGGCGGTTGGCGGTGACAACACCCACGAAGTCACGTACCGGCTTGGAGAAGCCCTCTTGCTCCAGCACTGCCAGCGCCGCCCTGGTGGCCTGGTGCACGTCGATCAGCGGCGAGCCCAGCAGACGCTGAAAATCCGGGCTGGCGTCGATAAGCCGGCCAAGGGCCTCCATCTCCGAAACGACAGTATCGAGCGTGTGCTGCTCATCGGCATGGGCGTAAAGTGCCGCCGCATAGCGGTCGGTCAGTCCGCCGCCGGATGCAATCGTCGTTGCGCCTGACACCAGTTACCGTTCCCTGTTCCGGGGCCGCGCTGCGGCGCGAGCGTGGGTGGAGGAGCCGGCCCCCGCCTTCGCGGGGCAAGCCGCCGGCGCGGGGCGTCTAGCATGGGGTCCGGAGCCTCGCAACAGACCGGCACGGAGATGGCGCAGACCAGCGGCGGGGAGTTTGAACTGGTCGGCCGACTGGTCTAAAGTCTGGCGATGGATGACGTTACTCCGCCAGCGTTGAGTTCGGTCGGCGCCTATGATGCCAAGACACGGCTATCGGAGTTGCTCGACCGCGTGGAGAAAGGCGAGCAGATCGTCATCACAAGGCATGGCCGGCCGATTGCACGCTTGGTCCCCGAGCACGAACTAGACCGGACCACCGCCCGCGCCGCGGTAGGACGGCTGGTGGCGCTCGGAGATCGGTTGACAGGTCGCGGTGTCAACCTCAGCGATGCGGAGATCAAGAGGCTGCGCGAGAGCGGCCGCCGATAGCGCAGATGTCCGGGCTCGTTCTCGATGCATCTGTTGTCTTGGCAGTCGTCCTTCAGGAGACCAATCGTCGACACGCAGCCGAGGTCCTGGCCGGCGTAGCAGAGCACCGCGCAACAGTGCCAAGCCTCTGGCACATTGAGGTTGGCAACGCGCTGCTGATAGCGGAACGTCAGAAACTGATATCCGCAGCGGAAAAATCGGCGGCGTTGCGTGACATCGCCGGCTTGCCGATCAAGGTGGATGGCGAGACCGTTGCGCGGGCTTGGCGCGAAGCCCTCTCCTTGGCGGAGCAGTATCGTCTGACCCTTGATGACTCCCTTTACCTGGAGTTGAGCCTGCGCCGGCAACTGCCGCTTGCAACATTCGATACTGCCCTGCAGAGGGCCGCGAGATCAGCAAACGTTGCTCTGCTATAGGTAACGCAACGGGAGCACTTGCCCCAATGCGGGCGGCTGTGTCACGACCACCAGACAGATCGCGAGGATCGAGCATGGCCGACAGCGCCCCCGTCAAAGGCACGCTGATGCAAGGCAAGCGCGGGCTGATCATGGGGGTGACGAACGACCGCTCGCTTGGCTGGGGCATCGCCGCAGCATGCGCCGCACAGGGCGCCGACCTGGCGTTCACCTATCAGGTCGAGGCACTGGGGCGCCGGGTGCGGCCGCTCGCCGAGTCTTTGGGTTCGCAACGGCTGTTCCTTTGCGACGTGGGGGACGAGGCCAGCATCGACACGGCGTTCGCGACATTGCGCGAGCAGTGGGACGGGCTGGATTTCCTGGTCCATGCCATCGCCTTCGCCGACAAGCAGTACCTGCGTGGGCGCTACCTCGACACGCCGCGCGAGGCATTCGCCCAGGCGCTGGACATCTCCTGCTATTCCTTCGTCGCAGTGGCCCAGCGTGCCGTGCCGATGATGCGCCCCGGCGGCAGTCTGCTGACGCTGACCTATGTCGGCGCGGAGAGATGGACGCCGCACTACAACGTGATGGGCGTGGCGAAGGCGGCGCTGGAGGCCTCGGTGCGCTATCTGGCGGCAGACCTCGGGTCGCAGGGCATTCGAGTGAACGCGATCAGTGCCGGGCCGATCCGCACCCTCGCATCGGCCGGGATCGGCGATTTCCACTACATTCTGCGCTGGAACCAGCTCAATTCGCCGCTGCAGCGCAATGTCACCATTCAGGATGTCGGGGGGGCCGCGGTGTATTTGCTGTCGGATCTGTCCGCTGGGGTAACCGGCGAGGTGAACCATGTGGACTGCGGCTACCATATCGTCGGGATGAAGCACCCGGAGGCGCCGGACATTTCCATTGTGGAGGGATGAAACGATGAAAGCATGGGCCCCCTCCCCCCACCCCCCTCCCGCAAGGGGAGGGGGAGTTGGTGCGCGGCGGTAGGCGGGCATGTCACACAATACCTTCGGCCGATTGTTTCGCGTCACCACGTGGGGGGAGAGCCATGGGCCGGCGATCGGTTGCGTGGTCGACGGTTGCCCGCCGCGCATCTCGCTGTCGGAAGCCGACATCCAGCCTTGGCTGGATCGTCGGCGTCCTGGCCAGTCGCGATTTACGACCCAGCGCCAGGAGCCGGATCGGGTCCGCATTCTTTCCGGGGTGTTCGAGGGCCTGACCACGGGCACCCCGATCGCACTGCAGATCGACAACGTCGATCAGCGTTCGCGCGACTATTCGGCGATCGCCGCCCAGTTCCGCCCCGGACACGCCGATCTCACATACGAGTTGAAATACGGGATCCGCGACTATCGCGGCGGCGGGCGATCGTCGGCCCGCGAGACGGCAATGCGGGTCGCGGCCGGCGGCGTGGCGCGCAAGGTGCTGGGAGACGGCATCCGCCTCCGCGGCGCACTGGTGCAGATAGGTCCTCACCGGATCGACCGCTCTCGCTGGGACTGGGATGCGGTGAAGGCCAACCAGTTCTTCTGCCCCGATCCGGCCGCGGCAGAGGTCTGGGAAGCCTACCTGACCGAGGTTCGCAAGGCTGGTTCCTCCGCGGGTGCTGTCATCGAGGTCACCGCCGAAGGCGTACCTTCCGGACTGGGTGCCCCAATCTACGGCAAGCTGGATGCGGAGATCGCAGCCGCCTTGATGTCGATCAACGCCGTCAAGGGTGTGGAGATCGGCGAAGGCTTTGCTGCCGCGGCCCTCTCCGGAGAGGCAAATGCCGATGAGATGCGCATGCGCGATGGCGTGGTCGAATTCGCGTCCAACCATGCCGGCGGCATCCTTGGCGGTATTTCCACCGGACAACCGATCGTGGCGCGATTTGCCGTGAAGCCTACGAGCTCAATCCTGACTCCACGCCAAACAGTGGACCGGACCGGACAGGATATCGAGATCACGACCCGAGGCCGCCACGACCCTTGTGTCGGCATCCGCGCGGTGCCCGTTGGCGAGGCGATGATTGCCTGTGTGCTCGCCGACCATCTGCTGCGCCATCGGGCGCAGAACCCCGACGCGCCAACCATGGCGAGAATGCCCCGCAACTGAGGCGTGGAATGAACCCGCGGCGGCCGGCGTCTATACCGCCGGGCTGTCGCCGCAAATGCATCCGCAATCACCTCCCTACGACTCACGCGCGCTCGAGGCATTCACCGCCCTGGCGGGACGTGATATCTGGGCCGCACGGATGGCGGAAATCGCCGCCCGCGTTGCGTCAAGTCCGCGTGCCGGACGGTTGTCGCGCCAGCGGCATGCGTTGGAGCTGTCGATCGAACGTTTGCGGGGTGCGCTGGGCAGGCCACCGTCCGCCGGCGAACTGCACACAGCGCGGCTTGCAAGTCAGGCAGTGCTATTGTCGCAAAGTCTGAGCCCCGGTGGCAGGGCGAGATTGCAGCACTGGATGCGCATCAATCTGCAAGGTGACGGTACCTTGGTGCCGCTGTTCCACCTGCTGCGCACTGCCGCGCTCCAGGACTCACGCGGTTTCAAAGTTACGTTCCCAGGCCTCGAGCGCAGCGCGCCCTACGACCTGTTGATCGCGCGCGCTGGCTCCGAAGCGGAGGTCGCCTGCGAAGTCGTTTCGGCCGATCAGGGAAGGCTGGTGGGGCGGCAGGCATGGATGCAGCTCGCGGACCGGGTGAACGCAGACGTGCGGGCCTGGCTCGCCGGCCGCCCGGGCCGGTATCTGCTGAAGATGTCGCTGCCGCGTGGTCTGCAAAGTGACGCCCTCGCCGCAATGCATGGCCGAATAAGGCGCCTGTTGCAGACGGACGGACGACGGGACCAAGATGATGCCGGTGTCCTGCAACTGGAGCCGCTCGCGCTGCCATGGGACCCCGGCGCCCATCGCCTGGCGAGCGCGCTGCGGCGCGAGTTCGGACCGGAAGCGCATCTGGCTGTCACTGCCGACCGGGCTGGCGTTTTTGTGATTGCTGCGCGAGCTGGTCGCGTCGACGAGATTGGGAAAGCCGTGCACCGGAGCCTTGCCGAAACGATGCAGCATCGGCTGAGCGGCCGGCGTCCGGGCATTCTTGCGGTGTTCATCGAGCACATCGACCGGGCTGACTGGTCCAGCTTGCGAGACGATCTTAGCCTGGAGGGAGAAGCAAGGCGCTTCCTCGCCCACCGGGCCGCGCGGCGCGTGGTCGCCGTGACGTGCACCTCTCGTTTCGAGCTGTTCGGCATGCCCGAGGCGGCAATCGGAGGCGAGCTGCGCTTTCGCAACCCGACACATCCCGCCGCCAAAACCGTTTCGCTCGCGCCGGCAATACTATCGTCCGTTTGATCAGGTGCGACAGCAGTAATTCGCTAGTAAGCATCTTATCTTCAGATTGACGCCCCAGGACCGCCACGATCCCGAGGTTACTTCTGCATGGCCGATGCGACTGGAGACAAGGAAATGACGGAAACCGAGTACGCTCGGAAATTGGACGAACTCGATCGCCTGCTGAACGACCCGGACGTGCCAATGGAACCCGCCAAGGTCTGGTCTCTGCTTGCCGAGATCGCGAAACGCGATATGTCCGGCGGCCGCCTACCGCAATCCTGAGCGGCATCAGTCGCGCATGGCTGCGATAAGGAATTCGCGATTCCCTTCCGGGCCAGTGATCGGGCTCTCGGTAATGCCGAGTACCCGCCAGCCAGGCTCACCATCCCACCAGGCATGGATGCGGTCGCACACCGCTGTATGAACTGCGGGATCGCGTACAACGCCCTTGCGGCCCACCCCGTGAGGGCCAGCCTCGAATTGTGGCTTGATAAGCGCCACTGCCCAAGTTCCCGGTTTGCACAGCGCGAGCGGCGCGGGGAGCAGTGTCTGCAGACCGATAAAGCTCGCGTCGCACACCAGTGCGGTGATCGGATCAGTTATAGCATCACGGGTCAGGTATCGCGCGTTGGTCCGCTCATGGACCGTGACACGTGGGTCGGAGCGGAGCTTCCAGGCCAGCTGCCCATGGCCGACATCGACCGCGTGGACCTTTGCGGCGCCTTGGGCGAGCAGCACGTCGGTGAAGCCTCCGGTGGAGGCGCCTACATCGAGGCAAATTCTGCCAACCGGCGACAGGCCGAAATGCCTGAGGGCGTGTTCCAGCTTCAGTCCGCCGCGCGATACCCAGGGATGATCCTGGCCGCGTACCTCCAGTTGCGCATCTGACGTCAGCAGATCGCCTGCCTTAGCGATCCGCCGCTCACCACTGAAGACCTTGCCGGCAAGGATCAGGGCCTGCGCTCGCGCCCGCGAGTCCGCCAGCCCGCGATTCACCAACAACTGATCGGCACGCGTGCGCATCGGCAGGATCCAGATACTTGCATCATGAAAGCAACGGGCCTATGTGGCGGCTTGCATGATGCATGTGACTGCCAGGAGGGGCCATGCAGCGCAAGAGCTTCGGATCCATGTCCTGCCCGATCGCCCGCAGTCTAGAGCGCGTGGGCGAGTGGTGGAGCATCCTGATCCTGCGCGACGCGTTTCGCGGGCTGACGCGCTTCGACCAGTTCCAGAAGAGCCTGGACATAGCACCGAACATGCTGACACGGCGCCTTAATGCGCTGGTCGAAGCCGGGCTGTTGGAGCGTCGGCGGTACAGCGAGCATCCGCCCCGCCACGAGTACGTTCTGACCGAGCGTGGTCGTGATTTCCGGCCGGTGCTGTGGGCACTGCTTGCCTGGGGCAACCGCCACTTTGCGCCTGAGGGACCCAGCGTCATCGTGGTCGATACCGAGACAGGGGAGCCGGCCGATCCCGTCCTGGTGGATCGTCGGAGCGGCAAGGTGATGGTTGAGGCCGCCTTTCGCTCGGTGACGGCGCCAGCGGCCGCGAGGAGGGCGTCATGAGCGGCCAGGCGGTCGAGCGGGACATCGTCGCCCGGCCTCCGGTTCGACCAGCGAGCCTGTCCCGCCGGCAGCTCGGGCTGGCGGGTGGGGCGCTGCTGGTGGGTATTGGATCTGCATGGTACGGCCAGCACTGGTGGACGGTCGGACGGTTCATCGAGACGACGGATGATGCCTATGTCGGCGGCGATGTGACGGTGATTGCGCCGAAGGGTGCCGGGTTCATCGCCGATGTCGCGGTGACCGACAACCAGGCAGTGCAGGCAGGCGATCTGCTGGTGAAGCTGGACGATCACGACTACCGCGCCGCCTTGGCAAAGGCGACTGCAGCAGTCGCGGTGCAACGAGCGACTCTCGCAAATCTGGATGCCACCAGACAGCTGCAGGAGGCGGTGATCTCCGAGGCGCAGGCTGAACTCACCGCGACCGCGGCTGAGATCAGCCGCAGCAAGTATGACGTCGATCGGTATCGTGATCTGGCGCAGTCACATGCGGCATCGGTGCAGCGCTTCCAGCAAGCGGATGCCGACTATCGCAAGGCACTTGCCGCCGATGCCAAATCCCGCGCGGCGCTGCGGGCGGCGCAGGAGCGGCTCAACGTCATCGACACCCAGAAGCAGCAGGCCACCGCTGCACTCGCCGGCGCGCTGGCGGACCAGGACGCAGCCCAACTCAATCTGAGTTACACCGAACTGCGTGCGCCCATCGACGGCGTTGTCGGCAACCGCAGTGCACGCGCTGGGGCGTATGCGACGGTCGGAGCACAGCTGATCTCGCTCGTGCCGGCTCATGGGCTTTGGGTGGACGCCAATTTCAAAGAGAGCCAGCTGGCCGGCATGCGGCCTGGGATGCCGGTGACGATCGCAGCGGACGTACTGCCGGGTGAAGCGTTCCATGGTCACGTCGCAAGCCTTGCGCCGGCCACGGGTGCCGTGTTCAGCGTGCTGCCGCCAGAGAACGCCACCGGCAACTTCACAAAGATCGTGCAGCGGGTGCCGGTGCGCGTGGCATTGGATGGCGATGCGGCCACGCTGGGCAGGTTGCGGCCCGGACTGTCGGTTACCGCGTCGGTCGATCAACGATGAGCGCAACCACGGCAGGTGTGCTGATCGCTCCGGGCAAGCTGCCTCTGTCGACCAAGGTCTTCGCCTTCGCCAGCATGTGCGTGGGTTTCTTCATCGCGCTGCTCGACATTCAGATCGTCTCTGCGTCACTGGCTGACATTGGCGGCGGACTATCGGCTGGCCCGGATGAGATCGCCTGGGTCCAGACAAGCTACCTGATCGCCGAGATCGTGGTGATCCCGCTGTCCGGTTGGCTGTCGCGCGTGATGTCCACCCGCTGGCTGTTCTGTGCCTCCGCGGTGGGCTTTACCATTACCAGCCTGCTGTGCGGCTGGGCGTGGAACATCCAGAGCATGATCGTGTTCCGCGCGATGCAGGGTTTCCTCGGCGGCTCGATGATCCCGACCGTTTTCACCACCGCCTTCATCTATTTCGACAATCAGCAGCGGGTGATCGCGGCAGCAACCATCGGCTGCATCTCATCACTGGCTCCGACACTGGGGCCGACCGTAGGCGGCTGGATCACCGACAATTACTCGTGGCACTGGCTGTTCTTCATCAACCTGCTGCCGGGCGTGTTCGTATCGGTCGTGGTGCCGCTGCTGGTGCGGGTCGATCGGCCGAATTTGTCGATGCTGCGCGGTGCCGACTATGCAGGGATGGCGCTGCTGGCGGTGTTCCTCGGCTGCCTGGAATACACGCTGGAGGAAGGCCCGCGGTGGGACTGGTTTGGCGATGACACCATCAGGGCCACGGCGTGGCTCTCCGGCATCGCGGGCGTCGTGTTCATCTGGCGCAGCCTGACCTACAGCCAACCAGTGGTCGATCTACGCGCGCTGAGCAGCCGCAATTTCTCATTGGGCTGCTTTTTCTCTTTCGTCACCGGCATCGGCATCTTCGCGACGATCTACCTGACCCCGCTATTTCTTGCCCGTGTGCGTGGCTTCAGTGCGCTGCAGATCGGCGAAGCGGTGTTTTCCACCGGCCTGTTCCAAGTTTGCGCGATCCCGTTCTACACCGTGCTGGCAAGACGCATCGACCTGCGCTGGCTGATGATGTTCGGCCTGTCGTGCTTCGCGCTCAGCATGTGGAATTTTACACCCATCACGCATGACTGGGGCAGCCGCGAGCTGCTGCTGCCACAGGCATTCCGCGGATTCTCCCAGCAGTTTGCCGTCGCTCCGGTCGTGTCGCTGACATTGGGTGGTCTGGCACCGGAGCGGTTGAAGCTGGCGTCAGGCCTCTTCAACCTGATGCGCAATCTGGGCGGCGCAATAGGCATCGCTGTCTGCGGCACGATCCTGAACGACCGCACAAACCTGCATTTCTTGCGCGCAGCCGAGCACCTGAACAGCAGCAATCCGGCGATGTTGGACTGGGTCCAGCAGGTTAGCACGCACGAGGCGACCGCGCACGGCGGCGATACGCTGCACGGATACACGACGGCACTGAAGTTGCTGGGCAACCTCGCACTGCGCGAAGCGCAGACACAGAGCTTCGCCGATGCATTCTTCGTCATCGCGCTGTGCTTCGTCATCGCCACGTCCATGGTGCCGTTGATGCGCAAGCTGGCGGCGCCGGCGGCACCAGTTCGCGACGCACATTGAAAGGAGGCCGACGTGGAATGTAGACATGCTACCGCCGCGGTGATCGGCGCCGGCGATTTCATCGGCAGCGCTATCGCGCGGAAATTCGCGACCGCGGGGTTCACCGTGTTGGCCGGACGCCGCAACGGGGAAAAACTCGCGCCGCTGATCAATGAGGTCGAGGCGACGGGTGGTCGCATCATCGGTCGGTCGCTCGACGCGCGGAAAGAAGACGAGGTGATCGAGTTTCTGCGAGCGGCGGACCGCGAGGCGCCGCTCGAGGTCTGTATCTTCAACGTCGGCGCCAACGTGCACTTCCCTTTGGTCGAGACGACCGAGCGCGTGTTCCGGAAAGTCTGGGAAATGGCGTGCTATGCCGGATTCCTTGCTGTGCGCGAGTCGGCCAGGCTGATGCTGCCACACGGTCGCGGGGCAATCTTCGTCACCGGCGCAACAGCCAGCCTCCGTGGTGGGGCTGGCTATGCCGCCTTTGCGGCGGCAAAGGCGGGCCTGCGCGGCGTTGCGCAGAGCGCGGCGCGCGAACTGGGACCGAAGAACATTCATGTTGCGCATCTGGTGATCGATGCCGGCGTGGATACCGCCTGGGTGCGCGAGCGGATTAGGGCGCGTGAAGGCGACGCGGCCTTGCGTGATCTCTCGCCGGATCGGTTGATGCAGCCATCTTCGGTGGCGGACGCCTATTGGACGCTGTATCAGCAGCCGCGCGATGCGTGGACATTCGAGATGGACATCCGGCCGTTCGGCGAAAAATGGTGACAACAATGCACACGGTAGAATTCCATTTCGACTTCGGCAGCCCCAATGCCTATCTGAGCCATCTGGTGATCCCTGACATCGAGCGTCGCGCCGGTGCGACGTTCGTTTATGTGCCGATTCTGCTCGGCGGGGTTTTCAAGCTGACCAACAATCGCTCGCCGGCAGAGAGTCTGGCGGGCATCAGGAACAAACCGGAGTACCAGCGGCTGGAAACCACGCGCTTCATTGAGCGGCACGGCATCACGCGATTCACGCCGAACCCTTTCTTCCCCGTCAACACGTTGGTCCTCATGCGCGGCGCGGTTGCGGCGTCGAGGCTGGGGATCTTCGCGCGCTATGTCGACGAAGTGTATCGGCACATGTGGGCAGAGCCAAAGAAGCTGGATGATCCGGCTGTACTGCGCGCGGCGCTTACCGAATCCGGCCTGGACGCCGACGCGATTCTGGCGCTGACGCAGGCACAGGATGTCAAGGACGAACTGCTGGAGAACACGCAGCGCTCGGTTGAGCGAGGCACTTTTGGATCGCCGACATTCTTCGTCGATGACGAGATCTACTTCGGGAAGGATCGCCTGCGTGACGTCGAGGAGGCGATTACCGCACTGCGAAGGGACTAGGTGTATGCGCATACTGGTTATCGGCGCCGGCGCGATTGGCGGCTATTTCGGCGGACGCCTGCTCGAGGCAGGACGCGATGTGACATTCCTGGTACGGCCGCGGCGCTCGGAACAGCTTGCTCGCACCGGTCTCTCCGTACGCAGCCGGTTGGGCGATATCGATCTGCCCGCGCCGACGGTGCTGGCCGAGCAGCTCAGCGAGTCATTCGACACGATCCTGCTAAGCTGCAAGGCGTTCGATCTCGACAGCGCGATCGCGTCTTTTTCGCCAGCGGTCGGCCCCGATACCGTGATACTGCCATTGCTCAATGGGATGCGGCACCTCGACGTGCTGGAACGTCGGTTTGGCGGCCACGCCGTACTCGGCGGCCAGTGCGCGATCTCGACCACTCTCGATGCGGATGGTCGAATTCTGCACCTGAATGATGGAGATAATCTGTCGTTTGGCGAGCGTGACGGATCGCCGACGGCGCGTGTGGCCGCGATTGGGGAGAGCTTTGCGGGAGCGCGCTTCGACAGCAACGTCAGCAACAACATCATGCAGGAGATGTGGGAGAAGTGGGTGCTGATCGGCGCCGTTGCCGGCATCACCTGCCTGATGCGCGCACCGATCGGCGATATCGTGGCTGGCGGTGGCGCGGAGATCGCGACATCGCTGCTCGATGAGTGTGCGGCAATCGCTGGTCAGCAAGGGTTTCCGCCACGCCAGGCCGTGATGGAGCGGTTCCGGGCGACTGTCACCATGGCCGGGTCATCATTCGCCGCATCGATGATGCGGGACATAGAACGCGGCGCACACACCGAGGCGGAGCATATCTTCGGCGACCTGCTGCGGCGCGGCGGAAATCCAGCGATATTCCCGGTACTGCACATCACATACGCGCACTCGATGGCCTATGAGGCGAGGCGGGCCAGGATGCAGGCGGCGTAGATCCGGGCAGGTCGGCAAGATGAGCCGAGCGTGCTATGCAGCTCGTTCACATCCTGCTTTCTTCCTTCAGCGAACCGATACCCAGCGATCCATCGGATGCAGGAGATTTGGAGTTAACCTCGCCCGGCCGTTCATCGGTATCGGGAACATGCAACGGAGCTGCTTCCGCCGCCACATTGTCCAGGAAGTCTGCTGAGGGCACGAAGAACAGGGTGCCAGTCACAGCGCGACTATAATCCAACAAGCGATCATAGTTTCCGGGCGGATTGCCGACGAACATGTTTGTCAGCATCTGCTCGATCGTGTTCGGTGATCGAGCGTAGCCGATAAAATAGGTTCCAAACTCGCCCTTGCTCACATCGCCGAACGGCATGTTGTCGCGCACAATCTGCAATTGCTTCCCGTCTTCCATGATCGTTGTCAGCGCATTGTGCGCTGAGGAGGGCTTTACGGAATCGTCCAGCTCGATGTCCGACAGCTTTTTCCTGCCGATAATTTTCTCCTGCTCTTCGACCGGTAGCTCGTTCCATCGGGTCAGGTCATGCAGGTATTTCTGTACTATGACGTAGCTCCCACCGGCGAACGAAGCGTCTTCGTCGCCGATTATCGTTGCGTCGATTGCCGCCTGCCCCACGGGGTTTTCAGTACCGTCGACGAAGCCGATCAGGTCGCGATCGTCGAAGTAGTTGAACCCGTGCACTTCGTCTACGACGCGAGTCGCGCCACCGAGCCTCGACATGACCTGCGTCGCCAATTCGAAACACAGATCCATGCGCGTCGCACGAATATGGAAGAGGATGTCACCTGGCGTTGAAATCGCATGATGCTGGCCACGGATTTCGCGAAAATTATGTAGATCCTTTGGCCTCGGCGCACCGATCAGTCGATCCCACGCATCGGAACCGAAGCCGAAGATGCATGAGAGCTGACCGTCGAGGTCACGGAAGCCGACGGCACGTACAAGTCCGGCGAGAGCACCGCACAGGCTTCGTACCGCTGCTTCGTGCTCGGCTCCGGGATTTATAGTCGTAACAAGAAATATGGCGGCGCGCGTGAGTCTCGCGACAACTGGTTGCTGTACAGTAGATTGCACGCCCACTCCTTCCGGGCCCGAACGGACCAAGTTCTGGTGTCACCTCGCCGGCTGCACCAACGAGGTGACTGTCGCCTCCTGAGGGGAACCACCGTAGATGATGCCCTTGCGCATTGCTCATGTGCTAGTTGGGAAGAGCATCGGGTGTCGTCACTTCGGACGCGCCCAGCCAGTGCCGCATAGTACCATGCCTCTTTTCCAATGACTGGTTGCGATACTCACCCCGGCGCTCAACGCCGGCAATGGTCTGGCCACGGGGTCGCCAGGTGGCCTATCACTCAGGCACTGGCCGCCATAGGTATCGACGGTAGTGGCTGGAGGTCCGACTTGGAAACGATCCGCGTGGTCTGTGCGCATGATTGTCCTGACATGTGCTCGCTGCTCGCTCATGTCGACAACGGCCGCGTGGTGAAGGTCGAGGGCGATCCCGACCAGCCGTTCACCGCCGGCTTCGCCTGCGCCAAGGTGAACCGCGACGCAGAATTGGTCCATTCGCCGGACCGCATCACTACGCCGCTGCGCCGCATGGGCCCCAAGGGCCAGGGCAAGTTCGCGCCGGTTTCCTGGAACGCCGCGCTCGACGAGATCACCGCGCGTTGGAAGTCGGTCATCACGGAATCTGGCCCATTGGCGCTTCTGGGCTACTGCTACAGCTCGCATCAGGGCCAGATGAATCGCGGGCTGCCGAACGGGCTGTTCCACGCGATGGGGGTGAGCCGACTGTGGGCTGGCACCGTGTGCGACAGCTGCATGGAGGCGGCGTGGGACGCAACCGTTGGCCCGATCGGCGGCGCCGACCCTGATTCGGTCGCCGAGTCCGACCTGGTGATCTGCTGGGGCACCGATCTGCATGCCACAAACGTGCACTTCTGGGCCAAGCTCGACGCGGTACGCAAGCGCGGCGTCAAGCTCGTGGTGATCGATCCGCGCCGCACGCGCTCGGCGCAGATGGCGGACTGGCACATCCCGATCCGCATCG
The DNA here is from genome assembly GCA_024280945.1 of Acetobacteraceae bacterium. GTDB lineage: Bacteria > Pseudomonadota > Alphaproteobacteria > Acetobacterales > Acetobacteraceae > JAMXLO01. The sequence goes on from JAMXLO010000100.1 coordinate 33,698, forward strand.
GCACCGACGCTGCGCTGGCGCTGGGGATCATGCACATCCTCGTGCGCGATGACCTGTGCGATCGCGATTATATTGCGCAGCACGCGCTCGGGTTTGACCGCGTTGAGCGCGAGGTGTTGCCGCGTTTCACACCCGATCACGTCGCCGCCATCACGGGTATCGACACCGCCGATGTTGAGCGCCTGGCAGGCATGTACGGCGCGGCGAAACGCTCTCTGATCCGGCTCGGCTGGGGCATGACGCGCAACACCTACGGTGGCCAGGCGCTGCGCACGGTTGCGTTGTTGCCTGGCGTCACCGGCGCTTATGGTCGCTATGGCGGCGGCGCGGTGAACATGACCGCCGCGTCATTCGAGCTCAACTACAACGCGCTGCGCAAGCCGTCCGGACCGGCGACGACGCGCACAATCAATCACAACCGCCTCGGTGAGGCACTGCTGGAGCTGGAGGACCCGCCGATCCGTGCGCTGTTCATCGCGTCGAACAATCCGGCAGTCACCTGCCCAGACAGTGCCAAGACGCGCCGCGGCCTGGCGCGCGCAGACCTGTTCACCGTCGTGCACGACCCGTTCCTGACGATGACGGCGCGCTATGCGGATATCGTGCTGCCGGCAGCAACCTATCTGGAAACCGAGGACTTCTTCCGCGCCTATGGTACATATTACATGCAATATTCGCCTCGCGCCGTACAGCCGCAAGGCGAAGCGTGGTCGAACCTGAGACTTGCACAGGAACTCGCCGCGAGGATGGGGGTCACGGACCCGGTTTTCCGGATGTCGGAGCCCGAATTGCTGCGTGAGCTGTTCTGCGGCGCCAAGGGAGCGGTCGCGGCGTTCGATCCTGATGTCGTGCGCGGCGCGGGGCCGATCTCGATTGCGACCAGAGAGGGGCAGAAGTTCCGCACGCCGTCCGGCAAGCTGGAATTTTTCTCCGAGGCGCTCGCTGCGCAGGGCCTGCCACCGATGCCGGACTGGCAGCCTGATCCGGCCGAGGCAACGCAAGGCGCACAATGGCCGCTGCGACTGCTGACCGGCCCTGGCTATTTCCTCAGTCACACTGCCTTCTCTGGCGTCGCTTTCCTGCGCCAGCGTGAGGGGACGCCATATTGTGTGCTGCACCCACAGGATGCCGCGGCGCGCAAACTGCGAGACGGCGATCGCGTCCGCCTGGTCAACGATCGTGCCAACATCGGTCTGGTGCTGCATGTGCGCGACGAGATCCAGCCGGGCGTTGTGCTGGTGCCCGGGCAGCGCCCGGACAACGAGACGCTGGAGGGCAGCGTCAATATGCTGTGCTCGGACGCCTACACCGACATGGGCGAGGGCGCGACATATCAGAGCACCTGGTTGGACGTGCGCCCCTGGTAGTGGTTATCGAACGCAACCATCAATCAATCGGCACACCCAGTGCCATGCGTCCGGCAAGCAACTGCTGGTCCTTTGCCCGCATTGGGTGATAACGCGCCGCCTGTATATCGCGCAGGCGCCGCTCGAGTCCGGCTACACGGTAGAAGCCCTTGCCGCCGGCCAGCTCCATTGCCCGATCGACACAGGACAGTGCCGCCTCGGCGGCAAGCGTGCGCGCCGTGAAGACGGCGTTGGTCGTTTCTTCTCCCGGCATCGCCTCGGCGCCCAGCTCGACCATCCGCTGCACGGCAAGGCGTGCGGCCATAAGCCGGTTCTCCATTTCACCGGCCATGAGCTGCACCAGCGGTTCGCGGCATTTTTCTGCAGGCACCAACCCGATCGCAATATCGCGCGCAGATTCCGCAACGCCGAGATAGACTGAGTAGACCAGCGGGAAGGCGATAAGGCCCGCAAGGTGGATCGCAGGATGCCATACGCCCTTGGGACGCCGTGCCTGCACCGCTTCCTTAGGAACGAACACGTCCTCGAACATCACATCATCCGATCCTGTGGCGCGCATGCCCACGGTTCGCCAGTTCGACATGATACGGACGCCTTCGGCGCGGACCGGAACAGAAAAATGCAGGACGGTCGGACCGGCTTCCGGATCATTGTAAACCGCACTCGTGGCCAGTGCATCACCAGCCGGCCCGCCTGACGCGAAGGGCTTGCGTGCGCGAACACGGAAGCCACCCGGCGCGCTCTCGGCAATGCCCAGGCTTTCCAGCCAGTCGTTTCCCCCGGTGCTGACCAGCATCAACTGCTCGGTCGCGACACGCTGCAGCAGCGGTGCCACCGGAGCGTTCATATGCCTCCAGGTCCAGACCGTCCGAGCGATCGTGTGCGTGTGCATGGACAGTGTCAGCGCGGTCGAGCCGCAATGGTGCGCCAGGATACGCAGGAGATCCGCCAGCTCGCGATAGGACGCGCCGCCACCACCGAATTCCGTGGGCACACCGGCCGAGAGCACCCGATGCCGTTTCAACTCGGCAAAGTTCTCGGCAGCAAACGCGTCGGTCTCGTCCAGTTCCGTCGCACGCTCGGCAAAACGGGAACCCAGCATCTGTGCAAGCGATGACCAGCTTATGGCTGGCTGGTCTGTATTGGCAGTCGTGGTCATAACAGCCTCCCTGCATTGCCGGATCAGGCTGCCGTCTGCCCTGTGGCTGATCAAGTATGAAAAAAGAACTTGCGGCCCCGGTGGTGGCTATCGCTATCTTCGTTGCAAACATCAAAGCAGGGGGGCTCGCAGATGGAAGGCTACGGCCAGTTTTGCCCAGTCGCAAAGGCACTCGAACTTGTCGGAACGCGCTGGACACCATTGGTGCTGCGCGAACTGCTCGCCGGTAGGCGACTGTTCTCCGACATCCAACAAGGGGTGCCCTTGATGTCCCGCTCGCTTCTCGCGCAGCGACTGAAAGAGCTGGAAGGCGCGGGCCTGCTGCAAGCGACGGACAAGAAGGTCGGTCGTGGCCGTGAGTACGGGCTGACCGAAGCTGGCAAAGCGGCGCAGTCAGTAATCGAGGCGTTAGGCGATTGGGGAACTCGCTATGCGCAGGCGAATATCGGACCGGAGGACTGTGATCCATACATGATGTTCCGCGCGGTTGGCCGCCACGCCAACCTAGCAGTGTTGCCGGCTCGCCGTTTCGTCATTCGGTTCGAATTCCGCAACCTGCCGAAGAGCCGCCGCAGCCTGACGACCTGGTGGCTGGTCTGGGACCGCGGTGAGCTCGATGCGTGTCTGAACAATCCGGGGTTCGAGATCGACCTGGTGGTGAACGCCAAAATCGACGTCCTGGTGAGAATATGGATGGGCAGTATTGGGCTGGTGGAGGCGAGAGTATCCGGCGACATTCGTTTTGAGGGACCGGCGGCTGCGGAAAGGGTCTTTGTACGGATGCTCGATCTGCGTCCTGCACCGTGTGGCAAGACGTTCAATTACGGACCGCCACTTGCTGCCTGAGAACGCGTTGCCGTCTATCAGACCGCACCGCTGGACGTGTCTTCCAGGTAGTGCACAATCGGGCGCCACGGGAAGGAGCGGCCGATGTCCGAGCAGATGGTCGAATACGAGTGCAGCGAGCACATCGCCGCGATCACGCTGAACCGGCCCGACAAGCTGAATGCGGTGAACGACGACATGGTGCGGCAGATCGCCGCCGCGCTGCGCCGCTTCGACACGGATGACGAGGCGCGCATTGCCATCTTGTGCGGCCGCGGGCGTGCGTTCTCCAGCGGCGCGGATGTGCGCCAGCGCCAATTGCGCTCCCGCGAGGAGTTCGAGCGTTACGGCGGCGCCCAGGCACCGGACGCCTCCAGCCACGACCTGCTGCTGCGGACGGTGAACTGGAAGCCGGTGATGGCAGCGGTGCATGGCTATGTGCTTGGGTTGGCACTCGGCCTGATGCTGGAATGCGACCTGATCGTCGCGGAGGCGGGCACAAAATTCCAGGTGACCGAAACGCCACGCGGATTATCCGGAGCGAAATACTGGGCGCTTCTGAATTTCCGTGGCGGCGGCGCGCTTGCGACCGAAGTGGCACTGACCGGTCGTTTCTTCACCGCCGAGGAGGCACGTGTGGCGAACGTAATTGAGCGGGTTGCGCCACAGGGCGAATTGATGGCGACGGCACGCGCGCTGGCGGCCGACGTAGCGAAAAATCCGCCGCTTGGCGTCCGCTCCACCATACGCGCGCGTCGCTGGTATCTTGAGCAGCTGTCGCGCGAGGTGCTGCTTCAGGTGAACCTTGCCAAGCTACATCTGACAGAGGATTTTCGCGAGTCCGCGCGCGCTTTTACCGAGAAGCGCTCACCGGCTCCATTCAAGGGACGCTGATGCTGGATGCAGATCGACCCGATGGTGTTCGCCTAAGCGTCGCGGACGCGCGCGCTCTCGGCGAGACGGCCCTGCAGCGCATCGGCTACCCTGCCGATGAGGCCGCGATTATCACTGACCAACTGATCGACAACGCGCTGTGTGGCTACCGCTTCGCCAGTCTGCCGCGGATCCTGGCGATTGCCGAGGACGAGAAGACCAGCAGGCCTCGGACGGCGGTTCGCATCGTGCGCGAAACGCCCGTCTCGGCGTTGATCGATGGCGGCAACAAGGTCGGCTATGTCGCCGCGTATCGCGGTGCAGAGATCGCCATTTCCAAGGCGCTGGCCAGCGGCATCGCGGTCGTTGGGGTGCATAACAGCTACTACAGCGGCCGCAATGCGTACTACGTAGAACTTATGGTGCGCGCCGGCATGGTCGGCATCCATACCGCCAGCGCCAAGCCGCACGTATTGCCACCTGGGGGCCGTCGAGCCGCACTTGGCACCAACCCGATCAGCATCGGCTTTCCTTCGACCAGCGGCCCGGTCGTCTACGACATCGGCACGGCCTCGCTGATGTGGGGCGAGGTGCTGCTGATGGCGCGCCTGGATGAAGCGTTGCCACAGGGTGTCGGGTTCGATGCTGAGGGCAGTCCGACGCGTGATGCGGCTGCGGTGGCACACGGCGGCGGCGTCACCGCGTTCGGTGGTCACAAAGGCTACGGCCTGTCCTTTGCCATACAGGCGCTCGGGCTGCTGACCGGCGCGGCACCGCAGGACTATGGCTTCCTGTTCATCGCCATCGATCCGGCGATGCTGGTGCAGGATTTTCCCGCACGGATGGCCGAGTTGGTCGCACGCATCAAGGCGACGCCTCGGCGGGTCGGTGTCGAGGAGATCCGGATTCCATCGGAGCGCGCGTTCCGGGAGCGTGAGCAGCGCCGGCGCGAGGGACTTGTACTCGACCGCAAGGTGGTGGACGCGTTGAATGCACTGTGAATGACAAGAGAGAAGGATTGGGCATGACATCGCCGATCGACCGCGTTCGCCGCTACCACGAAGAACTCACGGCAATCCGCCGCGACATCCACGCGCATCCGGAGCTGGGTTTGGAAGAGCACCGCACCGCCGACCTTGTGGCGCAGAAGCTGGAGGAGTGGGGCATCGAGGTGCATCGCAGCGTCGGCGGCACCGGCGTGGTTGGCGTGCTGCGTTCTGGCAATGGGGAAGCCACCCTTGGGCTGCGCGCCGACATGGATGCGCTGCCTATCATCGAGGCGAACGATTTTTCCCACCGCAGTCAGAACCACGGCAAGATGCATGCCTGCGGCCATGATGGCCACACGACGATGCTGCTCGGCGCTGCGCGCTACCTGGCAGAGACGCGCAATTTCAACGGCACGGTCAACTTTATATTCCAGCCGGGGGAGGAAGGCGTCGGCGGCGCTCTCGCCATGCTGCAGGACGACCTGTTCCAGCGGTTTCCCTGCAACGCGGTGTATGGCATGCACAACCGTCCGGGCATGCCGGTCGGTAAGTTCGGCATCTCGCCCGGCGCCGCGATGGCGGGCGGCGGGTTCTTCGACATCAACATCACCGGCAAGGGCGCGCATGGCGCACGGCCTGAGGAGTCGATCGATCCGGTGCTGGTCGCGTGCCATATCGGCACGGCGCTGCAGTCGATCGTGGCACGCAACATCTCGCCGCGCGAGATGGCGGTAGTCAGCATCACCCGCATCGTGTCGGGCGACGCCTATAACGTCATCCCTCAGACCGCCACACTTGGCGGCACCGTGCGGACCATGAAACGCGAGACCATGACGCAGGTAGAGCAGGCAATGCGCCGTGTTGTCGCCGGTGTCGCCAGCGGCTTCGGGGCCACGGCGGAATTGGACTTCCGACTGATTTTCGCGCCATTGGTCAACCACGATGGGGAGTTCCGCGCGATCGCCGATGCGGCAGCCGAGTTGGTGGGGGAGACCAATGTGAACCGGACGCAGGCGCCGGCACAGGCGTCAGAGGACTTTTCCTTCATGCTCGAACAGGTGCCTGGCGCCTACATCAACCTGGGCAACGGCGACTGCGCGCCAGTGCACAATCACCACTACGACTTCAATGATGCGGCGATCCCCTTTGGCTCGGCGTTGTTCGCGCGCCTGGTCGAGCGGCAAATGCCGCGCGGCACGGAATAACTCACGGAGGCACAGATGCTCAAGTTCGGCGCGGCGATGTTCTTTACCGATTACTCGATGACGCCGAGCGGGCTCGGCACGGTCCTGGAGGAGCGGGGCTTCGAGTCAGTCTGGGCACCGGAGCACTCGCACATTCCGCTGTCGCGCAAGACGCCACCCGCAGGCGGCGGCGAACTGGCAAAGAAATACTACGACACCATGGATCCGTTCGTGACCCTGACCATGGCGGCAGCCGCCACCAAGAGTCTGAAGGTCGCCACCGGCGTCTGCCTGGTGGCACAGCGCGATCCGATCCAGACCGCCAAGCTGGTGGCATCGATCGATCAGGTTTCGGGAGGTCGGTTCCTGTTCGGCATCGGCAATGGCTGGAATCAGGACGAGATGGAGAACCACGGCACCGTGTTCACCTCGCGACACAAGCTGGCACGCGAGCGGGTCGAGGCGATGAAGGAGATCTGGACAAAGTCAAAACCAGAATACCACGGCGAGTTCGTCAACTTCGATCCGATGATGGCGTGGCCGAAGCCGGTCCAGAAGCCACATCCACCGATCATCGTCGGCGGGGCTTTTCCGTATTCTGCGCGCCGAGCCATCCGCTATGGCGATGGCTGGATCCCGCATGCCACGCGCAACACCTATGCCGAGATCGCGGACATGCTGCCCGAGTTCCACAAGATGGCGAAGGAGGCGAAGCGCGATCCAAAGTCGATCGAGATCACGGTCTGGGGTCCGAAGCAGGATGCTGACCTGATGAAGCGCTATCAGGACCTCGGCGTATCACGCGTGGTGTTCAACCTGGAATCGGAAAAGGCTGACACCATCATGCCGGTGATCGACAGCTGGCAGAAGCTAATGCGACAGGTCAACGGCTGAGGGTTGCGCATCCCATTCGGTCTGGACCGCCTACCGCGCGATCCGACCCTGCGCAGCGTTGAGGTCGGCAGATCACCGCTGCGATTGAACACCGAACCTGTGCCGCCGGACGTGATGCCGCTCGCGACCGGGGACCACGCGGCGCGGGTAACGGCGGCTCTTGCCTGGCTGGAAAGCCTCTGCGGCGACTACGCGCCGCTGCGCCGGCAGTTCATCGCGGCGTATTTCCGCTTCGCCGCGAGTGTGATCGATGCACATCGGACGGAACTCATGGCGTGGCTGCAGCGGTACGATGGTCTATACGCGCCGGAGGATTTCCTGTGGTCGGCGCTGCGCCCGCTGCCGCGCGGCTGGGTGCCAGTCGGCGAGCACTTGCTGCCGGCTGATATGGTGTTTTGGGACGGCGTGCAGCCGCTCGCCATCGAGCTTGCTGCCCGCGACACAGACCGGCAGCGCGCGCTGCATGCAGCCAATGTGGTCATCATGCGCATCGAGCCAACCGCGTTCGATCGCCTCGACGCGCTTTTACCGCCCAGCTTTCATCGCTTTTGGGACGGCGAAAGGCTACCCTCGAGCCCGTTCCGCCGCCCCATTCCGCCGGCCCCTGTGACAGTTGGACATCAGCCGCAGGCCAGCGAGTAGATGTCCTTCACCCCGTGCGGCAGGTTCATCGACTGCCAGCTTTCGCCGCCATCCTGCGTGCCGAACACCTCACCATCGTAGCGGGCGCCGATATACACCTGCTTCGGATCGGTCTGATGCAATGCGACCGACATGATGGTGCCATGCACCTGCACCTTGTCGAAGCGCTGCCAGGTCTGTCCCTTGTCCTTGCTGCGATAGACCGCGCCGTCCTTGCTTGCGGCGGCGACGCTGAGTGCGGAATAGACCGTACCGCGCTCGCTGGGTGACGCCTTGACGTCACGCCCATAGGTGGTCGGCGAGAATCGGCCCACCTCCATGTCCTGCCACGAATTACCATCATCGTCCGTGCGGAACAGCCCCATGCGCACAGCGACGATCACCGCGTCCGGATCCGCCGGATCGATCGCGATAGCATGGCCGTCGAGCATGCCTTCATCAGACGTGTTGCTGACGATCTTGCTTTTAAGATGTGGCAACTGCGCCAGACGGATCAGATCGGGACTGCAGTCCTTCCAGGTCTCGCCACCATCGGTGGTGCGCATGACCCCGCCGACTTCGAGCGCAGCGAAGATCGTGCCCGGCTTGCCTGGATGCTGCGCCATACGCATCACACGGCAGGCGAACGGCATCACGCAGCGCGTCGGCATGTTTGGGTCGGGCAGACGCCGCCAGGTCTCGCCGCTGTCCTCGCTGCGATACACCGCAATCGGCGAGCCGCCGGCATAGATCAGCTTCGGATTGCCCGCATCGACCAGGAACGACCAGATCTCCATGTTCTTGTCAGGGAAATTGGCACGCTGGAAGGTCTTGCCGCGATCGATGCTGCGATACACGCCGTCATGCGTGCCGGCCAGCACGATGTTCGGGTCGGTCGGGTGCACGTGCACCACGTTGCTGCTGAAATCGCTCAGCACGTGTTCCCATTCGCCGGTCTCGACGGGGCGACGGAACACGCCGACCTTGCCCGGATCCTTGTCGCTGCGGCCGACCGTTCCGGCCACGCTGGCGTAGACATTCGCTTGTGCCATTGTCCGCTCCTCCATGATTGCTGCGGCGCAGGCTACGCCAGAAACGGCGGGGTTGACAGTGGGCCCGCTTCGCCGCCTTGCTGAAAGCAAAGCGCTGGAGGGAAAGCCATGCCAACCGTATCTGCTGATCGCCTGATGGACATTTCCAAGGCGCTGCTGCAAGCCGCGGGCGCCTCTGCCGAGGAAGCGACGACCATTGCGCGCTACAACATCGGCGCCAACCTGGTCGGCCACGACTCACACGGCATCATTCTGATCCCGACCTACATCGACCGTATCAAGGTCGGGCACATCGTTCCTGGCGCACCGTGGAACATCGTGCAGGAGACCACGACCAGCACGGTGATCGACGGCAACTGGGGCTTTGGCTATGTCGTGACCGATCGCGCGATGCGCTACACCATCGACAAGGCGAAGAAGCAGCAAGTCGCCGCCGCGACGGTGTATCGTCAGAGCCATATCGGCCGGCTTGCCTCATATCCATTGATGGCCGCGCGCGAGGGCATGATTGCGATGATCACGGCCGATTCCGGCCGCAGTGCCAAGGCGGTGGCGCCGTTCGGCGGTGCCAAGGCGCGGCTCGGCACCAACCCGATCTGCTTCGCTGTGCCGTCCAACCTGGAAGGACCGCTATTCTTCGATATGGCCACGTCGGCTGCTGCTGCGGGCAAGATCAACGTGGCGACGGCACGCGGTGAGCAGGTGCCGGCCGGATGGCTGATCGATGCGGAAGGCAAGCCCTCGACCGATCCTCGTGTGCTGCGTCAGGGCGGCGCGTTGCTGCCGGTGGGCGGCTCCGAAGGCTACAAGGGCTATGGCCTTGCGACCATCGTTGAAATCCTGTCGGGGTTGCTGACCGGATTGGGTTACGGTGTGGAACCGACCGGCCGACACAATGACGGCTGCTTCATTGCGGTATTCAACGTCTCAGCCTTCCGCGATCTCGAGACGTTCAAGCAGGAGGTCACGGAGTTCGCGCAATACCTGAAGGCGACTCCGCCGGCGCAAGGCTTCACCGAAGTGCTGTATCCGGGCGAGATCGAGCACAAACGCGAGCAGGAGCGCCGCAAGAACGGCATTCCGGTGGAGGATGCGACGTGGAAGAAACTACAGGATCTTGCACAGGGCTACGGTCTGACCGAGAAGCTGGGACTATAGGCAAGATAAATAAGACGGTTGGGAGCGATTGGTGTTCTTAGATGAAATCATTGTCGCTCCGCCGTCACCTGCTCCAAAGGGTCAGCTTCTTCCGGCGGCCCCTTGAATGACAGCAGCCCCTCCGGTCGGAAAATCATGAGGATCATCAGCAACAACCCAAACGCCAGAAGTCGGTAGAGCGCAAAGTCACGAAAGATCTCGGGCAGAGCAACGATGAGCGCGGCGCCGAGGATGACGCCCGGGATGCTTCCGACGCCGCCGAGAATCACCATCGCCAGGATATTCACCGACTCGGTGAACAGGAAGTTGTCGGGAAACACTGAACGCTGCCACGACGCAAGCAGTGCACCGCCGGCGCCAGCGAACGACGCGCCGATGGCAAAGGCCTGCAGCTTGGCGGCCACGGTGTTGATGCCCATCACCTGCGCAGCGAGCTCATCTTCACGGATTGCCTGCCAGGCCCAGCCGATGCGCGAGTCACGCAGGCGGCGGGATAAAGCCACCGCCGCACCCATCAGCGCCAGGATCAAATAATAGTATTGCCAATTGTCGCGCAGAGTGATTCCGAGAAATGACGGCGGATCGATGCTGACAATACCGCTTGGGCCGCCGGTGATGTTGATTGGCCGGTCGAGGTTGATCAGCAGGATGTAGGTGATCTCGCCGAAACCGAGTGTGACGATGGCAAGATAGTCGCCACGCAAACGCAGCGTCGGCGCTCCGATCAGGACACCGAATATCGCAGTGGTGACAACCGACGCCGATAGTGCCAACAGGAACGGCCAGTGCAGGCCAAAATGCGGTGACGCCAGGAAGGCGTACACATACGAGCCAATGCCGAAGAACGCGACGTAACCGAGGTCGAGCAACCCGGCGAACCCGACAACGATGTTCAGACCAAGCGCCAGCAGCGCATAAAGGCAAATGCGGGTGATGACGCCCATCTGATAGGCGTTTGGCACCACCGCGGGGATTGCCAGTGCAAGGGCAACAATGGCCGGAACGGAGAACCGCTGCCACTTCGCCGGCACGACGTCAGACCCGCTTCCAATCAGGCAGCGCTTCGCCGAGGATCCCTCCGGGACGGAACATCAGGACCAGGATAAGCACCACGAAGGCGATGACGTCCTTGAATGCCGGATTGATGAAGGTGACGGCGAGGCTTTCCACGATTCCGAGGATCAGTCCGCCCAGCATGGCGCCGCGCACGTTGCCGATGCCGCCCAGCACTGCTGCGGTGAAGGCTTTCAGGCCCGCAGCATATCCCATGTAGAAGTTGATCTGGGTGTAATAGAAGCCGATCAGCACGCCCGCCGCGCCACCGAGCGCCGACCCGATGCAGAAGGTCAGCGCAACCACACGCCAGACATCGATGCCCATGACCGCCGCCATCTCGCGATCCTCGGCGACGGCGCGTATCGAGCGCCCAAGCCACGTGCGCTGGACCAGCCAGTGGAGACCAAGCATCATCAGCAGAGCGATAGAGGCGATGACGATGACCAGGACGGAAACGTTGATGCCCGCCACGGCGAAGCGCCAGGTGCGCGGGAAGACGGAGTAGGTCATGTAAACCTTCTCTCGGGCACCGGCGATGAGCATCACGGCGTTCTGCAGGAAGATGGACGCACCGACGGCGCTGATCAGGGGACCAAGCCGAGTGGCGCCTCGTTGGTACAGCGGGCGATAGGCGAGGCGTTCAAGCAGCAGACCGATGGCTCCGGTCATCACCATTGCACCGACCAGCAGCAAGGGCAGCACGATCATCGGATGCATTGGCACGACGTGAGATGCGAACAGCATGCCGAGCAGTGCCCAGCCGACATAGGCGCCGATCATGAAGACGTCGCCGTGGGCGAAGTTGATCATGAACAGTACGCCATAGACCATGGTGTAGCCAATGGCGATCAGCCCATACGCGGTTCCCAGCGTGATGCCGAACACGAGCTGTTGCGGTAGGATGGCGAGGATATCTGCAAAGGTCATGATGGACCGCGCATATTTTCGCCGAACCAAGCAACCGTCACTCTTCGTCTCCCAGATAGGCCCGTCTGATTTCATCCGATGCGAGCAATGCGGCGGCAGTATCGGTGTGGACGACGCGACCGTTGCGCAGAACATAGCCCCGGTGCGCGATGCTCAACGCCACCGCAGCGTTCTGCTCGACGACCAGTATTGTCGTGCCCTGCTGATTGATCGCCCGGATGATGTCGAACACCTGGTCGACGAATACTGGTGCGAGGCCCATCGATGGCTCATCCATCAGCAACAACCGCGGTCGCGCCATCAGCGCGCGGCCGATCGCCACCATCTGCTGTTCACCGCCTGATAACGTGCCGGCGTACTGATCGAGCCGCTCCTTCACACGCGGAAACAGTGAAAAAATCCGGTCATAGTCCGCGTCCGCCTCAGCAGCAGGCGCATGTCGTCGAGCATAAGCGCCCAATGCCAGATTCTCGCGCACCGTCATGCGGCCGAACAACCGTCGCGCCTCCGGTACCAGAGAGATGCCACGCATCACGATTGCCTGCGTCGGCAGCCGATCGATCCGCTCACCACCAAACCGAACCGAACCCGATGCAGGCCGAACAATACCAAGAATCGTCTTCATCGTGGTCGATTTGCCTGATGCATTGCCACCCAAAAGGCAGACAATTTCACCATCCTCGATGGTAAGGCTGATGTCATTCAATGCGCGGATCGGGCCATAATAGGCCATGAGGTTTTCGATCTGCAGCAGTGGCATCCTCAGGCGGCAACCGCAGCGCGGTGGCCCAGATAAGCCTCGATGACGGCGGGATGGTTGCGCACCTCGCCAAAGGTTCCTTCGGTGAGCTTCTCGCCGTGATCAAATGCGATCACGCGGGAGCAGACACCCTTCACCAGGTGCATGTCGTGCTCGATCAGCACAATGGTAAGCCCACGGTCGCGGATGCGCACGATGTCGCTCATCAGCTCACGCGTTTCGCTCGGGTTCATACCGGCGGCTGGCTCATCGAGCAGCAACAGACGTGGTCCGGTGGCGAGTGCGCGGGCAATCTCCAGTCGACGGCGGTTGGCGTAGGACAGAGAAGCCGCTCGCCGATCTCGGCGCGGCACGAGCCGCGTGCCGAACACACCTAGCAACTCCATCGCGCGCTGTTCTGCCGCCGCCTTTTCGGCGCGCGCGCCTGGCAGTGCCAGCATGATCGGCAGTAACCCGGCGCGCGTACGCGATACCATGCCGGCGCAGACGTTCTCCAGCACGGTCATCTGATTGAACAGGCGCTGGTTTTGGAAGGTGCGAGCGATACCACAGCGTGTCACCCGATGCGGCGGCAGGCGGGTGATGTTCTGGTGCTCGGCAAATCGGATGGTCCCCGCGCTCGCAGGGAAGATCCCAGACAGAACATTGAAGAACGTCGTTTTGCCAGAGCCGTTGGGGCCGATGATGCCGACGATTTCTCCCGCGTGCACGTCGATGTCGATGCCTTGCAGCGCGTGCAGACCACCGAAATCCTTGCTCAGGCCGCGGACTTCCAGGAGTGGCCGGTCGCTCATCGTCATGTCAGGCACAGTGAGGCGAGCCTCGGCGGCGCGACAGATCACCCACCTGCAGCTTAGCTGCCCAGGTTCAGTGACTTGACCTGAATGAAGTCCGGGCCCTTTACCTGATAGATATAAATGTTTTGCGTATCGACGTCGCCCTTGGCGTTGAACGTCACTGATACGCCGAGTGCCCCCTGATAGCCTTTGGTCGCACGCACCGCGTCACGTATTGCCTCGCGATCCGGCTTGCCAACCTTCTGGACCGCGGTAAGCAGGATGTTCGTTGCCTCATAGGCGAGTGGACCATACGAGCTGACCGGTCCGTATTTCGCCTCGAATGCTTTGGCAAAGGCCTGTGCCGCGGGCACCTTCTTCACGTCGGGAACCAGAAAGCTGACGTAATTGCCCTCTGCTGCGCCGCCCGATGCCTGAATGTAGTCAACCGGTTCAAACTGCCCGTCGGGCCCCATCACTGGCACGGTCAATCCGACATCCGGCAACTGTTTCACGATCAGCGCGGCGTCCGGAGCCCAGATCGACGCGTAGATCGCATCAGCGTCTTTCGGAATCGTGCCGAGGATCGGGCGGAAGTCCTTGTCACCGGCGCGGATCACATAGCGCAGCACCGTTGCGCCCAGTGCCTTCGCCTTCTTCTCGAACTCGTCTGCGCCGCCCCGTGGCCCCGTCGTGCCATCATCGAACACGGCAATCTTCTTCTTCTTCAGATCCTGGATCAGCCACACGGCCCCGGCGGGCGCCTGAAAGTCGTCGCGCGCGCAGACACGATCAACATTCTTCAGGCCGCGGTCCGTCACCTTCGGGTTGGTGCAGCCAGGAGTGATCAGCACGATGTTGGAGCGGTCGAGCACTTCAGAGGCGGGAATGCAGGTGACCGATGTGATGCCCCATACCGATCCCATCACTGCAGGATCGGCGGCCACTTTCTCTGCTGCTGCAACACCCACCTGTGGATTGCCCTGGTCATCGGCTTCCAGCACCGCGATCTTCTTGCCGAGAACGCCCCCTTTGGCGTTCCACTCTTCGACCGCAAGCTTGACTGCGTTCGCGACTTCCTGGCCCTGCTTGGCCAACGGACCTGTCAGCGGCGCGCCAGCAGCGATCTTGATGGTGTCCTGTGCACAGACGGGAACTGCGAGCACCCACGCCGCGGCCAGCACGGCCGCAATTGCAGCGATCTTTCGCATTGTCTTCCCCCAGCGATTCCTCTGTCGTGAGCGTGGCAGGATGCCGATCAGCGAGTCAACACGGCGTTGCAGCCGAGCCTGCGCGACTCACGACCTGGGCGGCGGGTGTTCCTGTCGGCGGCGCATCCGCTTATCCTGCGTGCAAAGACCAGAAGGCACGGGGATAATATGAGCAAGTCGATGCCTCCACCGCTGCGCAGCCTGCTGTTCGCGCCGGGTAATCATGCGCGGCGCGTCGAAAAGGCACTGTCACTGGATGCTGACGCGGTAATCCTCGATCTTGAAGACGCCGTAGCCACCGCTGAGAAACCTGCCGCACGTGAGGCTGTAGCGGTTACGCTGGCACGGCCACGGCAGGGACTGCTTTATGTGCGGGTCAACGCCGTTGACACCCACTTTTGCCACGGCGATCTGCGGTCTGTGGTGCAACCTGGTCTGGACGGCATCGTACTTCCTAAGGTCGAGAGTGCAGCCGGGCTCACGACAATCGACTGGTTGGTGGCTCAGCTGGAGCGCGAACGTGGCCTGCCGATGGGTGGGATTGATCTGATCCCCATCATCGAGACGGCGCGCGGCCTGCAACAGATCGAGGCGATACTTGCGGCAGAAACCCGCGTTCGTCGCATCGCCTTCGGCGCCGGCGATTTCACGCTTGACATGAACATGGCATGGAGCCGCGAGGAGAAGGAGATCGCACACGCGCGCGCAGTCATAACCACAGCGTCGCGCGCGTTCGGGATCGATGCGCCACTGGACACGGTCTGGGTCGACCTTAGCGATCCGCAAGGATTGGAAGCCTCGGCGCGCACGGCACTGGGCCATGGCTTTCAAGGCAAGATGTGCATCCATCCGGACCAGATCCCGGTCGTGAACGACGTATTCACCCCGAGTGCCGCCGAGATTGCCTTCGCTGACCGCGTTGTCGCGGCGTTCACCGAGGCGGAAGCCTCAGGCAGCGCGTCAATCCAGCTCGATGGCAAATTCATCGATTATCCCATTGTCTATCGGGCGCAACGGGTGTTGCAGAAGGTTGCCGTTATCGAGGCGCGAGGAGGCCAACGATGACAAATCAGGCGGCCGGACCGCTCGACGGGGTCAAGGTTCTTGACCTGTGCAGCTATCTCGCCGGTCCTTACGGCTGCACCTTGCTGGCCGACCTGGGTGCCGACGTGATCAAGATCGAATCACCGCAAGGCGACATGCTGCGTCAGTTTCCATCGAGCCTTGCCGGGGAGAGCCGGTTCTTTCTCGGCACCAACCGCGGCAAACGTGCTCTGGCACTCGATTTGAAACAACCCGAGGGTTTGACCGTCTTGCACCGCATGGTGGCGCATGCCGACGTGCTGGTGGAGAATTTCCGACCTACGGTGCCGGCGCGACTTGGCATCGATTATCCACGACTGCGCATGCTCAACCCACGCCTGATCTATGTCGGGCTGACCGGCTATGGCGACCAGGGGCCGCTGAGCGATAAGGGCGGCTTCGACCAGGTCCTGCAGTGCCTGAGCGGGATGGCGGTCTTCCAAGGCGGCGCCGACAGACCGCAACTGGTCCTGGGTTCAGTGCTCGACTATTTCACCTCGGCGCTCCTGGCCTATGGCGTCGCTGCCGCGCTGTTCCGACGCGAGCGCAGCAGCGGCACGGGTCAGTATCTCAGTCTCTCGCTGCTGCGCAGCGCTTTGACGATCCAGGCCGGCCGCTTCGTGTGGGCAGAGAACGAGGACCGGGACGTCGCGCGCGATTCGGGTACCGGCGGCCTGACCGGAATTCATCCGACCAAGAAGGGTGCGCTCTATATCTCCGTGCACTCCAATCACTTCTTTGCCGCCTTGTGCGAGCTGATCAGCCGACCCGAGCTGATCAGCGATCCGCGTTGTGCGACGATGCGCAGCCGTGCCGTGCACGCCGCCGAACTGCTCCCCGAGCTACGAGCTGCCCTTGCCACGCGCACTGCGTTGGAGTGGGAGGAAATCTTCGGCGAACGGGTCCCGTGCGCAGCGGTGCGAGCGATAGAGGATATGTTCGATCACCCGCAGACTCTTGCCGAGGAGTTGGTGACAACACTCAACCACCCAGTGGTCGGCAATTATCGAACGATGACAAAGCCGATCAAATTCTCCGATACTCCCGGATCTGCACCAACTGCATCGCCGACATATGGTCAGCACAGCGATGAGATACTCGCCGCTTATGGTTACTCGACGACAGAAATAGCATCGTTCCGCGAGCGTGGCGTAGTACGCTGAATCGGGGAGCCCGACGCTTGACGCGGATTCGACGACGGCTCCAGATGTGCAACTAAAGCCTGGAAGGACGTCCCCATGACGAACCTCTCCCCTAACCTGCCGCCTGACAAGCAGCGCGAGATGTTGCGCAAGATGCTGACCATCCGTCGCTTCGAGGAGCGTGCCTCGGACGACTATCTTGCCGGCAAGATCTACGGCGTTGTGCACTGTTACATCGGCGAGGAGGCTGCCGCGGTCGGTGTCTGTTCCGCGCTCGATCATGGCGACCGAATCATTTCCACCCACCGCGGACATGGCCATTGCATCGCGAAGGGCGCGGACCTGAAACGCATGATGGCTGAGCTGTATGGAAGGCAGGCCGGCTATTGCAAGGGCAAGGGCGGCTCGATGCATATCGCAGATTTCGACATCGGCATGCTCGGCGCCAACGGCATCGTCGCCGGCGGCATCGCGATCGTCACCGGTGCAGGCTTGGCAGCGCAGATGGAAGGAAAGGGCGGTGTGGCGGTCTCCTTCTTCGGCGACGGCGCATCGAATGCTGGGCCGTTCCACGAATGCCTCAACATCGCGGCGACCTGGAAGCTGCCGATGCTCTATGTCTGCGAGAACAACATGTACGCCGCGCAGACACCGGCCGCTGCAACGCATGCCCTGAGCGACGTCGCATCACGCGCGGCAGGGTACGGTATTCCCGGTGTGGTGGTGGACGGCAATGACGTTTTCGCAGTCTATCAGGCCGCACACGCTGCTGTGGAGCGCGCGCGCTCGGGCGGTGGCCCCACCCTCATCGAGTGCAAAACCTATCGCTGGCGCGCTCATACCGAGCGACGTGGGCAGCCAGATCTCCGCGATCGCGCAGAGGTCGAGACCTGGATGCGAAGGGATCCGATTGCAATGCTCGCACAGCAACTTTGCGAGCAGGGAGAACTCGATAGTGCTGGGCTACAGGCCATGGAGGACGAGATCGCGCATGCGCTCGAGGCCGCTGTGGCATTCGCCGAGGCTAGCCCCTTCCCGCTGCCCGACCAGGCGGTCGAGGACGTGTTCGCGAGCTGAGCGAGGACCGGACCATGCGAGAGCTGACATATAACGAAGCTGCGGTTGAGGCGGTCGCCGAGGAAATGCGGCGTGATCCCAAGATTTTCTACATGTCCACCGACCCCATTCCGCCACTGCTGAAGGAGTTCGGCCCACAGAGGATCAAGGCGACGCCCATCGCCGAAGCGGCGTTGACTGGCATGGGGATTGGTGCCGCCGGCTCTGGGTTCCGTCCGATCGTCGATTGGCGACAGGTGACATTCTGCTTCGTCGCTATGGACCAGATAGTCAATCAGGCCGCCAAGATCCACTATATGTTTGGGGGCCAGGTGACGTTTCCGATCCTGTTCCGCGCGTCCGTCGGCGGTGGCGGGCGCATCGCTGCGCAGCACTCACAGTCGCCCTATTCGATGTTCATGAATGTTGCCGGACTGAAGATGTACCTGCCGTCAACGCCGTATGACATGAAGGGGCTGCTCAAGACGGCAATTCGTGACAACAGTCCCGTCATCTCGTTCGAATCTGGCCGCCTGATGACAAGCAAAGGCCAGGTGCCCGATGAGGACTATACGATACCGCTCGGAAAGGCCGATGTGAAACGCGAGGGAAGCGACGTTACCGTGGTCGCGCTCGCCTGGCTGGTGCACGAAGCGCTCGCCGCTGCCGAAACGCTTGCCGATGAGGGGGTCTCGGTTGAGGTCATTGATCCGCGCACCTTGGTACCGTTGGATGCGGACGCGATCCGTAGTTCGGTGCAGAAGACCGGACGTTTGCTCATCGCGGATGAAGCAGGACCCACCGCAGGGTTTTCAGCCGAAGTCGCCGCGGTCGTTACCGAGGATGCCGCGACGTTTGCACGTTTGAATGCGCCGGTAAGACGGGTGTGCGCTCTGCAGGTGCCGATCCCGTATAGCCCCGTGTTGGAGAACCATGTGTTCCCCGATCGGAACCGGATCTTGGCTGGCATCCGCGAGCTTCTGGCGAGATAATCAGTCTGCTCGCTCACTCGCCTGAGATGGTCGGGCCCACCCTGACCCAGTGGCCACGTTCAAAGCGCTGGATCTGGAACCGGTTGATCACGCTGTAGTCGGTCGGGGTCGTTGTCACCGTGATCCCAGGAAGCAGCATCGGCACGCGTAAGTTGTTCAGGTGCGTGGCGACATTGAGCACGTTCTCCCTGGTCAGCGTCGATCCAGCCTGTTGCAGCACGTGCGCTGCCAGGAAGGAGGCCATATAACCCAGGACCACGCCGCTGTCGCGTGGGTTGCCCTCGGTCAGGCTCGTCCTCTCCCACTTCAGAAAATCTTTGACCTCTGCGTCATCTGCCCACGCGGGATCGAATGGATCCTTGGCATATGCGGTCGATACCAGACCCTCGGCATTCTCAAGGCCGGCTGGCTTCAGCACTGCCTCGACGTTACTGGCGATACTGCATACCAGATGCAGCGGTGTCCAATTGAGCTTGCGTACGCCGCGGATCTGTTCCGCGCCGGCCCTTTGCGTGCCGGCAAAATAGAACACATTGGCCCCGGACACCTTCGCCGCAATGAGCTGCGAATCAACTGCCGGATCTGTAACTTCATAGGTTTGTTCGCTAACGATCAGCGAGTTCGCCTTGTCGCCGAGGCCGGACCGGAATCCCGCACGAAAGTCCTTACCGAGATCGTCGTTCTGGTACAGAATTGCAATCTTGGGCGAGGCAACAGCGTCCAACACATGGCGCGCCATGGCGCGACCTTCCTGGATGTAGCTCGGAATGAATGCCATGGTCCATGGATAGTCTTTGGGGTCCCTGAAGCGGCTAGCACCCGTGGTAATGAACAGCTGTGGGACTTTCTTCTGATTCAGATATTTCTGTGCGGCCGCATTCGTCGGCGTTCCAACCGAGCCGTACATCATCAGGACGACGTCGTCCTCGACCAACCGGCGCGTTGCCTCGATGGTCTTCGGCGGGCTGTAGCCGTCGTCAAGCACGATCAGCTTCACCTGTCTGCCGTTGATGCCACCGGCCCGGTTGAGTGCCTGAAAATAGGCGCTCGATGCCTGTCCCACGACGCCAGCCACCGAGACTGGGCCGCTGAGCGGGACGGTCTGCCCGAGCCTGATCTCGGTGTCGGACGCGCCGGGACTGTACGGCTGCCCCAATGCTGCGCCACCGGCCATGAGTAGCATCGCGACGACGGTTCCGGGCATGCTGACATTCATGGACCCTCTCCTCAGTCTTCTTGGTTGTCGTCCACCGTCAGGACCGGCATGATGCCGGTGTATCGTTGCCACGTGCGGAACATCTCGATGGCTGCGCCGATCATCATAGCTGACAGTATCACGCGAATTGGACCGGAAGCCGCTGGCGCGGTCGTGGTGAATGCCTCGCATGGTGGAATCTATGCCGCCTACCTTGCAGCGAGACTGCACGCCTCGGCCGCGATCTTCAACGATGCCAGCGTTGGCCGAGACCGCGCGGGCATTGCCGGCCTCGACTACCTACAGGAACTTGGCATCGCTGCCGCCACTGTTGGCCACGATACGGCGTGCATCGGTGACGGCGCCGACATGATGGCTCACGGCGTGATCACCCATGCGAACGCGTTGGCCTCATCACTCGGGGTGTCCCCGCGGCAGGCGTGCAGTGATGCCGCAGCTGCGCTGCAACAGGCACCGGTGAAACGGCATGAGCCGCCGGAAGCGCTGGAGGCAGCATTTCCGCTCATCGCCGAACCGCCACAAGTCTGGGCGCTCGACTCTGCCTCACTTGTCTCTCCCGAACACAGGTACGCGATTGTCGTCACTGGCTCACATGGCGGGCTGCTCGGCGGTAGACCGGAGACGGCGCTGAAATACGATGTGCTCGGCGCGCTTTATAATGATGCGGGCGTCGGCAAGGATGGAGCCGGCATCTCGCGTCTGCCCGCGCTCGATGCACGCGGCATCGCTGCAGCAACCGTTTCGGCCACGAGTGCGCGAATTGGCGATGCACGGTCAACCTACCAGGACGGCATCATCAGCCATGTAAACCGTCGCGCCGCCGGTCTGAGCCTGCGCGAAGGCACCAGCGCCCGCGACTTTGTCGTCGCACTGCGGCGCGCCCTTACCGGATAAGGGAGGAAGCAATGAGTCCCACGCTACGAAATCGGCCGTCCGGTACCATGACCGGCGGAAGAGCACTCGCCGAGATGCTCCGGCTGTCGGGCGCCGGACCGATGTTCGGCATGGGTGGCTTCCAGCTGCTGCCGTTTTACGATGCTGTCGGACTGGTCGGCTTGCAGCACCATCTCATCAACGATGAGCGCTGCGGCGCGTTCGCGGCGGACGCCTACGCCAGGGTCACCAACCGACCAGGCATCTGCGATGGCACGCTTGGTCCCGGTGCAACGAACCTGATCACTGGGCTGGTCGAGTCGCTGAACGGCGGCATCCCGATCGTTGCGATCACCGGCGATACCAATCGCACGCATTCCTGGAAAAACATGACCCAGGAATGCCGGCAGGTCGAGATGCTCCGGCCCGCGGTGAAGGAGCTGATCCGTGTCGAGATGACCAGCCGGATCCCAGAGCTGGTGCGGCGTGCGTTCGCCATTGCGACATCGGGACGGCCTGGCCCGGTCCTGCTCGACGTACCGGAAGACGTTGCACATGGCACGCACGACTTTTCGCCCGAGGATTTCGTCGTGGACCAGGCGACATTGAAAGCGCCTGCACGCCGCATCCGCCCGGATCGCGCCGATATTGAGCGTGCTGCAAGGCTGATCGCCAAGGCAAAGCGGCCGCTGCTGCTGACCGGCGGCGGCATTCACCTGTCCGAGGCCTGGGGTGCGCTGACCGATTTTGCCCAAGCACAATCGATCCCGGTTGCCCATACGATGAGTGGCAAAGGCGGCATCGCCTGCGCACACCCGCTGTCGGTCGGTCTGTTTGGTCGCTACTCACGCATCGCCAATGATTTCATCGAGGCCGCGGATTGCCTGATCGTCATTGGCTGCAAACTTGGCGAGATCGCCACCAAGCGCTTCGCACTGCCGCCATCCCATATCCCGGTGATCCATCTCGACATTGTCGCCGAAGAGATCGGTCGCTGTATCCCGGCCGAGATCGCACTCTGGGGTGATGCTCGCGCTGGGCTCGCGGAGCTGGCCGATGCGCTGGCGGACAGTGGCGCGGCTGCGCGTTCCGCACGAGCCGACTATATCGGCGAGATCGCGCCCCGCATGAAGAAGTGGGAAGATGAAGCCTCGCCGCGGCTCAATTCTCAAGACCGGCCGGTGCATATGGCGCGGCTCTGTCGTGAGCTGAATCGAACCCTGCCGGAAGATGCAATCCTCGTCGCGGACGGTGGCTTTGCCGGGCATTGGACCGGTCTGCTCTACGACACGAAACGAGAGGGACGGCATTTCATCCCCGATCGCGGCTTCGCCTCGATTGGCTATGGCCTGCCTGGCGGAATTGGTGCTGCGCTTGCCGCCCCCGATCGGCCAGTGGTTGCGATCAGCGGGGATGGCGGCTTCAACATGATGCTTGGCGAACTCGAGACCGCACGCCGTGCCGGCTGCGGTCTCAGCGTCATCGTCGTCAACAACGCCGCCTCCGGCTATGTCAAAGCGCTGCAACACGCCATGATGGGAGGGCGCTACCAGTCGGCAGACCTCAAGGAGATGGACTACGCATCGATCGCGCGGACAATGGGGTGCGGCGGGATTCGGGTCGAGGACCCTGCGGCCCTATCCGCGGCCCTTCGTCAGGGCATGGAAGAAGGTGACCGTCCGACGGTGATCGACGTGGTCGTCACTCGCGATCCCTCCCAGATGCTGCCAGCCGTCGACAGTCGCACGATGGAAATCAAGCAAGGCGACCGAGTAGCCTGATCCAGCCGGGCCTGTCGCCGAAGCGAGTTTGGCAGCTGCCGACGGACGGTATCCAGCAGGACGCAGACTTCCAGTGGCTCTGTCGCACTCGTTCTGCCCACTCCTCAGGCGGCTTCCCAGTGCGGTGCAAACCGTCAAATCAATCGATCGTGAGAAACTGGGTCCGGGATTTCAACGATTGGCGCAATAAACCTATGGGCGGATTTGCGCGTACTCGCGCCTGTCGCACCGACATTCTGCGCGTGCAGGTCTGTGTGCCGCAAGCCGACTATTTTGGCTTTGAGGATGGCGAACTCGCCACGGTGACAGTGCCGGAATACCTGGCCAGGTATTTCATGGCACGGTAGCACGCGATGACAGCGTGCTGTAGCGGCAGACCCGCACGTTGCTTACCGAGGTCGACGTGGACAATGGCAGCGGCAAGCTGACGGCTGGGGCCGTACGGCGTCGCGCATCTTGACGAGCCGCGCCGCGAACCGGTCTTCGTCGTGCCGTCACAGGCGGTGTTCTTTAACCAGGACGGGGCGCGCGCGGCCGTCTATCACCATGGCACATTGCAACTCCGACGTCTCGATCTTGCCGCGGATGTGGAGGTTCGCAGCCTTCAGCCAGTTGATCACGTGATCCTCAATCCGCCTCTGGACGCTGTTGACGGCATGCGGGTTGCCATCGCATCGGTGCCTGCGAATGTCGCAACGAAGCGTTCGGCCCGAAGCCAGTGGCGTTCATGTTTCACAGAAACTCTGGTCAATCCGCGGGCGTTCTGATAAGCTATAAACACTGGACTCGTACGCCTCACGCTGCCGGTGGCAACGTTACATAGCGAGGTGACGTCGATCCGGGGGATACGTCGTAACATTGGAGTTATGGCCTATGCTCACGGAACCCGTGCGAGGATCTACGCCTAACCCCGACTGCGAGTGGACTGATGCAAACGCTCCCGAGGGCCAGCTCCCCAGTGCGCTGGTTGTTGATGACGATTCTGCCATGCAGCAAATGCTCAAAGGCTATCTTGAGCAACACAACGTCCGGGTTATCTCGGCGCTGCACAGACAAGAGGCGGGACGGCAACTCGCAACGAACAGCCCGGATATCGTCATCCTTGACCTCAGGCTCGGCCGCGATGACGGCCTCGATCTGCTCCGCCAAATCAGGGCACATTCTGACGTACCGGTGATCATCACTACGGGACACC
Organism: Acetobacteraceae bacterium; assembly: GCA_024280945.1. Classification (GTDB taxonomy): domain Bacteria; phylum Pseudomonadota; class Alphaproteobacteria; order Acetobacterales; family Acetobacteraceae; genus JAMXLO01. Next base: position 57,888 of record JAMXLO010000100.1, read on the forward strand.
GCCGTGATGAAATCGACCGTGTCGTGGGACTTGAACTCGGAGCCGACGACTACATTACCAAGCCGTTCGGCCCGCGCGAACTTCTAGCGCGTATTCGCGCCGTCTTGCGCCGGCAAGAGCTGGGGCGCGGCGCCTGGCAGCGTGATCCCGAAGTCGGGCGCTACCAGTTTGGAGGCTGGCAACTGGACAGGCGCGCGCGGCGGCTGACCGATCCGAGCGGCGTTCCGGTCACTTTGACAAAAGGCGAATATGCCCTGCTCGTGGCATTCCTCGACGCACCAAGACGACCGCTTACCCGGGAACACCTTCTGCAAGCGACGCGTGTTCACGAGGACGTGTTCGACCGGAGCATCGATGTGCAGATCCTACGACTGCGGCGAAAACTGGAAACTGACCCCAGCGCGCCACGCATCATTCAGACGGAGCGCGGCGTCGGCTACGTCTTTACCCTGCCCGTCGAGCATCGCTGAGCGTCGCCATGCCGTTAGCCATCATCCGGTGCGCTACATCTGTGACCTGAATGCCGATCGCTGGAATGCTTTCGCAATGCAGTACGGTCAGTCTCTCCCCCGGCATCCGGAGAGAGAACTTGATGCGATCGATGGTCAGGCCAGCCAGCGTATCCATGGAATCGCGTCGGGGGGCGCACGATGGCATTGCACCGACCAACCGGAGTTGGATCGCTAAAGCTATGTCGTGGCTGGTGACATCCGCCATTGAGGGTATGGCCGCTTACGGTGAAGCCATGTGTCCCTGCCTTGCTGATCTGCCGGATCGACAGGCGGAGCACGGAATGGGAAACCGTTCGTTGGTTCTCTTGGCACTTTCAAGCCAGGCGCAGCCAGACCAGGCAGTGCAGAAGCCGGCGCGATCGATGCTGCGCCGTCGTGTCAACGCTGGACTGTCGGGGCTTCTGTCGGGGGTCCACGCGGTGGGAAAGACGCGGAGGACGCCTGCATCATCCGACCTGGAAGTCCTCGACGAGAGGATATTGCGTGACGTCGACCTACCCCTACCTGATCGATGACGTCGTATCGCAGGCCGATATCGAGGCATGATAGCAGCGCCACTAGGACCGAACGCACCAATCATCGGACGCATAGCCCGGTGGTTGGTGTGGTTTGCCTTTGTATTGCCGATATTGAGCAACGACCAAACCGCCGAATCGGCATCCGTGCTGACTCCTCCCACTACTCCGACTATAGAAGCAGAGCCGATCACTCCTATTCCTCAGCCGCCCGTCGTCGATCCACTGAAGCTGGCGCTCGGCGAGCGCCTCTTCAATGATTCGCGTTTGTCACATAATCAAACGTTCTCATGCGCATCTTGTCATGACATTCACACCGATGGTGCCAACAGCAGCCATAGCGTGGAACCGAGGATGCCGTTCACGACGCTGACTGTGTTCAATGCAGCGTTGAATTTCCGTTTGGGCTGGCAGGGCAATTTCCGTAGCCTGGAGGCCCAAGCCAAGTCATCGATCGAAAACCCGGCTGGCATGGCGAGCAGCATTGAAGATGTACTCACAAGACTGAATGCCGATCCAACGATCGTCCAGCAGTTCGAACAAGCCTACGGGCGGGAACTGGACGAGGCAGGTATGCTGGATGCAATAGCAACCTATGAGCGCTCACTGCTGACCCCCGACAGCCGTTTCGATCAGTGGCTGAAAGGCAATCAGACCGCTCTCACCATGGAGGAGCAGTCAGGGTACAAGCTCTTCAAGTCACTTGGATGCGTATCCTGCCATCAGGGCGTGAACGTCGGAGGCAATCTGTACGAGCGGCACGGCATCTTTCACCCGCTCGCCTCGCGCGGGCCCGCAATTCTGCGCGTGCCGAGCCTGCGGAATGTGGCCGTGCTGGCTCCCTATTTTCATGACGGCAGCGCGCCAACGCTTGATGACGCGGTGCGAAAGATGGCGCGGGCGCAGCTTGATCAGACACTGACTGATGACCAGGTTGCGGCAATCACTGCCTTTCTCAGGACGCTGACTGGCAAGTACCGCGGCACTCCGGTTGTTACGGATGTCCGATGAGAGCAATCTACGCGACTGCGCTTGTACCAGTTCTGGTTGCACTGCTCACCTGGCTTTCTGTTCGCGCTATCAACACCGGTGCAGAGCACTTCGATCAGGCGTTGAATGACCTCGACCGTTTTGCCGCCACTGAAGCGACACTTCGTAGCAATACACTCGCTGCACGGGCTGGACTGGTGCGCAACTACGATCCTTTGGTACGCGACGTGGATGAGTTGCACGCCTCAATCCGTCGCATTCGGATGATTCTGGCGGGCGGTCAAGAGGCGCAAGCCGCTATCGACAACCTGGCGGCGGCAGTCAAGCGGCAGGAGGAGCTGACAGAGCAATTCAAGAGCAACAATGCGCTGTTGCAGAATTCTCTTGCCTATTTCGCACGATTCAGCGCTTATCTGTGTGCACCCGATCAGGCGTATCCATTGGCACCGGCCGTCAGTGCGCTTGCTGTCGCCATGCTCCGCCTCACGCTCGATACATCTCCGACTGCTGCGCGAGATGTACAAGACCGACTGGATGAGCTAACAAAACGAGCCCTGCCATCCGACAATTCGCCGGCGGCGGCACTGCTGGCACATGCCCGCCTACTTAGTGACCTGCTGCCAGCAACAGATGATACTTTGAAAGCGCTCGGTTCTGTGCCTTCCAAGCATGACCAGGACGCCTTGCATGCAATACTAATAAAGCAGCAGCTTACCTCGCGCGAGACGGCACGTGAGTTTCGGCTGGTGCTGTACGTCGTCTCACTCTTGCTGCTCGGACTGGTCGTCTTTGTTGGCTGGCGCCTTAGGTCGCGTGCACGGGCCCTGCGTCGTAGGGCGGCCTTTGAGCACGTCCTGGCCGGAATTTCGATGAGCTTCGTCAGCGCGAGAGAGTCGGATATCGCCACAACCGTGACGCAGGCATTGGCAGCGATGGCGCAGTGGATTGGCGCTGACCGGGCCTATTTCCTGGTATCCGACGGGTCCGAGCAGACTTACACCTGGTGTCGACCTGCCGTGTCGTTCCCGCCGGATTGGCCGGACCGCGCATTCGCATTCCTGTCGCTACTCGACTATCCAGCCTTCAACGCTCTCATGCATATCCCGAATGTCGAGCGTCTTCCCCCCGGTGCATCGCGAGAGGCGACCGCCGCGGCTGACCTGAAAGAATGGGCATGCGTCTCTGCCAAAACACCCAACGGCGCGGAAGCACTGGTCGGCTTTGATGCCGTTAGCCAAACTTACCAGATGCGCGCCGGCGAGCTCGGCCTGCTGCGCATGGGACTGGACACCATAATCAATGCACTTGGTCGGTTGTCTGTCGAAAGGGAGCGCACGCGACTTTCCTTCCGACTGGAGCAGGCGCGGCGTTTGGAAACTGTTGGAACACTTGCAAGCGGGGTGGCGCACAACTTCAACAATATCATTGGAGCGATCCTGGGATATGTCGAAACTGCCGCTGAACAGCAAGATTCGCCACGTATCCTTGATGAGATCCGACGGGCATGCGAACGCGCGCGCGACCTGGTGGACCAGATCCTCACCTATGCTGGGCGCCACGATGCACGAAACGCTGTGGACATCAAGATACTGATTGCCGAGACAACGACGCTACTGCGTGCCTCATTACCCGCCGAGGTCGAAATCGCGGTTTGTGAGACTGCCGAATCCATCTCCGTGCTTGGGGTCTCAACACAGCTGCAGCAGGCGGTACTAAATCTGTGTAACAACGCGGCGCAGGCAATGGACTATGCAGGCCGCATCAAGCTCAACAGCAGCCTGATCGACCTGGAAGAATCGCGCCACCTTAGCCATGGGACACTCGGTCCGGGCCGCTATGTGTGCATCGCAGTGAGCGATAGCGGGCGGGGTATGGATCAGGCGATCATCGAGCGCCTTTTCGAGCCGTTCTTTACGACCCGGCCGACAGGCAACGGTCTTGGGCTCGCTACAACAGGCGAAATCATCCGCGAGCATGGCGGTGCGATCGAGGTGCAAAGTACCATTGGTCTGGGCAGCCGGATAGAGATTTGGCTGCCCAGCCTGGCTGCCGGAACGCCGCCGGTGAGCACCACGCTGCCATTTGGGCAGGGCGAAGTCGTATTGATGGTCGAGACCGATACTGAACAACTGCTTCGTGATGAGGAGATGTTGGCAGCGCTGGGCTACGAACCTGTAGGATTCAGCAGTGAGACCGCAGCCTGGGCTGCATCCGTGTCATCTTCCAGACGCTTCGATCTGATCCTTTTGAAACATACCACTTCCAGGCCCGAGGTTCTGGCACTCGCGACACGGCTGCATGAAGTCGCGCCCAATCTGCCCATATTGCTGGCGACGTCCTCGCATGATGAATTCGATGCCAACGAACTGTTGGAAGCGGGTATTGCAGACGTCGTCCATTCGCCACTCTCGGCCGTGGAAACGGCCGTTTCGTTGCGGGATTGCCTTCGGCGCAAGCTTTGGAATGAGGGTACGGACGATGATTACCGCTCGGCGGGTGCGCGCGTCACTTAGCTGACGCACCATCCGGACAGGCTACCGCACATACGGTTCCGGACGACCCACGTTCCGGCGCCGCACGGCGTTGACGACGTCATACACAGCATTTCCTGGCGACAAAGCGGCCAGACCGGTCAGGTTGCCGCTTGGCCTGCTCGTGCCGTCTCAATCGTAGCAATGTCGATCCGGCGCATGGTCATCATGGCTTCCATCGCCCGTTTCGCGGCGGCGCGATCAGGATCGTTCAGCGCGGCAATCAAAGCCCGCGGCACGATCTGCCAGGAAAAGCCCCACCGGTCCTTGCACCAGCCACACTCGCTTTCGCAGCCGCCGTTCTCGATGATCGCGCGCCAATAGCGGTCGGTTTCTGCCTGATCGTCGGTCATCACCTGAAAGCTGACCGCCTCGTTCGGCGTAAACGCGGGGCCACCATTCAGACCGACAAAGTCCTGGCCAAGTACGGTGAACTCGACGGTCAGCTCGTTACCCTGTTTCCCGCCAGGATAATCGGATGGAGAGTGCAGCGTTCGCCCAACATGGCTGCCGGGAAACGTGGCCGCGTAGAATTCCGCCGCCTTCCGCGCTTCTCCATGGTCGAACCACAGACAGGTGACGATTTTTCCACCCATAAAAAGTCCCTTCACAGGGCTGACGATATCGTTCGATAGCAACGTCCATAACGCATGTCGACAAGGCTCAACTCAAGACTCGGTTATTGTGTTTCGTCAGGAGCGATCTTTCGTAACCTACTTTGGCTATCCCAGACCTAGCCTACCCATAGATCAGATCATTGTATGGACCGATCGGTAACTGCTCCGTCGATCGAATCTATCAGAGGCGCCTCGCTTGTACATAAACGATCTCGTGATCAAGCGGCATGATCGCGAGTTCCATGAGGGCCGGGCCCCTCGGCCTGAAGAACACCCCAGGCTCTTCGTATGACCCGTCTTTCCTTCCTGTTGTCTTTGGTAATGGCACGATGGCGCGCCGCGAGGGACCAATCGGCACAACAATCCGAGCATCTAACGATCTCGGGCAAGCATCACGCGAAACACTGGCACCCCGGTATCACGCCAGTCGATCCGCTTGCAGATCACCGCGCTCGCCAAAAGAGGGAGAACAGACCTGGGCTACGTCGCACGATTATTGGCTGCTGTCAGCATTGGCATGCTGGTGACACTTCCGGCGCACGCCCAACTCATTGGTTACTATCCGTTCAGTTCTGATGCCCTGTCGCTGAGCAACGATGACTTCATGCGCATGATCGACGCAGCCAATAGGTTGATGGTGCGGCCGCCATCCCGGTGGGTGCAACAACAAGCTGGCGAAACGAGCGGGCCGGCTCTGCCGGACCATCCGCGTGACGCGTACTTTCCGGTACGACTCCATGCTTTGCCACAGGTTGGTCTATGAGACGACGCCAGCGGGCACACCGCCAGCCAACCGCACCACCCTCGATTGGTGCAACACCAGAGACGGATGGAAGATCTCGCCATCATAGATCTCCGGGATTTAGGGTCCACCGCTAGCCAGATGCCACGTCGCCCCAGTCCTGGGCGCGTCATCAAAGGTCTTGAACTCGTCCAGGATGTGGGCCGCGACAAGCATCGATCAAGTTCATTAGGCGCACGCCGCGCATGGGTGCGGCAGCACCGCTACCGCATGAAGCGTATCCCTGAACGCAACAGCCGCCGGCGCGAAAAGCAGAGCATGTGAGAGGCGATTGCGTGATTTAGCAGCTCTCAAGGAATTTAGAGGACACCCGGCCAGGAGCGTTGCTCAGTAGAAAACGCTCCGCCCGGCTCCTCCGGTTGCGGCGACAAGCTCGCCGGAGATTGCCCATGCCTTGTCTGAAGCCAAGAAGACAGTGACAAATGCGATCTCCGAGGCGTCCACCATCCGGCATATCGCGTTACCACGTGGAGAATCGGGAGCGAAATCCTGTCGCTCCGCATCTTCCGGTGATACGCCCAACTGGGCGGCGCGCGCGGCGAGCAGGCTCGGCGTTCGCTCGGTCCGGGTGGTACCTGGATGAATACAGTTGACCGTTATCCCGTGACGGCCCAACTGGACCGCCAGCGTCTTTGTCATGTGCACAAGACCCGCATTGCGTGCGCCGCCGCTGAGGTTGCCGGCGTTGCGAGCGTTGGCACCGCTGATGTTGATGATGCGGCCCCAGCCCTCCTTCTTCATGAACGGAATGATGGCGCGGGAGCAGCGCAGCGCGCCGACATACTTTACGTTGAAATCTTGCAGCAGATCCTCGTCGACAACGGTTTCGATCGGGCCGGTAGCGGTGGCCGAGCCTCCTGGCGCTGAGCCGCTGTTGACCAGGATGTGCAGGCCGCCCAGTTGTTGTGCCGCCTCGGCGACCATGCGTTCCACCTGCACCTTGCTGGTAACGTCGGCTGCGATGGGAACGATGCGGCGGTTCGTCTGCGCAGCCAACTCCCGCGCTGTTGCCTCCAGATCCGCCGCTGTTCGCGAGACGACCGCTACATCGACGCCCTCGCGAGCCAATTCCCGCGCAATAGCTTTGCCAATGCCCCGGCTGCCGCCAGTCACAATCGCATGCTTCCCCTGCAATCCGAGGTCCATGGCATTCTCTCCCCTAGTCAGCGTGACCGCGATCTTGTTGCGTCGCCGCCCATTGTTCTATCTGAGAGAGCCCGCCGCAAGGGTTCGCCTAAGGCGGGAGGACATCGAGCACGATTCCCGAGGACTTTGGTTGAAAGGGTCACTGGTATGACGCCAACGATACCGCGCGTGAGGGTAAGCAGACCGTTCCGCCTTGTCAGGCCAAGAACCTGCACATCATAATTCGGACGGGCGTCATCGGGATATCGGCACAGCGAGGCGCTGGTGAGAGGGATATCATGTTTCAGTACGAACCCTTCAGGGACTCCACAGAGCACTTGAACGACGGGGAAACCCTGCGGGCCCGACTGGCCGGGGATGGTTATCTGTTCCTGCGCGGCCTGCTGCCACGAAAGGCTATTCTTGATGTGCGTGCCAGGCTTCTGCAAAGGCGATGGAGGGTGGGTGGCTGCTTTCGGACTCGTTCGTCGGAGATGGAGTCGCCAACCCTGCCGCTGCCTGCAAGGATCCAGAGCCGCGCTATATGACCGTGTTTCGCAGCCTCTGGTCGGACGAGGCGTTGCATCGGCTTCGTATCGATTCTCATGTTACCAGGCTGTTCGATCGGATTTTCGGTGAGCGCGCGCTGGTGCATCCGATGTTTGTTCAACGCAATATTTTCCCCCAGTCCGATAGTTTCGACTTCACCACCGGCGTCCACCAGGATCGTGTCCACATCGGCGGCGCGACCAGCTACGCTATGTGGATGCCTATTGGGGACTGCCCACGCGAGATGGGTACGCTGGCGGTTGCGGCGGGGTCCAACACGTCGGGCATTTTACCGACCAAAGTCGGCTCAGGTGCAGGAGGCATGGATATCGCGGTGCCGATCCCGGGCACATGGGTCACCGGTGACTTCGAGGCGGGTGATGCTCTGATCTTCCAGGACGTGACGGTGCACAAGGCGCTGCCAAACCGGACCCGGTCCATCAGGATGTCGTTCGACGCACGGTATCAGAGGCTTAGTGAGCCAATGGCGGATGTAAACCTGATGCCGTATGCCGGCTGCGGTTCATGGGACGACGTCTATGCTCATTGGTTGAGCCGTGAAGGCCAGTATTACTGGAAGCATCTGCCACTCACCATCGTGCCGCTGGATCGATCACATTACGAGCGACGCGACGCAATGGCATTTGAGATGGCGGAGGCCGGCGATCGTGGGGCGAGGGACGCAATCCTGCGCATCATCCAGCGTGATCCAATTCTCGCCAAGCGGGAGCGTGCCGAAAAACTCTTGGCACGGCTGGATGCTGGCTGACGACAAGCCACCGGCGAAAATCCGCTGAGAAGCATGCTTTCGCCTGCTCACCGCGACGAAGTGAGACAAGCGCGGCGGTCCTGCAGTCCCCTATGATTGCGTAATCTTCAATGCTTGATGTCATGCGGAGTCCCACCAGAGCAAATTAAGTGCAATATTTCCAACGGTGCGAACGAAGCGACGTTCACGGCGGCTGAAAACGACAGCTTGGTGCCGGTACACGTTTGTACATGCGCTGCACAAGTCTTTGAGCCAAGACCAAATGAACTCGCGGTCTGGCTGTGCGTTGCTGGCTTGCCGCGACCCCGGCGGCACTTCGGCTCTGCGAGGGGCGGCGTGGCGGTCTTCGGTCCAAGTGCAAATCTGGCAGTCAAGTTGATACTACTTGGCGCATTAGCAGCTCCTGCTGGCGTGCTGGGGTGGTGGTGGCTTTGGCCGCGCACGGACTACCAGCGCAACGTCCGCTGGATCATCA
>JAMXLO010000101.1 GCA_024280945.1 Acetobacteraceae bacterium
GCGCCAGATAATCCGCTTCGCTTGGCCATTCCCCAAGAAGCGGAATAGCTACGGCCGCCGACATCACCGGCACCAGCGCGCCACTCAGAGCGCCAGCTGACGCGCCGAGTATAACAACTGAACGGCCATAGCAGAGAATTGCGATCGTGCTGACGAGCACTCCCTGAAACACCGCCTGCAGGACAACGTCGCTGATCGGCATCTGTTCAAGGCAGAAGCCGCGAACGACAGCATAAATGGGCAGGTAGAACACTGACGAACCTACAGCGACGATACTGGCCGCATGCAGAGGATCGAGCTGTGCCTGCCAGATGACGATGGTGAAGCATGCCCACAGCAAGGCTGCGAGGAGGCACAATACATCAGCCAGTATGTGAGACACTCCCCCACCGATCGCGTGCCATAACATGATGACGAGAGGACCGAGTGCAATCAGCGCGAGACCAAGGGATCGCCTGCCGCAGATCCTCTTGGGAGAGACGGTCATTGCCAACAGGGCAACGAACAGCGGAATCGAGCCCGGATTGAGCACAACCTGATCGGCGGCCGGAGCAAGACGGAGACCGAGCGAAGCAACCAGGACATAAGGTGCCCCCGCTCCGGCGACCGCAATCCCGAGCCCGCTCCATCCAAGCCGGTCATGCGCAAGGCCTCGCCCAATCAGCACCGGCAACAGCAGTATGGCCGGCACGCCACAACGCAGCGCCGCGATATCCCATGGATCGAGGCTCGTCGTCACACCCAACCTGGTCATCGCGCTCCAGCCTGCCCAGATCGATGCAGCGGCCAGGCCATACAGAACACCATTCAGTCGGGAGCCATCACGGAGCCCGGCCTCAGCTGCTGCGGTCACTACGCTGCCGGCTTGTCGACAACGTCCAGTGAGCGGATTGCATCCGGCTCACCATTGTAGATGACAAGTGCCACAGTTTCGGTCGCGATGAATGCGCTGTGCGGTTTGCCTTTAGGGTTGAGGCCATAGTTGCCTTTGGCTCGCAGCGGCGCTCCTGACTTGGTACCACGGCCGCCGTCCAGGCCGAAGATATGTTCATCGGACAGCGCCACTGCGACGATTCGTATCACCTTGCCGTCCGGCGGCGTGAAGCGAACCAGCCAAGCAATGCCGCCACCTTCCGCGCGCCGGTCGCTGAGCACTTTGAGCTGCACGATATCCTTGCCTGCGAAGCTGGCACCCGGGCCGTAGAACGGCGTGGCCGGCATCCACTCCATCGTCTCGGCATCAACGTTGATCGATTGCATATTGTTACCCTCGTTAAGCTGCGAGCGTCTTGCGCATAAAGCTTCGCTCTGCTCCCGGCGCCGAGGCGATCCGACCGAACTCCACCCAACTATTCCGTGCATAGAAGTCCGGCGCCTGGAAATTGACGGTGACCAAAGTTGCGGCCTGGCAGCCACGGCGGCGCGCTTCCTCTTCCGCCATGTTGAGCGCTCGACTGCCCATGCCACTGCCACGCAGGTGTCCGGGCAGATAGAACAGGTCGAGGAAGAACAATCCCATCGAGGTGCGGCCGAGCAGCCCGCCAGCTGCGTCGCCTGTCTCCGGGTGGACGACCACTGCCAACAGCCTCCAGTCACGCAGCCGCGATTGCTGAAAGTTGTAATCGGCGAGCCCTTCATCGAGTACTGTCTCGAGGCTGGCGGGGGGTGCATCTGTGAGTGTCAACATGCTGATCTTCCGCGGTTGCGGATGCAGGATAGTGAGTGGCCACTGACAGCGTTCTGTCAGTAGACTTCCACGACCATGCGTCGCTCCGATCGGTTGTTTGACATCATCCAGCGCCTGCGTACCGCGCGACGCCCGGTGACCGCTGCTGCGCTGGCCGAGGACCTGGAAGTGGCGGTGCGGACGGTTTACCGCGACATCGCCACCCTGCAGGCACGCCAGGTGCCCATCGAGGGTGCTGCCGGCATCGGCTACATGTTGCGCCGCGGGTTCGATCTGCCCCCTCTGATGTTCACTGTCGAGGAAGTCGAGGCGATCGCAGTCGGCGCGCGGCTGCTCACCAGAACCGGTGACCTTGGCTTGCAGGACGCCGCAGAGAGCGTGTTGTCAAAAGTAACGGTAGTTCTGCCAGAGGGCTTGCGCGCGCAGCTCGCATCGGCGCCAATCTTTGTCTCTGGGTCGGGCGCGCCGGTACCGGAGCGGATCGATCTGTCGGCAATACGGCAGGCAATTCGCGACGAGCGCAAGCTGCACATTGCATACGAGGATGAAAGGGGCGCCCGAAGCGAGCGGACGATCTGGCCGATCGCTGTGGCCTACTACGTACAGGCAACACTGATCGGCGCCTGGTGCGAGCTGCGGCGGAACTACCGGCACTTCCGAGCCGATCGAATTGTTGCACTTACTGTGCTGGAGGAACGTTATCCGTCGGACAATGGCCGCCTGATGGCGGAATGGCTCGCACTCCGTCAGAATGGACGTGGAGCCAGGGAGTAACACCGATGCCCGCGTATATGGTCGTGCAGATCAACATAACGGACCCGGACAAGTTCGCGCAGTACCGTGAGGCGGTACCGCACGTAGTCCAGTCATTCGGCGGGCGCTACTTGACCCGCGGCGCTCAGGTCGAGGTGCTTGAGGGCCGTCACGACGGCAGGCGGCTGGTGCTGTTCGAATTCTCCTCGATGGACGCGATCAGGCAATTTTGGAACTCGCCGGAATACGTCAAGGTCAAGCCGCTGCGGGAGAATGCCGCGGAGATCGATGTGTGGGCGGTACCCGGCGTGGAGAGCGGCCATGGATGAAATCCAGGTTGCATTCGATGCGGCGGGAATTGCCGTTGTCACGCTGAACCGCCCTGAAAAGCGCAACGTGGTGTCGCTGGCGATGTGGCGCGGATTAGGCGAGATCTATCGTGACTTTGCCCGACGCAGCGACGTGCGTGTGGTGATCCTGACCGGCGCAGGCGGACATTTTTGCGGCGGTGCCGACATTTCGGAATTCTCGAAGGTGCGCAACAGCGTCGAGGATGCACGCGCCTATGGGGAGGCAGGTCGGTCGGCAACCCAGGCGATTATGGATCTGCCACAGCCGACGATCGCCGCCGTGCACGGCTACGGCGTCGGCGGTGGCTGCGGATTGGCGCTCGCCTGCGACATGCGCGTGGGCGATGCGACCACGCAGATGGGCATTCCGGCGGCGCGGCTGTCGATCGTGTACGGAGTGCTCGATTCGGGCCTCTTGCTGAGGGCAGTCGGTCTGGCGAAGGCCAAATTGGTGCTATACTCGGGCCGTTATTTTCCCATCGGCGAATGCCAGGCCATGGGCCTGATCGACATATTTGCCGAGCAAGGCGCATTGTCGGGCGCGCAGGCGCTGGCCGAGGAACTTTCGAAGCGCGCGCCGTTGTCGCAGCGCGGCGCCAAAGTGGTACTGGAGGCGCTGGCGCGCGATGAGGTGGAGCAGCATTCCGCAGAAATCGCCGCGCTGCAGGAGGCGGCAACAAACAGCGAAGATTATCGGGAAGCCCGTCAGGCCTTCCTGGAGAAGCGCATGCCTCTCTTCAAGGGCCGCTAGATGGACGCGCTGTTTCAGCCGCTCGATCCGGCCAAGTTTCGTGACCCATTCGTCACAGCGAAAGGGGAAGTGCGCGCGCAGGTTGCCCTGCGTTCTCTGGAGACGCTGTGGTTCAACACTGGCACGCTGTGCAACCTGACCTGCCGCAACTGCTACATCGAATCATCGCCACGCAACGACCAGCTGGCCTATCTGACGCGAAGCGACGTGCTGGGCTATCTGGACGAAATCGCGCGCGAGGGAATGCCGACGCGCATGATCGGCTTCACCGGTGGTGAGCCGTTCATGAACCGCGACATCATCGCCATGCTGAGCGATGTCCTGGAGCGCGGTTTTGATGCACTGGTGCTGACCAACGCGATGAACCCGATGCGAAGGTTGCGGCCCCAGCTGCTCGCCTTGCGTGACCGCTACGGCGCGCAATTGCGCATTCGCGTGTCGCTCGACCATTACTCTGCGGACGTCCACGAGGCGGAGCGGGGACGGCGCAGCTGGGCACCGACCATCGACGGCCTGCTGTGGCTGGCGCGCAATGGATTTGACCTGGACGTCGCCGGCCGCCGGTTTTCCGGTGAGCCGGAGCCCGAGCTGCGCGCCGGCTACGCGCGCCTGTTCCGTGAGCTCGGTCTGCCGCTCGATGCAGCCGACCCGATCAGACTGATGCTGTTCCCCGAGATGGATGCGCGGCGTGACGTTCCGGAGATCACCGCCGCCTGCTGGGGAATCCTGCACAAGGCCCCCGAGGACGTGATGTGCGCATCGACGCGCATGGTGGTGAAGCGGAAGGATGCGGCGGCGCCCAGTGTGCTCGCATGCACATTGCTTGCCTATGATCCGCAGTTCGAGCTTGGAGATACGCTGGCCGAAGCCTCACGACCGGTGTCACTGAACCATCCGCACTGCGCGTCGTTTTGTGTGCTGGGCGGGGCGGCCTGCAGCCGCTGATATTCAGGCGTGTCCGGCCGCACCCGATAGCAGCAGCGGATCGATATGCAGCTTGGCGAGTGCCTGACGCCATTTTGCGTCGCTGTCATCGCCGAATACGATGGCCTCGTCGGCCGACACGGAAAGCCATGCATTCTGCTGAATCTCAGCATCGAGCTGACCGGGACCCCACCCGGCGTAGCCCAAGGCCAGCAGGCCCTCGCGCGGTCCATGACCTTCGGCGATCGCCTTCAACACATCCAGGCTGGCCGTCAGCGCCACGCCATCGTCAACCTGCAGGCTGCCCTCGCCAGTCCAGTCGGTTGTGTGGAGGACGAAGCCACGCGCATTGTCCATCGGGCCGCCGGCACACAGCCGAATGCGCCTGGCCGGCGGCACCGGTGCGACCTCGAGCTGACGCAGGAGGTCATCGAATTTCGGACGCTCGAGCGGCCGGTTGAGCACGAGGCCCATGGCGCCTTCCGGCGTATGCGCGCAAACATAGATGACGCTTTGGGCGAAGCGCGGATCCTCCATCGTCGGCATGGCGATCAGCAACTGACCTGTGAGGAACTCGGCGGCTGCCGGTGTGGGCGACTCATCCATGATCGGGAATCTGGGCCTGCCGGCGTGGGTGTGCAAGCGGCCTGTCGGATGGCGTGACTCCCGCCGCGGGGACGGCTAGGAGTCATTGGCTGGCAAGGCAGAGGGGAGCTAGGATCCATGACGATCAAGGTCGGCGATCAGATTCCGTCCATGAAGCTGATGATGGCGACGCCGGACGGCCCGAGGGAAACCTCCACAGACGAAATCTTCAAGGGCAAGAAGGTGGTGCTGTTCGCGGTGCCTGGGGCGTTCACCCCCACCTGTAGTGCCAAACACTTTCCGGGCTTCACGCAGAATGCCGATGCGATTAAGGCGAAGGGCGTAGACACGATCGCGTGCATCGCAGTGAACGACGCTTTCGTGATGGGCGCGTGGGCCAAAGAGCAGAGTTCCGATGGAAAGGTCGTAATGCTGGCCGACGGTTCGGCTGCCTTCACCAAGGCGATTGGATTGGAATTGGACCTGAACGGGCGGGGTATGGGGACGCGGAGCCAACGCTACGCGTTGATCGCCGAGAACGGCAAGGTAACTCATCTGGGTGTCGAGCAACCGGGCGGTTTCGAGGTCAGCAGGGCCGAGGCGATCCTGGCGCACCTGTAACTCGTCTTGCACGCGCAGGCGGAGGCGGATTGGCGCAACCACCTCCGCCTGTTTCATGTGCCGCCTCAATTCGTCGGAACGTTGTGCTCCAGTTCAGCCAACCACGCGTTGGCATTCCCGTCCGAGGGTGCACGCCAGTCGCCTCGCGGCGAGAGTGACCCGCCGGCGCTCACCTTCGGCCCATTCGGCATCGCCGAGCGCTTGAACTGGCTGAAGGCGAAGAAGCGCCGCAGGAAAACTGCGAGCCAATTGCGGATGGTGGGCAGGTCGTAGGCTATGCGGCGGTCTTCTGGATAGCCGGGTGGCCATTCGCCTTTCGTTGTGTCACCCCAGGCGTGCAGGGCAAGAAAGGCAATCTTTGACGGGACCATCCCGTGCCGCAACGTGTAGTAGAGGTTGAAGTCCTGCAATGCGTATGGGCCGATGTAGAACTCGGTGCTCTGCGGCGTTTCGCCTTCCTTGGTTGGGACGAGCTCAGGCGATATTTCGGTGGCGAGGATCGCATCCAATGTCGCACCGACGTCAGCCGAGAACTGGCGCGAACTGATCACCCAGCGGATCAGGTGCTGGATCAGCGTCTTCGGCACCCCTGCGTTGACATTGTAATGCGCCATCTGGTCACCGACACCGTACGTACACCAGCCGAGCGCCAGTTCGGACAGGTCCCCCGTCCCGACGACGATGCCGTGGTGGTGGTTGGCGAGGCGGAACAGATAGTCAGTGCGCAAACCGGCCTGCACGTTCTCAAACGTCAGGTCATACACCGGCTCACCGCGTGCGAACGGGTGACCGATGTCGCGCAGCATGCGCTCGGCGGCTGGACGAATGTCCAGCTCATGCCAGGTGGCGTCAAGAGCCTGCATCAGACGGATCGCGTTGCTCTTGGTGCGCGCCGATGTCGCGAAGCCGGGCATCGTGTAGGCGAGAATGTTGGTGCGTGGCAGACCGAGCAAATCGAGGGCGCGGCCGCACACGATCAGGGCATGGGTTGAGTCGAGACCGCCCGAAACGCCGATGACCACATGCTTGGTACCGATCGCGCGTAGCCGCTGCGCGAGGCCGGAGACCTGAATGTTATAGGCTTCGTAGCAGTCCTGCTCTAGACGTGCGGGATCGGCGGGAACGAACGGATAGCGTTCGACCGGGCGCTCCAAGCCGATATCGCCAGAAGGTGGATCGAGCCGGAAGCGGACGTTTCGAAACACGACGGGATTGCGACGTCGGTTTGTATCGAAGCTGCCCATCTGCATGCGTTCGTGACGCAGCATACCCAGGTCGATGTCGGCGATGGCGAGCTCGCTGCCCGCCGGAAACCGCTTGGTCTCCGCCAGCGTGACGCCGTTCTCGAAAATCGAGGCCTGGCCGTCCCAGGCGAGATCGGTGGTCGACTCACCGGCACCAGCGGCGGCGTAGAGATAGGCGGCCGCGCAACGCGCCGACTGCGAGGCGCACAAGAGCCGCCGCGTCTCGGCCTTGCCGATCGTGATGTTGCTGGCCGACAGGTTGGCAAGCACTGTCGCTCCCGCCAGGGCGGCTTGGGAACTGGGAGGCACAGGGATCCAGATGTCCTCACAGATTTCGGCGTGCACGACGAAGCCCGGCACATCCTCGGCCGCAAACAGCAGGTCGATGCCGAACGGCGCGGTCAGTTCGCCGACCGCGACCTCGCCGCCCATCGTCCAGTCACCGCCCACGAAATGGCGTGGCTCGTAGAATTCGCGATAGTTCGGCAGATGCAGTTTGGGCACCACGCCCAGCAACCTGCCCCGATGGATCGCAAGCGCGCAGTTGTACAGTGCGCCAGCGTGCCGCAGCGGGGCGCCAACCAGCAGGAGCGGCAGCAGGTCGGCCGAAGCCGAGACGATATCGCCGATCGCGGCCTCGACCGCATCGAGTAAAGCGGACTGATGCAACAGATCGCTGATCGCGTAGCCGGAGATGCCAAGTTCCGGAAATACCGCCAACGCCGCGCCGCGATCGTGGCACGCCCGTGCCGCCCCCAGGATCTCGGCGGCATTGGCGGCTGGGTCGGCCAGTGTGCAACGGGTCGTGCAGGCCGCCACGCGCGCCAGGCCGTGGCGGTAGATCGAGCGGAATTCAGCGTCTGTACCCATGGAGTTGAATATGGTTGAGGAAAGAGATGCCGTCACCTGCACATTGGGGTCGCGACGCCGACCAGGGCGCGCATCAGGTCATGGCTTGTGCCAGGCAGGATTCGGCCGAACCGGCCCCGCTGCGATACGTCAGAAGTGCACGGCAGGCGGAGGCAGGAGGCAGGCCCATCGGCAACAGGGTCCCGCGGCCCGTGGCGCGGATCCGTGCCGACGGAGCACCGATGTCGAACCCCACCGCGTCGAGCCCGGCCTGCCAGATCTGTGACAGCGTGAAGCTCCATGTCTCCGGCCACAGTGCCGGCAGAAATCCAAGCTGCGCATCCTGGGCACGAATAAGTTCAAGTACTTCGTTCTCTTCATATCGCCCGGTGATGTGGACGACGCCGGTATCCAGCAAACGTGCGTCGTCGCAGGTGTGGCCAACGACCGCGAATTCCAATGCGAGTTGCTGGCGCGCCGCATGCCGTGCGCACGCTAACAGATACTCGTAACCCTTATCGATGCCGATACCACCGACCACCACAACGCGCATGCGCAACCCGACCGGATTATGCGTTCGTGGCGGAAGTACCGCGTCGTCCTCCCACGGCCTGACAACACAGACGGCGCGAGCGAAATACCGAATGACCCGTGCAGCGACATCCTGGCTTGGCACCACCACACGCCGCGCACCGGCGAAGACGCCGCGCGAACGCAGCTGCAGCCGCGAGGGACCAATGTCTTCGTCTATGCGTCCGCCAATATCCGCATAGCAGGCCTCGCAGGCGTCGCCACCTGGTTCGCCGCAATAACGCTTGTCCACTCCGACGAACGTAATGCGCGGGCACACCCAGGCATAGTCGTGCACCACCAGATCATACGGCACATCGAGCGCTTGCGCGATCGCGAGCAGCGCTGGATCGTGACCAACGAAATGATGCAATTCCACCCGCACTGGCCTATCAGCACGCAGGAATCTGGCAAGCTCCGTCAGACCTTTGCCGACATCGAAGCTCAGATTCGGAAATGCATCATCCATCCCGTCGAGCAAGCGGCACTGGCGGCGACCTTGTGAGTCGCTGCCTGGCACAAGCACGATTGGGCGCAGGCCTGTGGCGGCAATCTCGCGGCATCGCTCGGCGACACGACGCTTGACCCCACCTTCACGGCCGTGCGTCAGCAGCACGACCGCGCCTTTGCGTGACCGCCGCTGCCGCCAACGCTCGGCGTCCAGCCGAAAGCGGGCCGGTGCCAAAGGGTCCGCAGCACGGAACTGGGCGACCATCTTGTCATACCCAGGGTGCAGCCGATTGACGATCGCGAGGTTGCGCGCCAAAAGGTGCGTCTGAGCATCCCCGAACGAGCCACCACCAGCGTGAGCGACGAATACGCCAGGTACCGCGACATGACGCCATCCGAGGTGGCGCGCGCGAAGGCAAAAGTCATTCTCCTCGCCGTAGCCCTGCGCGAATAGATCCTCGCGCAACAGCCCGACCTGTTTCAGACAATCGCGACGTAGGTAAACACAGAATCCATGCGCCGTGGGGACCTCGATCACCGCATTGCCGTTAGCGCGACGTGCAAGGCGATCGAGTTCGAGCGTCGCCGCTTCATCCGGCACTGCATTGGATCCACCCTCGCGCGGATAACTGAAGACTGACGCGTCGTTGGAAAACGGCGTCGCAGAACCGATGTCAGGCTCGGCATACGCGGCATCGGCCAGGCGTTCGATCCAGTTCTTCGGCACCAGCGTGTCGCTGTTCAGCAGAACGACATCACGGTTCCCCGCTCGCCGGATGCCAGCATTGGCCGCGGCAGGAAAACCGCTGTTGGTCACTTGGCGATGCAGGACGATGTGGCCCCGATCGGCCAAGCCTTGCAGCGCACTGACCAGCTTCGCTTCGGGTGATGCATCATTGACGACAACGCAGCGTGCATTTGCCGGCGAGGAGCTGAGCACGCTCGCGATGCAGGCAAGCGTCTGCTCGTACCCCCGGTACACCGGGATGACCACGTCGATGCGGGAGGCGCGTGTAACCCGATTCGGGCCTGAATGCGCTCCAACGATTTCGGCTGGTACGGCCGCCAAACTCAGATCGACGGCATCTGTGCCCCGGATGGAGCCGGCAGGAAATAGCCGACGCACCAGTTCAGCGGCGCCGGCCGCGTTGCGCCGTTCCGCCAGCGGATTCAGCGGGCTGCCGTACAGGTTCCTGCCCGCATCGTCCTGCACGGTAATCACCCCCGACATCGACCGGATGGCAGTGGCGGGGACGTGCAGCAACCGTGGACGCGCAAACGGCTTGATGTGCTGCACATCAGATGCCGGTTCATTGAGTGTGATCCGCAGGGATTTGCCTTTGGTGTCGCGTATCGTGACCGCCGGCACGCAGTGTGGATCGTGCGGAAACCATGCCCAGCCGCTCAGGTCGCCATCGATGGTGGAGACAAACCCTTCCAACGTCCCGATGACAGATGCCTGCAACGGACTGCCCAGAAGGTGACGTCCATCCAGGCAAACCGAAACCAGGCTGGCGCTTCGCCATGCATCAGGCAGAAGGAACAGTGAGCGCCGGTGCCCGTCCTCATTCCTGGTCCGGCGTGGACGGATGCCGAGCGACACACCGTCATCGAATGATATCGCTAGTCGGTCCATCCGGCCCGCTGCGAGCAGCAAAGTGACATGCAAAGCCCCGTCGGCCGACAGCGCGCACCATCCGGCATCGCCGTGCTGAGTCGCGATCACATCGTGCAGGTGCTGGTTCGCCGGGTCCCGCGGGTGGCCGTGGCAGGACAGCGATACCTCCAGGGCGCGCCGGGCTTGCTCGTGATGGTTCAGCCTATGACGCGCCGCCGCGAGGCCCAGCCAAGCCTCCTGCACGTCATCGCGATGCGCCACCAGCTTGAAGGCTTCGACGGCACCGGAATCGTGCAAGCTGAGATACGCGGCACCGATCGCCAGGGTTATCTCGGAATCCGAGGGTGCCAGTCGCTGCGCGTAGAGGTAATGACGCAGGGCCGACCTGGTATCACCCTGCTGGACCGCTGCCCTGGCGCGCTCGCAGGCACTCGTCACCGCAGCGCTGCGATCGCCCCTCAATTGGCTCCTGCTCCACCGGACTGCTCAGCCCTTGTGGCCTCACGCTAGTGAGAGGGCGTTAACGAAACCTTGCCACCGCTCAATCAGGCTTTGGCGATTCAACGGTGTGTGATGCCGCGCTGCTGCGACGGGTGACTACCTATCGCGCTGGCCTGTTGGCCTCACACAGGGGACAAAACTGCGATGCTGAAATTGGCGCTGTTCTTTCTGGTCATATCCCTGATCGCCGCGCTGTTCGGGTTTACCGGCATCTCGGCGGCTTCGGCTGATATTGCCAAGATCCTGTTCTTTATCGCGATCGTGATCTTCCTGGTCCTGCTGGTGGCGGGTCTGATGGCAGGAAGTACAATTTTCTAGGGACGGCTGCGACGCATTGTGCAGTGCACAGTGAATGTTTGCACCGGCACTCCCGCGCGGCGCATCATCGACGGCGCCGCGCGGGATACCGATCCGAGGCAGCGGAATACGTGGGCGGATCGTGGCCTGTCCGGCAATAGCCAGGGAGGAAGGCCATGACTACAGTCGCCGCGATCCTCAAGCACAAGGGTTATCAGGTCACGACGGTCAGCCCGACGCTGTCGATTGAACGCGTTGCCAGCGTACTGGCCGAGCAGCGTATCGGCGCCGTGCTGGTGGTCGACAGCGCGGCGCAACTCCTAGGCATCGTGAGCGAGCGCGACATTGTCCGCTGCCTGTCGGCCAATGGTGCACGCACGCTGGAGATGACCGCAGGTCAGTTGATGACGCGAGCGCTGCAGGTAGCCCATCCTGACACCACGGTGGCTGAAGCGATGGCGCGCATGACGGTTGGCCGCTTCCGTCACTTGCCGGTGATGGACCGCGATACCCTTGTGGGGCTGATCAGCATCGGCGATGTGGTCAAGGCGCGGATCATGGAGCAGGAGGACGAGGTCGACAACTTGAAGGCCTACGTCGCGGGCTCAGCCTGACCACTTTACCCGAGGTTCATTCTCCACCGGGATAATCCGGGCGGCAGAGGGTTCCCCTGGTGGCGATCACCGATCGGCGTGAGATCGAATTTGACCTGCAGACGGTGCGACTGGTGCTCGAATGGTCGCCCCGTGCCGCGCAGGCCTTCGGGTTGCCGCCATTCACGCCGACCGCCGTGCATGGCAATCCGGCTGACGGTGTCGTCGAAGTCACGTATGGGGAACTGACCTCGATACGGGTGTTCATGCTGCGCGCTGAGGCGTTGGGGGCGATCCTCATCTCCTACTGCAATCGCGTCGGGATGCCGATGCCCAGGTACGCCGATAAGGGTGTGCGGATCGAATGCGATCACGTGGTGGTGTTGTTGTCTCGTCGTCAGGACGCCGCGCCGGCCCCGGAACTACCAGAGCCACCCGTTGGCCGGATCCCCGAGGCCGTCCGCGCGTGGTCCTGGATCGAGGCCGATCACTGACCAGGCCGACTTGTCCGCCTCAATCGCGCCATCCAG
Organism: Acetobacteraceae bacterium; assembly: GCA_024280945.1. GTDB lineage: Bacteria > Pseudomonadota > Alphaproteobacteria > Acetobacterales > Acetobacteraceae > JAMXLO01. The sequence goes on from JAMXLO010000101.1 coordinate 12,324, forward strand.
AGTGGCCTGCCACGATGCAGGGGGGCGGTTATGATCAACCGGGTCGAATTGCAGATTGACGAGCGGGTACCATTCGCCGCCGGCCATGGTTTCGGAGACGTAGGGGCTTATGAGCGTCTGTCAGGCCGTGCTCACTTCGCAGTCGATCCCCGTTCGGTGGCGCAGCAGGACGTGGTGGATCTGGACAAGGCACCCACCGATGCGGCCGGGCTGGTTCGCTTTGCCAGCGACTTCATGATCCTGAAGCCGGTCGAGATGCAGCGCGGCAACCGCCGTGTATTCTACGACTATGGCAACCGCGGTCATAAGCGCGCGCTGCAGTTCTACAATGATGCGCCGCACAACAATGCACCGATCACCTTGGCGCACGCGGGAAACGGCTTCTTCATGCGGCGCGGCTATGCCGTCGTGTGGCTGGCGTGGGAAGGAGACATGCTGCCGGGCGACCAGCGTATAGTGCTTGACGTGCCGGTGGCGACGGACAACGGCCAGCCGATCACCGGGCGTATTCGGGTTGAATACATCGCCGATGCCCCGGGGATCTCTTGCTTTCCACTCAGCGGCAGGATCGCCGCCCATTCCTATGCCACGGTGTCGCGCGATACGCGCCAGGCGGTGCTCACGCGGCGGCGTTACCCCTACGATACACCCGAGGTGATCCCGCCTGACGAGTGGCAATTTTCCAGCCTCCAGGCAGGCAGCGGGGGAGAGACGCAGTCGCTGGAGCATGCGGTCGTTCCATCCGATCGGCACATCTACCAGCCAGCCGGCTTCCGGCCCGGTTGGATCTACGAACTTATCTATACAGCAAAGGACCCGCTGGTGCATGGTCTCGGGCATGTCGCCGTGCGCGATTTCATCAGCTTCCTTAAGTACGACGCGACGGATGCCAACCCACTGTGCGGCGCTGAGAAGGCGTATGCTTGGGGACGCTCGCAAACCGGCCGCTGCCTGCGCGACTTCGTCTATCGCGGCTTCAATGCCGATGCCGAAGGACGACGCGTCTTCGACGGCGTGCTGCCGCACGTTGCAGGGGCGGGACGGAAGTGGCTGAACCATCGCTTCGCCAGCCCCATTGTGTCGGGCGGGCAGCAGTATGAGGACCACTTCAACATCGCCGACAGCTTTCCATTCTCCTACGCCTGGTCGACCGACCATCTGACCGGGAGGCAGGACGCCATCCTGAAGCGGCCCGATACTGATCCTTTGATATTTCATACCCAGACGTCGACGGAGTACTGGGTCCGCCGTGGTTCCCTGGTGCATACCGACACGCAGGGCAACGACCTCCCGCAACCCGACACGGTCCGCGTCTATTGCTGGGCCAGTTCGCAGCACTTTGCCGATCCCCAGCCGAAGGCGCCATCGCGCGGGCACGGGCAGAATTTTTCCAACGTCGTATCTACGTCGATGTTCTTCCGCGCCAATCTCGATGCGATGGACAAATGGGTGACCGAGGGCACACCGCCACCGGCAAGCCGGGTCCCGCTGCGCGCGAACGACACCCTGGTCGACATCGAGGCGTGGCGGCGGCAGTTTCCCGCCATTCCTGGCGTGGCCACACCAGCCTCGCCGAACCTGCTGCCACTGCTGGATTTCGGTCCCGATGTAGAGCGCGGCATATTGCGCGAGCCGCCGCGCCTTGTGCCAAGCGGCAACGCCCCAGAGGCGCCAGGCAAACAGTACGCGGTGCTCGTGCCTTCGGTTGATCGCGATGGCAATGACGTAGCGGGCGTCCGCGCACCGATGGTTGCCGCACCTCTCGGCACATATTCCGGGTGGAACCTGCGCGCGCGGGGCCATGGTCATGGGGCACAATTGAGATTCGAAGGCAGCTACATCCCATTCCCTGAGTCGCCGCAGGAACGCGCGGTGACGGGCGACCCACGGCTTTCGATTCTCGAGCGCTACCCCGACAAGGCGGCGTATGTCGCGGCAATCGCCGCGGCAGCGCGGGAACTGGTCGCGCAGGACCTGATGCTGGAGGAGGACGTGGAACGCTGCGCGGCGACCGCGGCCGACTGGGGCCGGCCGCGGCACGACGTGTCACTGGAATAATCGAACCTATGACACGGTGATCGGCGGCGTCACGAGAGCGCCAATCGTCACGTCACCCGAGCCCTGAGCCAGCATCCACAGAAAGTACGTTCCAGAAGTAGCTGGCGCGGAAAAATACTGCCCCCATCCATTGGGCTGGCCGTCTGGAGCAGCCGTGATCAAGTTGGTGGTCGGTACCGTCGATGCACTGCTGGACCACGCGAATGCTGCCCCAGTGACCGCTGTTGGGGCAGCTGTGGCAGTCAGGTTCGCACCGCCATTGGGTGCGACGCTCGCACCGTGGACCTGCGTTGTGGCAGCAGTCCAGTCTCCCGGCACGACAGTGGCGCCCCAGGTGCTTGCGGTGCTGGCATCGGACCAGACGCCCGGAGTTCCGGAGGCACTGGTGGCCTGGACTTCGACATCGACCGAAGTAGCGCCCGGCAGGCCGATGATGGTGTAGGGGCTGGTGACGCCAGATACCGTTGTCCAGCTGCCGGAATTCGAAGTCCGGTAACGAAGGTTATAGCCTGCTGCGGCACCATGCGTGCTGTCGGTGGTCGGCGCCGCCCAAGAGACCGACAGGCTGGTATTGGTCCCATCCGGCGGGGCCGCGACCTCCGATATCGTTGGGGCATTCGGAGCAGACTGCCCGGCGGCGGTGATCAGCGTGGAAGCCGCAGACCAAGCGCTGGCACCGGCGACGTTTGTGCTCTGAATGCGGACGTCAATTGCGGTGCTTGGTGGCAAGCCTGACAAATCGTACGGGCTGGTGACGTCCGAGACAGTGGTCCAGCTACCAGCACCGGAGGGGCCATACCGCAGATTATACCCCGAGGCCGCACCGTGCGTGCTGTCAACGGCGGGTGGACTCCAGGTCACGATGAGGTCGCTGCCGAGACCTTGGGCCAGAGACAGGCCCTGCGGCGTGTTCGGCAGCAACGTTATCGGAACTTGCGTCGCGGTTGGAGCGGTCGGCCGCAAAGGGGACATCATAACGGCCTGAGCCCGATTGCCTGGTGTCTGCGGATAAATTGGCATGTTTCGATGCGCCCGTCTTCTGTGGCGTGAATAGCAGATAGTTAGCATATATTTTCTTTTGAGTCATCATAAATAACCACCCCTCAAAATTGCCGGGTGTCGGAAATTAACAAAGGCTTAAGGTCGTCTCTGGAGATAGCGTCCGAAGCCGGATGCGGCTGAGGATCTGCATGTCAAGACTTGAGGTCCAATACAAGCTCAGTGAAGAAGGATAGTCTGGCCACGTCGATAAGCTGCGCACCGTCGTCCAGATCGCCATAGGTCAGGCACAGCCGCCGCCCGATGACCCGGTCGCCGCACATCAACTGACACATCATCGGGCGATGGAGCACGTTCGCGAGGTCAAGGACGCGAGCGAGCTGTATGTCGGCAACCGGGTGAATCACCGCATCCGGACGTTTGCGCCCGAGGGCGAAGTCTTGGCGGAATGGACCGGCTTCGATGCGCCAAGCGACCTGGTTTTCGGTCGCGGGGTGATCTATGTCGCTGCGGCCGACGGTGTGTCTGGCTGGACGTCGAGGAGAACATCTACCTCGCACCATTCGACCGCGCGGTCAGCAAGCTGACCAGAGCCTGGTCACCATACCATCGTGCGAGCTACCTCACTGTTCCGTTTGTGCGGCAGCGTGCGCAATTCCCATTCGGCCACTGGCATGAACCGCGGTGCCAGGAAATGGTAGCTGCGGTTGAGCAGCAGCAATATACCTTCGTCGAAGCCGATACCTGCAACATCCCATTCGGTTAGCAGCGCATGCCATGCACGTTGCGTACGATACAGCCAGTCCCGGTTGGACCGAATGAAGACCCGCTGGCTATCGGCGTTGCGCAATGCCGACATCACTTCGCTCGTCTGCGCATCCAACTCGTCGAAGCGGTGGCTGATTTGCTTGAACGCAATGCTGGTCAGGCGGCGCACCTGCGTCAGTGTTTCAAGATGAGAACCGTCGCCGTGATAGCTCTGTGCCATGCGGTTCAGCTTGTCCGCCATCGCTTTCACCCGCCGGAGCAGCCGGTCGCGTAACGCTTCAATGTAGGCCAGCTCCTGAGCCAGTTCCTCTACCAGCTGGATGACCGCCTCACGCGAAGGCAACCCAAGCGCCTCTGCCGCCTTGGCAAAGGCTTGCTGCACCTGCACCTTGCGGGCGGGATCCTCCATCACCTGTAGCAGAGAGTGGGCATCCAGCGCCGGCGTTTCCGCGCCCGTGCCGGAATTCAGCCATGCGACCAACTGCCATTGCAGGCGGCCCTTGGCGATCTCCAGGTGCACCTGGTCAGGTTCCCAACTCGCCAGGCCACTTAGGACTTCAGTCGGCAGTGCATCGCCGACGCGCAGATAGGAGATGAAATCAAGCGACTGGGCTATCAGACCGAGCATGCGCCCGTCATTGGAATCGTCGTCGATTGCGAACTCCCGTTGCAGCGAACGCAACGGGATGGCCGCTTCCCGCTCCCCCAGTTTGACCACCATGACGGGAGCACCGTCCGATTCTGCCCGGCGAAACAACGGGTCGGCGAAAGAGGTGAATACCGGGTGCTGGAGGATGCAGTGCTCCGGCACAGCGAACGAATGCGAATCAGAGGTCATGACCGAGGTCCGGTCGTCTCCGCCTGACATCCCAGCACAGTCCGGTGAACAGACCGTAAGTGGCGGGAAACTTGCAGCTTTGCGCGATCCGCGCCATGAGCGGTCCATGCGATCAGGCAACCGAACCCCCGCATGAGTCCGCTCGCGTGGCTCTTGGGACTGGTTCTGCCGGCCTGCGCCGCCTCGGGCACGGCCGGCCTTCCGGCGCCGGCGCTGATGGACATCGAGCACATCACGCGACCAGCCCGCCCAAACAGTGCGCTTGCCGCCCCTGCGGGTAACCAACTTGCACCGGACATTGTCACGCCACGCTTTCCGCTGCCGGCATCCCGCCTCTATGGCTTGCTTGTTGCCGTTGCCGGCGAGCAGCCGCGGACGTTTCTGGCGGCGCGGTTCGATACGGAGTTGCAGGCCCATTTCGTCGCGCGGAGCGCCGTGCTCAACTTCCCCGACCTGATCACTGCCCAGGTCGCTGAGGCTGGGCCAGATGCCAGTAACGTCGTACTCTACTCACGCAGCGTGTACGGATATTCAGACTTCGGCGTGAACCGGAAGCGGTTGAGCACCTGGCTTGCCGCTATCACGAGCAAGATCAACCAATCCGACGAAAGATAGGCTGCTATGCGCGGTATCCGACCATTCCTGCGTGACGCCTGGCGTCTGGCCAAGCCCTACTATACCTCAGACGAAAGGTGGTCGGCCTGGGGCCTGCTGATCGCCATTCTCGCGCTGCGTCTGCTGCTGGTCGGCATGACGGTGGTCCTGAGTTTCTGGAACCGCGAGTTCTTCAACTCGTTGCAGAACAAAGACTTTGCCGCGTTCTTCGAACTCCTGTTCGTCTACCGGCGCACGCCGAGTGGCTTCATGCCCGGCTTCTGCGAGATCGCCGCGGTCTACATCCTGGTCGCGGTCTATTTCACGTATCTATCGCAGTGGCTGCAGATCAGGTGGCGTCGCTGGCTGACGGTACGTCTCCTCGGTGAGTGGCTTGCTGATCGTGCCTACTATCGGATCAGCCTGACGACGGATCGCGCCGCCATAGGGACCGACAACCCTGACCAGCGAATTGCCGAGGACATCCGCGACTACGTCGATAACACGTTAACGCTGGGCATCAGCCTGCTGGCGAACATCGTCACCCTGGTCAGCTTCCTCGGGATTCTGTGGTCACTGTCTGGGACCATCGAGTTGTTCGGCATCCCGGTGCCCGGCTACATGGTCTGGGTGGCGCTGCTATATGCGATCGTAGGCACGTGGTTGACCCACCTGGTTGGGCGCCCCCTCGCCGCCTTGCGGTTCCGCCAGCAGCGCGTGGAAGCCGACTTCCGCTACAGCCTCGTGCGGGTGCGCGAGAACATGGAAGGCATAGCGCTGTATTCCGGCGAAGCGGAGGAGAAAGGTTTCCTCGATCATCGGTTCGGAGCGGTGATCGGCAACTGGTGGGCGATCATGCAGCGGACCAAGCTGCTGAACGCACTGACTGCCGGATACGAGCAAGTCGCCGTAGTGTTTCCCTTCATCGTGGCAGCGCCACGGTTCTTCTCCGGCGAGATTCCGTTGGGTGGGTTGACGCAGACCGCTGGTGCATTTGGCCGGGTGCAGGACGCGCTGTCGTGGTTCATCTCGCGGTATCCAGACCTGGCGCAATGGCATGCAATCGTTGAACGACTGACCACGTTTCATCGTGCCGTCGTGGCAGCGCGCGCCGCATTCGGCACAGGGCTGACGGTAGCGGATGCGGGGGAGCGGTCGGTTGCGATGCGGGACGCGACAATAGAGCTGCCGAATGGCATGAAGTTGCTGGAGAACACTGATCTCGTCTTGGAACCAGGCGAGTCTGTAGTGATTTCGGGGCGGTCTGGTTCCGGTAAGTCCACTCTATTTCGCGCTCTCGCCGGCATCTGGCCATTCGGCCATGGCCGTGTGCAGCGGCCAGTCGAGCGCTGCCTCTTCCTGCCGCAACGTCCCTACATTCCGTTGGGCACGCTACGCCACGTGGTCACCTATCCGTATCCGGCCACAGCCTTCAGCCGAGAGGAGGTCGCGCAGGCACTCGAGGACGCGGGGCTCGGCCAGTTCGTCTCGCGACTGGATCACGACGAGCATTGGGCACAACAACTCTCCGGTGGCGAGCAACAGCGCCTGGCGCTGGCACGTGCCTTGTTGATCAAGCCCGACTGGCTGTTCCTGGATGAGGCGACCGCCAGTCTCGACCCGGAGGCTGAATCCGAACTCTACCGCACACTGAAGGCAAAGCTGCCGGACACCACGCTGGTTTCCATCGCGCACCGCCCATCGGTCGCTGCGTTCCACGAAAAGCACCTGGTGCTTGAGCGTGCGGATGGGCGTCCAGGGCATTTCGTGCAAGCCGAACTGGCAGCCGCCAACGGGGGTGGGCGTTGAGCCGAATGCGGAGGAAATTCGCTGAATCGGTGCCCAGCACATCGCCTTGCGCCTGACGTGACCTAAAGCACAGCGCGCCGTCCTACGTGTGTGCTATAGCCAGACGGTCTGGGTCAGGAGGACTCATCATGCGTGGCCACACGACAGCCGTCGCCGTAGGGCTGCTAGCCGCAGGTATCTTTGCATCGAGCGCGCCAGCGCAAAATGTGCCAAGTCCTGACCAGATCATCAAATCGCTGACCCCCACCGGGCCATCCAGCCCGACGCGAGGCATTCGCCTGCAGCCGCCGACTGGCAACACCGAGTCTACGGCAGGTCAACCGAGCGCGACGAGGCAGGCGCCTGCGGTCAGCCTCAACGTGCAGTTCGCGACCGGATCGGCAGAACTAACCCCGGAGGCGACGCGGGTGCTGGAGAACCTGGGCAAGGCACTCAGTGACCAGGCGCTGGCAAGTTATCGGTTCCGGATCGAGGGGCACACCGATACCGTGGGGACGCGACACTATAACAAGGAGCTTTCGGACCGTCGCGCGACGGCCGTGGTGGACTATCTGGCGAGCAACTTCCACGTCGATCGCAGTCGCATGGAGGCAATCGGCATGGGAGAGGATGGCCTGCTTGTGGCGACTCCCGATCAAACGCCGGAGCAGCGCAATCGACGGGTTCAGGTGGTCAATGTTGGTAGCTGAGGTGGCGACAACTTCGAGAGGTTAAGCGCGGCGACCGCGCCGATCACTCGCCGCGCACATCAGTTGGGTACACTGCCCGTGGCCGAATCAACGTCCCGTCGCGCCACTGTTCCAAGGCATGTGCGATCCAGCCGACCGTGCGGCCCACGGCGAACGTAGCAAATGCAGCCCCCGTCGGCAGGCTCAACTGCTGCTCCAGGACCAACAGCGCAAAGTCGATATTGGGAGCAATACCCGTCATACCCTGCATTGCCTCGACGAGGCGCTGAGCCACCGGTGACGGTGGCAGGCGCTGCAGGATCGAGAGCGCGCGAGGATCGCCATTCGGGTAAAGCGGATGGCCAAAGGCTGGAATGCGTTCGCCGCGTGCCAGCCTGATAGCGATCGAGGCCGCAGGATCGGCCGCTACGGCTGGATCAGCCAATAAATGGCGCACTTCATTTGTCATACCGCCATGCAGTGGGCCGACCAGTGCCGCGAGGCCGGCAAGGATGCACGCCCCCAGGGGCGCGCGCGTCGATGCCACAACGCGCGTCGCATATGTCGAGGCGTTCAGTTCGTGATCGGCGGTCAACACCAGTGCACGGCGAATCAGGTCAGCGGCGTCCGCACCCGCACCCCAGACGGATGCCAGCCGTTCGTGTATCGGGCGCGCCGAAGGCTGAACGTCGGTGCCGGCGAGGCCGGCGGCGGACCAGGCCATCCTGTCCAATATCCGCATCGCATCCGGCAGAACGCTATCCACGCGTCCCCTCCAAGCGCCCGCCATGGCGAGATCGGCCATCGCCGCAATGCACGATTCAGCGGCGCCGGCGGGTGCCAGCGCGCGCGGCCATGCTGCACGCGACCGAGATGCCGGCAATGCGTCGACCTGCCACAGCAAGGCGGCCACGTCTTCGAGAGTGGCGCTCTCCGCCAGCGCAATGGCGTCGCGCCCTCGATATTCCAGCCGGCCATTTTCGATGCGGGTGATGGCCGAAACGAGAATCGGTTCGCCCCAGCTGATCGTTGAGGCGGCGACCGCACGGCGGCTGCGGCCGCTGCGTTTGCGCTTGGCTAATCGGTCCACGTCGACCGCGTCATACAAGCTTCGGCGCGGGTCGTCTGGTGCCGCAAGCGTGCCGATGCGATTGCGGCTGACATAGGCGTAAAGCGTTGGACGCGAGACGCCGAGTTGCGCAGTGGCCTCGTCGGCGGTCAGCCAGCGTGCCGGCGGTGCGGTCTCATCATCTTTCATATTGATTATCTTGATCAAGATTGACGTTGGAGCTGGACTATATGCCATGAGGCCGTCAACCAGCCAAGGAGGGCGCGGAATGCCACGCGGCGAGACAAGCAACGTTGCCGATGGACTAGAGAACGTGGTTGCAGCGGAGACCGTGCTGAGCCGTGTTGATGGTGAGGCCGGCGCGTTGATTTTGCGCGGACATTACCTGCAGGAAGTCGCCGGACGACGCAGCTTTGAATGGCTGACCGGGCTGCTGTGGCAGGACTTCGTCCCTCGCCCACTGGATGAGCCGACGCTGCGTCAGGACCTCGGCGTCGCACGTGTGCGCGCCTTTGCGCAGATGGCGGACCTGCTGCCTGTTGCAGGCCGCCTGCCGCCGCTCGCTGCTGTGCGCCTGTTGCTCGCAAATGTGCCGGACGATGCCGCGGACTCACCGTTGCTGCTGACCGCGACGGTCGCGGTCGGCCTAGCCGCAGTCTTGCGCATCCGCAACGGCAAGCATCCCGTTCCGCCCGATCCGACGAGTGGCCATGCGGCGGACTTTCTCCGCATGCTGAAGGACGCAGTACCGCCGGCCGACGAGACTGCGGCGCTCGATACGTACCTAGTGAGCGCCGCGGACCATGGGCTGAATGCATCTACCTTCGCCGCACGGGTCGCGGCGTCGACGCGCGCAAGCCTGATCGATGCGGTCACGGCCGGGCTCTGTGCCCTGAAAGGGCCATTGCACGGAGGTGCACCAGGGCCGGTTCTCGACATGTTGGATGCGATCGGACCGGCGGAAAATGCCGAGGCCTGGCTTGATGCAGCAGTGATGCGGGGTGATCGGCTGATGGGCTTTGGGCATCGCGTGTATCGCGTCCAGGATCCAAGAAGCGACGTGGTGAAGGCGGTCGTCGAGCGGCTCAATCACGACATCGGCCGACTGCGCTACGCGGAGGCGGTGGAGAAGGCGGCATTGGCTGTGCTGGTGCGGCGCAAACCTGATCGTTCTCTGCAAACTAACCTTGAGTTCTACACCGCCTTATTGCTGGAGGCACTCGGGCTGCCGCGCGATGCGTTTACCGGCGCGTTCGCCGTCGCGCGCGTGGTTGGGTGGATTGCGCATGCGCTGGAGCAGCAAGCCGGAGGGCGGCTGATCCGGCCGCAATCAACCTATGTGGGGCCGACGCCGAAGCGCGAGGGCCACTCCTCAGGTTGAGGAGGCGTAGCTTACTGCCCTTCGCCGAAAGCATATTCCGCGGAAATGTCCTTCCCGGTGTAGTCCTTCAGCATTGCAGCGGAAACCACGCTGATGACCGCACAGGCCGAGATATACACGGCAATCGCTACCCAGGAGCGATAAGTCGCGAACAGGGCCGTGGCAATCAACGGCGCAGGGCCGCCGGCGATTATGGACGCGAGCTGATAACCGATCGACGCACCAGAGTAGCGCAAACGGCCGGTGAAGCTTTCCGCAATCAGAGCCGCCTGCGGGCCGTACATGATGTCATGCGGGATCAGCGAAAGCACGATCGCAGCGAAGATCCAGAACGGCACGAGTGTGTCCAGCATCATGAAGTAGACCCAACCGAATATGCCGGTCAGCACGGCGCCAAAGATGTACACCCGCCGGCGTCCGAACCGATCCGAAAGGTGCCCGGCAAGCGGGATGGAAAAGAACGACACGATCGAAGCGATCAGTACAGCGGCCAGCAGCAGGTCACGCGACACCTTCAGCGTACCGGTGCCATAGGCAAAGATGAACGCCGTAAAGATGTAAAACGGCGCCTGTTCAGCCATGCGCGCAAACGCGCTGAGAAAGACTTCCTTCGCCTGGAGACGAAACACCTCTGCGATCGGTGCGCGCTCGATGCGATCCTCCTCGACGAGACGGCGGAAAGTGGGAGTTTCCAGGATGCCCAACCGTATCCAAAGCCCGATCCCGACGAGCACGATGCTGATCAGGAATGGCACACGCCAGCCCCAGGTGATGAATTGGTCGCCGGACAGTGAGCTGAAGATCAGCACGGCGAGATTGGCCAGGAACAGCCCGGCGGGAACGCCGAATTGCGGCCACGACGCGACAAAGCCACGGTGATGGGTCGTACGCGCCCACTCCATTGACAGCAGCACCGAGCCGCCCCATTCGCCGCCGACACCAACTCCCTGGATGAAGCGCAATAGCGTCAGCAGAATCGCACCCCAGATGCCGATGCTGTCATAGGTCGGCACAAGGCCGACCAGGAACGTGGCTATGCCCATCAGCATCAGCGTGGCTATCAATGCGGATTTGCGTCCCAGCCTGTCGCCCCAGTGGCCGAAGATCGCGGCACCGATCGGACGTGCGGCAAAGCCGACGGCATAGATCGCGAATGCCTCCAACGTGCCGACGAGCGGATCGGAGTGCGGGAAATACAGCCTGGCGAACACCAGGCCTGTCACGGTGCTGTACAGGAAGAAATCATACCACTCGATTGTTGTGCCAATCGTGCTCGCGATCACGGCGCGGCGGAGTTGTGCGGCATGCTGCCGATGCGTCAGCGGCTGGTCCGAGCTGAGGGACATCGTGTTGCCTCCCGAATGCCTGGCCGAAAGCGCACCAGCAGCAGGGGATCGCGGCAGAACAAGGTCTGGCGAAGCGCGGGCGAGCGCAACTTATTGCGATTGGGGCCCTGCCATCACGGCAAGCACTGCGGCGCCATATCGCTGCAGCTTCGAGGCGCCGACTCCTTTGATCTGGCCTAACTCCTCAATCGAGGTCGGCCGCACCGCAGCGATCTCGCGCAATACCGTGTCGTGAAAGATAACGTAAGGCGGTATCCTCTGTGCCTTCGCCTCCCCCGAACGCCATGACCGGAGCGCGTCGAAGGCCGTGTTTGCTTCCGGCCCGACGTCCACCCCTGCGGTTATTGCGCGCTCGGGACGCACCACGACGGGGCGGCGCCGTGCGTCTTCACGCAACATGATGTGACCTTCGCCGCGCAATATCGGGCGCGCCTTCTCTTCCACCAGAAACAGGCCGCCATGGCCGGCTGTATCCACATCCAACGCGCCATGCGCGATCAGCTGGCGGATCAGTCCGCGCCAATACGGCGGCGGATGATCGGCTCCCACGCCGAAGGTCGGCAGCCGGTCGTGCGCATGACGCAGCACGCCTTCGGTCGCCTCGCCGCGCAGCACGGCGATGATGTGCAGAGCGCCGAAGAGCTGGTCGGTTCGATAGACAGCGGAGAGTACCTTTTGCGCCTCCACGGTCGCATCCACCATGTGCGGCGGCGCGGCGCAATTGTCGCAGTGACCACAAGGCTGCGACAGATCCTCGCCGAAACAGCCGAGCAGAGCCTGCGTGCGGCAACCTGCCACTTCGGTGAACGCGATCATCTCCTCGAGCTTGGTACGCATGACGCGCCGTTGGCTTTCGGGAGCGGCTGATTGCGCCAGCCAGTGTCGCGCCTGCGCGATGTCCTGTCCGCCGTAGAGCAGCAGCGTTTCGGCAGGATCGCCATCCCGTCCCGCACGACCGATCTGCTGATAGTAGGCTTCCGGGCTGTCCGGCATGTCGAGATGCACGACAAAACGCACGTCGGGCCGGTCGATGCCCATACCAAATGCGATCGTCGCTACGACGACTACCGGCTCGCCCGAACGAAACCGCGCCAATGCGCTGCGTTTCGTCTCCGGGTCCAGGCCCGCATGGAAGGCAAGCGCCGGAATGCCTTTTGCCGAGAGCCGCGCTGCCATCCGCTCGGTTTTCGCGCGCGTGCCGCAGTAGACGATGCCGCAAACGCCGGTGTGGCGAGCCAGCAGATCGAGCAGCTGTGTCGTTTCGCTGACCTTTGGCGCCACGCCGATATGGAGGTTGGGCCGGTGGAAGCTAGCAATGAATGTTTCCGCGGCCGACATTTTCAGCGCTCGCAGGATGTCGGCCCGCGTGCGTGGATCGGCGGTAGCCGTCAACGCCAGGCGTGGGACTCCTGGAAACTGATCCGCCAGGCACGCCAGCCCGCGATACTCCGGACGGAACTCGTGTCCCCAATGGGAGACACAATGCGCTTCGTCGATGGCAAACAGCGCCAGCCGCAGGCGAGACAACCGTTCCAGCGTTCCGTTGGCGAGCAGCCGTTCTGGCGAAATGTACAGCAGGTCAAGCTGTTGCTCGATCAGGTCGCGTGTGACGCTGCGCGCTTCTGCCGCATCGAGATCGGAATGCAGTGCGCCGGCCGCTACGCCAAGCTGGCGCAGCGCAGCGACCTGGTCATCCATCAGCGCGATGAGCGGCGAGATCACCACGGCGGTCCCGGGCCGACACACCGCGGGCAGCTGGAAGCAGATGCTCTTGCCCCCACCAGTGGGCGCGAGCACCAGCGCATCGCCGCCAGCGATCACATGGCGTACAACCTCTTCCTGCTGGCCGCGAAATCCCGGAAACCCGAATACGCGGCGCAACACAGAGGCCGGATGATCCCATCCCTCGGTCTGCAGCAGCGATTGCAGCATGACTTCAGCGTCGGTTGACGCTGATTTCCACGCGGCGGCTCTCCTGTGCGGTCAAGGCAAAGGGAACCGGTCCACGGCCGCGCTGTCTGATGCGCGTTGCAGCAAGACCGTCCGAAACCATTTGGTCCACAACGATCTGCGCGCGCAGGTCGGCCAACAAAATGTTCGCCTGCCGGCTGCCGACGGTGCTGGCGAACCCGTTCACATGCGCGACGTACCCCGGATGTGTTTTTGTCCAGTCGGCCGCCTGACTAATCACCGCTTGCGCCGCTTCGTCTAGCGCCGCTGACCACTCCTGAAAGAACACGACAAATCTCTGGGTTGGCGCATCGGCCGCACGAAGCGTTCCGGTCGCAGCCATGAACAGCAGGAACGCCAGTCCGAGGCGGTGCATTGCCGATTCCCTTCTTGGGCGGAAGCAGCATTTTCCTGCCGGGCGGTTAACTCGGCGTCAACCGTAGATGCGAAACTTCGATGGGGACCGCGCCGACGGATGTCCGGCACGGTGGCTGGCCGTAATGATGGCTACACCTCATCCGGCCGCGGCGACCGCCTTGCCAGCAGTCAGGCGCCAGATGCGATCGAGCCTTTCAACACCAGTGAGGCGATGCGTGATTAGAATCACGCTCCGCCCCTCAGCCACGTCATTCAGTGTGCTCAGGAATGCGCGCTCAGTCTCAGCATCAAGGCCGGCGCAGGGTTCATCCAGGATCAGGATCGGTGCAGGCGAGAGCAAGACACGAGCCAAAACCAACCGGCGCCCCTGGCCGCCAGAGAACCGGGCGCCCCCCTCACCCACCCACGTATCCAAGCCATTCGGGAGTGCTCGGACCATTTCGCCAATTCGCGCCGCCTCGAGCGCCGCCCACAGCGCATTCGTATCTGCATCTGGCCGTGCCAACAGCAGGTTTGCGCGGATCGTGTCATCGAACAGATGCGTCGCCTGCGAGAGCCACGCGATCTGTCGTCGTACATCCGCGGCGGCAAGCGATGCCAGATCGACATTTCCGAGAAGCACCCGGCCCTGCTCAGGCGCCGCGACCTTCAGTGCCAACGCTGCAAGCGTCGATTTGCCGGCGCCCGACGCGCCCAGCAAGGCGACACGTGCCGCTTGCGGCACCTCAAGGCTCAGTCCATCGAACACCAGTGGCCGGTCGGGCCGCCAACGGAAGTGCACTCCCTCGAAGCGCAGCACAAATTGGCCGGGAACGGCAGCCGTAGGCACGGGATCGGGCACCGGGACGGGAGTCTCGGCTGCCTCCAGCACGCGGTGCGCAGCTGCCGCGGCGTGACCGGCCAGAACGCCGGCCCGTGGCAGGGTGCCGGCGGCCTCGAAGGCCGCAACGAGCATGAACAGGGCGACCACCGAGATCACCGGCTGCACGCCTGCCGTAATCAGCACCAGGAGGATTGCCGCCTGGCCGCACAACAGCGCGGCCGCATTGGCGATGGATGATTTGCTGGCGAGTTCGCGCTGGGTCGCCAGCAGTGTCGCCTCGCGTGCCTGGACCAGCGCCAGCATCCGGCCTTCGGCACCAAAGGCGCGGACCTCGCGTAATCCTGTCAGTGCATCAAGCGCTGCGATACGCAACGCTCCTGTCGCGTTCGCCAAAGCCGCACCGGTGCGGGCGGCAATTCGCGCGCCAATCCACGGAATTACGAACGCCGCTGCGCCGAACAGGAGTCCGACGCTGATAGCCAACGAAACACTGGAAACACCGATCTGCACGATAATGATAGGCAACAGCAGGATCGCCCCCGCGAGCGGCACGAGGATGCGCAGGTAGATGCCATCGAGCGACTCGATATCGGCGACCAATCGGGAGAGAATGTCGCCTGCCTGGCGGAAGCCCAGACCGCCCGCCGCACTGCGCGCGATCCCGCGGAAGAACCAAATTCTGATATCCGCCAACGCGCGGAAGGTGGCTTCGTGCGTCGACAGCCGTTCGCTGTAGCGCAGCACCACACGTGCGATCCCAAATACCCGGAGCGCCATTGGAGCAACCAGGACGCCAGTCGTGACCGTCAGGGCGACCATCGTGCCACCCAATGCCATCAAGCCGACGCCGGCGAGCAATGCGGCGAGTGACACGATGATCCCGGCGACCAGCCAAACTGCGCGGCCTCGCCACAGCGCCAGGATGCGCAGAACGTCGCTCATGCCGCACCGCGCGCGGCGATGGCCTGTCCATCGCGAATATCGAGCCGGCGGCCGGCGAAGCCATGCGCAGCCGAGGAGTGGCTGGCAAGGATGACGGTGCGTCCCAGTGCCAGGCGGCGAAGACTATCCAGCACCTCTGCTTCTGTGGTCGGGTCGAGATGAGCGGTAGGTTCGTCGAGCAACAACAGAGGAGCATTCTTCAGGAAGGCCCGGGCAATGGCCACGCGCTGCGCTTGGCCGCCGGACAGTCCGTACCCCCCCTCGCCCACCATCGTGTCGAGGCCATCGGGCAGAGTGGCAGCGAATTCGTTCACGCGCGCGTTCTCTGCCGCAAACTCTATTTCCTCCTCAGTCGCCTCGGGCCGCGCAAAACGGATGTTGTCGCGTATGGTCCCCGCGAACAGCACCGGCCGCTGGCCGATCCACCCGGTGAGCCGTGCGAGCGCCTGCGGCACAAGATCGGTGATGTCAGCGCCATTGATCGTCACCCGTCCATGATCCGGTCGGATGAAGCCAAGAAGCATCTCGATGACCGTGGACTTGCCGGCGCCCGAGGGGCCCGCCAAGACCAGCGTCTCGCCCGCCGGCACCCGAAGCGACAGTCCCTTCAGCGCCGGGCCGCGCGCCGGGTCCCAGGCGAAATCGACGTTCTCGAAAGCCACGGTGATACCGCGGGCCGCCACTGTGCGAATTTCGCGCGGCGGTGCTGGCGCCGGCAAAGGCGGCAGGTCAGCCAGCGCATCGGCGGCACCGCTTGCATGCAAGCGGTCCTGATATGCTGCGGCGAAGGTGCGCAGGGGAGCAAAGAATTCGGGAACCAGCAGAAGTACGAACAGGGCAGCAGTGGGATGTGCCAGGCGCCCCGCCAGCAACTGCTCGGCCATGTGCAGGACGAGTATCACGAAGGCCGCCGCTGCCGCGAGATCCAGCGCAGCAGAGGACAGGAACGCGACGCGGAGCACACGCATCGTCCGTCGGCGGAGTTCGTCAGCCGCGGCAGTAAGCGCAATCGCTTCCGCTTCCGCCTGGCCGTAAAGAACGATCGTGGCGATACCCCGAACCCGGTCGAGGAAGCGCGCCTGCAGCCGCGACAACGCGAGGAACTGGCTGCGCGAAGCAGCGGTCGCTCCAAGTCCCGCGAGTGCCATGGCCGCTGGCACCAGCAAACCGCACAGGAGCAACACGAGGGCAGCAATCGGGTCGGCCAGCAGCGCGGCTATGACCACCAGAGCCGGGCCGGCGATCGCGAGGATGGCAGCAGGCACCCAACGGGCATAAAGGCCTTCCAGGGCCTCGATACGTTCCACCACAGTTGTCGTGAGTTCCCCGGTGTGCTGCGTCCGTAGCAGCACTGGTCCGGCATGGAGCAGGCGAGACAGTGCGTCGGTTCGGAGCCGCCGCCGCGCAGTGGCGCCGAGGTTGAAGGCAGCCCGATCGTTGACGGCCACGATGCCGGCCCGAAGCAGTGCCAACGCCCCAAAGCCGGCCAGTAAGGGCAGCGGGTTGTCCGGGTGATTGGTCAGGGCGTCCGCGAGAAGGCCCGCCGCACACCAAGCCTGGCCTACCGCCATTGCGATGCCGAGCAGTCCGAGCGCCACGACTGGCCGGGCCACGCGGTTGCCGGCACGCTGCTCGCCTCGCAGCCACGCGCGCGCAGCCGCCTTGCTTTGCTCGTCCGATCGCATCTGCGCCCGCTTAGCTCAGACTGGGCAGGTTGGACAGAGACGCTTGCTTAAATGTTGGAAACCCCGAGCGTCAGCCGCCCAGGTAGAATTGCCGGATCAGTTCGTTGTCATTCAGCTCCGCGGCCGAATTCCCGGCGAATTCGATTCGCCCATGCACAATGACGTATCCGCGATCGGCGATTCGAATGGCCTGGGTGAAATTCTGCTCTGCCATAAGCACCGTGAGCTGATAGCCCTCTTTCAACTCCTTGACCTTGTCGATCGTGCGCGCGACCAGCAGAGGTGCCAATCCGACAGATGGCTCGTCGATCAGCAGAATGCGCGGCGCCGACATCAGCGCACGTGCAAGAGCAAGCATCTGCTGCTCTCCGCCGCTCATACTGCCCGCGAGTTGCCGGCTGCGCTCCTTCAGCCGCGGGAATGTTTCGAAGCAGAACTCAAGGTTGCGCGCAATCGCGGGGCGGGCAGGCCGGCGGAACGCACCTAACAGCAGGTTCTCTGTGACCGAGAGCCGGGGGAACAGCCGTCTCCCCTCTGGGACGAAACCGACCCCAAGCTCCACAATCGCCTCGGTGGAATGTCCAATCAGTTCGTGCCGTGTGCCGTCGATATCGGCAATGACGCTGCCGCCTGATGGCCGCACAATCCCCATGACGCATTTCAACAGCGTGCTCTTGCCGTTGCCATTGGTGCCGAGCAGCGCCACGGTCTCGCCGGCACCAACCGTCAGAGACACATCATGCAGCACACGGACCGAGCCATAGCCTGCGTCGAGGCCCGAGATGCTGAGGCTACTCGCCAAGGTAGGCCCGCACGACGTCGGGGGCACGCACCACGTCGGTGGGATTGCCGTCGGCAATCTTACGGCCTGCGACCAGCACGACCAGACGCTGCGAGAAATGCATGACGGCGCGCATGATATGTTCGATCAGGATGACCGTGACCCCCTGCCCGTTGAGTCGGATCAGCAGCGACAGAATGTCGTCAACTTCGCCGTGTGAGAGTCCAGCCATCGCTTCGTCGGCAATCAGCAGACGCGGGTCGGCGGCCATGGCGCGTGCGAGTTCCAACTTGCGCATTTCGATTTGCGTCAGGTCGCGCGGCAGACGATCGGACTTGTCAGCCAGTCCGACCATGTGCAGCAGTTCCATGCAGCGCGCGTCGATCGGCTGCCCGCCGTGGCGGCCGCTGTAGAGCAGCGGCACCCGAAGGTTATCGGCGAGCGAGAGCGTGTTGAACGGCCGCGGCAACTGGAAGCTGCGCGCCAGGCCCAGACGCGTGCGTTCATGCGCGGACAGGCCGTCCAGCAGCCGGCCGGCAAAGCGCACAGTGCCCATCTCGTGGCGCAAGGTGCCGCACATGCAGTTGACCAGCGTGCTCTTGCCGGAGCCATTGGGTCCGATAAGGCCGACCCGCTCATTTTCAGCAACGGTGAGTTCGATCGACTCCAGCGCCACGAAGCCGCCAAAACGTTTGCCCAGGCCGGACACCTCGAGCAGTGTGCCGGGTGTCATGCTTGAGACCGGCCAGCAAAGGGTCGGCGAAACCGCTCCCGCGCATCCTGCAGCAGGCCGAGGATGCCATTGGGCGCGACGATGACGAATGCCACCAGCATCAGACCAACGATCAGCAGGTTGAGCGCCGAAGATATGGTTACAGTCGCAACCTGTTGCAGAGTGCCCAGAAGGATCGCACCAATCACCGGACCGAGCCAGCTTGACGTGCCGCCAACCAACGGCATTGCTACGCCATTGACCGCGTAGGCGAGGCTAAAGCCGGAGGCTGGGTCGAGGTAGGTAACGTAGTATGGCAGCGGCGCACCTGCCATGCCCATGAACGCGCCTGACATCGTGGTCGCCAGCAATTTCAGGCGCAGCGTCGGTACGCCCGATGCTTCTGCCGCTACCTCATCATCACGGATGGTGGCGAAACCGTACCCAAGGCGTGAGCGCTCGATCGCTCGTGCTGTTGCCAGCACGAGCACCACGAGTAACAGCATGATCAGAAACAGATATTGGATGTAGTCGATGCCCAATAGGGGTGCCGTCGGCGGACGGACGATGTAGGCACCGCGCGAGCCTCCGACAAAATTCCAGTTGGTAATCAGCGTCTGGACCACCACCGCCAAAGCCAGCGTCGCAATGGAGAAGAACGCGCCTCGCAGCCGCAACGTCAGGTAACCGGTGCCGAGGCCGACGACGCCGGAGACCAACCCGCCGACCAACATCATGATTGGGATCGGCAGCGCGGTGAGTTTGTGGAGCACCACCGTAGTGTACGCCCCCAAGGCGAAGAATGCCGCCGTGCCGAAATTCACATATCCTGTGTAGCCACCCAGGACGTTCCAGGCAGTCGCGAGCGCGATGTACTGCAACACCACGTAACCCGCGAAGAACACGTAGGCATTACCGATCAGCCAGGCAGCCCCAAACGTCGCGGCACCCGTCAGCATCAGCAGCAAAGCGAATTTCGTGCCGTTCACGTCGTCAGCGGCCAAAGATGCCGGCAGGACGCACTGCCAGCGTGATCAGCAGGAAGCCAAATGCCACAGCCGGAGCCCAGGACGGGCCATAGAATGTCGCTGTCAGACTCTCGACGATGCCCAAGGTCATTGCAGCGACCAGTGTGCCGGCAAAGCTGCCCATGCCGCCCAGGACGCAGATCGCGAATACTCGGCCGATATAGTCGCGTCCAATCGAGGGCTCGACCGGTTGGATGACGATCAACACGGCACCAGCAAGCGACGCAGTGGCAATCGATAACCCAAATGCAATGCGCTTGATGCGTACCGGGTTTGCCGCCATCAACCGCAAAGCCAACTGGTCTTGCGCGACGGCCAGGATCGCGCGTCCCAGGAAAGTGCGCGACAGGAACACTTGCAGTCCACCCACCAGAGCCAATGCAACCAGACAAGGGACCAGAAGACGAAGCGGCAGGTCGACAGCGCCGACATGCAGGGTGGGACCGATATACGGTGCCTCGACCAAGCGGTAGTCGACACCGAACACCAAAACGAGGATGACTTCAGTGATAAACAACAGGCCAAAGAAGAAGGCCAGGCCACGCAATGCCTCTTCGCCACGCCGTTCGAAGGCAAGGTAGTAGATCTGATAGACCGCTACACCCAGCAGATAGAATGCCGGCAGTGCGACGACCGCCGCGAGGATAGGGTCAATTCCAAACGTCGCATTGGCGATGTAGGCGATATAGGAGCCCAAAATGATAAAGGCTGGATGAGCAATGTTGACTATGTCCAGCATCCCGAACGAGATCGAGACGCCGATCGTCACGGCCGCGTAGAAGCCACCGAGCAACACTCCGGACACCACGGCGTTGCTCAGGAGATCGAAGGACGTTTCCATTATGTGGCGCAGTCTGACGAATGCGCCAGGTCTTGGCTAGAGGAGTCAGGCGCGGCGTACGGCGTCCAGTGAGACCACGTTGGAATGCGCGCCGCGGACGGCCCTGGCAATCTGGGTTGCCAATTCGTCTTGCAGGAATGGCTTGGACAGTCGAGGCAGGTGCGGATCTTCGCCGTTCGGCAATTCTGCGTAGCCACTGGCCAGGATGATTGGAAGGTCAGGCCAGATCTGCCTGATCTGCCATGCGAGTTCTGCACCGGTCATGCCGGGCATTGCGTGGTCGGTCACGACCACATCGATATTGGTCCCCAGCTTCAGCAAATCGAGCGCTCGCGCACCAGACAGAGCTTCGACCACAATGTGCCCGAGATCCTCCAGCATTGCCGCTGTGCTGGCGACGACGAGCGGATCGTCGTCAACCACCAGGACGCGGCATTGGCGGCCCAAACTACCCGAGATCGCTGTCCTGGGGTCGGCAACCGTGTCTTCCGCCGCCTCGGACACCGGGAGCCACAATTCCACCGTCGTGCCATCCCCGGATCGGCTGGTTATGCGCATCGCCCCGCCCGACTGCGCTGCAACACCATGCACCATGGAAAGGCCGAGGCCGGTACCTTTGCCGGCCCCCTTCGTGGTGAAAAACGGCTCTGCAGCTCGCCTCAGCGTCGCCTCGTCCATGCCGACGCCCGTATCCGATACCGTCAGGCAGACGTAACGGCCAGGCGCCAATTCCCTCGGAGCATCCGACTCAGCGGAGACGCAGCTGCCGCCGATGGCCAGCCGACCCCCATACGGCATGGCATCACGCGCATTCAATGCGAGGTTCAAAAGCGCAAGCTCGAGCTGGTTCGGATCAACCCGGATCGCTGGCAACTGCGGTCGATATGAGGTGACGATCTGGATCGTAGATCCGAGCGTGCGCCGCAGCATCTCACCCATCCCATCGACAAGCGTAGGTACGTCGATGGTTTCAGGCTTCAGCTCCTGCCGGCGAGCGAATGCAAGCATGCGCTTGGTCAGCGTTGCACCCCGGTCGGCCCCCTGCATGGCGCCATCGACGAGCCGGTGCAGCCGTGGATCGTCGGGCAAGCGCTTGCGCAATAGCTGCAGGTTGCCCAGGATAACCATAAGTAGGTTGTTGAAGTCGTGTGCAACGCCACCGGTGAGCTGGCCGATGCTTTCCTGCTTCTGCATCTCGTGCACTTGTGCCAAAGCGGCCTCGCGCTCGCGGGTACGCTCCTCAACCCGCTGCTCCAACTCCGCATTGGCGCAAGCCAACTCGGCGGTGCGTTCCTCAACCCGACGTTCGAGGTCGAGATTGAGTTGTTCCAGCTGCCGGGTCTTCCGGTAGAGATCAGCGAATACCCGCACTTTGGCCCGCAATAGCTCCGGTACGACCGGGACCGGCAGGTAATCGACCGCGCCGGCTTCGTAACCACGCAGGAGGTCCGGCTCGCTCATCTGAACAGCCGAGACAAAGATGATTGCGGTACGCCGGAAGCGCGGGTGCTCCCGGATCATTGCCGCCAGTTCGAAACCATCGAGGTCGGGCATCACGACATCCACGAGGACCACGGCGATTTCTTGGCGCAGGAGCTGAACGAGCGCTTCATTGGCCGAATTGGCCTTGATCAGGTTTTCGCCGAGATCAGATAGAATGACCTCATAGCTCATAAGCTTTCCCGGCTGGTCATCGACCAGCAGGATGTTGACTTTATCGCCGGGGCTCACTTCAGCGCTCCTTCAGCGATGCAACCAGATCCGGAGCGCCGACAGCAGCTGCTCGATGTTCACCGGCTTGGCCAGATAATCGGAAGCGCCGGCTTCCAGGCACTTCTCTCGGTCGCCCTTCATTGCCTTGGCGGTCAACGCTATGATCGGCAAACGACGGAATGCCGAATTGGCACGAATAACCTCCATCGTTTCGTAGCCATCCATCTCTGGCATCATGATGTCCATCAGCACAATGGCGACACCAGGGGTAGATTCCAGTACCTGGATTGCCTCGGCGCCAGTGGTCGCCGTTAGCACATCCATGCCACGCCGTTCCAGCACCGAACTGAGCACAAAGATGTTGCGGGCATCGTCATCGACTAGAAGTACCTTCTGCCCGACCAGGATTTCATCAGAGCTGTGCAGCCTCTCCAGCATCCGCTGCTTGTCGTGGGGCAGGTCGGACACCACGCGATGCAGGAACAACGCCGTCTCGTCGAGCAGACGCTCGGGCGACTCAACGCCCTTGACCACCACACTCCGAGCCATGGTGTGGAGCCTCGCGTCTTCGTCTGGTGACAGCTCACGACCTGTGAACACGACGACGGGGACATTGGCCAGGTCGTCGTCATCGCGGATACGCTCCAGCACCTCGAAGCCGGACATATCGGGCAACCGCAGGTCGAGCACCACACAATCCGCCGGCATCTCATGCAGTTTGGCGATCGCCTCCCCTCCTGTTCCCACCGAGACGATGTCTATGTCGTCGTGCCCCAGTAGTTCCGTGATCGACAGGCGTTCGGCTGCGTTGTCCTCCACGATCAGCAGCTTCTTGCGGCGCGGCTTCACATACTCGGTTATCTTCCCGAGTGCCTCCTGGAGACCTTCGGTGGTCGTCGGCTTGGTCATGAACGAGAAGGCGCCGCGCGCCAAACCATGCTGGCGATCCTCGTCCAGCGTCACGATTTGGACCGGGATGTGACGCGTCGCCGGGTTCTGCTTCAGTTGGCTCAGTACTGTCCAACCCAGCATGTCGGGCAGGAACACGTCCAGTGAAACCGCTGTCGGTCGATACTCGCGCGCAAGCGTCAGGGCATCTGCCCCCCGCAAGGCGACCAGCACCTTCAGTCCGTGATCGTGTGCCAGATCGACCAGGGCGCGCGCGTAGTGCGGATCATCTTCCACGATCAGCAGCACCGTGTCGCCCTGTTCGATTGCATGACGATCATCCGTAACCGGTTCCAATGGACGCTCAATCAGCCGTACAGGGGTTGGCAGCGCTGTCTCCACGCGAGGGATCGAATGGACTGTGCCTCCACGGTTTGTGATAGCGGGACCGATATAGGCCAGCGGCAGATACAACGTGAACGTACTGCCGACACCTGGCTTGCTGCGGAGTTGGATTTCGCCGCCCAACAGGTGGGACAGTTCGCGGCTGATGGCAAGACCCAACCCCGTGCCACCGTACTTGCGGCTGGTGGAGGCATCAGCCTGCTGAAACGCTTCGAAGATGATGCGCTGCTTTTCGGGAGGAATGCCGATACCCGTATCGCTGACCTCGAACGCCACCACGGTTGGCGCATGATCGAGCACCGGGTGCCCCACCGTCCAGCCGTCGGTCACCGCATTGATGCTGAGCTGCACACCACCATGCTCGGTAAATTTGAACGCGTTGGACAGCAGGTTCTTGAGGACCTGCTGCAGTCGCTTGTTATCGGTGGTGATTGCTCGAAGCGCTGGATCGACCTGGACACTGAATGAAAGGTTGCGGCTTTCCGCCTCATGCTGGAACGGCCGGGTCACAGTATCCTGCAAGCCCGGCACGAGAATCTCCTCAGCGTCCACCGACATCGTGCCGGATTCAATCTTCGACAGGTCCAGGATGTCACTGATCAGGTTCAGCAAATCGGTGCCAGCCCCGTGGATAGTGCGGGCAAACTCGGTCTGGCGTCCCGTAAGATTGCCGTCCGGATTGTCGGCGAGCTGTTGGCCGAGGATGAGAATGGAATTCAGCGGCGTGCGCAACTCATGCGACATATTCGCCAGGAACTCGGACTTGTACTTTGACGTCAATGCAAGCTCAGCCGCCTGCTCCTCCAGCGCGCGGCGTGCCTGCTCAATTTCTTGGTTCTTGCGCTCCACCTCGACATTCTGCTCCGCCAGCTGCTGCGCCTTCTGTTCCAACTGCTCGTTGGTCTGTTGCAGTTCGCGTTGACGTGTCTGTAGTTCGGCAGCGAGCTGTTGCGACTGTTCGAGCAGCGCCTCGGTTTGCATCGTCGCCTCTATCGAATTGAGAACGATACCGATGCCTGCGGTGAGCTGTTCAAGGAAGGAAATCTGTAGCTCAGTAAATGACCCGACCGAACCCAGTTCGATCACCGCCTTCACCTGACCTTCGTAGAGCACGGGCAGCACGACGACGTTGTTCGGTGTCGTCCTGAACAGGCCAGAGCGGATCGGTGCGGCATTAACCGGCAAACTGGTGACCAGCATGCGGCGGCCATCAATTGCACACTGGCCGATCAGTCCTTGTCCCATCCGCAGGCTGTCGACGTGGCCAGCAATGGCATCATCAGCGTAGGTGGCAAGCAGCGTAAGGCTGGGGTGACCTTCCTGATCGACGCGATAGATCACACCATTCTGCGCCTCGACCAGGGGCGCGAGTTCCGACAGAAGCATCCTTCCCACGGTGGCCAGATCGCGTTGGCCCTGAAGCATATTGGTGAACCGCGCAAGGTTGGTCTTCAGCCAGTCCTGTTCGGTATTGCGGTCAGTGGTGAGCCGCAGGTTGCCGATCATAGTATTGATGTTGTCCTTCAGTTCCGCGACCTCGCCGCGTGCCTCGACCTGGATGGAGCGGGTCAGGTCACCCTTGGTGACCGCCGTGGCAACTTCGGCGATGGCACGCACCTGGGTTGTCAGGTTGGCCGCGAGCAGGTTCACGTTGCCGGTCAGGTCTTTCCAGGTACCGGTCGCGCCGGGCACGTTCGCCTGACCCCCTAACCGCCCTTCCACACCAACTTCGCGCGCGACAGTGGTCACCTCGTCTGCAAAGGTGGCGAGAGTATTGGTCATGTTATTGATGGTCTCGGCGAGTGCCGCAACCTCGCCCTTCGACGCCATGGTCAGGTTTTGCTTCAGATCGCCGTTGGCCACAGCAGTGACAACCTTGACGATACCGCGCACCTGTTCAGTGAGGTTGGCGGCCATGACGTTCACGGTGTCAGTGAGGTCTTTCCACGTCCCGGCGACGCCCGGCACTGCCGCCTGGCCACCGAGCTTGCCGTCGGTGCCCACTTCGCGCGCAACGCGCGTCACCTCGGAGGCAAAGGCGTTCAGCTGGTCAACCATCGTGTTGATGGTATTTTTCAGCTCGAGAATTTCGCCTTTTACGTCCACAGTGATCTTGCGGGAAAGGTCGCCGCGGGCAACTGCGGTAGTAACCTCAGCGATGTTGCGTACTTGCGTTGATAGGTTCGCCGCCAGCAGGTTGACGTTGTCGGTCAGATCCTTCCATGTGCCGCCAACGCCTGGCACCACGGCCTGACCACCAAGCCGCCCTTCGGTGCCGACCTCGCGCGCAACGCGCGTCACTTCGCCGGCGAAGGATCGGAGCTGATCCACCATTGTGTTCAGCGTTTCCTTCAGCAGCAGGATCTCACCGCGCACATCGACAGTGATCTTCTTCGACAGATCACCGCTGGCAATGGCTGTTGCCACTTCAGCAATATTACGCACCTGGCCAGTCAGGTTCGAAGCCATGAAGTTGACGTTGTCAGTCAGATCCTTCCACGTGCCTGCTACCCCCGGGACCGCTGCCTGACCGCCGAGCTTCCCTTCGGTGCCCACTTCGCGCGCCACGCGGGTCACCTCGGAGGCGAATGCATTTAGCTGATCGACCATCGTGTTGATGGTGTTTTTCAGCTCAAGGATTTCGCCCTTCACATCGACAGTGATCTTGCGTCCCAAATCGCCACGCGCCACGGCTGTGGTCACCTCGGCGATATTGCGCACCTGCGCGGTCAGGTTGCCCGCCATGAAGTTCACACTGTCCGTCAGGTCCTTCCACGTGCCCGCCACGCCTGGCACATTCGCCTGGCCGCCAAGCTTGCCTTCCGTTCCGACCTCGCGCGCCACGCGGGTCACTTCTCCGGCGAAGCGGTTAAGCTGATCGACCATCGTGTTCAGCGTTTCCTTCAGCTGAAGGATCTCACCGCGCACATCGACGGTGATCTTGCGCGACAGGTCACCATTGGCGATCGCCGTTGCGACCCCGGCGATGTTCCGCACCTGGCCAGTCAGGTTCGACGCCATCGAGTTCACGTTGTCGGTCAGGTCCTTCCACGTGCCGGCGACGCCTGGCACGTTCGCCTGCCCGCCCAGTCTCCCTTCGGTGCCGACCTCGCGCGCCACGCGGGTCACTTCACCGGCAAACGCGTTGAGCTGATCGACCATCGTGTTGATGGTTTCCTTCAGTTGCAGGATCTCGCCTGACACGTTCACCGTGATCTTCTTCGACAGATCCCCCTGTGCAACCGCTGTCGCAACTTCCGCGATGTTGCGCACTTGTCCGGTCAGGTTGGACGCCATCGAATTCACACTGTCGGTCAAATCCTTCCACGTACCGGCAACGCCCGAGACCTGTGCCTGGCCGCCCAGTCGACCTTCTGTACCGACTTCGCGCGCGACGCGCGTCACCTCACCGGCGAAGCGGTTCAGTTGATCGACCGTCGTATTGATTGTTTCCTTCAGCTGAAGGATCTCGCCCGACACGTTCACCGTGATCTTTTTTGATAAGTCCCCATTGGCAATGGCGGTGGAGACCTCGGCAATGTTACGTACCTGCGCCGTCAGGTTGGACGCCATCGAGTTCACTGATTCGGTCAGGTCCTTCCAAGTGCCCGCCACTCCCAGCACGTTTGCCTGCCCGCCCAGGCGACCTTCGGTGCCCACCTCGCGGGCCACGCGTGTTACTTCGCCGGCGAAGGCATTGAGCTGATCGACCATCGTGTTGATGGTCTCCTTCAACTGCAAAATTTCGCCTGACACATTGACTGTGATCTTCTTCGAGAGGTCACCGCCGGCAATGGCGGTGGCCACCTCGGCGATGTTACGAACTTGCGCGGTGAGATTCTCCGCCATCGAGTTAACGTTGTCCGTCAGGTCCTTCCAGGTACCACCAACTCCGGGCACCACCGCCTGGCCGCCAAGCTTGCCATCGGTGCCGACCTCGCGTGCCACGCGCGTCACCTCCGAGGTGAACGCATTGAGCTGATCGACCATCGTGTTGAAGGTGTCCTTCAGTTCCAGGATTTCACCGCGCACGTCCACCGTGATCTTGCGCGACAGATCGCCGCGCGCCACCGCAGTCGTCACCTGGGCGATGTTGCGCACCTGATCGGTCAGATTGCCGCACATCGCGTTCACGCTGTCCGTTAGATCTTTCCAGGTCCCGGCGACACCCGGCACCACCGCCTGCCCACCCAATTTGCCTTCTGTGCCAACCTCCCGCGCGACCCGGGTCACCTCGGACGCAAAGGAACGCAGCTGATCCACCATCGTGTTGATGGCTTCCTTGAGCTGAAGGATCTCGCCCCGCACATCCACGGTGATCTTCTTGGACAGATCACCATTGGCGACGGCGATCGTCACATCGGCGATGTTGCGCACCTGGGCCGTCAGGTTCGACGCCATCGAGTTGACGCTCTCGGTGAGATCCTTCCACACCCCCGTCACCTCACGAACCTGTGCCTGGCCGCCGAGTTTACCGTCTGTGCCGACTTCGCGTGCAACGCGAGTTACCTCGGAGGTGAACACGGAAAGCTGCTTGATCATCGTGTTGACGATTGTAGCCGATCGCAGGAACTCGCCCTGCAGTGGCCGGCCATCCACATCAAGCCGCACAGTCTGCAACAGGTCACCCTGCGCCACGGCAGTGATGGCGTGGGTCACCGCCGCTGTCGGCCAGAGCAGATCGTCGATCAGATCGTTGATCGATGACTCCATCCCCGCCCATGCGCCCGACTGGACCCCAAATTTAACCCGGCTGCGCGTCTTACCTTCGCGCCCGACAACCTGGCCGACATGGGCCAGTTCCGATGCCATGCGCTGGTTGGCGGCAATAATTTCATTGAAGGTATCTGCGATCTTTCCCTCCAGGCCGGTGCGATCGCTCGGCAGACGCACGGAGAAGTCACCGATCCGCATCGCCTGCAAGGCGTGCAGCAACTCATGCATGCCGTCGGCAAGACCGTTCGATCGGCCATCGCCCTCGATCGCCAGGCTGGGATCCTGGCTCCGGCGATTGATCACAGGAGGGCCGAGTTGCGTCTGATCGTTCATGGGATGCTCCTGGTCGGCTGCTCTGGGCTGAGCGGTCAGCCGCCCGTGGCGGGGTTGGACGCACCGATGTTCGTGCGTAACTTTATGATCCGTCAGTTACAACTCCACGTACAGACCATGGGGGCACAACTTCGTGAACGGGTCACGGAACGGAAACGTATCGCGTGTGCGTCAACGTCTTCAACGCGGCAGTCTATGCTGCAGCCACTATCGCCTTTAAGTCAGCAGACGCATCGGGTGAAAAGCCTGCATTGCCAATTTCCCGGGCCTATCCGACGGCACCATACGGCAATCCGCCGTGACCCCGCCGCCATACCTCGTCCAGATCTGCGTCTGTCCGAGCAGCGGAACCAGCACGTATCCGCGCAGATGCAATCGTCCGCGATCGTCAACCGTCAGTCTGGCGTTGTAGGTCTGGCCGTCCTCTGGGTTGGTGATCTGACCGGTCCACTCGCCGCGATCACTCTCGGCGAGGCCCCGGACAATTTGCAGGCCGCAGCGTGAATTGCCGTTCGCGTCCTTGGGCAAAGGATTGCCGGAAGCCGCCGCAGCCAAGCCAATAATCCGCCCACAATACAGCAAACCGCACGGCCCGATGTCGATAACGCCGCCGCCATCCTGGGTCAGCCAGGCGCCTTCGATCGGTACCGCCGATCTTCCCACTCCGGGTGCGAGCGGTGCCAGCAGCGCGACCGTGGCCATGAGCTTGATTACAAGTGTGAACCGCATTGGCCACGTGTCGCGCCGGGACGCGGCACCCGGGTCAGCTTTTCAATCAATCATTCGGCGGCCACGGCTGGCTCTTTCGCCCGCATCGACGCAATCTTTGCCTGGGCGCGTGCACGCCGCTCATCGAACTTCGCCAGCCGGCGCTGGGGGTTGGGATGCACGACGTTGTCATCCGACCCTGGGTTCTTCTGCGAGCCGGCCCAGCCGTGGGCGGCGATATCGAAGATGATGCCGCTGAGGTCGGTATGCTTCACCTCGTAGCCATCCGGGTTGTTGGGATCGCCCATGATCCAGGTGGCGCCGGCATTGCGCGCGATCTTGCCCTGCTCAACGACGTCGTCGACCCAAAAGCCGATGTGATGGATGCCGACGAAGTCCTTGCCCGTGCCCTGCGAGGCCTCGTCGCTCTTGAAGTGCAGGATGGCGAGATTGACGATGCCATCCGTCAGGAAAACGCCTTCGGCCAACGGGCCGTCGAGCTCGGTGACCTCCTGCAGACCCACAGCCTGCTTGTAGAATTCAGCGGTTTCCCAGGGGTCTTCGACACTGAGTGCGACGTGGCGGATGCGACCTTTGGTCTGCGCGGTCATGGACTCCTCCCTCTGCAGGTGATTGCCAGCGACGGAGCGTAGCGGTAACCCCTGCACAAATCGAGACAGCCCCCCTGGGTGGCGCTCCGGGGAGCGACTGTGCCGGCCGGCGCAGTGGCCGATGTCAAGGTTGCCTGGTGCCATCGAGCGTATCGAGTGCCTTCTTGACCAAAGCTGCGTCCGCGCTGTCAGCGGGAAGTTTGCCGAGCAGCCTGGTCCAGTTGCGCTTCGCATCATCCACATGGCCGGCGCGCAGCGCCTCGAGGCCGAGATACCACAGCACCTGCGGCTGATCCGGTCGCTCCGCCTCGACCTGCCGCAGAAGCATGAGCGCCCGGGGTGGCAACGGGTCGCTTGGCGGCAACCCAGCCATCATCGCACCGAAGGTCAGCAGCTTTATTTCCACATCTTCGGGTCGCAGGCGCGCGGCGTGTTCAAAGGCGTCGACCGCCTTGGCGTTTTCCCGCAGCACCGAGTAGGAGCGCCCAAGCTGCAGCCAGCCTTCGAGATCGTCAGGCTGGCTTTGCAGGCGCGCCGCGAGCTGCGCCACCATCCCGCGGATCATCTCGTTGCGCTGTGCCTGGGGCAATTTCTCCGCGGCCGCTGCCTGTTCTTCCGTGGGACCTCGGGCCGATGGCGCTGCTTTCGGCAGCGGCGGAGCAGCGATTTCGGCGGCCCTGGCGGCATCCGCGACGTTGCGTGCGATCACCTGGCGCATTGGCGCGTCATCGGGAAGATCGCCAGCAAGCGCCAGCCAGCCATCGATCGCCTTACGAACGTTGCCCGCCTGCTTATCGGCCAAAGCCGTGTAGTAGCGCGCCACATCGTTCTTCGGATCAGCAGCCAGCGCTTTGGTAAAGACATCGTGCGCTGCCGGCGGAACGATGCCACCGGCGGCCAGTACTTGCGTCTCGCCATAGCTTGCCAACACGTCGGGCGCAGTGGTGCCGAGATCGATGGCACGACGATAGGCTTCGCCCGCCTTCTGCCAGTTGCTCAGCAGGGATTCGGCACGCGCGTACAACAGCCAGCCCTGCGCGTTGTTCGGATCGCTCTTCAGCCGCTCCGCCAGCCGGGCAGCGGCCGTGCGGATATCGATACGGTCAGCATCAGCAACGCCCGCGCTGTTGGAGCGCGATGCGAACGGCACGTCGGGCAACGCCGGCGAACCCAACTGAAAGTATAGGCCCGCCGAGCCACAGACCAGCAGCATACAGATGCCGATGGCCAGCTTCGGATCGCGGTTCGCGTGTGCCGTCTGACCAAGCGCGTCCATCGTCACGCGCAGCAGCCGACGCTGAATCTCCAACCGTGCCGACTCCGCCTCAGCAGGGCTCAGCACCCCACGCGTCGCGTCACGCTCGACTTCGCGAAGCTGATCTCGATAAACCGCGCGATCGAACTGGCCGCGGTCGGCGACGGCCTCCGTACCGCGCAGCAGCGGCAGACATATCAATGCCAGCGTGACCAGCGCTGCGGCAGCCAGCACCAGCGGCAGCAGCATCAGTGGTCCAGCTCGCGCAGCAGCGTATCGAGGCGACGTTGTTCGTCTTCGTTGAGCGGCGCGGTGTCGATCGTCGCAACGGGGCGGCGACGGAGCCAGATAGCCACACCCACGCATCCGATCAACAGCATCGCCACCGGTCCGAACCACAGAAGATAGGTCGCTGGCTCGACCGGTGGGTTCAGCAGCACAAACTGTCCATAGCGATCGACGATGGCCTGACGAACCTGTGTGTCAGTGTCGCCCGCGAGCAGACGCTGGCGCACCAGCACGCGGATATCGTGTGCGAGGTCAGCGTTGGACTCATCGATCGATTCATTCTGGCAGACCAGGCAGCGCAGCGTGGTGCTGATCGACCGCGCACGTGCCTCAAGCGCCGGATTGGACAGGCGTTCGCCAGGTTCCACGGCTGCGGCTTGCGATGCCAACACGAGCAGGACGCTCAGGACTATCGCTCTCATGAGCGCTGCAGCGCCTTCAACAGAGGCAGCAGCTCCTTGTTCACCTCCTCCGCCGTCAGCGGGCCGACGAAGCGCTTACGGATATGACCGCTGCTGTCGAGCACGTACGTCTCCGGCACACCGTAGACGCCGAAGTCCAGGCCTACGCTACCGTCGCGATCCACGCCGATGGCGCGATATGGATCACCGAACTCTTGCAGCAATCTTCGTGCTGCCTCCGGCTTGTCCTTGTAATCGATGCCGTACAGCGGCACGTGCTCCTGCTCTGCCAGGCGCATCAACAGCGGATGTTCCTCGCGGC
Organism: Acetobacteraceae bacterium; assembly: GCA_024280945.1. GTDB lineage: Bacteria > Pseudomonadota > Alphaproteobacteria > Acetobacterales > Acetobacteraceae > JAMXLO01. Next base: position 44,634 of record JAMXLO010000101.1, read on the forward strand.
AGGGTAGGCACCAGGACGCGAAGAAATTGATTAGTATCGGCTGGCCCTTCAGCGCATCGCGGGCGATGCCATCGCCGTTCAGACCGGGGAGCTGGAACGCCGGCGCTTCCTTGTCGATCAACGCCGAAGGAAGCTCCTGTGGATTGCGACCTGGACGTAGCGCGAGTGCGAAATAGACTGCCAGCACCAGGAACAGCAGCAATGGCAGGATGAAGAGCGCGCGACGCATCTATTCAGCGGCAGGTTGCATCACCGGCAGGGCACGGCGGGCACGCACCGCAGCGCCGACGCGCCAGCGACGATCGCTCAGCGACACGAGGCCGCCAAACGCCATGATCACGGCGCCGATCCAGATCCACGGCACCAGCGGCTTCCAGTAGGCACGAATGGTCCAGTTGCCGGACTGATCGCCCTCCCCCAGAGCGATGTAGAGGTCGGACAGCAGATTTGTGCGGATGGCTGTGTTGCTGGTGGTCTGTTGCTGCAACGGGAAGAACCGGCGCTCCGGGTGCACCACGGCGATGGTCCGGCCGTTGCGTTTGATTTCCACGGTCGCGTCGTCCGCGATGTAGTTCGGACCCGGCAGTCGCCGAACATCGGCGAGGTGCAGCGTGTAGCCGCCGACATGCAGGTCGCTGCCGACGCGCACGGTCTCGATCGCCTCCACATCGAAGGCGGACGCGGAGAACCCGGCGATCGACACCGCCAGGCCGAAATGCGCGAAGGTCATGCCATAGGCGGCGCGCGGCAGATGGATCGCACGACGCATGCTGTCGGCGAGCGGCAGGCGGAACAGGCGGACCCGGTCGGCCCATTCCACGAACACCGCCGCCCCAGTCCAGGCCGCCAGGCCGAAACCCAATACGGCCAGCACGGGACCACCATGCGTAACATAGAAAGCGACCAGCACGACGACCGCTGCAGCCATGTAGGCGACCCACACCCGCTGCAACGCGCCCAGCAGGTCACCGCGCTTCCACGACAGCAGCGGACCAATGCCGACGGCCAGAATCATCGGCACCATCAGCGGCACAAAGGTGCGATTGAAAAACGGAAACCCGACCGACAGCTTTGGGCCACCGACGGCGTCGAGAAACAGCGGATAAAGCGTGCCGAGAAACACAGTGGCGCAGCCGCAGGACAGAATCAGATTGTTCAGCACAAGCGCCCCTTCGCGCGAAATCGGCGCGAACAATCCACCGCCTTTCAGTGCCGGTGCACGCACCGCATAAAGCGTCAGTGAACCGCCGATCGCGATCAAGAGCAGCAGCAGAATGAAGGTGCCGCGCGAGGGATCGGTGGCGAACGCGTGCACCGAGGTCAGCACGCCCGAGCGCACCAGGAAGGTCCCGACCAGCGACAGCGAAAAGGTGATGATCGCCAGCAGGATGGTCCAGCTTTTCATCGTATCGCGTTTTTCGACGACGATGGAAGAGTGGATCAGCGCGGTGCCGACCAGCCATGGCATAAAGCTGGCGTTCTCGACCGGATCCCAGAACCACCAGCCGCCCCAGCCAAGCGTGTAATAGGCCCACCAACTGCCCATCGCGATGCCGACGGTAAGAAAGCACCAGGATGCCAGCGTCCAGGGGCGCACCCAGCGTGCCCAGGCGGCGTCCACCCTGCCCTCGATAAGCGCGGCGACGGCGAAGGAGAAGCCGACCGAGAAGCCGACATAGCCCAGGTAGAGGAACGGCGGATGGAACGCGAGGCCAGGATCCTGCAGTACCGGGTTGAGTCCACGTCCATTCGGCAGAGGCGGCCAGGTGCGCAGGAACGGGTTCGAGGTCAGCAGGATGAAGAGCAGAAACCCAGCGGCGATCATACCCTGCACCGACAGGACGCGGGCGCGCAGGTCGGGCGGAAGGTTGCCGGAGAACAGCGCCAACGCCGCGCTGCACACGCCGAGCATGAAGACCCACAGCAGCATGGAGCCCTCGTGGTTTCCCCACACGCCGGTGATCTTGTAGAGCAGCGGCTTATCGGTATGGCTGTTCTCCACCACGTTGAGCACGGAGAAGTCGCTCGAGACATGCAGCCAGACCAGACAGCCGAACGAGATCGCCACTAGTACGAACTGCATGAAGGCAGCTGGCCGGTCGACATGCATCCAGGCCACATCATTGCGGGCCGCGCCCACCAGCGGAATGATCGCCTGAGCTGCCGCCACGAACAGCGCCAGGATCAGTGCAAAATGTCCGAATTCAGCGACCA
>JAMXLO010000102.1 GCA_024280945.1 Acetobacteraceae bacterium
ATTTTCTACATCATGGGCGGGCCGATGCTGCTGGCCGAGTCCACCTGCATCACCGAAGGCATCCGGATGATCGACGTGCGCCACGAACAGGCGGCGGCGTTCGCGTGCCAGGCCTACAGCCGCCTGCGGCAGACGCCATCGGTCTGCATGGCGGCATCCGGGCCCGGTGTGACCAACCTGATCACCGGCATGGCCAACGCACTGATCGATTGCTGCCCCGTGGTGGCGTTCGGCGGCTCCAGCCCGATCAGCCAGTTCGGCCGCCAGGTTTTCCAGGAGATCGACCAGGTCGAGCTGATGCGCGGCTGCTGCAAGCACGTCGATCGCGTGCACAACCTGAAGCGCATCCCGCAGCAGGTGAACTTCGCGCTGCAGCGCGCGATTGCCGGCAAGCCTGGCCCGGTCTATGTCGATATGCCGGGCGACATCCTGTACCAGAAGATCGACGAGAACCTGGTCGACTGGAGTTTCGCGGGACGCAAGATGGACAGCCGCCCGCTCGGCGATCCGCGTCAGGTCGGCGCGCTGGTTAAGGCGCTGGGCGAGGCGAAGCAGCCGCTGATCGTATCGGGTTCCGGCGTGATCTGGTCGCGTGCCTGGGGCGAGATGCAGGCCTTCGTCGAGGCCGCCGGCATCCCGTTCTACACCACGCCGCAAGGCCGCGGCGTAGTGCCGGACGATCACGCGTGCTCGTTCCTGACGATGCGCAACGCGGCGTTCGCCGATGCCGACCTGATCATCGTGCTCGGCACGCGGATGAACTACATCATCGGCCACGCCGCACCGCCGCGCTTCGGCGGCAAGGCGAAGATCGCGCGCATCGATATCGATCCTGAGGAGATCGCCGCCGCGGCGCGCGGCGTGGACATCCCGATCGTCGGCGACTGCAAGATGGTGCTGCAGCAATTGCTGGACGGCATCAAGGGCAAGGTCACGCAGGACAGCTACAAGGCGTGGCGGCAGAAGCTGGCGGACGGCGAGGCGCAGAAGCGTTCGGCGGCGGGCGCCAACAAGTATGCCGAGGACGGCGACATTCACCCCGTGCGCATGCTGGAAGAGGTGAAGAACTTCGCCAAGCGCGACGCGATCCTGTGCGTCGATGGGCAGGAGACACTGAACTTCGGGCGCCAGACCATGCCGACCTTCTCGCCGGGGCATCGGCTGAACTCGGGACCGTTCGGCACGATGGGCGTCGGCCTGCCGTTCGGCGTCGGCGCCAAGGTCGCGTGCCCTGACAAGCAGGTGATCGTCGTGCACGGCGACGGGTCGATGGGCATGAACGCGATGGAGATGGACACGGCGATCCGCCACAAGATCCCGCTGCTCATCGTGATCAGCCTGAACGGTGGCTGGACCGGCGATCCGAATCGCGAGAAGCCTGGCCGCGACCTGGGCTACATGCGCTACGACAAGATGTGCGAGGCGTTCGGCGGCTACGGCGAATACGTCACCAAGCCCGAGGATATCCGCCCGGCGCTGGAACGCGCGCAGGCCAAGGTGGACGAAGGTGGGGTGGCGTTGGTCAACGTGCGCACCGACTATCGCGCCCGGTATGGCGGCGTCCGCTTCTCCGACTATTCGACCTGACGGCTCTTTCCATTCCCCCGCGCAGTGGCGCGGGGGAAGCCTTGCCGGTTCCTTACGGAGCTTTCCCAGGACCAGCTTGCGCATGCGCGAGATGGGCGGTCTTTATCCAAACTCGACACCCACTCCTGCCAGCGACGGCGTTCAGTGTGGAACCGCATGGGAGCCGCAGCCATGACTGCGGCCCGAAGGTTTCGCCGCTCTCGGCGAAGTCGCCCTCGAGAAGGAGTAGCTCCAATCCAGCGGGGAGCGCCACCTCAATCTCGGCGTACGGCTCCCAGTGCTCCAGCCGGACATTTTCCCATCTGTCCTGAAACAGCGGCATCACTGCGATGCCAGGACGCCGTTGATCAGGCGTGAACTGCATCGTGTTGGTATCAAGCCTGATCTCGGTGCGATCCGTCGGATCGAACTGCCACAGTTTAACGAACAGCGTGCAGCCCTGCGTCGAACCCGGTGTATGTGCGGAGGTCGGCGGATTACGCACGTAATAGCCGGCCGGATACTCGCCATGCTCGTCCTGGAACACGCCATCCAGCACCAGGAACTCTTCGCCGCCGCCATGCGTATGCCGCGAGAACTGCGAGCCTGGTGCATAGCGCACGATGGACGTGGCGCGCGCCACCTCGTCGCCGATGCGATCCAGCATGCGCCGATCGACACCCGCCATCGGCGAGCGCACCCAGTCCATCTGTGCCGCGTGAACCACAGCTCGCCGAGAAAAGTCTGCGTTGAGTTCCATTGCCTGCGCCTCGCCTCGCCCATCAGCTCCCGCGCATCTTGACCACGACCTTGATCGCGTCTTCGACCCGATCGCGCGCGTATCGCAGTGCCGCCGGCAACTCGACCAAAGGGAACGTGTGCGTGTGGATCAGCTTCGCATCGAACCGCCGTTGCCCCATGAGGGCAGCGGCGCGATGCGTCGCACTCTGGCCTTCGCCGCGGATGCCGAACACGTAGATGTTGTTGCGCACGATATAGGCGAGGTCGACCGAGACCGGCTCGTGCGGAAACGCCGCCAGGCAGATGCGACCGCCGCGGTTCACCATCCGCGCCGCTTCATTCAGCGCATTCGGTGCCCCGGAACACTCCAGGACGTATTGCACGCCCCTGCCCCCAGTCAGGCGCTGAACGGCGGCCACGGCATCCTCATGGTTGACATTGACCACGGCGTCAGCACCGAGGCGCTTTCCCATTTCCAGGCGCCGATCGCGTGTGCCGGTAAGGATGACCGGCTGCGCGCCCAGTGCCTTCGCCACACCGACACCCATCAGGCCAATCGGCCCGGGGCCGATGACCACGACACCCTCGCCGGCGATGATGCCGCCCAGGACGTCGAGGCCATACATCGCCGTGCCGGCGGTTACGATCAGCGTCGCCTCTTCGTCGGTGATGTCGTCCGGAACGTGAACCATGGTGTTCACATGGTTCACCGCGTATTCGGCGAAGCCCCCGTCGGTGCTGAAGCCGTTGGCGCGATGGCCCTTGCTGGGAAAACCGTAGTTCAGGCAGGACGTGTACATTCCCTCGCGGCAACGTCGGCAGCGGCCACATCCTGCGTGAATCTCCACCGCGATCCGATCGCCGAGCTGATATTCATCGACCGACGGGCCTAGCTTCACGACCGTACCCATATACTCATGGCCGGGCGTATATCCCTTGTTGAACGGCAGCTCGCCTTCGATCGAAGCCGGCAATCCATGCCGTATGATCTCCAGATCGGTCGCACAGATGGCGACCGCATCGATACGCACCAGCACTTCGGCAGGCCCAGGTTCCGGGACCGGTTTTTCGACGAGGCTCAACTCCTCGGGGCCGCCGAGCACCCAGGCTCGCATGGTCTCTGGGATCGGATACTCGTTGCCACTCCGCAGGGATGCCGACATTCCGACCACCTTCAGCCGCCGCTCGTGACCGTACCGGGCGTGGGTGGCGATAGCAATGCGGCACGGCTAGATTGCGCATCACATGCATGTCGCCACTTCCCCCGCGTTCAAAGAGAACGCGCATCGCGCCATTCAGGATGCCGGCCTGCAGAAGGCGCTCGCCCGCAGCGGGCCGAGCTTCATCGCCCGCCGCCGCGATGCGGTCGCCGCTTTGCCGGAATTCGAGGAGCTCCGCGACATCGCGCGCGACATCAAGAACCACACGCTGGCAAACCTCGACTTTTACCTTGAGGAGTGGGAAGCCAACGTCATCAAGGCGGGCGGCAAGGTACATTGGTGCGCTACCGCCGAGGAAGCGCGCGACGCGGTACTGGCGATCTGCCGCGCGGCCAATGCGCGAACGGTGACCAAGGGGAAGTCGATGATCAGCGAGGAGCTGGGCATCAACGATCACCTGGAACGCCACGATATCACGCCGGTCGAAACCGACCTCGGTGAGTACATCATTCAGCTCCGCCACGAACTGCCCAGCCACATCATTGCGCCGGCATTCCATCTCAACAAAGAGGACTGGGAAGAAAGCTTCCGCAAGTCGCATACCGACCTGCCAGCCGATCGGGTGTTCCGCGAGCGCCGGGACATTCTGACAGAGGCCCGCGCCAAGCTTCGCGAACGGTTCCTCGCTGCCGATGTCGGCATCACTGGGGCCAACTTCCTGATCGCTGAGACCGGCAGTAGCGTCATCGTCACGAATGAGGGCAACGGCGACCTCACGCAGACGCTTCCGCGTGTGCATATCGTACTGGCGAGCATCGAGAAGATGGTGCCCACGATCGAGGACTGCACCTCGCTGCTCCGCGTGCTGGCGCGATCGGCGACCGGTCAGGACTTCTCGGTCTATACGACGTTCTCGACCGGCGCGCGTCGACCCGGCGATCTGGACGGCCCGGACGAATGCCACGTCGTGCTGGTGGACAACGGCCGTTCGGCCATGCTGGGCACCGACTTCCAGGAGATGCTGCGCTGCATCCGCTGTGCCGCCTGCATGAACCATTGCCCGGTCTACGGGGCTGTCGGCGGACATGCGTACGGCTGGGTGTATCCCGGCCCGATGGGCAGCGTGCTGACCCCGTCGCTGATCGGTGTGCAGCAGGCGGGCCACCTGCCCAATGCCTCCACCTTCTGCGGCAAGTGCGAGAGCGTCTGTCCAGTGAAGATCCCGCTGCCGAAGCTGATGCGCCACTGGCGCGAGCGCGAATTCGAGCGCCACCTGACACCCGCATTTGTGCGCACCAACTTGGCGCTGTGGGGTTTTTTCGCGCGCCGACCTGCGTTGTATCGCCTTGCCACGCGCGCTGCTGCCTGGACACTCGGCAGGCTCGGTCGGCGGCACGGTCGCTTCCATCGGCTGCCGTTCGCCTCCGGCTGGACCGGTGAGCGCGACTTCCCTGCCCCGGAAGGCGACACGTTCTTTGCCCGCTACGCCCGCGAACAACGCGCTGGACGGATGCGGTGATGGGCGGGTCGAGCCAACCCATGAGGGGCGAAGGCCGGGTTGTCACCCGGACCCACAGGTGACCAAGGACATCATCCTGGCAGCGATCCGGCGCAACCTGCGCCGCGGCCCGTTGCCGGCGGACCAGGTAGCCATGCTGCGTGGCAGGATGTCGCAACATCCACGTCAGCTGATCCCTGCCCGCTCCCGTCTGCCCCATCCCGAGCAGGTGGCGCTGTTCGTCGCCAATGTCGAAAAGGAGTTCGCCAGCGTCGCGCGCGTGCCCGATCTGGACGCGGTGCCAGAGGCGGTTTCCGGCTATCTCGCCGCCCAGAACCTGCCGACCGACATCGTGATGGCGCCGCATCGGGAGTTGCAGGCGATCCCCTGGTCCACGCGCCCATTGCTGCGTCTGCGCGAGGGGCGCGCCGAGGCCTCCGATATGGTCAGCCTGCAGCACGCCTTTGCAGGCATCGCCGAGACCGGCACGCTGATGCTGCCGTCGGCACCACAGCGCCCCACAACACTGAACCTGCTGGCAGACACCGAAATCGTCCTGTTGCGCAGTTCCCGCCTGGTCGGCGCCTATGAAGAAGCCTGGGACCTGCTGCGAAGCGAACTCGGTGAGATGCCACGCAATGTGATGTTGATCACCGGGCCGTCGCGCTCGGCCGATATCGAGCAGACCCTGGAACTGGGTGCGCACGGACCTCGCCGGCTGCATGTGGTGTTGGTGGACGACGCCCCGGCATAATAGTGACGCAGTGATGCCGGTCTGGCCGCTGATCGCCTCGCTCGCCGCACAGACGCTGGCAACCATGGCGCTGTTCTCCTTGCCAGCCATTGCGCCGGCGGTGGCAAGCGCGCTCCGGGTCAGCGGTGAGTTGGTCGGCCTCTTTGTCGCGCTGGTCTATGGTGTCGGCATCATCTCGGCACTGCTCTCGCCTGGCTTCATCCATCGATACGGCGGTGTGCGTGCGCTGCAGGGCGTGCTAGGCGCGACGGCCGCCATGTTGCTGCTTGCAGCCGGCGGAAGCGTCGCCTGGCTCGGTGTCGCCGCCGTCGTGCTCGGCCTAGGCTATGGCGCGGCGGCGCCGGCCTCCACCCACCTGCTGGTGCCGCATACTCCGGCGCGCATGTTCAACATGGTCATGTCGCTGCGGCAGATCGGCGTTCCGCTCGGCGGTGTGCTGGGTTCCCTGCTCTTGCCGCCACTAGTGCTGCGGATCGGATGGCGCGAGGCGCTACTGGCCGAGATTCCCGCCATACTGTTGCTTGTCGTGCTGCTGCAGCTACCGCGCCAGCGGTGGGATACCGACCTGCAGCCCGGTCGGTGGTTGATCGGACGCACGCTGCTGGCGCCATTCGGGCTGCTGCGCAGCGCGCCGATGCGGCGCCTGTCGACTGCCGGCTTCATCTACTCCGGCACGCAGCTTTGCTTCGTTGCCTTCACGACCACCCAGCTGACACGCGTAGCGGGCTTTGACCTTGTCAGCGCCGGACGGGCGCTGGCGCTTTATCAGGTCGCTGGGGCAGTCACGCGTCCGATCTGGGGCTGGATCGCTGATCGCTGGATCACTCCGGCTCAGACCTTGGCGTTGCATGGGTTCGGCATGGCTGCCGCGGCGATCGCCGCAGGCGCATTCGGGCCACAGTGGAATCATGGACTGGTGCTGCTGGTGGTCGCCATCGCCGGTGTGGCCGCGGGCGGCTACACCGGTGTGGCCTATGCCGAATGTGCACATCTCGGCGGGACACGCCGCATCGAGGCAACCGGGCTCGGCACCGCCGTGATGTTCGCTGGCGTGCTGCTGATCCCACCTGCCTTCGGCGCAACGGTGGCGGCATCAGGCGGCTATGCGCTCGCATATACGACACTTGCAGTGCTTGCGCTCGCCAGCGCGGTACTGCTCTGTCTGGCGCCATGCCGACACCACGCCGCAAGAACCTGACCGAGGCCGACCGCACGCTATGGGCCAGCTATGCCAGCCGGGTCAGGCCGTTGCCCGGCCACGCGCGGACCGCACCAACGGTCGAAGACGTTCCTGCCGCCCTTGCCCCGTCCCCTCCCCCTCACCCGCAGATGATGCCGGCCACACGCACAGATCGCCATCGATCGACGACGCTGGCAATTGGCACCCAACCGGGAGGCGTTGACAGCGCGAGTTGGCATCGCTTCCGCACTGGCAGGCTGCGGGCAGTGCGCACTCTCGACCTGCACGGTTTCACAGCGGAGCGTGCATTCCGTGCTCTCGCCGCGTTTCTGCGCAGCGCACATTCAGAGGGATTGCGCTGTGTCGAGGTCGTCACCGGACAGGGCGGGGTCCTGCGCCACGAGTTGCCGCATTGGCTCAATCTGCCGGAGATGCGCCCGATGCTCCTCGGAGCGGTGCATTCACACGCGACCAATCCCGGCTCGGTGCGGCTACTGCTGCGCCGCGCCAGATGACCCCGTTTGGCGCCCGCCTGCGCGCCTTGCGAGCCGAACGTGGCATAACCTTGCAGCGCCTGGCCGCAGAGCTGCAGGTCTCGGCTGCCTACCTCTCTGCGCTGGAGCATGGCCGACGCGGTGCGCCGAGTGCCGGCCTGGTGCACCAGGTCAATGAGTTCTTCGGCTTGATCTGGGACGAAGCCGAAGAACTGGCGCGGCTTGCGCGTTTATCGCACCCGCGGGTGACCGTGAACACTGCGGGACTGACCCCGGAACAGACTGCGCTTGCCAATCGCATTGCACATAGCATTCACCGCCTTTCACCCGAGACCGTGGCAGCAATGCACGCTGTGCTCGACGCGACCGCACGGCCGGAGAAGCCACGACTGAGACGTGCCGCCGGCGCGGGTCCCGGCTAGATAGCCGACACCGACCTGGCGTCACGCAGTCAACTCGTGGCTCAGCCTATTGGCCGCTGGACGAACAGATGGGCTCATGCCGCTTCTGCTATGGCGACCGCTCCCTGTTCGCTCAGAGCAGCTCCTGCGGTCATGGCGGCTTGGCACTCCTCCGGCCCCATCGCGTCCTGCTGACGTGCAACGAGCCTGTTCCGTATGGCTACGGCGATCTCGGAGCCAAGCTGATGCTGTTCGACGTAGGCGTCTGCGAAGCCCGGCGAGCCGCGCTGCGGGGTGAGTCTGCCGGCGCGTCGCGCGGATGAGGGCGAGCTGATAAAGCAAGCCTGGGTGATTCGGGTTCCCGAACGCCCGCGAAAGCTCGAAGGCTCTGAGTGCCGCAGCGCGACCCGGCTGGATCTGATCATCGAGGATCAGAAAGGCGGCCAGCCAATGCACGGCCTGGAGTTCAGCGATCAGGATGCCATGCCGGCGGGACGCCTCGGCTGCCCGGCTCGCGCGGTCGATGGCTTGCGCCGTCTGACCCGCCGCGAATGCGATCATGGCGAGCTGCGCCTCGCAGTGATCGTGAACGCGAACGTCACCGAGCGCTGTGGACAGGCTCGTTGCCTCTTCGAAGGCGAGCTCGAACCACCGCCGTTGCTCCTGCAGCAGCGACAGTTCGCGCCACAAGCCAGTCGGTATGGCTGACAAGTTCCAGGCCTGCGGCCGGGTCCCCGTCCGGACGAAAAGACCAACCACGCGCCGCCCGCACGTTGTCCAATTCGGGCTCGTACACGGCCAGCCAATCGGCCCTCGCAGTCGTAGGCCAGTTTCGATCTGCCCGCTCGAATGCGATTGTCATGTACTCGCACAGGCGCCGAGCCAGCGCCGCGTAGCGGCTGTCCGCCAGCTTATCCAGCGCGAATGCCCCGCTTTGCCTCGAGCAGCCGGTAGCGGCGCTCGCCACCGCCGGGGAGTGGAACCACCAGCGACTTGTCCACCAGCCCGGCGAGCACATCGAGAACGTCCCATTCCGCGACCGGTGCGCCATTGGCGACGGCGGCCACCGCCTCCAGGGTGAAGCTACCCGCAAAGACCCCTAGTCTGCGCAGCATCGCCTGCTCAGCCTCGGTGAGCAGGCGTAGCTCCATTCGATCGCCGCGCGCAGCGTCTGCTGCCGGGGCACGCCCTTGCGCGTCCCACCGGTGAGGAGGCGAAGCTGGTCATCCAGGCGCTTCAGCAACGCTTCAGGCTTCAACACCTTCAGCCGCGGCGCCGCGAGTTCGAGCGCCAGCGGAATGCCGTCCAACCTTTGGACGACCTGGCTAACCCATCGCATCGGCCAGAATAGCATCAGCCGCCTTCTCGCCGATCATGTACACGGCCGAGACGATGAAATAGCCGGGAATGCGTGGAAACACGGACGCATCGACGACACGTAACCCCGATGTGCCATGCACGCGGAAATCGCTGCCAAGCACGCTGCCAATCGCACAGGTACCGCAGGCATGATGGCCCCAGGCATGATCGCGGACGAATTGCGCCAGCTCGTCGTCTGTCTGGACCTGCGGCCCCGGTACTTCCTCGGCGGCGATTGCACCCGACCGCAACAGCGGCGCTGCAAGTCGTCGGGCAAATCTTATGCCGTCGACCACGGCGCGCAGGTCTGCCTCGTCCGGGTCGTCCGCACGGTCGAAGTAATGGAATTCAATCAGCGGCGGCTCGGTCGGATCAGCCGAGTTCAACTTCATCACGCCGGCGCGGTTGCGGGTATGCGCTTTCAGGATGCTCCAGGTCAGACGATTGCGGTGCTCGGCGATTTCGCGCGAGTAGCCGGGGAAGTAACCCCTGAACGGCGCCAGCAGCGACATCAAGAACAGATCGGGCAGCGGCGCTTCTGGTGCAGAGCGCAGTGCAATTGTCAGTGCGGCACCGTTCGATGCATACATGCCAAGGCCCCAGCGCGCCCAGCGCCGCCACACCGGATCACCATGTTCGAACGATGCGTCACGCAGCGACGGCCATACCGGCAGCGCCATGCGGTTGACCACGCCGACCTCGTAGCGATCCTGCAAATTGGCACCGACACCGGGCAGATCGACAACCGGCGTGATGCCCAATTCTGCCAAATCCTTTGCGGGGCCGATACCGGACAGCATCAACAGCTGGGGCGTGTTGAAAGCGCCACCTGCCAGGATCACCTCGCGGCGCGCATGGACCACGCCCACTTCACCGGATGCAGCTGTTGCATGGGAATGCACACGATACAGATTTGCGCCACGGCGATACTCGACGCCCGCCGCGCGCATTTGGGCATCGAACAGCACGCGCGTTGCGAGCACCTGCAATCGCAGATCCAGCAGACGCGGCCATTGCGCGGCAACCGCGCGCAGGCGTTCGCGCGTGCCATTGCGAGAATGGCGGTGTGTGGTCAGCGGCGTGTAGAACAGTCCTTCGGATCCCTCCGCCAGTACCGCGCGGTCGTTGGGATCAGCAAAGGATCGCAGCAGAACCCGCAGTCGGTGGCACCACCCCTGCCGCTGATGGAGTACTGTCCGCGCCGCCGACGCCATGGTTCGCACCAGGTCGCCGTCCTTCAGCGCTTCGCGGGGCAGCGCTTTCTCCGTCGATAGCCAACCGTTCCAGCCGTGCCCGCTGCCGTGAACGCCGAACAGTGCAAGCAGGCGCGATAGCCACCGATAGCGGCAGTTCTCCAATCGGGAGAAGTAGCGCGCCATGTTCTGCGCGCTCCAGCTGGCATCGCCAGTTTCGGTGGCAATCGCATCCCAGTCCGCGTCTGGTGGCGCGACCAGGATCATCGCGTTGTGCGCGGTGCAGCCGCCAAGGCACGAGGCGCGTGGGTACAGTACGCCATCGACCGCCTGCCCGTTCCATCGCGAGCGATAAGCCGGATCGCGCTGGCGCTGCGCCAGGTCCGGATAGTGTCGCACAAAGAAGTGCCAGGAAATCGCCTCGTTTTCGGATGCAAACGGATGAAGCGCCGGAATCCGATAGTCATCAGGCAGCCGGTTGATATTAGGCTCGAGCGGATCGCCACCCTGCAGGTGGCAAGGATCGCCACCGGCTTCCAGCAGAACGACATGGAAACCAGCCTCCGCCAGCCGTGCAGCGACGGTGCCGCCGCCGGCACCCGAGCCGACGACGATGTAGTCACAGACGTCGTGCGGCATTCCGTGTACCTAAAGCGTCTTGAGAAACTCGATCAGGTCGCGCTTCTCGCTGTCACTCAGACCCGGCTCTTCAGCGAACATGTCGGTGCCAAAGTAGTGGCCGCGATTGACCACGAAATCGGGACACATACTGAGATCATACAGCTCGCGGCCGAGCGGCGTGAAAATCTCTCGCGCCGTAGCATCGTCGGCGTTCGCCGGCATCGCGGCCATGTCATGACGCAGCCGCAAGCCGAGGCCAAGCAGCTTCCACGCTCGCGCGGTGCCGGCGATCAGGCCACGATCCTCCGGTAACGGATCGAAGTTGCTGATGAGACCGATCGGAGTACCGGCCGGGATAGGTCCGATCCGCAGACCTCCATTCGCCGCGAAGGCGCCCGGAAGCAGCCAGTTCAGCGGGCCGTGCAGAAACGTCACCACGCTCGGCAGGAAGCCAGCAGGCACCGTGACCCAGCTCTTTGCCGTGGTCCGATCGATGAGTCCGACGCCTCTGGCGCCCAGCATCGGATCGAGCTGGCGCTTTTCCGGCCAAAGCATCTGTTCGATGCTGGCCTGAAACACCGTCATGCGAGCCGGTATCGACGGGCTTGGATCGAACGGACCAACCGTGTTGTTCAGCAGGAATGGTGCAGTTGACCACAGGCTGACCAGCGATGGTGGCCGCGTATAGCCGCGTCCGCCGGCTGGCATGGGATACTTGCGATCCTCACCGGTGAATGGGTCCTTCACCGTGATCTGGCCCACCGACGGCAGGTCCTTGTAGCTCTGCGAGGAGAAATTGTCCCAGATATTGCCGGCCAGCGCGTTCCGCGCCAGAGGACTGCAGGCGTTCGTTTGCAGCAGCGTCACAGGCACACGGAATTCGCTGGACAGGTAGTTGTCCTTCAGGAAGTCCGGCGCCTTTACGATCGCCAGCATCTTCTGCTTGAAGTCGTCGGTCTTGGTCCACGCCCAGTACTTGTTCCAGCATTTCAGGTAGTCGGGTCCGTTGCAGTTCTCGGCCCCCGGTCCCTGCATGCCCACCACGGGATCAGGCAGCTTGCTCGAATGGCAACGGGCACAGCGATCGGCGAACACAGTCTTCCCGCGGTCCAGCGTCACCTCGTCGTCAGTCAGATAGCGCGACCGAATTGGCGCTGGGAGGTCGGCAAGCCTGTCCGGCTGGCCGGCCTTCACCAGAAACTGCGCCATGTAGAAGGTCTGCTGCTCGGTTGCCTGCCAGTAGGCGGAATTGCGCTCTGCGTCAGCGATGCGGATCGGCGTGATGCGCTGTCCGCCAGCAAACGCGTTGAAGTGCAGCAGCCACTCCTCGCTGAACAGGCCGATGTTGATATAGACGCGATTCAGCGCGCCGAGCGCACCGACCGAGTCCGCCCCGTCCTTCAGCACCCTCGGCGTATAGACATACGGCTTGTCGTACAGGTCGACGAGCGGCGGCGAGGAGACGAAGTCGTTGAATTGCTTGTTGTCAAGCTGCCCGTCGGTCAACAGCTCTCGGCCGAACGGCATCGCGTGCAGAAGGCGTGGGCCCAACTGATAGATGGCGTTCATTGTCCGCGGATTGGCGATACTGTCGGTGGAGACCAACGAGGTATCCAAGGTGCCGGGGCGATAGGAATGCAGCAGCTGGAAAATGTAGTTGGCCTTGTCGGCTCCCCACACGAACACGCGGTCGAACCAGAAGTACTGCGAGCCGACAGTCGAGTTCAGGTTCTTCCATTCCGGATGTTCCGGATCGGCCGGCGGGTTGGTCGGGCTAGGTCCGATGTGGCAAAAGCCGCAGGCCATGCCGACACGATACGGGCGGACCAGATCCTTTCGTTCGTAGTAGCTCGGGTCTTTATAGAAGCGCTCCGGATCCCACTGCTTGCGCGCCGCCTCGTCGAAGTCAGGGTTAGGAAACAGCCGAAGCCCGATAATGCCGGTGGGTTCGCCATAATACGATCCGACCGGCAATCCTTCGCTGCCACGCGCACCGAGCTTGACCCCGGGATACTTGGCTGCGTCAGCGAACGGGTCAGGCGGGCAATCGGTTCGGCGCTGATCAAGCCAGAGCCCGAAATGCTTCGGGTCCGGCGCCGTCGGCTTGTCGAAGCAGGGCTCGTTGATGACGCCGAAGTAATTCCAGCGGTTGTCGCGGCTGTACGGCAGTCCCGGTGCCGAGGAAATGGTCTTCAGCAGATCGAAGGTGCCGAAGGCGTGCTGGATCATCACGTCCCAGAACCGGTCGTTGCCCCCGGACCAGACCAGCCACATGTTGCGCCCCTTCACCTCGTCGGTGCTGAGCTGCACGCCGTTGTCCATGTCCTTGAAGTAGTCCTCGTCAGCCGCGGCGAATGAACTGGCCGGACGACCGGCGAGCATGGCTTCGTCTCGGACTTTACCTGGCTGCGGTCCACTGCCCGGCAGCAGCAGCAGCGCAAGAACGATGATCAGCAATAGGCCGGCGGCGACCAGGACGAAGCGCTTCATGTTCTCCCTCGCCGCTCGCTGTTGATGCTGCGCGAGTCGCCGGCACCGTAATGTCCACGCGGAGGGGCTGTAAAGTGAATAAGCAACCAGCGGTGAGCCACATCACAGCTCTGATTCTCGTTGCGACACTATAAGTCGCACTGCCATACTCCCGGTATGAGGGGGAAGTCAGTGTCGGATCAACCGCCGGTACCGCGTCCGGTATCGACCACCGCCGGCGCGCTATGGCAGGAGTTCGAAGCGATCCATGGGTCTGATCGCCCAGCCTGCACCAGACAGGGCCATGACGGCTCGCTGCATGACTACTACGATGCGGCGCTGCAAAAGAACCAGGCCGCACTGTGTCTATCCGGCGGCGGCGTACGCAGTGCTGCATTCTCGCTTGGCGTACTGCAAGACTTGGCGCGACGTGGACTGCTGACCGAGTTCCACTATCTTTCGACTGTCTCTGGTGGCGGCTACATCGGCGGCTGGCTGCAGGCGTTGGTGCACGCGCATGGCGGCGATGCCCTCAAGGTACAAAGCGCGCTTGGGGCAACCAAAGTGCCGCCCGAGCTTCGCACGCTGCGCCGGTATACCAACTACCTTGCGCCAAGCCCCGGGATCAGTTCGCCGGACACCTGGGCCGGCATCCTGCTGTGGGTGCGCAATGTCCTGGTGAACTGGCTGATCTTCGTCCCAGCTCTGTTTGCCGTCGCCCTGCTTCCCGGCCTGTATCAGAACGTGTTGGTCGAGATTGGACCTCGCTGGAGCTGGCCGCTGCTGGTGCTGGGACTGGTCTGTCTATTCATCGGCATCTACAACGGCGCGCGGCACCTGCCCAGCCATGCAATGACCAAGGCGGCGTCGCAGGCGAACGGCGTGTTCGTGCCGAAATGGGTGGTCTGGCCGCTGCTGATCTGGTCGCTGCTGGTTCCGCTGGCCGCTGCGCCTTGGCTTCGTCTCGTGATGCCAGGCGACGCAATTCTGGGAGATGTGATCCCGCCGCTGGGCTTCATCGTCATGGAGCTGGCGTTTGTCATTGCCGGCTTCCGGGAAGCAGGCCCACACCGCCGGGTGTTCGGTCGCAATTTCGGCTGGTGGAGTCTGGCATCCTTGGTTGCGGCCTTCATCCTGTGGCTGGAGCTCGAATTCTCCATCGGCCTGCCTGTGATCTTCGTCGCTGTCCTCGGACCGCTTGCGGTGACAATCGCTCACCTGATGCAGTCACTGGTCTACGTTGCTCTGCGCGCCGAGGCGTTTCGCGGTGACCTGGATCGCGAATGGCTGGCGCGGCTGAACGCCGAGAAGGTGGTGCCCGGACTGCTGTGGGCGGTCTTCGCCGCGGTCTGCCTGCTGCTGCCGATAGCAGTGCTGGATCACACGTCCACCTTCACATCCTTCGTGGTCAGCGGCTTCGGTCTGCTGACCGGGCCGGTCGCCGCCTATGTCGGCAAGATCTCCGGCGACATGTCGGGCAAGGAGAAGCCCGAGGCGGCGGGCGGGTTCAGGCCCTCCTCAAACCTGATACTCGGCGTGATCGCTGCGGTGTTCGCAGCCACGCTGTTCATGTTGCTGGCGCGACTCGGCTGGTTGCTCGCCGGTGGCCAGATTCTGGGCGACCTGATCCTGATGGGGATTGCCGGCGTGCTCGCCTGGGCACTCGGTCGGCGCATCAATGTCAACCGCTTTTCCATGCACGGGGTCTATCGCAATCGGCTGGTCCGCGCCTTTCTGGGCACCGCCCGCAAGCAACGCCAGCCTGACGATTTCACCGGACTCGATCCCGGTGACAACCCTCGAATGGCTGAACTGGAGCCGAAAAAATCCGGGACCGGCCGGCTGTTTCCAGTCGTGAACCTGACATTGAATCTGACGGCCAGTCGCAACACCGCATGGGCAGAGCGCAAGGGTGAGAGCTTCACCGTAACCCCCAGCTCCTGTGGCGCAGCTTTCTTGCACAAGAGCGAGGACGTCGCCGCCGGCCTGCCGGAACGGGGCGCCTATGTCCGGACGGAATTGTATGCCGGAAGCGAACGCGAAACCGGACCCGACGACTGCCGCCGTGGCATTACGCTAGGAACTGCGCTTGCCATATCCGGAGCCGCTGCAAGCCCGAACATGGGCTACCATTCCTCGCCGGGCGCAGCGTTCCTGATGACGCTGTTCAATGTACGACTCGGTGCCTGGCTGCCAAACCCGGCGACAGCGTCCACCGTCGAGTTGAGCCGGGCCAAGCCGCCGAACGCGTTGGTCACCCTCGCGCGCGAGCTACTCGGCCTGGCGGATGATCGTGGCAACGCGGTGTATCTGAGCGACGGCGGTCACTTCGAGAATCTCGGCCTCTATGAAATGGTGCGTCGGCGCTGTCGGCGCATCCTGGTTATCGATGCGGGCGAGGATCCCAACGCCAGTTTTGAGGACCTTGGCAATGCGATCCGCAAGATCCGCATTGACTTCGACGTGTCGATCGAATTTGTCCCGCAGGTCGCCATAGGATCGCGCAAGAAGCCACTCCTGCCGCTCCGCAGCTTCGCCTACGCGAAAATCCATTACCCGGAATGCACCACACCTGGCGAACTGGTGTACCTGAAACCGGCCGACCTCGCGGAGGTTGCGATGGACGTGCGTTCCTATCGCAACCTCAACGAGACATTTCCGCACCAGTCCACGCTGGAGCAGTTCTATGGCGAGAGCCAGTTCGAGAGTTACCGCGAACTGGGGCGCCGTGAAATCGAATTGCTGGCCCCTGATGCTGAAACGCTGACGGCATTCTTTGCTGGCGTTGAACGCCAGGCGCCACCACCGCCAGCACCGAGACCAAAGCCACCCGCGCCGACCACGATCGTCACGAGGAACCGACGATGGGCAATGACGTGATCTTCGAGCCGCTGAAGTGGCGGAATATCGAGATCAAGAACCGCATCTTCCGATCGAGCATCTCGGGCCGCTTCGACAACGAGGACGGCAGTCTGTCGCAGACCCGCGTCAACTGGGAGAGCAAGTTCGCGCGCGGCGGCGTCGGCGCGATCATCTCGTCTTTCGTGCCGGTGATGCTGGAAGGCCGCATCGCTGCGGGATATGCCACCATTCATCGCGATGACTTCATCCCGCTCTGGCAGAAGGTTGGCGAAGCAGCCCATAGTTTCGGCTGCAAGTTCATCCTGCAGCTCAGCCACTCCGGTCGGCAGATGGACCTGCCTGGCGTGGCGAACCAGCACCGCCGCACGCGCAGCTCCACCAGCAAGAACGAGACGCTGCACGGCTTCCTCACCCAGGCAATGACCAAGGACGAGATCCGGCAGACGGTCGATGCGTTTGCGGCCGGCGCCTGGCGCGCCCAACAGGCGGGGCTCGATGGCGTCGAACTACACGGCGCCAACGGCTATCTCATCACTCAGTTCCTCAGTTCCGGTATCAACGACCGGCGTGATGAGTACGGCGGCGACCTTCGCAATCGTGCACGCTTCCTGATGGAGATCATCCAGGCGATCCGCCTGCGCTGCGGCAAGGACTTCCACCTCCAGGTCAAATTCAGCGCCATCGACTTCAACAACGTGATTCCCTGGGAAAAGAAGGGCAACACCCTGGAAGAAGGGATTGAGCTGGCCAAGATGATCGAGCAGGCGGGCGCCGATGCACTGCATGTCTCGACCGGCAGCCTTTTCCCGCACCCCCTCAACCCGCCGGGCGACTTCGACTTCGACACCATTGCGACCACCTATGACGGCATGCTCGCGTCGGGGATGTACACGTTCCGCAACTACCTGACGTTTCGTTACCCAACCTTGCGGCCGATCTTCCGCTGGATCTGGTTCCGCATGAAAAAGGGCCGACCGGTTGAAGGTGTCAGCATCGATCAGTGCCGCGCCATCAAGCAGGCGGTCAAGATCCCGGTGATCAGCACCGGCGGCTACCAGACCGCTTCGTATATCCGCGAGATCATCGGCAACGGATCGTGTGATGGGGTATCGATTGCGCGCGCCCTGATCGCCAACAACGACCTGCCGAAGCAGTGGGAGGCCGGCCGCGATTTGCCCGCAATCCCCTGCACCCACTGCAACAAGTGCCTGTTGAACGCACCCAAGAACCCACTCGGCTGCTACGAACTGGATCGCTTCGGCGGCAATTACGAAGCAATGATCGAGGAGGTGTTCTCCGTCTATCGGACACACCCGAACCTGGCCATCCCGACATAGCACCGACACGCAGCAGGACCACGACGATGGCGAACAGCACTTCGGTATCGGTTGTTCAGCAGGAGGTGCTACGGCGCTCCTGGAAACGGCTGCTTATCGCGATCATCCTGCTGCTGATCTTTCTGATCGGGCTGGTGACGATCGTCGTAGGCGGCGTTGCGTACTGGCGCTTCACCAGAAGCGGCACACCTTCATTCGCCAGCAACATCGACCACTTCAAATATGGATCCATTGGCAGCGAGCCGACGAGTGGTCTGCCCTATTGGGTCTGGCGTGCGCTGCCCGGGCTGTTTCCCGAAGTGTTCCATGGCGGTGACTACAGCGTGTTCGGTTTCCTCTACGAGACTGACGCGCAGGGCAACAAACGTGATCTGCCGATCGGCATCAGTCGGCGTGAGGTCAGCGGCGTCGAACTCGCCTGGATGAACTGCGCGGTCTGCCATACCGGAACGGTCAGGGACACGGCACAGGCTGCGCCGCAGGTGATCGCCGCCATGCCGTCGAACAATCTGGATCTGCACCGCTTCATCAAGTTCGTTCTCGGCATCGCCGATGATCCGCGACTGGAGCCGGACAGTCTGATCCCTGCCGTGCAGAAGGCGGGCGCAGATCTGGATTGGCTGGACCGGCTGACCTGGCGCTACATCGTCATCCCGCAGGTTCGCCAGGGTTTGCTGGAACGACGCGTGCGGCTGGACCCGCTGCTGGCCTATCAGCCGTCGTGGGGACCGGGGCGCGTTGATACCTTCAACCCATACAAGCTCATCCAGTTCCACATGGCCTGGGACAGCCTGACCCCGCAGGAGCGGGTTGGCACCGCTGACTTCCCATCGATCTTCAATCAAGGCCCCCGTGAAGGCATGCATCTGCACTGGGATGGCAACAACACATCCTTGGCTGAGCGCAACCTCAGTGCCGCGCTCGGTGCAGGCGTCACCGTGCAGTCGGTCGATCATGCCAGCATCGAGCGCGTGGCGCATTGGCTGCTGGACTTGCATGCGCCGCCGAGCCCGTATCGGCCGGACAGCGCGAAAGTTACCGCCGGCCGTGCAATCTATATGAGCGAGTGCGCCGCATGCCATGGCTATCAGGACAACAACGGCTATGCGTTCAAAGGCGAGCAGATCGGCCAGGTCGAGCCCAATGCCAAGCTGAATGCCGACCCCGGTCGCCTGAACAGCTATACGCAGCGGTTCCGTGACATGCAGCTCACGCTGTTCAGCGGCACGCCCTATCAGTTCAAGTACTTCACCAAGACCGACGGTTATGCCGACCTGCCGTTGGATGCCCTGTGGCTGCGGGCGCCCTATTTGCACAACGGTTCGGTGCCGACGCTTGCCGACCTGCTGCTGCCGCCCGACCAGAGGCCGAAGTCGTTTGTCCGCGGACTGGACGTGTTGGACCAGGACAAGGGCGGGTTCCAGGCACCGCTGTGCAATCCTGCGCAGCCACCCGATAAAGGGTACTGTTTCGATACCTCCCAGGTCGGCAACGGCAATGGCGGACATCTCTACGGGACCAACCTGCCGCCAGACCAGCGCGCCGCCCTGCTGGCTTATCTGCTGACGTTCTGACCATGCAATCGCAAGCTTGCCTCACTTGGTTCCGGCACATCATGTGGCTTGGCATCGTCGCCAACATCGTGGTTGCCGCGATCAGTATCGCCGCCACGCCGACCGTGCTTGAGTTCTTGCGGTTGCCGTTGGCGCAGCCAATGGTATGGCCACGGTTCTCCGCTTTCCTGTTGATCCTGTTGTCGATCTTCTACATTCCGTCGGCGCTGGATCCGGTGCGCAACAGGTTCGCCGCGATCTTCGCTGTGGTCTGCCGCTTCGGCGGCGTCATATTTTTCCTCATCGTCGGTGGCGGCTACATCGTGTTCGGATTGTTCGACTTCGTGTTCGGTTTGCCGCAGGCGATTCTGCTGGCGCTTGGCCTGCGGGGCACAGGGATACAG